>NZ_JAAOTI010000001.1:0-577764 GCF_011297315.1 Catellatospora chokoriensis
CGTAGTCACCCACCCGGGCGATACCCGCCGTCGGCACATCCAGGCCGGACAGGATGTTCAGCAGCGTCGACTTACCCGAACCCGACGCACCCACGATGGCCAGCAACTCACCACGGTCCACCACCAGATCCAGACCCTGCAGCGCGACCACCTCGACACCCTCGGTCTTGTAGATCCGCACCAGCCCGTCACAGACCAAATGCCCGCGCAGCCGATCCGCGCCACCAGCCCGGTCCGCGGCCCGCTGCGCGGCACGCGCCTGCAGCGTGGCCAGATCCGGCGGGGTCATCTCATTCGTCGTCGACATCAGCTCTCTCCCGCGTCGAAGGAACCAAGCCGCAGCACCTCACCGAGGCGCAACCGGCGGTTGAACAGGGTCTCCACCGCAAGCGCGGTCAACATACCCACCAGCACCAGCGCCAGCGAAGCACCGACGACCAGCGGATCGAACGTCACACCCACCGACAACCCGTCGGTGAACTTCGACAGCCCCAGCGCGGGGGCGATCAGATGCGGCACGGCCATGCCCACCACCGCGCCGGTCAGCACCGCGACGGTCACCACCGGCATCAGCTCCACCAGCAGCAGACGGCGGCCCTGACCCCGAGACAGGCCCATCGTCCGCAGCCGCGACAGCACCGTGCCCCGACCCCGCGCCCCGGCCACCACCGCGAACCCGATCGCGAGCAGCGCCAGCAGCACACCGGCGCCGCCGCCGACGGCGTACGCGAAGGTGACCAACGCGTTCAGGCTGGACTCGTCCAGCGCCTTGCGGGCCTGCTCCCAGGTCGTCACCGCGGTCACCGGTCGGTCGTAGGCCTCGGCTCGCACACCCGTTTCGATCCAGCGGCGCTGGCCGGCGTCGCCGACCTCCCACACCCGCTGCGGGTCGGGAGTTCCCGCGATCAGGAACCCGGTCGGGTCCAGTGCCTGCCGGTCCGTGGCCGCTGCCGCCTGCCAGGGCAGCACGACGAAGTTCGTGGCCCCGGCGATCGACGCGAAGGCGTCCACCGTCTGTGCGACCGCGAAGTCGAACCGGCGGCCGCGCACCGTCACCGTGCCGTGGTCGGCGCCCAGTCGTTCCGCCAGGCCGGGTGAGACGACGGCCGGGAGCCTGCCGCCGGCCGGTGCGGCGGTGATCGCCTCGGGCGCGGTCGGCTCGATCCCGGAGGCCGTGACGACCCGCGCGTACGCCGACCCGTCCAGCATCAGCGTGTATATCCCACCGAGCCGCTTGCCGTCGACGCTCAGATCCGCGGCCGACTCCACCGCGTAGGGCGCCACCGCGACGACGCCGGGAACCGCGGCCAGCTCAGCCGTGGTCCCACGGTCGAAGGCGAGGCCGTCGACCTTCACGTCGGCGGCCATCCGCAGATCGGTGGCGCGGTCGCGGCCGGTCTCGATGGTGCCCGCTACGGCCGCGCTGAACACCGCCGTGCTCACGGCCACGACCAGCACCGCCACCGGGCCGACCACCGTGCCCGCGGTCCGGCCCGCCCGGGCCAGGCCGAGGAAACCGACCGCACCACGGCCGCGTACGGACAGCCGGGCCAGGCTCGTCACGATCGGCGGCACCAGCCGCACCGTGGCCACGGCCGCCCCGGCCGCCAGCAGAGAAGGCACCGCGGCGAGGTAGAAGTCCACGCCGTCGGATCCGTTGAGGCCCCGCTGGCGCATCAGCCACACGCCCAGCCCGGCCAGCACCAGCAGGCTCAGCTCGGCGGTGCGCCGCCGCATGCTCACCCGGCCCCCGGCCAGGTCGGCACGACCGGTGGAGAACGACGGATCACGCGCCACGACCATGGCCAGCACCGGCACCGCCAGTGCCGCGAGCACGGTGAACGCGGCCAGGATCGGCCATGTCGCGGCGGGTCGGCCAGGCACGGCGAGGCCGAGCAGCGCCCCGGCGGCCGCCGCGAGCAGGACCGGCAGGGACTGCGGCAGCGTGTACGACCCGATGGTGCGCAACGCGCCGCCGCGTGCCCGCAGGAGCGCGAACTCCGAGCGTCGCCTGCCCACCGCGACCCGGGCCGCGAGCAGCGCGAGCCCGCCCAGGGTGATCAGCGCGCCGACCTGTACCACCGCCAGCAGTGCGGCGACGGAAGCCGCCCGGTCGGCGAACCGGGCCAGCAGCGAGTCGAGGCCGGTCACCAGCGCGAAGCCCGGGTTCTGCCGGTGCGCGACGCTGACCGCTTCGACGACCTGCGGCAGCACACCCATGTCCAGCCGGGTGATGTCGATGCGGTAGCGCCACTCGTACACGAGCGGGGTCCGCTTGGCGAGCCGGTCGAGTCCCGTCTCGTCGCTGAACACCACCGCGCGGAACACCTCGCCGTCGTCGTGGGGCAGATACGCCCGCAGCCCGAGCGGCGTCGGCTCCCAGAACGTGGCGTCCTCGTCGTGTGGCGCGACGATACCGACGATCTTGACCGGGATGTCCGCGTCGCCGTCCGCGCCCGGCCACTGGAACACCTGGCCGACCCGCTGCCGCAGCTTGGTGGCGTTCCACTGGGTCAGCACCACCTCGACAGGCTCCGCCGCGGACCGCCCGGTCTTGGGCAGGCGGCCTTCGACCACGTCGACCTCGTCGGCCAGGCCGCTGCCGGCCCGGAAGCCGAAGAACGCCTTGGCGGGCAGGCCCGTTCCGGTGACCGGGGAGTTCTCCAGCGGTGTGGACATCGACCACCAGGACCGTTCGATCCGATCGCGCAGGACCGGCGCGAACTTCTCCTGGTGGTCGCCCAGCTGCGCCTGTGGTGTCCAGCCACCCGCCCCGGCGGGCTTGGCGCCCCGGAACGTGAGGTCGCGGGAGGCGTAACTCAGCTGCGACAGCTCGTGGTGCAGCGCGGCGTCGGTGAGCCGGTTGGCGGCGCGCGGCGCGCCGATCACCAGCGCCGCCGCCAGCATCGTCAGCACGGCCAGCAGGAGCGTCGGGCCCGCCGTGGCGCGTGCGCGGGAGATCCAGCCCATCACCGGTCAGCTCCGATCCGCAGCTGGGTGGCGGCCAGTCGCCGCCGCGAGGAAGTGGCTACCAGCCCGGCCATCACCAAGGTGATGGCGAGCAGGACGGCGGCCGTGGCGAGCACGGGCGGCCAGTCCGTCGTGGTGAGCGCGGGCGGCACCGGCCGGTCCGCGCTCGGGGTGAGGATCACCAGCGGGCCGGTGGTGCGGGCGACGAGCAGGCCCACCAGCAGGCCGACCGTCACGCCGAGTCCGGCCAGGAACGCCTGCTCGATCATGAGAGCGCGGGCCAGCAGGCCCGGGCTCGCCCCGAGGGTGTTGAGCACGGCGAGTTCCGCGGCTCGCCGGCGGGCGGTCGAGCGCAGGTCGACGGCGATGCCGACCAGCGCGAGGCCGATCGCGCCGAGGGCCGCTATGAACAGTGCCAACCGGCCGCCGACGCCGAACGGATCGTTGCCGGCACGTCGTGCCAGCTCCTGGCGATCGACGACCGCCAGCGTCGGCAGCTGCGCGGCGGCGGCCGCGGCCTCGCCGTGGCGGGCGGGGTCCGTGGCGGCCCACCATTCGGTGACGTTCGGGGCCTGCAGCCCGCCGTGCTGGAGATGCGCGCTGAGGGAGGGCATGTCGAGCAGCAGCGCGGCGGGCTCCCCGCCGCCCGGCAGCGCCCGCAGCGTGCCGGTCACCTGGATCGGCACGGGGTGGGACCACAGCTGGAGGTTCAGGGTCTCGCCGGCCTCGGTGTGCAGCGCGGCGAGCGCCTCGGGGGTCGCCAGCGCCGGTACGGGCTTGACGGCGGCCTGAGGGCGTGTGGTGAAGGCGAAGTTGTCGTACTGCGCGGCGGGTTCGTCCAGCCAGGCGTCGACCCGGACGCCGCTGCCCTGCACCGCGGCCTTGTATCCGGGCTTGCCCGCGGCCAGGCTCCACCGCTCGGTCGAGGCGTCGAGGCTGATCGCGGTCGCCGCGCCGGTGCTGTTCACCGCGGACAGGCCGGACAGTGCCCAGCTGATCCGGGTGAGCAGTGGCAGCTCGGGTCCGTCGACGGTGATGCCGGTCAACCGGATGCCCGGTCCGCCCGGCACCGGCGCGGTGAAGGCGTACCGGCCTTTCGCGGGTGTCAGCGGCACGCTGCGGGTGTCGCCGTGCTCGTCGGTGAGCTGGATCGCCGTGGCCTTGCGTGGGTCGCCGTCCCAGTTGTGGCCGTCGACGGTGATGCGGACGGTGCCGCGTACCGAGGTGGCGCCGGCCGGCAAGGTGACCCCCGCGACGCGGGAGCCGGCCGCGGCCATGCCTGCCAGCAGGGTGGGTGCGTCGCCGACGTCGGCGCGCAGCCGCAGCACGTCGCCCGCCGCGGCGGCGTCCAGCGCCACCACCGATGCGGTGGTGTCGCGTTCGCCCGCCTGCAGGCTGGTGCGCCAGGCCGGAAGGATTTCGGTGACCCCGGGCAGGCCGGCGACCTGGGCGCTTCGCTGCGCTGGGATGACGGGACTCGTCTCGGTCAGGCGCAGATCGGCTCCGGCGGTGTGGTCGGCCTGGTCGACCTGCGACTGCCGGGCCGTCGCGGCCAGGGTCCAGGCCAGCGTGCTGACCGCGACGCTGAGTGCCAGCAGCAGGACCGGTCCGGCGCTCGGGCGGCGTCCGGCCTGCCAGACGCCCAGCTGGGCGGCGAACCACCCGGTCCGGTCCACGGCCCGTTCGAGCAGCCTGGTCAGCAGCGGGAACGTCCGCAGCGCGACGACGGCGCCGGCCAGCACACCCAGCGGTGCGGCGGCGGCCAGCAGGGGGTCGACGCCGAGGCGGCCGCCGACGCCCGACAGCGGCGAGTCGTAGTGGCGCAACTGGTACCAGGCCAGCACGGCGAAACCGACGAGTGCCAGGTCAAGGCCGGTGCGCTGGGCGACGGCCACCCGGCCGGGACGCGACCGGGTGGCCAGGTCGGCCACGTACGTGCCGCCACCGCGCAGCGCAGGCAGCAGCATGGCCAGTACGCAGCCCAGCCCGGCGGCTGCCGCGACGGTGACCGTGGTGGACGTGATCCCGGACGTGAGGTTCAGGTGGACGGCGCTGAGCATCGGCAACCGACCGGCGAGCTTCAGCAGCGGGGCGGTCAGCACCGGCGCGATGACGGCGGCGGGCGCGGCGACCAGCAGGGCCTCGCGGGTGGCCAGGCCGGCCAGCTGTGCGCGGGAGGCGCCGCGGGCACGGAGCAGGGCGGTCTCCTGGCGGCGGCCCTCGGTCAGCATCGCGGCGAGCAGCAGCAGTGCGTAGCCGCCGAGGATCGCGATGAGCAGCAGCGGGGTGAGCAGGTCCGAGCGGCCGACGAGGCTGGCCTGCCGGATCCGGTCGACGAGCCGGTCCATCTGGGTGGACACCTGGCCGCTGCTGCCATACCCGAGCTGGGTAGGGACATCGGCCAGGTGCCGGACCGTCTCGCGGGCGGCGGCGAGGGTGGCCGGCTCCGCCCCGGACAGGTTCGGGGTCACCACCCAGCCGTTGCTGCCCAGTTCCGCCCACCCGTCGAAGAAGTCCTCCCGGGTGAGCACCAGCGGCCCGTAGGTGTTGCGGCCGGCCTCGGCACCCTGGGCCGTCTCGGGCGCGAGCAGCCAGTACGGGTCGGCGCCGGCGGTGGCGGCGAAGACGCCGGAGACGACGACCTGCTCGGTGTGCTTGGAGACACCGTTGGCGAGGGGAACCACCGATCCGGTGCGCAGGCCGAGGGTCTGCGCGGCGGCCTCACCGACCACGACCTGCCGCGGGTGCGCACCGGGCACCGCCCAGCTGCCGGAGACGAGGCGGGCGTGGTCGGCCAGCTCGTCCAGGAACATGACCCGCGCGTAGACCGCGCCGTAGCCGTCGCGGGCGGCTTTGCCGGTGTCGCCGGCGAACCGGGTGCCGGTCGCGTAGCCCGCGGCGATCACCTCGGGTCCGGCGTCGCCGAACCGGGTGGCGAATGTCTGCCGCACTTTGGCGTCGGTGGCGCTCCACTGCCCGGCCAGGTCGCCCTTGCCGCCGGTGCCGATGGACCAGCCGCCGCTGCCGGCCGGGCGGGACGGGAAGCGCACCTGCACCGCGCGTTCCTCCGCCGGCGCCGCCGCGACGGCTGCCCGCCCGCCTGCCGCGATCACCGCACCGCTGTACGCGGCCAGCGCGGTCAGCAGCGTGGTCGAGATCAGTACAGCAGCGGCGACAGCGGTGAGCAGCCCTCGGGCGCTGTTGGCACGCCGGCGTCCAAGCACGGCACCTCCCTTGTGGTTCGGATCTCAACCACCTGAGAGAGGTTCACTGCCCTATCGGTTGCTATTCATGGCCTTCGCCACAAATGTCCTCGGAGTAACGGATGAGCAGCACCGATGTGATATCCGCGCGCGCCCATGATCGGATAGCAGTCTGACCATCCGGTGACATCCAGGCAAACATCTGGTCGTACTGCGGGCGGCGATCGTCCCTACCGCGGATCCGGGCCGAAACCGCGCTCACGGGTCGGTGCGGCACTTACCTTGGGTTGATGCGGTTATGGATCGCCGGCGAGCAGGGACGGGATTTGATGGGTCCGGTCCCTGACGGCGTCGAGGTGCAGGTGCTGCCGGCGTGGGACGCCCCGATGCCCGGGGACCCGGCCACGGTGGAGTTCTGGGTTCCGCCGCTGCTCGGCGGGGCAGACACGGTGGCGCTCACGCGACATATGCCCGGCCTGCGGGTGGTGCAGCTGTTGAGTGCCGGCGCGGATGCCTGGGTGGGACAGCTGGCCAGCGGCGTGACGCTGTGTGACGCGCGGGGTGTGCACGATGTCGACGTCGCGGAGTGGGTGGTGGCGGCGGTCCTGTCCAGCCTCCGGCGGCTGGACTACCTCGCCCGCGCCCAGCACGAGCACCGTTTCGCCCACGCCGACGTGGGCGACGCCGACGAACTGTCCGGAAAGCATGTGATCATCGTGGGTGCGGGCTCGATCGGCCAGGCCACGGCGGTCCGGCTGGCGCCGTTCGGGGTGCGGCTGACGTATGTCGCGCACACCGCGCACGACGGCATGCACAGCGTGGACGATCTTCCTCAGCTCCTGCCCCAGGCCGACATCGTGGTGTTGCTGCTGCCGCTGACCGCGCAGACGCGGGGCATGGTGAACACGGCCTTCCTGGCGGCGATGGCAGACGGGGCGCTGCTCGTCAACGCCGCACGGGGCCCGGTCGCGGACACCGATGCGCTGGTCAAGGAGTTGTCGACCGGCCGGATCCGGGCGGCGTTGGACGTCACCGACCCCGAACCCCTGCCGGCCGACCATCCGCTGTGGGACATGCCCAATGTCCTGTACACACCGCATATCGGCGGCGGCACGCGCGGCGTCCTGCCGCGGGCGTACCGCCTGGTGGCCGACCAGGTGCGCCGCTACGCGGCCGGACAGCCCCTGATCAACAAGGTCGAGGGCGGTTACTGAACACCCCGTCACGCGCCGCGACGACCCGCATGCCGCCTGGCTCCCAGCGGATCAGATCATGCGAAGCGCACCCCCGTCGATGGGCAGCATCACTCCCGTCAGGTAGCCGGCAGCCGGGGAGAGCAGGAACACGGCCGCCCTGGCGAACTCGTCCGGCTGACCGTAGCGGCCCAGGGCGTTGTCCGGCGGTTTGCCGCCGGTGAGGGAGGCGAGTTGCTTCTGGCGGTCGGTGGCGATGTAGGCGGGCATGAGCCCGTTCACCCGGATCGCCTTGGCGCCCAGTTCGTCGGTGAGCGTCTTCGCGAGCATGGCGAGTCCCGGACGCAGGCCGTTGGAGACGGCCAGGCCGGGAATCGGCTCGCGGACCGACGACGACAGGACGAAGGTGATCGAGCCCGCGGCGGTGAAGGCTCCGACCGCCGCCCTCGCGATGCGCAGCGCGCCCAGGAACGTCGACTCGAAGGCGTCCCGCCACACCTGGTCGGCGACGTCCATGGCGGTGCCGACGGGCGGGCCGCCCACGCTGATCATCGCGCCGTCCAACCGGCCGAAACGCTCCAGCGCCGCACCGACGACCCGGCCGGGGGTGGTCGGGTCGGCGTTGTCGGCGACCACACCGACCGCGTGGGAATCGCCGCCCAGATCGTGGGCCGCCTTCGCCACGGACTCGCCGAGCCCGGTGATCACCACCTTGGCGCCTTCCGCAGTGAGCACCTGAGCGACGGCCCGCCCAAGCCCGCTGCTGCCGCCGGTCACCAGATACACGTGGTCGTTGAGCCCGAGGTCCACGATGCGTGCCCCCATTCGGTCGGCGGCGGTCGCCGTCGAGCGGTGTTCGACGGCTGCGGGCTCGCCTCGTCGCCCGGTCCGGCAGACCGAGCCACCCCCGGCGGGGCGACCGGCCGGCCATTGCCCCACCCTAACCACGGAGCGGGCGAACGTAGGACAATTCCAGTGGGCCGGCGGGCACCACGACGGGTCGTCACCGCTTGCGTCCACCGGCCCGGCGAAGGGTAGTCGATCAATCGAGCACCGAGGGCTGAGGGGGATCAGTCATGATCGGGATGCGAGTGTCCGGAGCAGTCCTGGCCGCAGGCATGGCGGCGGGGGCAGTCGGCTGGACGGCCACGGCGCCACCTCCGGCGGACCGGCCGGCGGTCTCCGTGACCTGGCAGGAACCGCCGGAGGAGACGGTGTCGGTCCTGCTGGAACAGGCACTTCCGAATGTGCCGGGCAAGACGTTCACCTCGGCGATCGTGGACTTCCCGCCCGGCTCCCGCGCGGTCCCGCATCGGCACGGTCAGGCGTTCGTGTACGCGTACGTCCTCGACGGCACGGTGCGCAGCCAGCTCGAAGGCCAGCCGGTGCAGACGTACACGGCGGGCCAGAACTGGGTCGAGCCACCGGGCGCCCACCATGTGCTGACTGAGAACACCAGCAGCTCTGAACCAGCGAAGCTGCTGGTCGTGTTCATCGCCAACACCGGCGACCCGATCAGGGTCGTGGACTGAGGGCCAGGCGGTCGGCTCACTCCTGTCCCGGATCGGGCAGGAAACTCTGACGGTTGCGTTCCAGAAAGTCCTCAAGGGTGACGGCGGGACGTCCGGTCAACCGCCGGACGTCGTCCGTCACCAGGTGGGTGCTGCGGCGGCGCAGCTCCACACTCTGCGCGGACAGGTGCCCGGCGGCGGTGGGGTTGGGCCGCCCCGCGGCCGCGAGATTCGTGATCAGCTCGTCGCGCCATTCCTCCGGGGTGAGCGCCTGATAGCGCACGGGACGGCCGGTGGTCTTGCTGATGGCCTCGGCGATGGCGGCGTGCCCGGCGCGCTCGGCCGCGCCGACGACGGTGGTGCGGTCGATGACCAGTCCCGGATCGGCCAGCAGCGCCGCGGCCATCGCTCCGACGTCCGAGCTGGCGATCCAGGAAGGTTCGAAATCGCCGAAGGAGTTGCGGATCTGGCCGAAGGCACGGACCTGGTGCCCGTACAGGGTGAGCAGGTTCTCCATGAAGAACGCGGCGACCCGCAGATGAGTGCCGCCGTATCCGGCCCACTCGAAGATCTGCTCGGCGACCCACTGGGCACGTCCCTGTGGGCTGGGGCTTTCGGGGAAGGCGGCGTCCAGGGACAGGTCGACGATGCGTTGCAGACCCTGCTTGCGCCCCGCGGCCGCGAAGAACCCGGCGGCTTCGGCGAGACCGGCACCGACGGGATGGCAGAAGTACGCAGCCTCGATGCCGTCCAGCGCTGCGACGAGGCTGGTGTAGTCGGCGAAGTCGGCGACGACGACCTCGATGCCCATGCCGCGCAGTTCCTCGGACCGCTCATCGAGCCGGCGAGCCATCGCCCTGACGGGCAGCCCCCTGCTGAGCAGTTCGGCGGCGACGTGGCGGCCGGTGCCCCCGATCCGGCCGGTCGCCCCGGTCACCAGAATCGGTGCTGCCATGAAGCCGCCTCCTTACTGCTTCACGCTCACCAGGACCGGCCCGGTGCCCGCTCCTTCACCTCCTGAAGCACCCAGCCGTTGCCGTCGGGATCGGTGAAGGTGGCATAGGAGCCGTAGGCGGCCCGGTCCGGATGCGGCCCCTCCCGCTTCGCGGAGGCGTCGGCCGGGTAGGTGAACTCACCCTTGTCGTCGTGGCCGTGCACGAAGACTCCCGCGGAATCGTGGAAGACCTCGCTGACATCGATCCCGCGGCCGACGAGGTCGGCGCGCGCCTGTTCGACGTCGGGGACGATGAGGTACAGGCCCTGGGTGGACCCCGGAGCCGCGGTGGTGATCCCCGTGCCGAACATGATCGAGCCCTCGGATCCAGGCGGCGTGAGGTGCACCGCGCGCCAGTTCTCGCCGACGGCATTGTCGACGTCCAGCCGGAATCCGGCCGCCACGTAGAAGTCCTTGGCTCGGTCCACGTCGGATACCGGCAGCATGATCAACTCAAGTTTCATGTCCACGAACGTGCCCCCTTACCTGACCCGACAACATTCGAGGGCGGGCGGCCGGCCGGCTCGCAGCAAGGTGTCGAGTTCACCAGCCTGCAACAGACGCACCCATGACATCATATCTCCCGCTTATGTCAACGCTCGTTGAAAGACCCAGGTCATAGCGGGAGTACCGGGTAGCGGCACGGGATCGCCGTCGACGACGGACCGATCGGGCATTGTGAAGAATACCTTCGCCGAGGGAATCTCTATTGAAGCTTCCCATCGCGAGGAGAGTTCATGGAACGCAGAGCAGTCCTCCGGTCGACACTGGCGGCGGGTGCCGCCATCAGCACGGCGGGCCTAACCGGCCCGGCGTGGGCCGCGAAGCCCCCGCCGCCGCCCGGACCGCGCCACATGGCCTACCGAGGCTGGACATCGGACGCGGAGTTCGGCACGGGCACCCACCTCGGCACCGCGACGTCCGGCGACGCCATGCGCATCACGTCCGCGGCCGGCCAGTTCACCTATCTCGGATCGAGCTACGACTACGCGAGCTGGACGTCGCCGATGGTCACCACCGGATTCCCGGCCACCGAGGCGATCGCGTCCTGGACCGCTGACACGCCGGGCGCCACGTGGGTGCAGGTGGAGCTGCGGGGCGTGACCGCCGCGGGCAACACCACGGCCTGGAAGATCATGGGCCGGTGGGCCGCCGACGATGCCGTCGTGCAGCGCACGTCCGTGCCAGGCCAGACCGACGCGACGGCGGCATCGCGATCGACACCTGGACCGCGGCCGCGGGGCGGGAACTGACCAGCTGGCAGGTGCGGGCAACCCTGTACCGGCCGGCCGGCGGCTCGCTCACACCCGTGGTGCGCAGCCTCGGCGCGGTCGCCTCCGCCGTGTCCGGGGCCGGCACTGCGACGGCCCCGATCGAGGCGCAGGGCATCACGCTCAACGTGCCGCAGTACTCGCAGAACATCCACACGGGGCAGTACCCGCAGTACAACGGAGGCGGCGAGGCGTGGTGCAGCCCGACCTCGACGTCGATGGTGGTCGCGTTCTGGGGCACCGGCCCCACTCCCGCCGACTACGCGTGGGTCGATCCGAGCTACGCCGATCCGTGGGTCGACCACGCCGCCCGCCACACCTACGACCTGAACTACCGTGGCACCGGCAACTGGCCCTTCAACACGGCGTACGCGGGCCGGTTCGGTCTGGACGGCTTCGTCACGCGGCTGCGCTCGCTCAACGAGGCGGAGAAGTTCATCGCCGCGGGCATCCCGCTGGTCTTCTCGCTGTCGTTCGGCAAGAACGAGATTCCGGGCCTGTCCTACTCGACCAACGGGCACCTGCTGGTGCTGGTCGGCTTCTCCGCGACCGGTCAGCCGGTGCTGAACGATCCCGCCGCGTCGACCGACGCGGCCGTACGCAAGACCGCCGGGCGCGCCGCGTTCGAGGCGGCATGGCTGAAGACCAGCGGCGGCCTCGTGTACGTGATCAAGCAACCGGGCGTGGCCCTCCCACCTGCCCCGGCCCAGGCCAATTGGTGATCAGCCGCGGCATCGGCCTCAGCCGGATTCCGGTCGAGGCCGGTGCCGCGCCACGTGTCAGTGGGACTGGCGGCGGTGCGTGTCGAGCTGTTCCACCAGCGCGACCAGCTTCTCGAACGGCAGCCTGACCACCGGACTGAACAGATTCCGGCTGACGCCGACGCTCGTGGCGACCTGGGTGCCGTCCAGCAACTCCAGGTGGAGCAGCCGCTTGCCGGCCCGGCCGGGCAGCGGACGGATGGTGAACTCGCGTACCCGGCTCAGCGCGACGACCGTGCGGCCCAGGCCGAACCGCAGGACCAACTGGTCACCCACCAGGTAGATGCCCTGGCGCAGGCCGCCGTAGGCGGCGGTGAGCAGGACGACCAGCGGGATCAGCATGGGATCGGTGTATCGGCCGTCGACGAACGCCTCCACGACCAGCGTCGCGCAGACCACGATCCCGACGAGGTAGAGCGGGCCGAGGGCGGGCAGCGCGGTGAGGCGCTTCGAGCGGCGTGGGGCGACTGACGGCACGGCCGCATTCTGCCCAGTCACCGGCCCACCCGTCTGCCCCACTTTCGGTCGATCATTCACGCGGTGACACGGACCTGTCGAAGACCCGGTGACCAGGGCGGCCGGGGCGTGGCGGCTCGCGCCGGCCGGCTGGGGCGGGGAGGATGGGCCGATGCCGCGGGATCTTGTCGTAGTGGGCGCGCCGACCAGTGCGGGCAGTTACGCACCTGGGCAGGAGACGGCAGCGCGCGTCCTGCGCGAGCTCGGCCTCATCGATCAGCTGCGGGCGGCAGGTCGCCAGGTCCATGACGCCGGCGACGGGCCGGTGCAGGTCTGGTCCCCGGACCGGCGCCACCCGTACGCCCAGAACCTCGCCGCGGTGGTGGCAGCCGTCGTCGCCGTCGCCGATCAGGTGGCGGCGGCGTTGGCGTCGGACGCGGACGTGCTGGTCCTCGGCGGCAACTGCACGGTCGCCCTCGGCGTGATGAGCGCGCTGACGGCGCACGACCCAGACGCCGGCCTGCTCTACATCGACCGGCACTTCGATCTCAATACGCCGCAGAGCACCACCGACGGGGCGCTGGACTGGATGGGCCTCGCGCACGCGCTGGACCTGCCGGGTGCGGCAGAGCCGCTGGTGTCGGCCCTGGGACGGCGGCCGCTGCTCACCACCGCTCAACTCTATTTCCTCGGCGTCGAGTTCGCGGCCGCGACCTCATGGGAACGGGACCAGGTCGAACGACTGGGCCTGCCGTGGTGCGCGAGCGCCGCGCTGGCCGCGGCGCCGTCGGCGCAGGCGATGCGGGCGCTCGACATGCTTCCGCGCGCCGCCATGGCGGTGCACCTGGATGTCGACGTCCTGGACTTCACGGACGCACCGCTGGCCGAAAGCACAGACGGCCGCAACAGCGGGCCGTCGCTGGACAGGCTCAGCGCGGCACTGCGCGCCGCCTGCCGCGATCAGCGCTTCCGCGTGCTCTCGATCGGCGAGTTGAACCCGACCCGAGCCGCGGGGCACCCGGATGTACTCAGCCGGTTCATCGGTTGCCTCCGCAACGCGCTTCGGCCGGGGTAGCCCGCACCGCCCTGCCCTTCGGCGTCACCGCGGATCACCCCCGGTGCCCCGTCCAGGTCAGCCGTACGCCGGCCGCGGAGCCGACGAGCGCAGGGCCGTCTGCGACTTCGTGTGCCGGAACAGCCTCGGGATCACCCGGTGCAGGTCCAGGAAGGACGACCAGCGGGCCACCGCGAGCGCCGCGTCCGCCGCGGCGACCTTGCTCGACAGCTCCAGCACCGGCTCGGCCGGGAACTCCCACAACTGCACCGCCAGCGGGTGCTGCCAGCCGCGAGCAGCCCCGGCCAGCCGCCGCACGCGCACGGGGCCGAACAGCGACAGCCCGTCCAGGGCCGCACCGTGCGGCGCGTAGGCCTGGAACAGTCGCCGCTGCCGCGGCGTGAACAGCGCGCCCGGCGGCGTGCGTCCCGCCGCCGCCGCGGCCACCGTCGCACCGGCGAGCCGGGTCTTCAGGGACGCCGAGCAGACGAACCGGTCGGGACACATGTCCAGCTCCACGTGGAAGCCCTTCCGGCGGCGCAACTCGGGGTCCAACGCGGCCGGGTCGGCCGGACGTATGCGCACCGTCGCGTCGGCTCCGGCCTCACCGGTCTGGCGGATCCGCATGATCACGCCGGCCGCCTCCAACGCCAGGCCCGGAGTGTCGAGGTAGTAGACGTATCTGGTCAGCGCATCGGCGATGTCGAACCCCAGGGATCGAGCCGCCCGGCGGCCCTCCGCCTCGGTCAGCACCGCCTTCAACTCGACCGTGTCGCAGGCGTCGAGGAACGCGGGGACGTCCGGGACGGCGTATCGCGCGCTCATGCGCTGTCCGATTTCAGTGGCCACGTGTGATCGCAACGAGCACACGCCGATCCCGGTTACCGCCCCGTCGGCTGCCCGTCACCTGTGCGAGCGCGTTCGACCGGGGGCTGCCGGCTCGGCGGGACGGAAGGGGGGTCGCCAGGTGTCCGTACACGTGGGATGCAGTATCTGTCCGTGCCTCCGGTACCATGCCGGATCAAGGGATCCGTGGGTCGCCAGGCGGTGCCTCCGGCCGAGGTTCTCCCTCACCTGTTCAACGTCGGCCCGCCGCCAGGCCATGGTCGCTCAGATCGGATCCCACGGCGCGGAGTCGTGGGCGCGCGCGATCGCATCGGTCATCCCGGCAGGCACCGGCACCGGCGTGTCGTCGACACGGTCCACGGGCGCCCACCCGCGCGAGTTGCACAGGAACATCCCGTCGTACTCGGCCAGATCCGCGAGGCGGACCGACGCCCGGCCCTGCGTCACGCCGTGCGCCGCGAACGCGCGACGCAGCACGAGCATGGTGATGCCGGGCAGTGCGGGCGCGTCCGGCCAGACGATCGTGCCGGCACGCCAGAAGCCGACGTTGGTGATCGCGCCCTCGGCGATGGTCGCGTCGGCGCTCACCAGCAGTGCCTCATCGAACCCGGCCGCGAGCGCCCGGTCGAGGAAGTAGCCCTGGGCCGCCCCGCTGCCAGGATGCTTGAGGCCCGCGAGGGGACGCTGGAAGTGCTGGGAGCCCATCGCGTGCGGCCGTGACGGCATCTGTTCGGGCCGGCGCACCGTCACGATGAGCCCGTTCCAGTAGCCGTAGACGCGCAGCGACGCGTCCGGGATGCCGTCCAGCGCGTGCCGGACACGGTCGCGGATCTGCTCGGCGTCGATCTCGCGGTCGTACATCGTGCGGTGGGCCGCTTGCAGCCGGGCGAGATGCAGGTCCAGCCCTCGGGTCCGGCCTTCGCGCACCTGCATAGCGGTGAAGCGGCCCCAGGCGTGGTGCTCGAGCAGCGCCAGGGCCGCCGCGTCGGCGGCTCGCCCGTCGATCTCGACGCGCCACAGCTCCTGTTCGGTCACCCGCCGAATGTACGCGGCACCGACACCGCCGCGCTTGACACCGCCGACCCCTGGACATAGCCTGCCGTCAAACTAACAGGAAACTTTACCGTTTCGCTGGAGGACGTCGTGCATCGTCGCGCCCGGCAAGTTCTGCTCGTCTCCGCACTCGCCGCCGTCACCGCCGCCGGGGTCGCCTGGATCGCCGACGCCACACCGGCCGACGCCGCTCCCGTGAGCCTGCAAAGCGTGGTGCCCGTGCCGGTGTCGGTGCAGCCCGCCTCCGGCGTCACCTACACGCTGCCCGCGGCCGCCACGATCCAGACCCCGACGGGCTCGCCGGCCGCCACCGCCGTCGGCTCCTACCTCGCCGACCTGCTGCGCCCCGCCACCGGCTACGCCCTGCCCGTCACCACCACCAGCGGCACCCCGACCAGCGGCATCGCGCTGCTGCTGTCCGGCGCGGACCCGAGCGTCGGCAGCGAGGGCTACCAGCTGGACGTGACCGCGGCCCTGGTCACCGTCCGGGCGCAGACTCCGGCCGGGCTGTTCCACGGCGTGCAGACGCTGCGGCAACTGCTGCCCGCCGCCGTCGAGGCGCGCACCGTGCAGCCGGGGCCGTGGGAGCTCGCCGGCGGCAGGATCGTCGACTACCCGCGCTACGGCTACCGCGGCGCGATGCTCGACGTCTCGCGGCACTTCTTCGGCGTGGACGTCGTGAAGCGATACCTCGACGAGATCAGCCAGTACAAAATCAATACGCTGCACCTGCACCTGTCCGACGACCAGGGCTGGCGGATCGTGGTGGACGCCTGGCCGCGCCTGGCGACCGTCGGCGGCAGCACCCAGGTCGGCGGCGGCGCGGGCGGCTACTACTCCAAGGCGCAGTACACCGACCTGGTCGCCTACGCCGCCGCCCGCCACATCACGATCGTGCCGGAGATCGACATGCCCGGGCACACCAACGCCGCCCTGGCCTCCTACGCCGAACTCAACTGCAACAACACGGCCCCGCCGCTGTACACGGGCACCAGCGTGGGCTTCAGCTCGCTGTGCGTCGGCAAGGAGATCACTTACACGTTCGTGCAGCAGGTCCTCGCCGAGCTGGCCGCCCTCACCCCCGGCCCGTACCTGCACATCGGCGGCGACGAGGCGAACAGCACCTCCGACGCCGACTACCGCACGTTCATGAACCGGATCCAGCCGTTCGTCGGCAACTCGGGCAAGACCGTCATGGGCTGGCACCAGCTCGGCCAGGCCGACCACACCCCCGGCCGGATCGCGCAGTACTGGGGCACGACCACCTCCGACGCCGACCTGAGCGCCGCGGTCAGCAAGGGCGCGAAGGTGGTGATGTCGCCCGCCAACAAGGCGTACCTGGACATGAAGTACACCAACCAGACCCCGCTCGGCCTCACCTGGGCCGGCCTGATCGAGGTGCAGACCGCGTACAACTGGGATCCCGCCACCCTGCTCACCAACGTGCCGGCCAGTGCGATCCTCGGGGTGGAGGCCCCGATGTGGAGCGAGACCCTCACCAAGCTCGCCGACATCGAGTTCATGGCCTTCCCGCGCCTGCCCGCCCTCGCCGAGCTGGCCTGGTCGCCGCAGTCGGCCCGCAACTGGGACGCCTTCAAGACCCGCCTTGGCGCACAGGGCCCCAGGTGGACGGCGCAGGGCATCAACTTCTACCGGTCCCCGCAGGTCCCCTGGGTCACCCCGCCCGCGACCGGCCGGATCGAGGCGGAGTCCTACAGCTCGCAGTCGGGCGTGCAGATCGTCGCCGACGCCGCGGCGCACGGCGGCAGCCGAGTCGGCTACATCGAGAACGGCGACTGGATCGGCTTCTCCGGCGTCAACCCCGCAGGCAAGACCGGCTTCACCGCCCGTGTCTCCTCCGGCGGCAACGGCGGCACCATCCAGATCCGCACCGGCTCCACCACCGGCCCCCTGCTCGGCACCGCCACCGTCGCCAACACCGGCGGCTGGGCCAACTACACCGACGTCACCACCACCATCGGCAGCGGTTCAGGACCGCTGTACCTCGTCTTCACCGGCACCGGCAGCCTGTTCGACATCGACAGCTTCGCCCTCACCGGCACCACGCCACCGGCGACCCGGATCGAGGCGGAGTCGTACAGCTCGCAGTCGGGCGTGCAGATCGTCGCCGACGCCGCGGCGCACGGCGGCAGCCGAGTCGGCTACATCGAGAACGGCGACTGGATCGGCTTCTCCGGCGTCAACCCCGCAGGCAAGACCGGCTTCACCGCCCGTGTCTCCTCCGGCGGCAACGGCGGCACCATCCAGATCCGCACCGGCTCCACCACCGGCCCCCTGCTCGGCACCGCCACCGTCGCCAACACCGGCGGCTGGGCCAACTACACCGACGTCACCACCACCATCGGCAGCGGTTCAGGACCGCTGTACCTCGTCTTCACCGGCACCGGCAGCCTGTTCGACATCGACAGCTTCGCCCTCACCCCCTGAAGCGGATATTCGCCAGTCGACCGGCACCTGCGGGAATGGCTGGATGATGCCGTGCCGGGCCAGCCATTCCCGCGCCGCGAACACCTCGTCGGGCGGGCTTGACGCAGGGTCCCAGAGCCGCACCGACGCCCCGTCGCCGGCCGGCAGCGGCATCGCCGTGCCGTCGACGGGGCGCAGCTCGCCGTCCGCGTAGCCGCAGAGGCGGCCGTCGACCTGCCAGAGCAGGCCGCGGGCCAGGGCTCCCGCCACGACATGGTCGAGCACGAGGGCACGCCAGGTGCCGTAGCGCCAGGATTGCCGGGCGCCGAGCTGGCGTCGCAGCGCCGCGGTGAGCGCGGGCAGCGTCCTGCCCAGCTCCTTTGCCGACTCGCGGAACTGCTGGAGCTGCTCGGGAAAGCCCTGTTTCACCGCCGTCGGCGGCGACCCGACGGTCATGCCGGCACCGTTGCGCCACTCGATGTCCGCGCCGGCCCCCTCGATCCGCAGGATCCCGGTGTCGCCGGGGTCCTCGCCGAAACGCTGCACCCGCCGGCCGACCTCGGTCAGGCCGAAGGACAGCACCGCGAAGTCGAGCACCTGCTCGCGGGTTGCCTGCAGCGCCTCGGCTCTGCTGTCGATCGCCGCGCCGATCTGCTGCGCGGTGGGTTTGTGGGTGACCCGCGCCGCCAGGCGCACCAGCTGGGCCAGGGCCTCCGAGCCTGCCTCGGTGTCGGTGTGGCGGGACAGCGCGTGGACGGCGCCCTCGGCCACCGGCCGGTTGCGCGGCCCGCCGGGAACCTTGCGCAGGTTGGCCTCCGCGGCGTCGGCCAGGCTCCGGGTCAGCTGCCCGTCGGGCGGCACCAGGCCGAGCAGCCACACCAACCGGCGCAACACCATGGAGTTGTACAGGTCGCCACGCTGCTCGCGGCCGTATCCCGTCCGATCGCGAAGCGAGACCGCGCGTGGCGCGTCGGCCAGCGCCAGCCAGCCGAGGACTACCTCACGCACCCTGCCCGGGCCGAGCTTGACCAGCAGCCGGTGGGCCGCCTCTTCCCACTCGGGTGTCGGGGCGGCCCACTCGGGCGGGAGGGCGTCCCAGGTCACGTTCGCGGCGTGAGCCACCAGGTCGTGCCAGTCGTCGCCCCATGCGGACAGGTCGGCCAGCGCCCGGTCCGCCCAGGCGTCACCTTGATTCAGCAGGGGCTGCTGGAGTCCGGTCGCGAACGCTTTCAAGGACCGGTGTCCTTCTATCGTGGCGGTGCGCCGCATGACCGCCACGACTTCGGGGGCGAGTGTGCCGCCAGCCTTGAGCACGGTCGCGCCCAGCTCTTCCATCGCGACGTACGTCGTGAACTCCCAATACTTCGCGGCCACCCCGAGAATCGCCAGCGCGTCCGGTAGCTCCGTCCGGCGGCCCTCTTCCATGAGCAAGTAGTCGATCACGTAGTCGAGCAGGCACTTGGCGTCCTCGCCCGGCACCGCGGGGAGCCTCTCCGACAGCGCGACCGCGGCCGGGACTCGGAACGGCAGCTCCTCCAGCTTGACGGCATCGCGCACCGCATCCAGCTGGCGTCCCCAGTAGACATCTGTCTGCGACAAGGACACGAGCGCATCGACAAACCCGGGAACGTCCTGGGCCAGCGCCGCACGCTTCAGTTCCGTCATGCCCACCGGGGCAGTCTAACGATCCCCGGCTGCCGGCCTCCGGCGTCGGAGCGGGACGAGCCGATCCGCACCCGCGGTCCGGCGCAGGTCAGACGACCACGCCACGGCATATGCTCGGGGGCATGTCCGACGACGAGCGGCCCGCCCGGGTGGACGACGTACACGAACTGGCCATGGCCATGCCGCACGTCACCGTCGAGCACGGGACCGGGGAGAACCCCGTCTACCAGGTGGGCGGGAAGTCGTTCATCTTCTTCCGCAATCCCCGGCCGGACGCCGTCGACCCCGACACCGGCGAGCGCTACCCCGACGTGATCGTCTTCTGGGTCGGCTCGGACGCCGACAAGCAGGCGATGGTCCAGGACGAGTCCTCGCCCTACTTCACCACCGCGCACTTCAACGGGCACCCGTCGGTGCTGCTGCGGGCCTGCCGGATCGGCGAGATCAGCCGCCGGGAACTGGCCGAGCTGGTGCAGGACGCCTGGCTGTCACGCGCCTCGACCCGGCGGGCGTCGGTCTGGCTGGCCGAGCACCCGCCCGCCTGATCGTCCCCGGCCGCGGCGTCAGCAGCCGCCCCCGGCGAAGCCGACCGGCCAGAAGGTCAACATGTCGCTGCCGGTCATGGTCGGGCGGTAGTAGGGCTTGCCGGAACCGGCTGAGGGGCCCTGCTTGACGCCGTCCGGCACCGGCCCGAACAGCGTGTTCAGGTCGGCCACGACGGCCTCGGGCAGGAACTCGACGTTGACGCCGTACCCGCCCATGCCCTTGGCGAAGTGGTCCTGCCGCTCGCGGACAATGGTCATGAGGCCCGGCGGTTTGGTGCCGGCCGCGGCGGCCGCGTCCCGGTTGACGAGCGCGGTGTACACGTCAGCGGTGATGCGCGCCGAGTGCCGCTGCGCGTCGTCGATTCCCGCCGCGGCGAGCAGGTTGGTGACGTGGATCCCGACCAGGCCGCTGACCACGGCCGCAGGGGCCATGCCACCGTGGGCGCCGTCCGGTTTCAGGCCCTGGGCCGCCAGGGTCGTGCGCAGCCCGGCGGGCACCGCGTTCCAGGCCGCCTCGATCGCGGCCGCGTTGTCCGGGGCGGCGGGCGAGTCCGCGCAGCCGGCCGCACCGGCGCCCGGCTGCGCGGACGGCCCGGCTGAGGTGACCGCTCCCGACGCGGACCCGACCGGGGCGCCGCCACCGCCGTCCGCACCGCAGGCCCCCGAGACGGCGACAGCCGCCCCCGCGAGCAGCGCCAACCCGTTCCTGCGGACGGTCATCCAGGACACTCGCTGCTCACTCCCTGGCCGCGGACACGGCCGAATCGTCGGACGCGGAGGCGGCCACCGGTCCGGTTGGTCTCCCGGGGAGGCTATTCACTCGGGTTCGTTCGGCCCATCCCAGAAGTCTGGGATCACTGCCTAGGCTCACCCGCATGCCTGCCCTGAGCACCGACGCCGTCGACCGTGCCCTGCGACGGATCGGCGGCGACCTCAGCACCGCCGAGGCTCCCCTCGACGTGCTGGACGCCGCCACCCGCGGGATCACCGCGCTGGTGCCGGCCGACATCTGGTGCGGGGTCGTGCTGGACCCGTCGACGCTGCTCGACACCGGCGGGCAGCACCGCAACGGCTTCCCGCAGGAGACGATGCCGCGGCTGTTCGAGATCGAGCACATCGAGCAGGACGACGTCGACAGCCTGCGGGCACTGGCGCGGCGGCCGGATCCGGCGAGCCTGCTCAGCAACTCCACCGATGGCGACCTGGCGTCCAGCAAGTACTACCGCGACATCCTGCGGCCGCTGGGGATCCGCGACGAGCTGCGGGTCGTGCTGCGCCAGGGCGGCCACACCTGGGGCCTGCTCGTGCTGTGCCGAGCCGCCGGCTCGCCGGCGTTCACCGACACGGACCTGGCCGCCGCGCGGCAGCTCAGCAAACCCGCCACGACGGCACTGCGCCGCTCGCTGCTGCTGGCGGGCAGGGACGCCGGGACCATCGCAGACGCGCCCGGCCTGGTCGTGCTCGACGAGCACCAGGACGAGGTCAGCGTGTCGCCGACGGCCCGGCAGTGGCTGGACGACCTGCCGGAGGATCGTGCCGGGTCGGCGCTGCCGTACGCCGTGCAGGCCGTCGCCGCGCGGGCGACCGCCACCGCCACCACCCAGGCCCGGTCCCGGGCACGTACCCGCAGCGGCCGGTGGGCTGCCCTGCACGCGTGGCGGATCGGGCCGGCTCCGGCGCCGATGACCGCGGTGGCGATCGGGCCGGCCGAGCCGGGTGACCTGGCCGCGATCGTGCTGGACGCCTACGGGCTGTCGCAGCGGGAGCGCGACGTCGCCCAGCAGGTGCTGCTGGGTAGGTCGACCGCGCAGATAACGACCGCGCTGGGCATCTCCGAGTACACGGTGCAGGACCACCTCAAAGCCGTGTTCGACAAGACGGGTGTGCGCAGCCGCCGTGACCTGATCAGCGAGCTGTTCACCCGGCACTACCTGCCGCAGCTGGCACAGCCGTCCACGTCGACGGACGGCCGGGTCGTCGAGGTGCGGTGACCTGGGGTCGGGCGGCCGCTGGTCGGTTCAGCGGGCCTTGACCATGCGTACGGCGAGGTCGGCGTAGAGCGCGCCGATGTCCTCGGGGGCGCGGCGCCCGGAGGTGCGATACCACCGGGCCACGTCGACGGTCAGGGAGAGCAGCGCCAGGCCGGTGCCGGGGATGTCGGGCACGTCGAAGACGCCCCGCGCGACGCCGTGTTCCAGGGTGGCTCGCACCAGCAGGTCCATCTCGTGGCGCAGCGCGGTGATCTCGGTGAGGTGCGCCGGTTCCAGGGCGTTCAGCTCGTACGAGATGACCCGGGCCGGGGTGTGGAACAGGGCGTGCCAGGCGGCGAAGTCGCCGATGACGTCGCGCAGCTGCTGCACGGGGTCGTCGCTGCGGGCAGCCGCGGCGCGCAGGGCGACCAGCGAGTGCCGGTGCCCGACCAGGCAGATGCGGTACAGCAGCTCCTCCTTGGCGCGGTAGTGCACGTACACCCCGGCGGGGCTCATGCCGGCCCGCGTCGCGATGTCGCGGGTGGTGGTGGCGTGGTAGCCGCGTTCGGCGAAGGCCTGGACGGCGGCGATGAGCAGCCGCCGGGCGGGTGCCGGGCTGACGTCGTGCCAGGCCCGCTCCAGCATCGCGACCTCGTCGAGGTCGGCGGCGGCGGTGTTCATCGGGGTCCTCCACGGCTCGGGGTGAAGCGTTGACAGCACCCTTCCATACCGGCATCCTAAGCAAGCGCTTACTTAGTTCGCCAGCCTTCACCGTGGAAGGGTTCTGTCATGGCCTTCGCCTCCCTGGACGACGTGCGTGCCGCTGTCGGCACCGTCGTCAGCACCAGCGAGTGGTTGGAGATCGACCAGCAGCGGGTCGACATGTTCGCCGAGGCCACCGGCGACCTGCAGTGGATCCACACCGACCCGGCCCGCGCCGCGTCGGGGCCGTTCGGCACCACCATCGCGCACGGATACCTGACGCTGTCGCTCATCCCCTTCCTGGCCGGCGACGCGCTGCGGGTGCCGGGCGTGAAGATGGGCGTCAACTACGGCACCAACAAGGTGCGTTTCCCGGCCCCGGTGCCGGTCGGCTCGCGGGTGCGGGCGACGGTGCAGCTGCTGTCGGTCGACGACGTCGCGGGCGGCGTGCAGCTCACCTCGCAGGTGACCATCGAGCGCGAGGGCGGCGACAAGCCGGTCTGCGTCGCCGAGACCGTGTCGCGGATGTACGTCTGATGACGGCCACGATGCGGGCCTGGCAGGTCGCCGCCAACGGCGAGCCTGGCGATGTGATGAGCCTGGCCGAGACGCCGATCCCGACGCCGGGTGCGAGCCAGCTGCTGGTGCGCGTGCGCGCGTCCGCGCTGAACTTCCCGGACGTGCTGCTGGTGCGGGGGCAGTACCAGGTGCGCCCGCCGCTGCCGTTCACCCCCGGGGTGGAGCTGTGCGGCGAGGTCGTCGCCGCCGGGGCCGACGTGACCGGGTTCGCCGAGGGCGACCGGGTCATCGGCACCACCGCGCTGCCCGCCGGGGCCCTGGCCGAGTACGCGCTGGTCGAGGCCGCGGACGCGTTCCCCGCCCCAGCCGCGCTGGACGACGTGCAGGCGTCGGCGATGCACATTGCCTACCAGACGGGCTGGTTCTCGCTGCACCGCCGGGCCCGGCTGCAGCCGGGCGAGACGCTGCTGATCCACGCGGGCGCGGGCGGGGTCGGCAGTGCCGCGATCCAGCTCGGCAAGGCCGCGGGCGCGACCGTGATCGCGGTCGTCGGCGGCGCGGCGAAGGCCGAGGTCGCCGCCAAACTCGGCGCGGACCTCGTGATCGACCGCCGCGAGCAGGACTTCATCGGCGCGGTGAAGGCCGCCACGGGCGGGCGCGGCGCGGACGTGGTCTTCGACCCGGTGGGCGGCGACGCGTACACCGGATCGGCGAAGTGTGTCGCGTTCGAGGGCCGCATCCTGGTCGTCGGCTTCGCGGGCGGCACCGTGCCGACGCCGGGACTCAACCACGCCCTGGTGAAGAACTACTCGATCGTCGGCGTGCACTGGGGTCTGTACCGGCAGCTGGACCCGGCGCTGGTCGTGCAGGCGCACGAGAGGCTGTGCGGGCTGGCCGCCGACGGCGTCGTGCAGCCGCTGATCGGCGGCGTGCTCAGCCTCGACGAGGCCGCCGGCGGCCTGACCCGACTCGGCGCGGGCGAGTCCGTCGGCCGGCTGGTGGTGCGGCCATGAGCGGTGAGGTGGGGGCATGACCGATCCGAAGGGACTCGACCTGGCCGCGCTGCGGTCCTTCCTGGACCGGGTGCGTCCCGGCCTGGTCAGCGGGGAGCTGACCGGGGAGCTGATCCCCGGTGGCAAGTCCAACCTGACCTACCGGGTCGCCGACGACGCGCAGCGCTGGGTGGTGCGCCGCCCGCCGCTCGGGCACGTGCTGTCCACCGCCCACGACATGTCCCGGGAGTACCGGGTGATCTCCGCGCTGGGCGGGACCCGGGTGCCGGTGCCGGGCACCGTGGCGCTGTGCGAGGACCCCGAGGTGATCGGGGCGCCGTTCTACGTGATGGAACACGTGGACGGGACGGTCTGGCGCACCGCCGGGCAGACCGCGACCCTGGGCGCCGAGCGGGTCAGCTCGCTGTCGCTGGCGCTGATGGACGTGCTCGCCGACCTGCACGCGGTCGACCCGTCGGCGGTGGGGCTGGGCGACTTCGGCAAGCCGGACGGTTACCTGGCCCGGCAGCTGCGCCGCTGGAGCACCCAGCTGCAGCATTCGCACAACCGCGAGCTGCCCGGCCTGGCCGAGCTGCACGACGACCTCGTCGCTCGCATGCCCGCGCAGTCCGCGCAGGTGTCGATCCTGCACGGCGACTACCGCCTGGACAACTGCATCGTCGGGCCCGGCGACCAGATCGTGGCAGTGCTCGACTGGGAGATGGCGACCATCGGCGACCCGCTCGCCGACCTGGGCCTGTTCCTGTGCTACTGGCGCATGTGGACCGAGCCGGTCATGGACGGCCTGTTCGGCGAGGCTCCCCCGCCGGGGATCTTCCCGACGTCGGCGCAGATGGCGGCGCGCTACGCCGCCCGGCGCGGCGCGGACCTGTCGGAGCTGCCGTGGTACGTCGCGTTCGCGCACTACAAGCTCGTCGGGATCCTCGAGGGCATCCACTACCGGTATCTCGCGGGCCAGACGGTCGGCGAGGGCTTCGACCGGGTCGGCGCGATGGTCCCGCATCTGATCAAGCTCGGTCACCGCACGCTGCAGGAGGCGTAAGCACATGGACTTCTCGTACGACGAGCGCACCGAGCAGCTGCGCGCCGACCTGCTCGACTTCATGGAGCAGCACGTGTACCCGGCCGAGGCGATCGCCGAGCACCAGCTCGGCGGGATCGCGCCGTGGACCACGCCGCCGGTCATGGAGGAGCTGAAGACCGAGGCCCGCAAGCGCGGCCTGTGGAACCTGTTCCTGCCGCACCACCCGCTGGGCGCGGGGCTGAGCAATCTGCAGTACGCGCCCCTGGCGGAGATCACCGGACGCAGCCCGCACCTGGCCCCGGAGTCGATCAACTGCAACGCCCCGGACACCGGCAACATGGAGGTGCTGACCATGTTCGGCACCGCCGAGCAGCAGGACCGCTGGCTCAAGCCGCTGCTCGCCGGGGAGATCCGGTCGGCGTTCTGCATGACCGAGCCCGAGGTCGCCTCGTCCGACGCCACCAACATCACCACCCGCATCGAGCGCGACGGCGACGTGTACGTGATCAACGGGCGCAAGTGGTGGTCGTCGGGCGCGATGAACCCGCGCTGCGCGATCTTCATCGTGATGGGCAAGACCGACCCGTCCGCCGATCGGCACCGCCAGCAGAGCCAGATCCTGGTGCCCCGGGACACCCCCGGCATCGAGATCAAGCGCGGCATGCACGTGTTCGGTTACGACGACGGCTGGCACGGCGGCCACGCCGAGATCACCTTCACCGACGTACGGGTGCCCGCCGCGAACCTGATCGCGGGCGAGGGCGAGGGCTTCGCCATCGCGCAGGCCCGGCTCGGGCCGGGGCGCATCCACCACTGCATGCGGCTGATCGGCATGGCCGAGCGGGCCCTGGAGCTGATGTGCCGGCGGGCCACCGAGCGGGTCGCGTTCGGCAAGCCGCTCGCGGCGCAGGGCGTGGTCGGCGAGTGGATCGCCGAGGCCCGGGTGCGCATCGAGCAGGCCCGCCTGCTGGTGCTCAAGACCGCGTGGCTGATGGACACGGTCGGCAACAAGGGCGCGCACACCGAGATCCAGGCGATTAAGATCGTCGTGCCGGAGATGGCCGGCTGGGTGCTCGACAAGGCGATCCAGGTGCACGGCGGCGGCGGCGTCAGCCAGGACTTCCCGCTCGCGCACATGTGGGCCGCCGCGCGTACGCTGCGACTGGCCGACGGCCCCGACGAGGTCCACAAGGCCTCGCTGGCCAAGCGCGAGCTGCGCAAGTACGGCGCGGAGCGGAGCGGACCATGAGAAGCGCGTACGTCGACCTCGGCGGACCCGTGCACCACGTCGACTTCGGCGGGCGGCCGGACACGCCACCGGTCGTCCTGGTGCACGGCCTGGGCGGTTCACACCTGAACTGGACCCGGATCGCGCCGCTGCTGACGCCGTACGCCCGGGTCACCGCGCTGGATCTGGCGGGGTTCGGCCGCACGGGCGGCGCGGCCGGACCGACCACGGTGACCGCCAACGCCGAGCTGCTGCGGCGCTACCTGACCGAGGTCGTCGGCGAGCCCGCGGTGCTGGTCGGCAACTCGATGGGCGGCATGGTGTCCACGCTGACCGCGGCGGCCGCCCCGGACGCGGTGCGGGGCCTGGCGCTGGTCGACCCGAGCGTGCCGATCGCCCCGAACGTCAAGATCGATCCGCAGATCCGCCGGCTTTTCCTGATCAACCTCGTGCCCGGCCTCGCGGGCTGGGCCATGCGACGCCGGCTGGCCACCGTGCCGGCCCGGCGGCGCATCGAGGAGACCCTGGCGATGACCTGCGCCGACCCGTCCCGGGTGCCGGAACAGGTCATCGCCGACGCGGTCGCCCTCGACGAGGAGATGAGCGCCGCCAACCCGCGCCGCGCCGATGGCTACCTCGGCGCGAGCCGCTCGCTGCTGCGGCTGCTGGCCCGCCCGGGCGGCTACTGGCAGGCCATGGAGTCGCTGCGGATGCCGGTGCTGCTCACGCACGGCGTGCACGACCGGCACGTCCCGATCGGCTCCGCCCGCGCGGTCGCCGCCCGGCTGCCGCACTGGACCTACGTCGAACTCGACTCCGGCCACGTCCCCCAGCTGGAACACCCCCGCGAACTCGCCGAACACCTGCTCGCCTGGCTCCACGAACACGACCTCATCAGCGAGCCCGCGAGGTAAGGCGGAGTCGGGCCGCCGTTTCAGGCCGGCAGCGCACCGGTGACCGACAGCAGTTGCAACTTCTCGTAGCTCTCCGTGCCCGGGGTCGCGGTGTAGACCAGCAGCGACTGGGACTGGTCGGGGTCGAGCAGGGTCTGGCACTGCAGCTCGATCGGACCGAGTTGAGGGTGCCGGAGCCGCTTCGCGACGCAGTACGGGCCGGGCACGGGGTGCCCACGCCATAGTTCGGCGAACTCCGGGCTGGTACGCAGCAGCGCGTCCGCGATGGCACCGGCCCGCCCCCGGCCGCCGTCGCGGGTGTAGGAGCGGTGCAGGTCCGCGGTGAGCTGCCGGCTGTGTACGGCGTGGTCGTCCGGGTGGTACAGCTCGCGCGTCGCGGGGTCGGCGAACCACCGGTAGTGCAGGCTGCGGGCGAGCCCCGTGTAGGCGGTCTCGTCGCCCAGCAGTGCCACGGCCAGCCGGGTCTGCCGCAGCGTCTCGCCGAGGTCGCTCACCACCTGCGCGGCGGCCTCGCCGAGGCCGTCGAAGATACGCATCATGCCCGGGTTGATGTGGTCGGCGCGCAGGACCCGCCGCGGCACGGCGTGGCCGCCGAGCCGGAACAGGTGGTCGCGCTCCTCCAGCGACAGCCGCAGGCCCCGGGCTATCGCGGCGAGCATCTGCTCCGACGGGTGCGGTCCGCGCTGCTGCTCGATGCGGCTGTAGTAGTCGGTCGACATGCCGCTGAGCGCCGCGACCTCCTCGCGGCGCAGGCCGCCGGTGCGCCGCCGCTGCCCACGGGGCAGCCCCACGTCCTCCGGCTGCAGCGCCTCGCGCCTCGTCCGGAGAAAATCGGCGAGTCGATCCCGTTGCATGATGCGGCTCCGTTCCTCTGATCTTGCAAACAACGCCCTGGTCAAGCTTGTTTCCCTCGGCGGCGACAGTCACACCGGATGCGGCGAGGCGCCGCTCGGCTCTCACAAGCGCGCGACGCTTCACGTCCTCCGGCGACCGATCCTGCACGGGGCCGCCGGGCTCAGCCACGGACAGGTTGTGCCTGGTTACGGTCTCGCGGTGGCGGCACAGTCGAACCCATGAACAACCCAGCACACACCCCGCACGGACACTGGATCGGCGGCCGGATCGTCGCCGGCTCCGGCGAGACCATCCCCGTCACCAACCCCGCGACCGGCGAGATCGTCGCCCAGGCACCCGCCGGCACCTCCGCGCACGTCGACCTGGCCGTCGCCGCGGCCCGCGCCGCCTTCCCCGGCTGGGCGGCCACCGACCCGGCCGAGCGGGCCGCCGTCGTGCGGCGCATCGCCGAAGGGCTGCAGGCCCGCGCCGAGGAGATCGCCGTCACGATCACCGCCGAGATGGGCTCACCCATCACCATGTCCCGTACCGCCCAGATCGGCTTCCCCGTGGCCGTGGCGAACTCCTTCGCCGCCCTCGCCGCCGACTACGCCTGGACCGAGCAGGTCGGCAACTCCCTGGTCGTCCGCGAGCCGATCGGGGTCGTGGGCGCGATCACGCCGTGGAACTTCCCGCTCCAGCAGATCATGTCGAAGCTCGCGCCCGCCCTGGTGGCGGGCGACACCATGGTCTTCAAACCGTCGGAGGTCGCGCCGCTGACCGCGCGCATCCTGGCCGAGGTCACCGCCGACGCGGGCCTGCCGGCGGGCGTGTTCAACGTCGTGTACGGCAGCGGCGAGGTCGTCGGTGAGGCGATCTCGGCGCACCCCGACATCGACATGATCTCGTTCACCGGCTCGACCCGGGCCGGCCGGCGGATCTCCGCGGTCGCCGCGCAGACCGTCAAGCGGGTCGCGCTCGAACTCGGCGGCAAGGGCGCGAACGTGATCCTCGACGACGCCGACCTGGCCAAGGCCGTCGAGAAGGGCCTGATGATGGTGTTCACCAACAGCGGCCAGGTCTGCGGCGCGTGGCCGCGGATGCTGGTCCCCGCGGCCCGCCACGACGAGATCGTCGAACTGGCGGTCGCGGCCGCGGCGCAGTACACCGTCGGCGACCCCACCGACGAGGCCACCCGGCTCGGGCCGCTGGCCTCGGAGGAGCAGCGGCGCAAGGTCGACGGGTACATCGAGCGCGGCATCGCCGACGGCGCGAAGCTGGTGTTCGGTGGCCCGGGACGGCCCGAAGGGCTCGCCGGCGCCTACGCGCGACCGACGATCTTCGCCGGTGTCGACCCGGACTCCGCGATCGCCCAGGAGGAGATCTTCGGCCCGGTGCTCACGATCATCCCGTACACCGACGAGGACCACGCCGTGGCCATCGCCAACAGCACCATGTACGGGCTGACCAGCGGCGTCTTCGGCGAACCCGAGCACGCCCTCGCCGTCGCCCGGCGGCTGCGCGCCGGGCAGGTCGACGTCAACGGCGCGCCGTGGAACGCCCTCGCCCCGTTCGGCGGCTACCGGCAGTCCGGCAACGGCCGCGAGTTCGGCCACTTCGGACTGGACGAGTATCTGGAGACCAAGTCCGTCCAGCGCTGACCCAGCGCACCGGCGGGCACTACCATCGCAGGATGGCAGGGCCCGCCGGCCCGGCGAGGGGGAGCCGATGAGTCTGGACTGGTCAGCCTGCCGCAATGCCCGTGACCTCGGCGGGCTGCCGACCGCCGACGGCGGGCGGATCCGCGCCGGGGCGCTGTGGCGCACGGGCCACCACGACCAGCTGCCGCCGGCGGCCGTCCAGGCCGCCCGCGCCGGAGGCGTCGGCCGCGTCGTCGACCTGCGGTGGGCCTGGGAGCTCGAGGGCAGGCCGAGCCCGTTCGCCGACGACCCCGTCTACCGGCACGTGCCCATGCTCGACGACGTGCTCGGCTACGTCCCGCCACCGGACACGTACGCGCCGATGCTCGACCACAACATCGAGCGCATCGGCACCGCGGTGCGCGCCGTGGCGCACGCCCCGGCCGGGCCGGTCGTCGTGCACTGCCACGCCGGCCGGGACCGCACCGGAGTGCTGGTCGCACTGCTGCTGCGGCTCGCCGGGGTCGACCACGGGCTGATCGCCGACGACTACGCCCGCACCGACGGCTGCTCGCCGGAGCCGATGCTGCACACCCTGGCGCACCTGGACGAGCGGTACGGCGGCGTGACGCCGTACCTGCTCCGCACCGGCACCGACCTCGACGCGCAGCAGGCGGTGCGGGCCAGGCTGCGGGCGTAGGCAATCCTGCCCGTCCCGCAGCCGGGTGGAACGTCGCCTACAGCATCTCCGCCAGGAACTCCGCCAGCTTGGCCTCGGCCTCCGGTGAGCCGGGACGCAGGTGCTCGTGAGCCTCGCCCTGCTTGTGGCCTTGCTCCAGCCATTTCATGAAGTCCCGGCGCTGCTGCGGGTCCTTCAGCTTGTTCTTGAGCCAGCCCGAATCCTCCAGCTCGGCCTTGTTGGCGTCGCTGATGCGCTCCTGCCGCGGCGGCGGATCGTCCTGGCCGTACTTCTCCTCCCAGTAGTCGTCACCGCGGCCGCCGCTGCCGTTGCCGCTCATCATCGCGGCGAGGACGGCCAGCGCCCCGGCCCCGGCGAGGGTGGCCAGGAAGTCGGCCGCGGCGGCGGTGAGCACGAGCTGGAAGCCGCCCCCGGCCAGCGCCGCCAGTCCGAGCGGCGGGAACCAGACCATGGCGAGCATGGCCAGCAGCAGCGAGGCCAGGAACAGGGTCTGGCTGATCGCGTCGAGGATGTGCGAGGTGAGGATCGGCTGGTCGGGCCCGCCCGCGGCCAGGCCGAGGACCAGGCTGCCGATCCCGGCGGCGATGCTGCCGAAGCCGGTGAGCAGGCGCAGCTCGGCGCGCACGGCGGCGTCGGCGGCCGGGGCGGCCAGCAGCGGGCGCAGCCGCCGGGCGGTGGCGTACAGCTGCCGGCCCAGCCAGGCCAGGCCCGCCACGGAGAAGACCAGGACGAGCGGGAACACCCACGGCTGCGCCAGCAGGCCCTGCACACCGGAGAAGGTGGGCAGGCTGCCGGGCAGGAAGTAGAGCACCGCCGGGATCAGCAACGCCGCCCAGACGATCAGAGGCAGCCAGGGCTTGATGCCACGCCGCGGGGTGGCTCCGTCACGGCGGCGCAACCCGGTCCCGCGCCAGGCCTGCGCGGTGCGGGTGGCGTCCAGGGCGGTGGTGGCCCGCGCGACGGCCTGGCGCATCGGGTCGTCGGGCGCGACCCGGTCGTGGCTGAACAGCGCGGCACGCCGGGTCAGCACGTACGTCCAGGTGAAATAGGGGGTCCAGGGCAGGCCGGCGAAGGCGTGCCCGCCCAGGGCGGCGAGCGCGGGCCGACCCGCGCGCTCGGGCGCGGTCAGCGTGTCGGGCCAGGCGCGCTTGGCCGCGAGCAGGGTGCGCCGGTCCAGGAACGTCGCGGCGGCCAGCGCGAGCAGCGGGTACAGCCACAGCGCGTGGCGCAGGAAGGCCAGCGGGGTGGCGAACGCGTTGATGATGCCCGCGACGTCGGGGTCGGCGACCTCGTGGTTGTACGCGGCGTGGTCGAGCCACGGGAACAGCAGCAGCGCGACACCGGCCAGGCGCTGCGGGGCGCTGCCGCGGATCAGCAGCCCGAGGCCGAGCCCGGCCAGCGCGCTCCAGACCAGGTGCAGGCTGATGTCGGGGCTGGGCGCGCCGGTCGAGAACGCGTCGAGGTAGGACACCGGTGTCGGCAGCCAGGAGGTGACCAGGTCGGGCAGGCCCCAGATCTGCACGAAGCTGAAGCCCTGCATCCGCGACCAGCCCTCGAAGGGCCCGCCGCCGGTCACCGCGGCGGCCTCGTCGGCGTGGCGCAGCAGTTGCTCGACGAGCCCGAACCCGGCCCCGCCGGCCGCGCCCAGCAGCAGGAAGTCGGTCAGCCCCCACTGCGCGCGGACCTTGCGGTGCAGGAGGGCGAGCAGCGCGAACGGCGCCACCTTGGCCAGCTCCTCGATGAGCGGGTCGACGGTGTAGCTGGCGGTGCGGACGATCTCGGGCAGTGGGTCACCGGTCAGCGCGGCCATGCCGCGCGTGTAGACCAGTTGCAGGCCGAGCGCGAGCAGGCCGGCGCCGTAGAGCCCGGCGACGACGCCGAGGACCAGCAGCGGCATACGCACCGTACGGGTCGCGGAGGCGAGCATCGTGAGCTGCCATACGCCGTAGCAGGCAGCGAACATCATCAGGACCGTCACGCCGCGCACGGTAGCGGATATCGACCACATCCACTGTCTGATAGTGGGCAGGACCGGCTACGCGACGGTCGCACCCGGCGTCAGGCCTCCTCCCAGTCGAGCCTGCCGTCGAGCACGGTCCGCCGGGACTTCATGAACCGGCTGCCGTACCGCATCGCCTCGTAGGTGCGCGACAGCAGCGTGCCGAGATCGGGCCAGCTCTTGGGATCGTCGCGGCCGTCCTCCGTGGACGAGACGGTGAGGTGGCCGTGCGTGTCGCTGTCGGAGTGGTCGACGACCAGGTACGCGCCCCGCCTGCCTGTGGCGACCGGCAGCCACTGCCGGTGCCAGGGGTGCCACATGGGCCGGTCCTCGTCCTCGGCGATGCGCCGCCGGGATACGGCGATCATGTCGGCCGTGCCGAGGAAGGCGAATCGCGGCGCGAGGCAGAACGGCGGCGTGGCGCGCCCTGCCCCGTTGTGCCAGCGCAGCATCTCCTCCACGTCCTTGATCAGGTCCACGCCGAGGTGTGCGCGCACCTTCGCCAGGTCTGCCGTGGTCGCGGGCGGGGGCAGGTCGCGCAGGGTCAGCGGCGCGTGCTCGGCCAGCCAGCCGTCGATCGCCGAGAGGGTTGCGGAGAACGGCATGAGGCATTGAAGCACCTCGGCGGGCGGCTGCCCGTCCCCCGTACGCCCGAGGTGCCCGGCGGTCCCCATGACCGCCGGGCACCTCTCCCCCACCCCCGGATCAGGCGACCGCGGTGACCCGGTCCTGTGCCGACGGAGCCGTGGCGAAGCCGACGCAGGTCGCCGCGATCGCGGCCAGCCAGACCAGGAACGGCACGATCAGCGGCGTGGGCGGGTTGTCGCCGCCGGAGACCAGCGCCGCGAACATGCCCAGGTAGGTGATCGCCCAGGCCAGCGGTGCCCAGCGCCGCCAGCCGGTGAGCACGCCCGCGCGGGCGATCACGATCGCCGAGGCGAAGCCGCCGACGATCTGCCCCAGGCCGCCGATCGGGTAGAACGGGTTGTCGGCGTCGCCGGTGGCGTCCTGGACCACGCCGCCGATCGCGATGCACAGGTGGCCCAGCGCCCACACCCCCAGCGCGATCTTCGCGAAGAGGCCGCGGCCGGCCGCGCCGCTGCGCAGCAGGCCGACGATGAAGGCGGCGATGCCGGTGAAACCGATCCAGATCAGGATGTCGCCGGTGCGGGACAGGCTCTCGTCGGCGAACTGCGCGATGATGCCGACCGTCCAGAACAGCGTTCCGGCCAGGCCGATCCCCGCGATGGTCTTGTTCATGGCGTCTCCCTCGTGGCGTTCGAAGCGGTTGCCGTCCCAGGGTCGCGCCGGGCCCCGGTCACGGGCATCGGAGCGACCACGGAAGGTGATGTCCGGGCCAGTACGGATGTGCGGCGGCCGCCGAGTTCCTTAGCCTGACGGGCATGTACCGACGCTGGGCCACGACCGTCGCCGTGTTCACCGTGCTGATGCTGCTGCTGGGCGGGTTCGGCCTGCTCACCCTCGGCGCCGGGGCCGGCGCGGGGGACATCGCCTGGTACGCCTCGGGGGTGGCGCTCAGCCTGCCCTCGCTGGCGCTGGGTGCGATCGTCGCGGCACGCCGCCCGGCCAACCCGGTGGGGCTGCTGCTGGCGCTCGTCGGGTTCGCGATCGGGTTCATTCCGGCGGCGGAGACGTACCTGCTGGCCGCGTACCGTCACGGGCTGCCGCTGCCGGACCTCGCGGTGTCGCTGATGCAGGGCTCGTGGACGTTGCTGTACCTGCCGGTCGCGCTGCTGATGCTGTACTTCCCCGACGGCCGGGTGCCCGGTCCCCGCTGGCGGTGGGCGCCGGTGGCGATCGTCGCGGACGTGGTGCTGTTCATCGTCGCCTGCGCGATGGACCCCGACCCGTACGCGGCCCCGTTCGCCGACGCGCCGCATGTGCTGGGCACGCTGCCCGAGGTGGCCATGGCCGGGGCGCTGGGGCTCGTGTTCGGGTTCCTCGCGCTGCTGGTCACGGCCGCGGCCGCGATGGTGGTGAAGTTCCGTCGCGCCGCCGGCGATCCGGTGCGCCGGGCACAGCTGAAGTGGTTCGCGATCGCCGCGTTCTGGCTGCCGGCGGCCCTGCTGATGTGCTGGCTCAGCTACCTGCTGCTGGACCGGCCCGGCCTGGCGATGATCGGCCTGTACGGGCTGTTCGCCACCATCCCGGTCGCCGTCGCGATCGCGATGCTGCGCCACGACCTCTACGACGTCGACAAGGCGATCAGCGCCGCCGTCACGTACGGCGCGGTCACCGCCGTGCTGCTGGGCGTGTACACGCTGGTGTCGTTCCTGGGCGGGCTGCTGGCCGGGCAGGGCGGCGCGGTCGCCGCGGCCGCCGCCACAGCCGGCTGCGCGGCGGTGCTGAACCCGGTGCGGACCCGGCTGCAGCGCTTCGTCGACGGCCGGATGTATCCGCAGCGCCGGGCCGCACTCGCGGCGGTCGAGGGCCTGCGCGAGCGCACCCACGCCGGAGCGGCCGCGCCCGAGCAGCTCCAGGCGGTGCTGCGCGGGGCGCTGCGCGACCCGCGGCTGCGGGTGGCCTACCGGGTGCCCGGCTCGGCGGACCTGGTGGACGCGGACGGCGAGACCGTGTCCACGGGTGACACGCAGGCCGTGCCGGTCATGCTGAGCGGGCAGGAGATCGGCGCGCTGATCCGCGGCGACGTCGGCTCCCCGCAGCTGCTCCGCGAGATCGCGGCGAGCTGCGCGCTGCTGGTCGAGGTGGTGCGCCTGCGCATCGAACTGGCCGGGGCGCTGCGCGAGGTCGAGTCCAGCCGCGCGCGGCTGCTCGCCACGGGCTACCGGGAGCGCCGCCGCCTGGAACGCGACCTGCACGACGGGGCGCAGCAGCGGCTGGTGTCGCTGGGCATGGGACTGCGGCTGGCGCAGCGGCACCTGCACGACGGCAGCGTCGACGTGAACGGCCTGCTCGACCAGAGCGTCGCCGAGCTGGGCACCGCCGTCGCGGAGCTGCGCGCGATCGCGCACGGGCTGCGTCCGAGCAGCCTCGACGACGGGCTCGACGCGGCCGTGCGCACCCTCGCCGGTTCGCTGACGGTGCCCGTCACCGTCGAGGTCGCCGCCGGTGACGTCTCCGACGACGTGGCGACCACGGCGTACTACGTGGTCAGCGAGGCGGTGACGAACGTCGTCAAGCACGCCGAGGCGGGCTGGATCGGCCTGCGGGTCACCAGGGCGGACCGCGAACTCGCGGTGCAGATCAGCGACGACGGCCGGGGCGGCGCCCGGCTGCGACCCGGGTCGGGCCTGGCCGGGCTCGCCGACCGGGTCGCGGCGGCCGGGGGCGCGCTGCTGGTGGACAGCGCCGCCGGGCGGGGCACGGTCGTGCGGGCGGTGCTGCCGTGCGTGTCGTGATCGCCGAGGACTCGGCGCTGTTCCGGGAAGGGCTGGCACGGCTGCTCGCGGACGCCGGCTGCACGGTCGTGGCGAAGGTCGGCGATGCAGGCGCCCTGCTGGACGCGGTCCGGGACCACGATCCCGACCTGGCCATCGTGGACATCCGGATGCCGCCCGACCACACCGACGACGGTGCGCGCGCCGCGGTGACCCTGCGCGAGCGCCATCCGCGGCTGGGCATCCTGCTGCTGTCCCAGCAGATCGAGACCCGGCACAGCGTCGGGCTGGTCGCCCGGGGCGGCTTCGGCTACCTGCTCAAGGACCGGGTGTTCGACGTCGACGACTTCCTGGAGGCGCTGCGGCGGGTGGCGGGTGGCGGCTCGGCACTCGATCCGGAGGTGGTGGCCCGGCTGCTGGCCGCACCCCGGCGCGACGACCCGCTGGCCGCGCTCACCCCGCGGGAGCGGGAGGTGCTGGCGTTGATGGCCGAAGGGCGCACCAACGTCGGCATCGCGCGGCGGTTGTGGCTCACCGACCGGACCGTGGAGACGCACGTCGGGTCGATCATGGCCAAGCTCGGCCTGGCCGCCGGGGACGAGGACCACCGCCGAGTCCTGGCCGTGCTCACCTACCTGCGCGCGTCGGCGTGACGGCGCACCGTCCATTTCGGTCGGACGAACCGGGTGCCGGCGTCAGGAGCGGGCACTAGCATCGAACACTGTGACCGAGACCGTGCCGAAGTCCCCTGACCGCACCGCGCACGTCCTGTTCGGACTACTCGCCGTCATTCCCGCGTTCGTGCTGCTGCTCAGCGGTTACGTCGTGCCCACCGTGCGGACCGTGCTGGCGAGTTTCACCGACGTCGACATGCTCGGTCGCGATGCGGAGCAGGTCGGGCTGGAGAACTACGCGGACTCGTTCCCCGACTTCGCGGCGGCGCTGGTCTGGCCGCTGGTCTCCGCCGTGCTGGTGACGCTCACCGCGGTCGTCGGCGGCGGCACGCTGGCATACCTCGCCGCGCGGGCGGGCCGGGCCGGCCGCTGGACGGTCCGCATCGCGTTCGCGCTGCCGCTGGCCGGACTGGCCACCGCGGGCGCGGCCGCCTCCTGGATGCTCACGTTCGACCGCTCCCCCGACGGGGTGAACCCGCTGCTGGCGCAGTACCTCACGTTCTTCGGGCTCGCCGTCGGGCTCGGCGCGACAGCGTTCCTGCTGGTGTTCCGGCGCTCGACCCAGCCGCGCGACACGTGGGCGGGCGCTCTGCTGGTCAGCGGCGTCCTCGCCGCATCGGCGCTGGCGATCGGCCTGCAGTCGTTCGGCTTCCCCTACGTGCTGGGCCGGACCGCCGACGGTCCGCGCTACGCCACCCCGACGGTGCTGATCTTCGACCAGGCGTTCCGAACCTTCCGGCTGGGTGCGGCCTCCGCCGTCGCGGTCCTGCTGGGGCTGCTGCTGGCGGTCCTCGGCATCGGCGTGACGGTCTGGCTCATCCTGGCCCGGACCCGGGTCGTGCCCACCGACCAGCCTGCGTCGGCGGAGCAGGGCACGGCCCCGGTGAGCACCACGGGATGGCGGGTCGCCGCCTCCGTCGTCGCCGGTGGACTGCTGTTGCTCGGCCTGGCCGGGCTCACCCCGTGGCTGCTGAACTCGGTCGGCTTCGACACCGCGGCCGTACGCGGAAGCCTGTTCACCCACCTGGCCTTCACCTGGCTGCCGCCGCTGATCTCGACGGTCGTCGGGGCGCTCGCCGCGGCCCTGGCCGGCTACGGCATCGGCGCGCTGCGGCCGCTCGGCCGCCGCAGCGAGCTGCTACTGCTGCCGTTCGCGCCGTGGCTGTTCGTGGGACTGGCCGGACTCGCACCCGACGCCTGGATGCACCGCACCGAGGACGGCAGCGCGTTCCTGTTCCTGATCCCGCCCGCGTCGCTGACGATCCCGGTGCTGTTCGGGTCGACACTGCTGTTCCGCGGCGTGCGCTGGACCCGGGCGCTGCCGGCCGTCGGGCTCGCCGCGCTGATCACGTGGGTGGTGCAGGCCCAGGACACGTTGTGGCCGATCATCGCGGGCTACGCGCCCGACAGCGCCCCGATGCAGGTCGTGGTGCTCCAGGCGATCCAGATGTTCGGTGCCCCGGACGCGGTGCCGACCGGCTGGCTGTATCCGCTGCCGGTCCTGCTCGTCGTCGCGGCCGCGGTCGCCGCGGTGCAGGTGCTGGTGCTGGACCGGCTCGCGCTGCGGACCGGCCGGGACACCGACACCGAAACACCCGCCCCGGCACCCGACGCCGGGAACTGAACGCCAACGGGCCGGTGAGGTCCAGGACCCCGCGTTTCCGCGCGGTCTGAACCTCACCGGCCCGTTGGTCGAAGCTTCCGATGTCGCGAGAATCCGCGTCGGGCTACCGACGCCCGGTCATGCTTCCCGGGCTGGCGCCCCACGGCGAGTTCGTCCCCGCCGGGCCCTTGGCCTGGCAGGTCGACGCGAAACGGTCATGGTGGTAGTCGAGCTGCTCGCTGCGCGCGCTCTCCGGAACCCGCTGCCACGCGCCGTCGCTCACGGTCCACCAGCTGCCGTCGGTCTTGGCAAAGGTGTTGATCGTGGAGGACATCGGCGTGACCAGGCCCTGCTGCCAGCGCGCAACCATCGCCTCGTGCGTCATTTCCGTCATTGAGCTCAGATCGGGACGTACAGGCGAAAGGTTGTCTGCATGCACGGCGGCATTCCTTACGACGAGACGGGGGTGTACTGGAACTATGCGCTGTGCGACGGCAAATGAGCAAGCTTTCCGCGGACCTGATGTGGTTTCGACGGCATCGCCCCGGCCCGTCGTCCCGCCAAGACGGGAGCAGGGAGCAGGGAGGCAAGTCCGCGAACCGCGCACCATTCGATTGCGGGCGATTTCATCGGGCGGCCGGGTAAACCCAGCTCCCGGCGGCACGGACGGCCGCGGGGTCCACGTCGTGGGACGGGTCGCCCGTCAGCGCGGAGACCGCGTCGGCGCTAGGCCTGCCGCCGTAGCCCGAGACGGATCAGGACCACGCCGACGACCGCGGTGACCGGGCCGATGAACGCCCAGATCTGCTGCCCGTTCATGCCGCCGGACTGGCCGAGCAGGTCCAGCCCCTGCAGGGTCCACACGATCCCCGACAGCACCAGCAGCACTCCGATTACCAGCCACATCCAGCGCATGACCACTCCAACTCGTCGACGGTGACCCGGCGCTCATCGTCGCACGAGCGCGCTCGATCAAGCGATGTGCGACGGCCGGCAGGCGGCACCCCCGCACCGCCCTGCCGCGGCGTCGCCGGCCTATGTGGTGCAGTCGATCCAGGTCCAGGAGCCGTCCGGGTTGTTCTGAAGGCACCAGTCGGCGTATGCCGGGGACGCCCCGAGTGCGAGCGCGGCCAGCAGTCCCACCACCAGCACCAGCACCGTTCTCTTGACATTGCGAACCATCGGACCACCCCTCAGCGTCACCGACGATGCACTGAACGTATGGCTTACATTTGCCTCTGTCAATAGAAAGAGGTGGGTGCCCCGCGTCGACCGGGAGGGGCAATTCGTCCCACCTCGACGCGGCAGGAGCGCGGATACGATCGCCGGATGCCCACCCTGGTACGCGATCTGGTCCCCGCCTTCCTCGACTTCTGGGCGCAGGCCGCGGACGCTCCCCCGGACCGGCAGCTCACCCTGTGGCGGGCGTACATCACCCGCCATCCCGAGGTCGTGGCCGACGCCATCCGTGGCGGCGGCGAACCGGATCCCGGACCCGCGCTCGCGCGATACCCCGAGCTGATCGACCGGATCACGGCCAACGCGGCGCTTGCCGCCGGCTGGTTCGAGCAGGCCGCCCAGCTGGTCGCCCCGGTGCTGCAGGCCGAGGACCTGACCGTGCCGTGCGTCAGCATGGTCGGCCTGGCCAGGTCGAACGGCTGGGTCAGCGAGGTCGGCGGCAGGCCCACCCTGTTCCTGGCGGTCGAGCAGGTGCCGCACGCCACCGCGGCAAGGATCCTCGCCGCGCACGAGATGGCGCACGCGATCCAACTGCCGATGCCCGCCCCGCCGTGGCCGGAGGAGGGTCCACTCGGGCACGGGATCTTCGCCGAGGGCTTCGCGACCCTGCTCACCACCGAGCTGCTGCCGGAGTACGGGCCTGCCGAGCACCTGTGGTTCGGCCCCGGCCACGAGGACTGGCTGGCCGAGTGCGAGCAGGCGCTGCCCGCCGCGCGGGCGGAGATCCTGGCGTGTCTGGACGCGACGGACCGCGACGTGCAGCGGCGCTACCTGAACCTGCACGCCGGGCACCACCTGCCCGACCGGATCGGCTACCTGGTCGGCGTCCGCGCGCTCGAGCAGCTGCGCGGGTCGTACACCTGGCCGCAGCTCGCGCGCTGGGGCACCGACCGCGCGATGGCCGAGCTGCGCCGGGTGCTCGCCGGCTGAGCGGCGTGCCGCAGCTCAGCCGATGTGCTGGATCTGCGGCAGGGACTGCTGCAGTTCGGCGCGGATCGCCGGGGTGAGCACCTCGCCGGCCTGCTTGCACAGCTTGGCCATCTCGTATCCGGCGACGCCCACGTCCGCCCCGGCGGCGGTCAGCGAGGCCAGGATCGAGCCGTCGCGGATCGGCATCACCAGCAGGAAGCCGCGGCCCATCTCGACCACGGTCTGGCGCACCGAGTCGCCGTCGAACAGCGACGCCGCGCTCTTGGTCACGCTGACCAGGCTCGACGTCACCGCCGCGAACTGGTCCGCGCTGTCGCGCGGCAGCCGGTCCGAGGCCGCCACCAGCAGGCCGTCCGACGAGACCACCACGGTGTGCACGACACCGGCCACGCGTTCGGCGAATCCGTTGATGAGCCAGTTGAAGTCACGCGCAGCTGCGCTGATCGCCATTTCCACTCTCCTGTCACTTGCCGGCCGGCTGAGTCAGCTGCCGCTCCGCCTCGGTCCGCCCCTCGGCGTCGTCCTGTTCCGGCGCGGGCGAGGCCTCCGCGCCCTGCTCCGCACCGTCCTGCGCCTCGGCCTCGGCCTCGGCCCGCCGTACACCCTGGTAGAGCCTGGTCAGCGTGTCGCCCAGCGCATCCGGGTCGGCCTCGTAGCGGGTGCTCGCGGCCTGGTTGGCCTGCGGCACCGTCCGACGGGTGCGGGCGGGCAGCCCGGCCTTGGTCAGCGTCGGCGGCTGCGGGGCGGATTCGGGCACCGGTGTGGCGGCTGCCTGCTCCTCGGGGTCGCGGGTCCACCAGATGCTGGGCGAGCGGCGCTCGGGAGCCAGCACGTCCTCGGATCGGGTCGGCACGCGGCGGCGCAACGACGACAGCGCCGCGTCGGCTTCGGGGTCGCCGGCGGGCGGCGCGGCGTCGGGCTCCTCGGCGGGGGCCGGTGCGATCAGCGCCTCGGGCAGGTGCACCCGCACGGTGACGCCGCGTACGCCGGAGGTCAGGTCAACGGTGATGCCGTGCCGCCGGGCGAGGTGTCCGACCACGACCAGGCCCATCCGCTCGGCCGCGGAGGTGTCGATGCTGACTGGCTCCGACACCTGGCTGTTGGCCTCGGCGAGCAGTTGCGCGGACATGCCGATGCCGTCGTCGGCGACGATCAGCTCGGCCGAGCCGTCCGCCAGGGCGTGGCCGCTGACCCGCACGGAGGTGTCGGGCGGGGAGAAGGCCGTGCCGTTCTCCAGCAGCTCGGCCAGCAGGTTGACCACGTCCGCGACGGCGTGGCCGACCACGTGCACCCCGTCGGGGGTGTCGTGCTGCACCCGCTGGTAGTGCTCGACCTCGGCGGTCGCCGCGAGCACGATGGTGTTGAGGTCCTTGGGCCGGTTCCAGTGCCGGGCGGTGTCGCCGCCGGCGAGCACGAGCAGGTTCTCGTCGTTGCGGCGCAGGCGGGCGGCGAGGTGGTCGAGCCGGAACAGGTTGCCCAGCTTGTCGGGGTCGACTTCGGCCGACTCCATCGTGTCGAGCAGCTGCAGCTGCCGTTCCACCAGGGTCTGGCTGCGCCGGGACAGCTTGATGAAGATCTCGTTGACGTTGCGCCGCATGCTCGCCTGCTCGGCGGCCAGCCGCACCGCGCTCAGGTGTACGGCGGTGAACGCCTCGGCGACCTCGGCGACCTCGTCCTGGGAGCCGACCACGATCGGTTCGACGTGCACCGGCGGCGCGGTCGTCGGGGACAGCCGCAGTTGCTCGATGACGCCGGGCAGCGCGACCTCGGCGACGACCAGCGCCTGGGTGCGCAGCGAGCGCAGCGTGGCGGCCATGTTCCGGCCGATCACGATGGACATCAGCACTGCCGCGAGCAGCAGCACGATGGTGACGAGCGAGCCGAACAGGGTGGTGAGCCATTGGCTGGCGCTGGCCGCGGCGACCGCTTCGGACGCGCCGGCCAGCAGATCCTGCTCGACGGTGCGCAGCTGTTCCAGTTCGGTGGTGCTGGCGGACCACCACTGTTGCGGGTCGACTCCGGACCCGGGTTCCGCGGCGTCGATCGTCTCGGCGAGCCGGTTGGCACTCCGGACGGCCTGACCGGCGACGACGTCCTCGAACCGGGAGACCTGGGCCGGGTCGGCGTCGGCGCGGAAGGAGGTGAGCGCGGCCTGGCGCTGGGCGCGGGCCTGCGCGAGGCGAGCGCCCGGCGCGGACTCGAAGGCGGCTCCGTAGCAGAGCATGTAGAGGCGCCCGCGGATCTGCGCGGTGAGCTCCTTGGCCCGCGCCAGGTTGCTGAAGCCGCGCACCTGCCGGCCCAGCGCGGCGTCGCCGCCGACGTCGGCCGGGGTGGGCAGCAGCGCGTGCAGAGCGGCGATGACACCGGTGTACGCGTCGAAGGCCGCCTGGGCGCGCAGCCAGCCACCGCCGACCCCGGCGCGCATCGGCGCCACCTGGTCGAGCCGGTCCCGGGCGGTCCGGTAGGGGCCGACCGTCGCGGGTTCGGCGGCCAGCTCCGCGGCGGCCGTGCGCCAGCGCGCCGCGGCGCGGTCGACGGCGGTGCGCTCGGGGGCCAGGGCGGCGACGTCACGGACCGGCGAGCCCCCCGCCGACAGCGAGACCAGCATGCCGACGGTGCGGTCGCGTTCGTTCTGCAGCTCGTGCACCAGAGTGGTGATCTCGTCGCCGAGGGCGACCTGACGGGAGAACGCGTCGAGGTCGGCGGCGGTGCGCACCGAGTCGGAGATCTGCATGCCCGCGACGACGAGGAAGCCCAGCAGCGGCACGGTGAGCACCGCGGCGAGCTTGGTGGGCACCCGCCAGAGCCGTGCACGCAGCGGTGACGAGCGGCGATGCGCCCCGGTCGCCCGCCCGCCGCGACGCCCTTGATCCGTCACCGGACGACCTCCGTACACTTTGCTCAGTCCACATCAGAGTGATCTAGGGTTTGCTCCGTACATCTAACCGTCGGCGTTGATGTCGCAGCAAGTACATCCGGGATGAACTTATTTAACGGAACACATACGACGCCAGGGCTTGAAACTCTCAGTCGCGCACGAAAAGATACCCCGGTCCACGATCATCGGCACTGGCAAATCCACAACGGAGCGTGCGTCCCATGAATCGGCTGCGCCTGGCGTGCTGCCTGGCCTCGGTCGCCTTGCTGACCGCCGGATGCACGACCACGACGGACACCCCGCAGCCGGCCACGGTCGGCGTGCTCGCCCCGCAGAGCGGCCCCGACGCCGGCTGGGGCGTCGAGGCCGTGAACGGCGCGCGGCTGGCCGTCGACATCGTCAACGATGACCACCCGGATCTTCCGCTGCCACTGGCCGCAGGCACCGGCCTGCCGGGGCGGAGCGGCGCGCGGCTGAGCCTGGCCGTCCGCGACACCGCGGGCGGAACCGAGGCCGCCACCACCGCGATGACGGCACTCGCCGAGCAGGAGCACGTAGCCGGGCTGGTGCTCGCCGGGTCCACGGAGCTCGCCGAGGCCGCCGCCAGCCACGCCTCGCGGCTGCGAGTGCCGCTGCTCGACGCGCGCAGCACCGACGACTTTCTCACCGAGTTGGGCATCGACTGGTACTTCCGGACCGGGCCGAGCGACAGCCGGCTCGCGGAGGCTGCGTTCGCGCTGCTGGCCCGCCGCGGCACCGACGCGGGTGGGATCACCCTGGTGACCGAGGAAGGCCGGGGCGGCTCGGCCGCGGCCGTGACGAACCTGCGCGACCTGGCCCGCCGGGCGGCCGTGCCGGTCGGCGGGGCGCTGACGGTGAAGGCGGGCGCGCCCGACACCGCGCAGCTGCGCGACCGGCTCGCCGAATCGGCCGGGCACACGGTGGTGGCGTGGGCGCAGACCGCGGCCGGCGCCCGGGCCGTCGCCGACGCCGCCGGGCAGACCGAACCGCGGCCGACGCTGTTCGGCCTGGGCCAGGGCTTCCGGCTGCTCGAACGGCCCGACAGCGGAGCCGCGCTGCTGCGGGCCGTGCCGTGGTCGGCCGACCTCGCCGGGCGCGACCCGACGGCCCGGCTCGTCGCCCAGTTGTACGAGCAGCGCTACGCCAAGCCCATGAGCGCGGTCGCCGCCGACGCGTTCACCGCGACCATGGCGCTCGCGGCCGCCGTCGACGCGGCCGGGTCCGCCGATCCCGCCGCGATCCGCATCGCGCTGCGCCGGACCTCCCTGTCGGCGGTACAGATGATCATGCCGTGGGACGGCGTGCGCTTCGGCGACGACGGCCAGAACCAGTTCGCCGCCGCGGTCGTCGAACAATGGCAGGACCGCGGCTACCGCCTGGTCTACCCGGTCGAACTCGCGTCGGCGTCGGCACGCTGGAGCAGCCCGGAGCCCAAGCCGTGACCGGCGGACCGCTCCTGCTGCGGGCCGCCGTGCTCGCCGACGGGCGCCAGGTCGACGTGCGGGTGCGGGACGGCGTGATCGCGCAGGTCGCGGCGGCCGGCACGGGCGACGCCACCGGCGCCCAGGTCGTCGACCTCGCCGGGCACCTGCTGCTGCCCGCGCCCGCGGAGATCCACGCGCACCTGGACAAGGCGTTGAGCGCCGACGCCGTGCCCAACCCGGCCGGGGACCTGTTCGGCGCGGTCACCGCCTGGCTGGCGTACCGGCCGTCGCTGACCCGTGAACGGGTCGAGAACTCGGCCCGCGCCGCCCTCGACGCCTACCTCGGCCACGGCGCGACGGCCGTGCGCACCCACGCCGACCTCGGCGAGGGCATCGGTCTGCGCGCGCTGCTGGCCGTGCTCGCGGTACGCGACCAGGCCGCCGCCCGCTGCACCGTGCAGGTCACCGCGTTCGCGGCAACACCGCTGACGGGCGCCGCCGGGGCCGCCAACCGGGCGCTGCTGGCCGATGCGCTGGCCGCGGGCGCGGACGCGGTCGGCGCGTGCCCCGGGCTCGACCCCGATCCCGCCGGCTGCATCGAGATCTGCCTGGACCTCGCGGCACGCCACGGCGTCCCGCTCGACCTGCACGTCGACGAATGGCTGCACCCCGACCCCTGCACGCTGGAGCTGCTGGCCGACGCGGTGACGGCGACCGGCTTCCCGCACGGCGTCATCGCCGGGCACTGCGTCAGCCTCGGCATGATGGCGTCCGACCGGGCCGGGCAGATCGCCGACAAGGTGGCCGGGGCCGGGATCGCCGTCGCCTGCCTGCCGCAGACCAACCTGTTCCTGCAGGGACGCGACCACGACCGGGCCGTGCCGCGCGGGCTGACCGCGCTGCGCACGCTGCGCGCCGCCGGTGTCACCGTCGCCGCGGGCGGCGACAACCTGCAGGACCCGTTCCAGCTCCTCGGCCGCGGCGACCCCCTGGAGACGGCGGCGCTGCTCGTGCTGGCCGGGCACGACACCCCCGAAACCGCGTACGACGCGGTCAGCGTGCAGGCCCGCAAGGCCGCCGGTCTGCCCCCGGTCACGGTCGTGCCCGGATCACCCGCCGAACTGCTGGCCGTGCGCGCGAGTTCGCTGCGCGAGGCCCTCGCCACCGCCACCGCCCACCGGCTGGTGGTCCACGACGGGCGGATCGTCGCCCGCACCACGGTCATCCGGCACGACCCGGACGACCACCCCGCACAGATAGACTCCGCACAGATAGGACGCACCGCGTGACCGACGACGGCAGACCCGCCCTGATGATGGAGGCGGTCGGCATGCGATATCCCGGCGGCACCGTCGCCCTCGACGGGGTGACCCTGTCCCTGGCCCCCGGCGAGTTCACGGCCGTGGTCGGGCCCTCCGGCTGCGGCAAGAGCACCCTGCTGCGGCTGGCCGCGGGTCTGCTCGCGCCGACCGCCGGCACGGTCGGCCGTGCCACCGAGCGGCTCGGCTTCGTGTTCCAGGACCCGACCCTGCTGCCCTGGCGCAGCGTGCGGCGCAACGTCGAGCTGGCCGGCGAGCTGACCGGCGTGCCCGCGCGCGAGCGCCGCGACCGGGCCGAGGAGGCGCTGCGGCGGGTGGGCCTGTCCCACGTCGCCGACGCGCTGCCCGGCACCCTGTCCGGCGGCATGCGGATGCGGGTGTCGCTGGCCCGCACCCTCACCGGCCGGCCCGAGCTGATGCTGTTCGACGAGCCGTTCGGCTCCGTCGACGAGCTCACCCGCGCCCGGCTCGGCGACGACCTGCAGGAGCTGTTCGTCGCGGACGGGTTCGCGGGGCTGCTGGTCACCCACTCCGTGGCCGAGGCGGTCTACCTGTCGCAGCGGGTGCTCGTGATGGCCGACCGCCCGGGACGGCTGGTCGGCGACGTGGCCGTGCCGCTGCCGTACCCGCGCCTGCCCGAGGTGCGCTTCTCCCCCGCCTTCACCGAACTGACCTCGCAGGTGACCGCCCTGTTGCAGGGCGGCGCCGCCGACCGGATCGAGGTCGCCGCATGACCCGTGTGCTGACCCGGCAGGCCCGCCGGCTGGCGCCGCCCACGGCGGTGGCCGCGCTCGTGCTGGCCGCCTGGTACTTCGGCAGCTACGTGCTGATCGACGTCGATCGGCGCTTCCTGCTGCCCCCGCCGCACGAGGTCGTCAAGGTCGCCTTCGGCGACCCGGCCAACGTCGCCGAACTGCTGGCCGCGTTGCAACTCTCCGCGGCGGTGGCGGTGACCGGGCTGGTCTGCGCCGCGGTGCTCGGCCTGGCGCTGGCGATCCTGATGAGCCAGGCGCGCTGGGTCGAGCGCTCGCTGTACCCGTACGCGGTGGCGCTGCAGACCGTGCCGGTCCTGGCCCTGGTGCCGCTGTTCGGGTTCTGGTTCGGCTTCGGCTTCTCCAGCCGGGTGCTGACGTGCGTGCTGATCGCGCTGTTCCCGATCGTGGCCAACTCGCTGTTCGGCCTGCGCTCGGTCGACCCCGCGCTGCACGACCTGTTCACCCTGCACCGCGCCGGCCGGCTGACCCGCCTGGTGAAGCTGCAGCTGCCCGCCGCGCTGCCGGCGATCCTCACCGGGCTGCGCATCTCCGCCGGGGCGGCGGTCATCGGCGCGATCGTCGGCGACTTCTTCTTCCAGCAGGGAGACCCGGGCCTCGGCCAGCTCATCTACGTGTACCCCCGGCGGCTGCAGTCCGAGATGCTCTTCGCCGCGGTGTTCCTCGCCTCGGCGTTCGGCGTGATCGTGTTCTGGCTGTTCGGGGTCCTCGCCCGGCGGGCCACCGCCTGGCACTCCTCGCAGCACCGCCGGCCCTACACCGGCGGCGCGGCCCGCTGACCGTCCCGCCCACCCCCACCCCTCATAAAGGAGATCCATGAGTACCCTTCCCGCATCTCAACGGCCGTTGCGCCGGGCCGGCGCGGCGACCGCGCTGGTCGCGATGCTGCTGGCCGGGGGCTGCCAGTCCGGCGGCGACACCCCCGCGGCTCCGGCGCCCAGCGCGGGCAGCGGCTCCATCGACCTGGCCGCGGTGTGCCCGGCGACGGTCGTGGTGCAGGCGGCGTGGACGCCCGAGGCCGAGCACGGCGCGCTCTACGGCCTGCTGGGCCCGACGCCCACGATCGACGCCGGGGCCAAGAAGGTCACCGGCCCGCTGATGTCCGGCGGGCAGAGCACCGGCGTGAACATCGAGATCCGCGCGGGCGGCCCGGCGATCGGTTTCCAGAACGCCGGCGCGCAGATGTACGCCGACCCGTCGATCATGCTGGGCCAGGTGGCCACCGACGACGCGATCGGCCTGTCGGCCAAGCAGCCCGTCGTCGCGGTCGTCGCGCCGTTCGACATCGCGCCATACATGATCATGTGGGATCCGGCGGCGAACCCGAACTTCAACTCGATCGTCGACATCGGCAAGACCGACACCAAGGTGCTGTTCTTCAACGGTGCGACCTACATGGACTACCTGACCGGGTCCGGCATCCTGCGCCGCGGCCAGGTCGACGGCGCGTACGACGGCAGCCCCACCCGGTTCCTGTCGGAGAAGGGCAAGATCGCCCAGCAGGGCTTCGCCACCAACGAGCCGTTCATCTACGAGAAGGCCCTGCCGCAGTGGAAGAAGCCGGTCAAGTTCCAGCTCATCCACGACACCGGCTACCCGATCTACCCCGAGGCCGTCGTGGTGCGCGCGGACAAGAAGGCCGAGCACGCCGCCTGCCTCAAGCGCCTGGTGCCGATCATCCAGCGCTCGCAGGTCGAGTACGTGAAGAACTTCGCCGCGACCAATGACCTGATCATCAAGCTGAACGACGCGTACAAGGGCTTCCCGTACAGCAAGGAGCAGGCGGCCTACAGCGTCGAGCAGCAGCTCAAGCTGAAGATCGTCGGCAACGGCGGCAACGCCACCCTGGGCGACTTCGACGTCGACCGGGTCAAGCAGGTCATCGGCATCGTCGGCCCGATCTACGCGGGCCAGCGCAAGGAGGTCAAGGCGGGTCTGACCGCACAGGACCTGGTGACCAACGAGTTCATCGACCCGGCGATCGGGCTGAGCTGACCTCGTGAGCACCCTGGAACCACCTCCGCTGGCGCACGTCGCGCAGTGGGCGAGCCGCCGGGCCCCTGGCCCGGCGGCTCTCGCCGCCTTCCTCGACGCGCTCGCCGCCGCCCTGCCGGCCGACCGGGTCAGCACCGTGGAGTCGGCGCGCCTGGCCGCGTCCCGGGACGGGGCCTACCTGTCGCCGCTGCTGTCGGCGGTGCTGCCCGAGCGGCTCGCCGACGTCGTGGTCCGGCCCGACGACACCGCGCAACTGCAAGCAGTGGTAGGCCTCGCGCACGCACACGGCGTGCCCGTCGTGCCCCGCGGCCGCGGCACCGGCAACTACGGCCAGGCCGTGCCGCTGGCCGGTGGCGTCGTCGTCGACCTCAGCGACGCCGACCGCGTGCTGGAGGTCGGCAACGGCTGGATCCACGCCCAGGCCGGCGCCACCTTCGTCGCACTGGAGGCCGAGGCCCGGCGCACCGGCCAGGAGATCGCGATGATGCCGACCACCGTGGGCAGCACCATCGGCGGTTTCCTGGGCGGCGGCGCGGGCGGGCTCGGCTCGATCGAGCACGGCTGGCTCTGGGACGGCTTCGTGCAGGCCCTGGAGGTGGTGGGCTGCCCGCCCCAGGACGAACCTCGCCGGGTGCACGGCGCGCAGTGCCTGCCGTACCTGCACGCCTACGGCGTCACCGGGATCATCGCCACCGCCACGGTCAAACTCGCCCCGGCCCGGGACTGGACCGCGGTGCTCGCCTCGTTCCCCGGCCCGGCCGGCGCGGAGGCGACCCGGGCCGGGCTGGCCCTGCTCCGCCTCGATCCGGCGCCCCGGCTGGTGTCGGTGGACGAGCCCGCCCTGGTCGCCACCTATCCCGCCGACCCGGCGCTGCCCGCGGGCCGGCACAGCCTGCGAGCCGTGGTGGACACCGGCGTCGCGGACGCCGTCGCCGGGATCGTCGCCGCGCACGGCGGCCGTGTCGACAAGGTCGACCCGGGCGCGGTCGGCTACGTGTCGACGCTGTCGTTCAACCACGTGACGCTGCGGGCCAAGAAGGCCCGGGCGGAGCTGTGCCACCTGCAGGTCGGCGGAGCGCCGCTGGTCGCCGACCCGGACGCGGTCCGGGCGGCGGTGCCGGGCGCGATGCTGCACCTCGACGGCATGCGCCCCTACCTCGACCCGGCCGACCCGGTGCGCGGGCGAGGCTTCGGCGGCCTGCTGCTGGCCCCGTTCCACGACGCGGCGACCCTGTACGCCGGGGTCGAGCGGCTGCGCGAGCTGGGGGTGCACGTCGTCGACCCGCACACCTGGCTGCTGGACGGCCCGGCCCTGCCCGGCATCCGGGCCGCGGCGGCCGCCAACGATCCGCAGGGCCTGCTCAACCCCGGCAAGCTCCCGCCGCTTTAGCCATCCGATCGCCACGGCAGGACTGCTCCAGTCGGAGCAGTCCTGCCGTGCCGCGTCGTGGCGTGGTAGGGTAAATAACTGGTTAGTTACTTGTCGCTCGCAACGCCTCTGGCGAAGTCACGCGACAGACCACAGCACCAGGAGTAATCATGACCGTCACGCTCATCACCGGGGCCAACAAGGGGCTCGGCTTCGAATCCGCCCGCAAGCTCATCGCCGCAGGCCACACCGTCTACGTCGGCGCCCGCGACCCCGAACGGGGCAAGCAGGCAGCCGAGCAGCTGGGCGCCCGCTTCGTCCACCTGGACGTCACCGACGACGCCTCGGTCACCGCCGCGGCAGCGGCGATCGAGGCCGACGGCGGGCTCGACGTGCTCGTCAACAACGCCGGCGTCGAACCGCGTACGGCCGACGGCGGTTTCGTGCCCGTCGCGGAGGTCACCGCCGACGCGGTGCGCGCGGTCTTCGAGACCAACGTGTTCGGGCAGGTGCGCATGCTGCACGCCTTCCTGCCGCTGATGCAGCGCTCCGCGGCCCCGGTCGTGGTCAACGTCAGCAGCGGCCTGGCGTTGGTGCGCGAGCTGGTGAGCCCGGACTCGCCGGCGCACTTCTACCCGGACGTCGCCTACCCGTCCTCGAAGGCCGCGGTCAACATGCTCACCGTCCAGTACGCCAAGGCGTACCCCACGGTCAGGATCAACGCCGTCGATCCCGGGTTCACCGCGACCGACCTGAACCACCACGCCGGAACCCAGACCGTCGCGGAGGGAGCCGAGGTCATCGTCCGGATGGCCCAGCTCGGCCCCGACGGCCCCACCGGCGGGTTCTTCGACAGCAACGGAAGCATCCCCTGGTGAGCCCCGCGACTGCCACGCGGCGGGAGTCCCGCCGATGACGACCACGCCGCGCACGCCGCGCGCCCGCGACGCCCGCGCCACCAAGGCACTGCTGCTGGAGGCGGCGACGGACGAGTTCGCCGAGTACGGATTCGCCGGTGCCCGCATCGACCGGGTCGCCGAACGCGCCGGTGCCAACAAGCGCCTGCTGTACGTCTACTTCGGCGACAAGAACGACCTGTTCGACGCGGTGCTCGAGGAGCAGACGCAGGCCGTCCTGCAGGCCGCTCCGCTCCACGACGGCGACCTTGAGGCCTTCGCCGCCGCCAGGTTCGACTACATGATCGCCAACCCGAAGGCGCGGCGGCTCGCCACCTGGCGCACCTTCGAACGAACCGAACCGACCGAGGCCGAACGGGCGGCGTTCGGAGCCCGTGTCGACGGCGTCGCGGCGGCCCAGCGGGCCGGGCGGCTCCGCGCCGACATTCCCGCCCTCGACCTGTTCGCCATCGTCCTGCGGATGACCGAGAGCTGGCTGGGCGCCCCGTCCGGCCTGCTGGCCGCGGCACCCGGCGATCCCATGTCGCCGAGCCGGATCCAGGAGCACCGCGCGGCACTGCTCGCGGCGGTCCGCAGCGTCGTAGCTGTGCGCTGACTCGACGGCATCATGACCGAACGGCCTGCCGCCGCCGGAAGGTGGTGCGGTAGTGCTGCGGGCTGGTGCCGACGATCCGCTTGAACCGGTCGCGGAACGCGGTGGGCGAGCCGAAGCCGACCTGGGCCGCGATCCGGTCGACGGGCTGGGTGGTGGCTTCGAGCAGGTGCTGCGCGCGGCGGATGCGGGCCCGCAGCAGCCACTGCAGCGGGGTGGTCCCGGTCTGCTCGCGGAAACGGCGGTTGAGCGATCGGATGCTCATCCCGGCTCGCGCGGCGATGTCGTCGAGGCTGAGGTCGGCGGCGCAGTTGTCCTCCAGCCAGGTGAGGACCGGTTCGAGCCGGGAGCCGCGGGGAACGGGCGGCTGGTCGTGGACGACGAACTGGGCCTGGCCGCCCTCGCGTTCCAGCGGCATGACCGACAGGCGTGCCGCGTCCGCGGCCACCGCGGAGCCGTGGTCGCGGCGGATCAGGTGCAGGCACAGGTCCAGGCCGGCCGCCGCACCGGCCGAGGTGAGCAACTGCCCGTTGTCCACGTAGAGCACGTCCGGGTCGACGTCGATCTCCGGGTGGCGCTGGGCCAGCAACCCGGCGGCGATCCAGTGGGTGGTGGCGCGCTGCCCGTCGAGCAGCCCGGTCGCGGCGAGGATGAACGCGCCCGAGCAGATCGAGGCGATGCGGGCGCCACGGGCGGCGGCGGCCCGCAGCGCGTCGAGGACCTCATCGGGTACGCGGTCGACGTCCGCGCTGCCCGGCAGGATGATCGTGTCCGCGGTGCCGAGGGCGTCCAGGCCCCACGGCGGCTGCAGGGTGAACGCGCCCGCGTCGACGGTGGGCATCGCGCCGCAGACCCGGACGCGGTACGGGACCCGGCCGTCGGGCAGTCGCGTGCGGGAGAACACCTCGATGGGTGTGGCCAGGTCGAACGGGATGACCTGGTCGAGGGCGAGCACGGCCACGATGTGCATGGCCGGAACTATAGAAGGCACCGGGTTTCGGCCAGGGCGGCGGAGCAGCGAATCCGCACCCTGGAAACGGTTGGCGAGAAACCGTTGGATGACGGCAATCCAGCCACTTCTACTGATCATGGCCACTGGCTAGCGTCGACGGTGCCACCGAGGAGGTCCGGTTCCCGATGCTCGCTCAGTTCGTATTGTTCGACGGATTCGATCCGCTCGACGTCATCGCCCCCTACGAGGTCCTGGCCGCCGCCGGGGCGGTCACCGACGGCACCATCGACGTCGAACTCGTCAGCGCCGAAGGCCCGCGCCCGGTGCCCAGCGGGCTGGGGCTGCTGACGCTGCAGGCCACCACCCGGCTCGACCCGCAGCGTGCGGACCTGATCGTCCTCCCGGGCGCGGCCGGCCGGTTGCCCGATGACGGCGAGCCCGCCGACGACAGCATCCCGGTGATCCTGGGCCGCACCCTCGAAACCGACCTGCCCGCCCTGCTCGCTCAGGCACTCGACCGGGCCGGCGTCACGGTGGCCACCGTGTGCGGCGGGTCGCTGATCCTCGCGATGGCGGGACTGCTGGAGAACCGCCCCGCCACGACCCACCACCTGGGCATGGACCTGCTCGGCGCGACCGGCGCGGTCCCCGTCGACGCCCGGGTCGTGGACGATGGCGACCTGGTCACCGCCGCCGGCGTCACCTCGGGCCTGGACCTGGGCCTGTACCTGCTGGACCGGGAGCTCGGCCCGGAGGCGGCGCTGGCCGTGGAGCGGTTGTTCGCCCACGAGCGGCGCGGCACCGTCTGGCGGCGCACCACCGCGAGGGCGGCGGCATGAACGAGCCGCGGCCACCGGTCGAGGGCACCTGGGAGCTCGCCATCCTGACTCCGCTCGGCCGGCAGCACACCGTACTCACGCTCACCCGCCGCGACGGCAAGCTGCCGGCGTCACGGGTCACCGGGCAGCGCGCCACGCCGGCGGACGGCTAGGGCAGGGTCACCACCTGTGCGGCGTACGACAGTCCGGCGCCGAACCCGATGAGCAGCGCGGTCCCGCCGCGGGGCGCCTGGCCGTCGCGCCGCATCCGCTCCATGGCCAGCGGGATCGACGCGGCCGAGGTGTTGCCGGCCTCGGCGATGTCGCGGGCCACCGGCACGTCTGCGGGCAGTTTGAGTGCCCTGATCATCGTGTCGATGATTCGCATGTTGGCCTGGTGCGGGATGAAGGCGTCCAGGTCGTCGACGGTGATGCCGGCGGCCTGCAGCGCGCGCTGCGCCACGGGCGCCATCTCGTAGGAGGCCCACCGGAACACCTGCTGACCGGACATCTGCCAGAAGGGCCGCGGCCCGCTCGGGTCGTCGGCGAACGACTTCCAGTCGCGGGTCTGGCTGATCACGCCGGACAGGCTGCCGTCCGCACCCCAGACGACCGGGCCGATACCCGGCCGCTCTGCCGGGCCGATCACCACGGCGCCCGCGCCGTCCCCGGGGATGAACGCCGTCGCCCGGTCGTTCTTGTCGATGAGGTCCGTCAACCGCTCGGCGCCGATGACCAGCACGTAGCGGGCGGTGCCGCCGTGGATCATGTCCCGGCCGAGCGCGACGCCGTGGCAGAACCCGGCACACCCGGCCGAGAGGTCGAAGGCCGCCGCGTGCACCGCGCCTAGCTGGTGGGCGATCTGCGGGGCGAGCGCCGGCGTCTGCTCGAGATGCGACACCGTCGCCAGGATCACGCAGCCCACGTCGGAGGCGGCGATTCCGGCGTCGGCCAGCGCCGCGGCCGCCGCCTGGACGGACATGGCGGCCAGCGTCTCATCGGGCTCGGCCCAGCGGCGCTCGGTGATCCCGGACCGCGTCCTGATCCACTCGTCGGTCGAGTCGATCCAGGTGCAGAGTTCCTCGTTGGTGAGGACACGGCGCGGCCGGTACACCCCGAGCCCGAGGAGCCGCGCAGGTGACGCCGGGCCAGGTGCGGCGAGCTCACGGCCGGTCGGCGCGGGCGCCCGCCCGCCCTGTTCCGTGACCGGCGGCGTCTGTGCTGGCATGGTGTACGACTCCTGGCTCGTGATGAGGTTTCCCCCGATGACGCGGAGGGTGATTATCACCGTGGTCGGCGCATGGTCCGGGGCGCGGCGGCGACAGTGTTACGGAGGCGTTACACGAACTCCGTCGCCACCACGGCCGGCCGGATCGAGGATCCGAGCCGCACGATCCGTGCCCAGCCGGGCGTCGAGGTGTACCAGGACATCCAGCACGTAGCCCTCGTAGGCCGGTCCCGCCGCCAGGTGGCGCTCCCGTCCGTGAGGCGGTCGACGAAGCCACCGCCGCCGAGCAGTTTGAGGTACCGGCGATCGCCGTCGCGAGGGCCCATGACGTATCGCCGGAACGGCGCATGCGCGTTCCGCACCCGGCTTTCCTCCGCCGTCACGGCCGAGCGCGCGCGATCGGTCTCAGAACGGGCCGCTGGAGCTGGAACTCTCGGTGTTCGAACCGTGCGGGCCGTGCGGCGGGCGGGGCTCCCGATCGCCGAAGTACACATCGCGGCTGGGATCGAGGTGGCTGCGCTCCCTGCTGCGCCTGGCCCCGATGATCACCATGGCCACGATCAGCAGCCCCAGCACGCTCGCGAAGATCAATAACCACTCCATGGCACGCACAGTAGATGATCCACGCCAGACCGTCCATGGGCCACGATCGCACCAGCCGGGCTCTGCGCATCCCGGCACAGGTCCGCCGACGGGTGCCGCCGCGCACCGCGACCATCGGCGGCGGCGTGACCCGGCGAAAGTCAGGGTGCGGGCGTCGGCAGTGTCGCGGGCGGCTCGCACACGCCGACCTCGGTCATCCCGTGAATGGAGGAGATCGGCACCAGCGTGCGCGCCTTCGCGGTGATCCGGTTCGCCGGCTGACCCGGATCGGGCAGCACGGTGACATAACCGTCGGGTTCCAGGGAGACCAGGCCGCAGATGATCCCGTGGTCGTAGGTGAGCTGGATCAGACTCGCCGGAGCGGGGGCCGCGGGAACCAGCCAGCCGCCGAGCACGGTGAGCCCGACCAGGCCGAGGCCCGCGACGGCGAAACGCCTCACGGTCGCCACGCTCCGGGCGGCGGAGCCGGCCGGCGGCGCGGCGGCCACGGTGACGGCCAGCAGCACCGCCCGCGCCAGCAAGGCGAACCCGGCGAGCAGCAGCGCTCCGGCGAGCGCCTGCACCGTCCAGTGCAGGTCGGTGAAGTCACCCGGCCCGCGGATGATGAGTGCGGCGGCCAGCAGCGCGGTCACTGCGGTGAGGCCGTTGCGCCAGGTGGCGGCGTGCGTGTGCACGCCGTCGGACGACACGGGATCGGTGGGGCTGTCGGGAGCGGTTCGTTCCTCGGTCATGCTGGTTACCTCGGTTCGGTTCGGACGGCGCACCCCGGGCAGGGCGCAGCGATGAGCGTAGATCAATGGGCACGCTCCCATCCAGAGTGTCCCACCGGCGCGGGAACCGGTTACACAGATAGATATCGCTCTTCGTTAACCCTCGGGCACCCACCTGTTGCCGATGATCATTTTCACTGTCGCCATGACTCACCACCACGGTCACGACGGCGCCGGCCACCACCACGGCACCGACCACACCCACTCCGAGCTGGGCCGGCGCGCCGTGCTGGCGGGCGCCGGCGGTCTGCTGATGCTGGCCGCCGCGCCCGGCTCCGCGTACGCGAACACCACCCCGATCGCCGCCGGCTCCCCCGCCCGGATCGCCCCGAAGTCCGGTGCCGCGCGCGCCTCGCAGCTGACCCAGGGCACCCTGCTGGTCCACGCGGATCTGCACAACCACACGCTCATGTCGGACGGCGACGGCAACCCCGACCTGGCCTTCCAGTCCATGCGCGACGCCGGCCTGGACGTGGCGGCGCTGACCGACCACGCCACGCTGTTCGGCATCAGCGGCCTGTCCAAGTCGGAGTGGGACCGCACGGGGGTGCTGGCCGGGGCGGCCGACGACCCGGGCGACTACACGGCGATCCGCGGCTTCGAGTGGTCGCACCCGACCCTGGGCCACGTCAACGTGTGGGGCACCGCGAACTTCACCGATCTGCTGGCCTCGGGCAGCATGAGCAATCTCTACAACTGGATCAACGGCGTGGACGGCGTCGGCAGCTTCAACCACCCCGGCCGCGAGGTGCAGCGCTTCAACAATTTCAGTCTGTCCTCGGCGGCCGTGGACAACATGGTCGCGCTGGAGATGTTCAACCGCGGCGACGACTACCTCTTCGACGGCTGGGCCGACCACGGCAGCTCACCGCTGACCGCCTGCCTCAACGCGGGCTGGCGCACCGGCCTCACCGGTGTGTCCGACGAGCACGGCACGAACTGGGGCTGGACTGAGGGGGTGGTGCTGCGCGTCTCCGACCCGGCGCAGGCCAACCCGAGCCCAGGCCCGGCCGGGCACCCCTGCAACGACTGGGGCGTGGCCTACGCCAGCCCGTGGTGGCTGCAGCCGTAGCCGTACCCTGCCTGCACGCCGGGTCAGACGATCCCGGCGTGCAGGTACACCTCGGCGGACTCGTCGGACTCGTACAGCGCGACCTCGACGTCTACGAGCACGTCACCGGACGCGGGCTGCTGGTGCAGCGAGCGGTAGTGCCGGGCGGAGTCCTGCGGCCAGCCGAAGCCCGCGGTCGTCTTCGGGTCGAACGGCAGGCCGGCCGTCTCGGTCCGCCGACCGATCAGGAACAGGCCGTTGAGCACCAGGAACTGGTTCATGCAGTGCCGGTCGCCGGTGAAGCGCAGGTAGAACGAGTCCGCCTCCCACTGGGCATACCGGTAGTAGCGCACGCTGGCCGCGGCGCAGTCGGGCAGCCCCAGGTGGTAGCGGTGCAGCGTGCCGGGGAGATCCTGGGTCTGGCTGCCGGGATAGGCGCGCGGGTCCCGTGGCGGGTGGTCGCGCGACAGCGCGTACCAGAGCACCAGCACGGCGACCGCCAGCAGCGCCGCCACGGCACGCAGCCAGCGGCGCGGTTCGCCCGGTCGGCTGTGGCGTGCCCGGCCGCGGACGGCCTGCGTCGCCTGCTCGGCGGACTCCACATCGAGCACGTCCATCGGCCCCCCAACCCGATCTTGCTGGGCTGACCCTATCGTGCCGACCACCGCAGCAGCCCGAGTTGGCTCGTGCCGTGCCGGAGCCGATCGAGCGTGTCTTCGGCGCTCCTGCGCGCACCGGCGCTTTCGAGCGTCGCGCGGTCAAGTCCCGAACCTGCGCTCCCGCCACCTGCTGGACGAGTGGGGCTGACCGCCGCGCGAGGCGCTGACGCCACGCGGCGTCAGCGCTGCAGGCGGTGCCGGGACAGCACCACGGCGAGCCAGGCCGAGCGGACCTGACGGAACGCCTCGACCTGGTCGGAGCCGCCGGGGTAGGCGCCCGCGGCGCGCAGTCTGCCCGCGGCCAGCTGCAGTTCCCGCACCGCGGCGAGGTAAGAGCGGCCCGCGCGCGAGTGCGACACCGCCGGGTGCCGAGCACGCAGCCAGGTCACGCGCACGTAGGTCCTGCCCTCGTTCCTGATCACGAGCCTGATCGACACGCCCTCACGTTCCCGCACGATCAGGTAACGAGTGAACGCGTCAAAACCGCACATTTGCCGCACTGATCCGGCTGCGCCGCCAACCAGTGCACGGGGTGGGCTTCGTTTCTCCGCCGGCCTCTTCGGATCCGGAGCGCCTTCCCGCATCGCGACGGCCCCTGGCACATGGCGCCAGGGGCCGTCGTGGGAAGCCGCCGCCATCGGCGGCCGGTGCTGCTAGGCGGACTCGGCGTCCAGCTCGACCAGGCGGCGAGCCTCGCGGTCGCGCCACGCGGCGGCGATCGAGGTACGACCGTTGCTGCGCAGCAGCGAGCCCTCGTAGATCCGGGCCCCGGCGAACAGCACGGCCACCGCGCTCGCGGCGAGGATGAGCAGTGCCAGCGCCGGCTCCCAGCCCGCCGCGTCACCCTGGAACAGCCGCACCGGCATCGCCGCCGGTGCTGAGAACGGGATGTACGACAGCACCTTCATCACGACCGGGTCGCTGCTGAACATCACCACGCCGAAGAACGGCAACAGCACCAGGATCTGCATCGGCATCGACGCGCCGTTGATGTCCTCCTGCCGGTTGACCAGCGCGCCGACGGCGGCCCACAGCGCTGCCAGCATGACGAACCCGACGAGGAAGAACGGCAGGAACCAGCCGATCGCGGGTCCGAGCAGAGTCAGCAGCCCGCCGCCGGAGTCGGAGAACCGCATCCCGGCGAGCGCGACCACCGCGATCAGCGCGATCTGGCCCATCGCGAGCGCAGCGCCGGCCAGCACCTTGCCCGCCAGCAGCACCCGCACCGGAACCGAGGCGACCAGGATCTCCACGACCCGGGTCTGCTTCTCCTCGGTGACGCTCTGCGCGATCTGCAGGCCGAACGTCAGCGACACGAAAAAGAAGATCATGGCGAAGACCATCGGCACCAGAATCGCCAGCGTGTCATCGACAGCGCTCGGATCGAGCAGCTCGACGGTCGGCCGAGTGCTCAGCGCGTTGACCAGGTCGCCGGGGGCGTCGGTCATGGCGATCACCGTGCCGTCGGCGAGCAGCGCCCCGTCGACCTCGCCGTCGCGCACCAGGGACCGCGCGGCCGCGTCGTCGGCGACGGCGCGCACGTCGAGCCCGGCGGCGCCGAGCGCGGCCGGCGCGGTCCCGCTCACCGCGACCTGGGACGCGTCGTCGCCGAACATCGCCGGCACCACCGTCGCACCGACCGCGAACAGCAGGAAGAACACCGTGCTGAACAGGAACGCCTTGTCGCGCAGCTTCACCCGGACCTCGCGGGCGGCCACGATGCGCACGGCTTCGAAGGTGTTCACTGGGCGACCTCCCGGAAGATCTCTGCGAGGGACGGGGTGACGGGGCCGAACGCGCGCACCGGGCCGCGGGCCAGTGCCGCCTGCAGCACCTGCTGGCCGTCGGCGGAGGGGTCGAGTTCGAAGACCGCGTGCGCGCCGTCGAGGTCGGTCAGGTGTACGCCCGGATGGTCGCGCAGCCAGCCGGCGTCGCCGTCGACGGTCAGCGTGTACCGGGGCAGGGTGTGCTCACTGCGCAGCTGGCCGCGCGCCCCCGCGGCACGGATCCGCCCCGCGGCGATGATGACCAGGTCGTCGCAGAGCCGCTCCACCACGTCGAGCTGGTGGCTGGAGAACAGCACCGGCACGCCCCGCTTCGTCCGGTCGCGCAGCACCTCCACCACGGTGTCGACGGCGAGCGGGTCGAGGCCCGAGAACGGCTCGTCGAGCACGAGGATGTCCGGATCGTGGATCAGCGCGGCGGCGATCTGGGCACGCTGCTGGTTGCCCAGCGACAGTTTCTCCAGCGCATCGCCCGCGCGCTCGCCCAGGCGCAGCCACTCGATCAGGTCCTCGGCGTTCCGGCGCACCGCGTCACGGCCGAGACCGTGCAGCCGACCCAGGTAGACGAGCTGGTCACGGACGGTCATCTTCGGGTAGAGGCCGCGCTCCTCGGGCATGTAGCCGATCCGGCGGCGGACCTCCCGGTTCAGCCGGGAGCCGTCCCAGGTCACCTCGCCGGTGTCGGGGGCGAGCACGCCCATGATGATGCGCATGGAGGTGGTCTTGCCGGCACCGTTCGCACCGACGAACCCGGTCATGCGCCCGGCGGTGACGTCGAAACAGACCCGATCGAGCACCTGCCGATCGCCGAACCTGCGGCTCACCGCGTCAACGCGTAGCACTTTCGTCATACCCGCAGACGCTAGGCGCACGGCGGAGCGCTGCCGTCCGCCGGCGGATCGATCTTGCGTCCGTCGCGAGGATGATCCGCTCAGCCGCCCGGGGTGACCACGCCGTGCTCGTACGCGAACACCACCGCCTGGGTGCGGTCGCGCAGCCGCAGCTTCGCCAGCACCCGGCTGACGTGCGTCTTCACGGTGGCCTCGCCCAGGAACAGCCGGGTGGCGATCTCCGCGTTGGTCGCGCCGCCGGCCAGCAGCACCAGCACCTCGTACTCGCGCGGGGTCAGCTCCTTCAGCTCCTGCGCCGATGCCGCGGGCGCGGCGGCGGGGCGGGCGAACTTCGCGATGACCCGCCCGGTGATCTCCGGGGCGAGCAGCGCGTCGCCGCGGGCCAGCACCCGCACCGCCTCGATCAGCGCCTCCGGCGAACCGTTCTTCAGCAGGAAACCGCTGGCCCCGGCCTGCAGCGCGGCGAACAGGTAGTCGTCGCGATCGAACGTGGTCAGGATCAGCACCGCCGGACCGTCGCCCGCCGCGGTGATGCGCCGGGTCGCCTCCAGCCCGTCCACGCCGGGCATCTCGACGTCCATCAGCACCACGTCCGGCGCGGTCGACGCGGCCAGCGCCACGGCCTGCTCCCCGTCGGCCGCCTCGCCGACGACCTCGAGGTCGTCCTCCGTCTCCAGGATGACCCGGAACCCGCTGCGCACCATCCGGTGGTCGTCGGCGACCAGGATCCGGATCACGCCCGGCTCGCCTGCGCGCTCGCCGGCCGCACCGGTGACCGGCCGCGCGTGCTGCCCGCTCATACCGCCGCCTCCGCCGTCTCCGCCGGGCAGGCCGGGCGGGCCGCGAGCGGGAACCGGGCCCGCACCCGGAAGCCGCCCTGCGGGCGCGGGCCGGTCTCCAGGGTGCCGTCATGGGCGGCGACGCGCTCCCGCATGCCGATCAGTCCCAGACCCGCGCCGGGCCGGTCGGCACGCCCGCCGCGGCCGTCGTCGGTGGACTCCACCTCCAGCTCCAGCGCCAGGTACCGGATACGTACGTCGATGGTGGCGGCCCCGGCATGCTTGAGCGTGTTCGTGACCGACTCCTGCACGATCCGGTACGCGGCCTGGGACAGCGAGTCCGGCAGCGGCACCGGCGCGCCGAACACCCCGAACCGCACCGTCAGCCCGGCGTCGCGGGCCCCGTCCAGCAGCGTCTCCACCCGGTCGATGCCCACCGTGGCCGGGCCCTCGTCGGCGCCCGTGCCCCGGCGCAGCAGGCTGAGCATGCGCCGCAGCTCGTCGACCGCGGTGCGGGCGCTCTGCTCGATCGCCTCCAGCGCCGTACGAGCCCGAGCCGGGTCCTTGTCCATCACCCGGCGGCTCGCCGCCGCCTGCACGCCCATCACCGACACGTGGTGCGCGACCACGTCGTGCAGTTCCCGGGCGATGCGCAGCCGCTCGCCCATCACCGCCCGCTCCCCCTCCTCGTCCCGGGCCCGGCGCAGCTGTGCAGCCTGCACCTCCAGCTGATGCTGGCGTCGCGCGGCCACCCAGGACATCTCGCCGAAGAAGTACGAGAACCCGAACGCCAGCGCGTTGACCAGCACCGCGTTGACGATCGTGGCCAGCAGCGGCGGCACCGGCCCGGCCGCGTCGGCGAACGCATCCGGCGGCACCGAGTCGATGGACAACCAGATCGACAGCAGCAGCCAGGCCATGATCGCGCCGATGATGCCCGCCCGCACCTGCCGTGACCGCCGGTGATCGGCGGCCCACGCCCCGGAGGTGTAGATCGCGCAGAACAGCGAGCCGGTGGCCAGCTGCATCTCCGGCGCGGCCCGGACCTGCGCGACGATGAACGCCGCCGACACCACCGTGCCGACCACGAGTGGGAAGCGGCGGCGCACCGCGAGCGGTGCCGTGATCGCCAGCGACCAGAACGCCTGCTCGGGCCAGCTCGGCGGCGGGCCCAGATGGAATGCGCCGGCGCTGGCGGTCAGGGTCAGGTTGAACAGCGCCACAGCGGTCACCGCCAGCCCGATGAACACGTCTGCGCGCCGCTGCTCGGCGGTCGGGCCGGGGCGTCGCCAGGTGTCGGAGCTCCCCAGGGTGGTCATCCCGTGACCCTGACACATCGGCGCACCCCCACGCCAACTCGCGCGACCACGTACCCGCGCATGGTGTTGAATGTCCTGATCCCTCGACCCTGGAGCGGCCATGCCTCGCACCGTCGTCCCGCCCGTGCGTTTCCGCAGCCCGAACGCGGGCCCGAGCGGCGGCGACGGGCTGCCCGAGCGGCTGGTCAAGTACGTGCCGGCGGAGACGCTGGCGTTCTTCGTGCCGCTGGCCGCGGTGGTCGGCCCGGAGCGGCGCGTGCTACTGATCACGCTGGTGGCGGTGGGCCTGGCCGGGACCATCGGCTACCTGTGGCTGGCCGGGCAGAAACTGCCGGCCGACGAGCGGCCGCTGCCGCACTTCTACGTGCTGGCCGCCGTCGCGTACCTGTGCTGGGCGGTCGGCGTCAGCGCGCACGCCGCCGCGCTCATCGGGCTGGACCAGGTCGCGGCCGGGGTCGTGCTGACCATGGCGGTTTTCCTGGTGCCGCTGGCCGACGAGCTGCTGGTCCGGCTACGCCGCCCGGCCGGCTGACGCGCGGTAGATGCCGGGGCGCGCCCGCTCGACGGTGAGCTGGGTGTCGCCGTACATGACGTACAGCAGGCCGAGCGGGTTGCGGAAGTCGCGCAGCAGGTCCCGGCGCGCCCAGACGACCGCCTCGCCGAGCGGACGGCGCGCCTCCAGCAGCCGGCCGTAGAACGCCGCCGCGAAGCCGCCCGCGACACCGTCGGGCACGTCGGTCTCGGTGGCGATGAACGCCCGGTGCCCGTGGTTGAGGAACCAGCGCGGGAACGAGTACGCCGTCAGCGGGTTGGTGCGCGAGGAGGCGCACGCGTTCAGGATGATCACGGCGCGGTGCCCGGCGGTGCTGCGGTCGGCGAAGAACCGGTCGTAGTAGCCCTCCCGCAGCTCGCCGAAGGTCACCCTGCGGGTCTTGCCGTTGCGCGTCGACAGCACCAGCGCGTAGTCGTCGTCGAACTCGGCGCTGGTGTCGCAGTGGCAGGCGAAATGCTGCACCTGCACCGGTGTGCCGCCACCCGTGCCCCCGTCCAGCGGTGCGCCGTCGTACAGGGCCCGCAGCAGCGACGCGCGGACCGCCTCCTCGTCCTGGGCCACCGGCCAGGGACCTTCCACCTGCACGTGCGTGCCGAGCGAGGCCAGGAAGCGCTCCTCCTCGCGGGCGCTGCCCAGCTCGCGGTGCCGGAGGAACTGCACCGGCAGCGCGGGCTCGTTGCGCAGCACGGAATCGGCCGTGGCGCGGGCGGGCACCACCCGGCGCACCACCGTGGCGAACCCGAGGAAGCGCGAGGCCGCCCGGACCAGGTCGTCGTACGTGCGCAGCGGCGGCAGCCCGCCGAAGTCGAACAGCGGCAGCAGTTCCAGCGGCAGCGTCTCGTCACGGCAGTGCAGCTCGACCATCGGGATCGGACGGTGTGGGTCGTCCCAGTCCGCGGCCTGCCACAGCGGCCACGCCGCCCGGAACGCCGACTCCAGCCGCAGGAAGCGGGAGATGTCGTCCGGGATCAGCACCCCGGTCAGCTCCCGCCCCGCGTTGAGCAGGATCCGCAGCGCCGTCGCGGCCTGCTCGGCGGTCGCGTTGAGCCGGGCCACCAGCGGCACGATCCGGCGCAGGTACTCTCCTGCCTTGCGCCGCATCGCCTCCAGCGCCCGCCGGTCGGGCAGCGGCAGGTACACGGTCTCACCCGTGGTGGGGAACTCGAAGCACACCTCGACGCCGGGGCCCGAACGCGGTGCGCGGATGGAGACGGTGGCGATGACCTCGCTCAACCGCGCTCCCCGCCCCCGGCGGCGAGGTCGGCCTCCAGCTCGATGCTCTGCAGCGTCCGCCGGCCCTGCGCGACCCGGACCCACAGCCACGGCGACCCGCTGAGCCGGTCGTCCTCGCTGAACGGTCCCAGCGTGAACTCCGTCGAGGACGCCCGGTCGTGCCACGCCGGCACCGCGGCCGCGGCACGGCGCAACGCGGCGTGGTCACTGTCGATCTCGACTTCGAACCGCACCCGGTGCTCGGCGACACCCCCGGTGACCACCAGCGGCTCGCTGATGCCACCGGCCGGGAACGGGGCGATGGTGATCGTCACGCGGTAGCTGCGCGCCGGGTACAGCGCGAACCGGCGATCCGGTGACACGGCCACGGGCCCGTCCTCGTCGGCCACCTCGACGGCGAGCCAGCCGTCGTAGTTCACCAGCGGCGGGCCGTACAGCGCCTCCTGGACCGCCCCGGCCACGCTCGCGCCCAGCCGCGCCTCCACGGCCGCGGGCTCGTACATCTCCTCCACGATCCGCAGGTAGAGCTCGTTGGGACGGGGCAGGTCGGCGATGCGCCGCAGCGGGCCGCGCCAGCCGGCGCTCTCCAGGTGGAAGGTGCCGAAGTCGAGCACGCGGCCCGTCGGCGACTGGAAGTAGCTCATGTCGGTCACCCGCAGCAGCGGCATCATCGCCACGCGCCGGGTCAGCACGCCCTCGATGAGCATCAGCCGCTTGTTGGTGAGCACGAACCGGGAGAACCACCAGTGCGCCGCCCGGTGGGCCGCCAGCAGCAGTGCCCCGACGGCGATCAGCGCCACGACCCGGGTCGTGTACTCGGGCTTGAGACGCTGCACGGCGAGCGTGATCAGCAGCCCGGTGTAGACGGCGATCAGGCAGAGCCCCTTGACCAGCCGGATCGGGTGCCTGCGCCACTCGCCGCGGAAACGCTCGGTCGGGAACAGGTAGGGCGCGGTGGTCCGGGTCGGCTCGTCGCCCAGCGGCAGGACCGGCAGCGGGGCCGGCTCCAGCCCCAGTCCCGCCAGCTCGTCCTCGTTCAGCGGGTCGAACTCGACGTCGTCGCCGGGCACCGGGTCGCGGCTCATGCCGCACCGGCCGAGGTCGGCTCCACCCTGGATGCTGGCATGCCGCCATGGTACGGGCGCGCGGCGTCGGCCGGGTTCCGGAGTGGACGGACGACCGACGGCGTCACCCGGTTCGCGGGTGACGCCGTCGGCATGCCGCCACGCTACGAGGGCATGGCTGCCACCTCGGGCGCGGACGCCCGAGGTCGCCGGGCCAGGTGGTTGGCGTACACGAGCAGGAAGACCGAGACGTGCACGGGTGTCCGGACGGCGAGGGTGAACAGGTATTCGGCCAGCGGGCTGCTGCTGACGTACCCCGCCCCGATGTTCTCGAAGCCCATGGTGAGGAACCAGAAGGAGACCGGCACGGCCGCCGCCACGAGGCCCCAGGACACCACCGCCGGGCGTGCCCTGGCCGCGAGGGTGCCCAGCGCGACCGCGCTCAACGCCCAGAGCGCCGTGGAGGCGAGGTGAGACCGGTTCGGCAGGTGTCCGCTCAGCAGCGGCCAGGCCGCCAGTGTCGCGTACAGGCTGCCGATACTCCATACCGGCAGCAGCACCGGGCGGATCAGCTGCGTCACCCCCGTGGTGACACGTGCGCAGATGATCGCCAGCCCGGCGGCGGCCGGGATGCTGCCCGCGCCGACCCAGGCCTGCCAGGTGACGGTGTCCTCGCTGTAGCCGGTCGTCCAGCCCAGTGCGAGGTCCATGTAGACCATGGGCAGTCCCGCGAGCAGCACGAGCGACAGCACCGCGTGCGCGAAGTTCCGTCCCGGCCGCACCACGACCGCCGCCTCGCGGTGCGGCCGCGACACGGCCAGGCTCGCCGCGTATTGCAGCCGCCGGACGCCTCCCGGCAGGGCATGCAGTTCCGCCCGCCATTCGGCGAGCATCTCCGCGCGCACGTCGGCGGGCCAGCGCCGAGCAGCGCTGGTGAGCAGCGCGTGGCACAGGCGCCTGATCATGCGGCGACCTCCTTCGGGGCTTCGACCACGGGCACCGGCACCGCGCGGTGTCGCAACACCAGGACATGCGCGTACACGAGCAGGAAGATGATGACGTGGAGCAGTTCCTGCCTGCCGACCGCGAAAGCGAATGCCGGCAGGTGTTCGCCGCCGAAGAAGGGCTCCAGCCCCAGCGCGGAGAAGTCGCTGAGGCCGTTGTGCAGGTTCGCGAACCAGAACGTGACCGGCACCGCGACCACCACGATCGCCCAGGAGAGCCACGTCCACCCGGCTCGGGCGACCCAGGCTGCCAGCGTGCACAACGCCGCGACGCTCAGCGCCCAGTACGTCATGTCGGTCAGCAGCGCCCCGTCCAGCGAGCCCTCGACCACGTAGTAGGCCAGGACGGCCACGTAGGCGACGCCGACCGTCCAGCGCGCCACCGACATCGGTTTGATCGCCTGCGTGACCCCCGTGGTGAGGCTCCCGCAGAAGATCCCCAGCGCGGCCGCCGCGACGACGCTCCCGGCGGCTACCCAGGGCTGCCACACGATCATGTATGGATCCGTGCTGGAGGTCCAGTTCAGGGCCAGCGGCAGGTAGACCGCCGGCAGCCCCGCGATCAACACCAACCACAGCACTCCGTGGGCGAGGTCCCGTCGCGGCCGCACCGCGACCGCCGCCTCCCGATGCGGCCGCGACGTGGCGAGGCTGGCCGCGTATCGCAGGCGCCGCGCGGTGCCGGGCATGACGTGCAGTTCGGCTCGCCACTCGGCGAGCAGGGCGTCGCGCAGTTCCACCGGCCAGCGCCGGACCGCACGGGTCAGCAGCGCCCGGCACAGACGGCCGATCATGCGGTGGCCTCCTTCCCGGCGGCGTGCGCAGGCCCCGGACGCGTCTGCTCGTGCAGTTCGGCGAGCCGCTGGCGGGCAACCGGGAGCGCCGCGGGGGTGAGCCGGTAGTAGGCGCGGGCCGGGCGCCCCGCCGTGGACGGGTCGATGTCCTCCCAGCGCTTGTCGAGCCAGCCGGCCTCGGTCAGCCGGGCAAGGATCGGGTACAGCGTCCCGCTCGGCAGTCCGGACGAATGCATCAGCTCCATTCCGTAATGGTCACCGGCGGGATCGGCGACCAGAGCCGCGAGAACCCGTGCCACCGGCACGGTCAGGCGCAGTTCGGCGTTCATGGTAGGCACTCTACATAGGGGTAACGCACAACGCCATTTCGGCTCCGCGCGTGTCGTGTCCGGACGGAGTGGAACCGTCAGGCGACGGCAGGCGGCGGCTGCGGTCCGGCTTGCGGTTCCGCTGCCTCGGCCGACGCTGCGGCGCGACGCGAGCGGCCGAAGCGCAGGTACAGCACCGGCACGATGACCAGGTTCAGCAGGGTCGACGTGACCAGGCCGCCGATGATGACCACGGCCATGGGGTGCTCGATCTCGTGCCCCGGCGCGTCGCCCAGCACCACCAGCGGCACCAGCGCCAGTCCGGTCGCCAGTGTCGTCATGAGGATCGGGGAGAGCCGATCACGGGAACCGCGCAGCACCAGGTCCCGACCGAAGGACTCCCCCTCGTGCCGCTCCAGGTGCTGATAGTGGCTGATCAGCAGGATGCCGTTGCGCGCGGCGATACCGAGCACCGTCAGCAGGCCCACCAGCGAACCGAGCGAGATCGTCCGTCCACTGAAGAAGTACGCCGCCAGCACGCCGCCGACCAGCGCGGAGGGCAGCGTGAGGAAGGAGAGCAGGGCCAGCCGCCAGCTGTCGAACGACAGCCGCAGCAGGATCAGGATCAGCAGTGCGGCGGCCGTGCCGAACAGCAGGATGCGCTGCGCGGCGGCCTGGCGCTCGGCGTACTCGCCGAGCAGTTCGGCGTGGTAGCCGCGGTCGAACGACATGTTTCGCAGCTTGCCGTCGAGTTCGTTGACGACCGCGCCGAGGTCGCGTCCCTGCACGTCGGAGCCGACGTCGATGTAGCGCAGCGTCCCGTCGTGGAGGATCACGTTGGGCGTGGAGACGACCCGCACGGCGGCGACGTCGCCGAGGCGCACGTGGCCGCCGGCGGGGGTGTCGATGGGCAGGTTCTCGATGTCGGCCACCGAGTCACGGGCCGCCGGCGCGCTCCACACCACCACGTCGTACGCCTTGCCGTCGCGGAAGATGTCGCCGACCTCCTCACCGGCCATCAGAGTCGCGGACGCCCGCCGCACGTCGCCGGGCTTGATGCCGTAGCGCTCGGCCTTGGCCAGGTCCACCTGGACCTCGACCTGCGGCACGTCCACCTCCAGGTCGACATGCCGGCCGGCGGTGCCCGGTGTGTCGGCCATCAACTGCTGGACCTGCTCGGCCTTGGCGCGCAGCACGCCCAGGTCCTGGCCGTAGATGCGCACCACGATCGCGTCGCCCGAGCCGGTCAGCACCTCGTCGGTGCGCTCGCGCAGGTACGTGTAGACGTTGTGCAGCAGCCCCGGGTAGTTCTTGCCCACGTCCTCGATCGCGGCGACCGTCTGGTCGTAGTCGACGGACGGGTCGATGCTGATCCACAGCTCGCCGAAGTTGACCCCGGCGGTCTCGTCGCCGAGCGCGGCCATGCCGATGTGCGCGCCGAAGCTCTGCACCCCGGGAATCTCCCGCAGCTCGCCGCTGACCTGCTGGATCATCCGGATCTCCTCGTCGTTGGACGAGCCGGGGGCGGTGATGAAGTGCATGAAGACGTTGCGTTCCTTGAACTCCGGCAGCAGGGACTGGCCCAGACCCGGCAGCGCGGCCAGCCCGAAGAGCAGCACCACCGCCGCGGTGGCGTACGCGGACACGGGTCGCCGGACGACCCGGCCCAGCAGCCCCGTGTATCCGCGCTGCAGCCATCGCACCAGCGGCGACTGGTGGCGGGTGAGGTCGGCCCGGCCGAGCAGCAGCAGTGCCAGCGCCGGTGTCACCGTCAGCGCCACGACCAGTGAGGCGAGCACGGCGAGGGTGTAGGACATGGCCAGCGGGCGGAAGAACGCACCGGTCAGCCCGCCCAGGAAGAAGATCGGGACGGCTGCCGCCACAATGATCATCGTGGCGTACACGATAGGCCCCCGCACCTCCAGCGAGGCGTCGAGCACGATCGAGGCGACCGAGCGGTCCGAGCCCTCGGCCCGGGCCTGGCGCAGCCGTCTCATGATGTTCTCGATGTCGATGATCGCGTCGTCGACGACCACGCCGACCGCGATCACCAGCCCGGCCAGCACCATCGTGTTGATCGTGGCGCCGCGATAGTAGAGCACCAGCCCCGCCGCCACGATCGACAGCGGGATCGCGACGAGGCTGATCAGCGCGGTGCGCCACTCGAACAGGAACAGCGCCAGCACCAGCACCACGAACAGGCAGCCCAGCAGCAGCGCGTGGGTGAGGTTGTCCACCGCGGTCTCGATGAAGGAAGCCGGCCGGAAGATCGTCGGGTCGACCGTGATGCCGGACAGACCCGGCTGGAGCTCGCGCAGCGCCTGCTCGACGCCTTCGGTGACGTCGATCGTGTTGGCCCAGGGCAGCTTCTCGACGATCAGCATGAGGCCGGGCTTGCCGTCGATCACCGCGTCGCCGATCAGGGGCTGGTGGTCCTCGACCACGTCGGCGACGTCACCCAGGTGCAGCGGCCGGCCGCCGGTGTTCGCGACCGTGACCTTGGCCAGGTCGGCCGCGGTGCGGATGGGTGACACGTGCCGCACGCCGATGGTCTGGTTCGGCGTGGTCACGGTGCCGTCGGTGCCGATCACCGCCCCGTCGGAGAACTGCAGCAGGCCGACCTCCAGGGCGTCGGCGGTCTCCGTCATCACCTGGTCGAGCGACACCTGTTGCGCCTGCATCCGCTTCGGGTCCACCTGCACCTGCAGCATCTGCAGCTGCTCGCCCCAGATCGCCACGTTGGCGACGCCCGGCACCTCCAGCAGTTTCGCGCGGATCGTCCAGTAGGAGATCATCGACATTTCGATGATCGACCTGCTGTCCGAGGTGAGTCCGATCTTCATGACCCGGCCCATGGACGAGACCGGTTGGAGCATGAACGGTGGCGCGGCCCAGGTCGGCAACGTGGGGGTGACCGCCACGAGCCGCTCCGACACCAGCTGGCGCGCGTTGAGCAGGTCGGTGCCCGGCGCGAACAGCAGCTCGATCGAGGAGAGCTGCGCCAGCGACTTGGAACGCATCGTCTCCAGGCCTTCGACGCCGTTGAGCGCGTTCTCCAGCGGCACCGTGACCAGCGACTCGACCTCGCCCGCGGACAGTCCCAGGCAGGCCGTCTGGATCTCCACGCGGGGTGGCGCGAACTCGGGGAACACGTCGACCGGCATCTTGCGCAGCTGCACGAAGCCCAGGGCCATCATGCCCGCGGCCACCGCGACCACGAGGACGCGGAACTTCAGGCTCGCGGCGACGATCCAGCGCATCATGTCCGGTCAGCTCCCGCGCTAATCTTCCTCGACCCCGACCTCGGTGCCGTAGAGCTCGTCGACACCCTGGACCACCACCTCGGTGCCCGCCTTCGGGCCCTCCGACAGCACCACGGTGTCGCCCGACACGGTCTGCACCTGCACATGCTGGCGCAGGTAGACCCGGTCGCCGACCACCGCGTACGCCCACGTCTCACCGCTGGGGTCGTAGAAGAGCGCCTGGTAGGGCATCGTGAGTGCCTGATGCCCGGCGACCGTGGCGACCGCCACCGGGGCGGTCTTGACGCCCAGGTGCTCGACCGCCTCCGGCTGCAGGGTGACCCGGCTCAGGTCGGTGCCCTCCACCGGTTCCGCCACACCCGTCTCCACCGCGGGCTCGTCCTCGAACGCCGACAGCGGCGGGTACGAGGTGCCGAGCATCGCGGCCAGGCCCAGGCCCACCGCGGCGACCACCAGCAGTCCCAGACCCCACTGCATGAGCTTTCGTCGCGACATGGCGTCACGCCCCCTCGGGCACGGTCGGCGCGACCTGCGGAGCTTGCCGGGTCGCGGGCTGCACGAACTCGTACAGGGCCGGCAGCAGGTAAAGGCTCAGCAGCGTCGCGGTCACCAGGCCGCCCAGTGCGACGACGGCCAGCGGGCGCAGGATCTCCAGTCCCGCGACGTTGCCGAACAGCAGCAGTGGCACCAGCGCGGCGGCCACCGCCACCGCGGTCGTCACGATCGGGGCGAACCGTTCCCCGGCTCCCTGCCGCACGGCCTCCGCCACCGTGGTCCCGGCCTGGCCGGACAACTCCTGCCAGCGCCGGATCAGCAGCACCCCGTCCCGCAGGGCCAGCGCCAGCGGCACTCCCAGGCCCATCAGCACGCCCAGCGAGACACCGGAGCCGGTGAACAGCGCCGCCAGCATCCCGCCGAACAATGCCACGGGCAGGGCCAGCGCCAGCAGCGTCGCCGAACGCCAGCTGCCGAAGGCTGCCTGCAACAGCAGGTACACCCCGATCGCGGCGGCGGCCAGCACGCCGAGCAGCCGCCAGTGCGCGCTCTCGGCGGACGCGTAGTCGCCCAGCACCTCGGCGTGGTACTCCACGGGGAAGTCGACGACCTTCAGCTCGTCCTGGATGTCGCGGGCCACGTCGTTCACCTGCCGGCCGGTGACGTCGACGGGGATGTCGACCCGCCGCGACACGGAGTCGTGCCGGATGTCGACCGGCGCGGAGGCCAGTCGCACGTGGGCGACGTCGCGCAGCCGCACGTGTCCGCCGGACGGCGTGTCGATCAGCAGGTTCTCCACGCCGGCCACGCTGTCGCGCACCGACGGCGCGCCCAGCACCACGACGTCGAAGACCTTCTGATCCTCGAACAGGCTGCCCGCGGTCAGGCCGGAGACCAGCACCGCGGCGGAGCGGCGCACGTCGCCGGGCTTGATGCCGTACCGCTCGGCCGCGGCCAGGTCGACCTCGATCTCGATGGTCGCCTCGTCGGCGCCGAGGTCGAGCTTGGGCGCCGAAACCCCGTCGACCTCGCCGAGCACCTTGCGGACCTCCTCGGCCTTGGCCCGCAGCACGTTCAGGTCCTTGCCGTAGACGCGCACCACGAGGTCGCCCTTGGTGCCGGTGAGCATCTCGTTCACCTGCTGCTCCGGATAGGTGACCACGCGGTGGTCGAAGCCCGGATACGCGTCGACCACGTGCTGGATGCGCTCGGTGGTGGCCGCGTAGTCGGCGGCGGGGTCGACGGTCAGCCAGAACTCGGCGGAGTTCATGCCGACGGCCTGATCGGAGTTGATGGCACGGCCCACGTGCACACCGACGTCGCGTATGCCGGGCGTGGCGCGCAGCTGCCCGCCCACCTGCCCGACGATCCGCACCATCTCCTGCTGCGACATGCTCGGCACGCCGGTCCACCGGATCAGCAGGTTGCGGTCCTGTGCGACAGGCAGCAGCGCGTGCCCGCCCAGCAGCGGCGCGACCAGCGGCACGCCCAGCGCCAGCAGCGCGGCCACCAGCAGGGCGAGGTGCGGACGGCCCCGCACCCGCTCCGCTGTGCCGGCGTGGTGCCGCTGCAGCCAGGCCAGTGGCCGCGACACCGGCGCCAGCCGCGCCCGGCGGTACAGCAGCCAGCTGAGCACCGGCGTCACGCTGAGCGCCACGACGAGTGAGGCCAGCACCGCGAGCCCCGCCGCCCAGGCCATCGGCGCGGTGAAAGCGCCGGTCAACCCGCCGACGAACAGCAGCGGCGCGAGCCCGACGAGCACGATCAGCACGGCGTACAGCAGCGGAGCGCGCAGACCGGTCATGACGTCGGCGAACGCGCGTTCGGCCGGTTGTCCGTTCTCCTCGGGGTCTTGGCCCGCCGGACGGGCCGTCAGCGCCCGCCGGGCGCGGTCGGTGTCGGCGACCACGTCGTGGACCACCACCGCGAGCCCGAACATCAGCCCCGCCAGCACGAGTATGTTCAGCCCGACTCCTTGCCAGACCAGCGCGAGCACCGCCGCCAGCAGCGCCAGCGGGATCACCACCAGCGCGATCAGCGCGGCACGCCAGTCCAGCATCAGCAGGCCGATCGCGAGGACGGCGAGCAGGATGCTGAGCAGCGCCGCGGTCCGCAGGTGTCCGACGGCCCCGTCGATGAACGTGGCGGGCCGGTAGACCGACGTGTCGACCTGCAGGCCGCCCAGGCCGGGCTGCAGCGCCCGCAGCGTGTCCTCGACCGCCTGGGTGACCTCGACGGTGTTCGCGCCGGGGAACTTCTCCACGACCAGCATCAGGCCGGGCTTGCCGCCCACCAGCGCGTCACCGATCAGCGGCAGCTGGTGGTCCTCGGTCACGGTCGCGACCTCGCCGAGCCGCAGCGGCTTGCCCTCCGGCGTCTCCTCGACCGGCACCTGCGCCAGGTCCTTGGCGGTGTGGATCGGAAGGATGTGCTGGATCGTCAGCCGCTGGTTCGGGGTCTCCACGAACCCGCTGGTGCCTGGCGTCGACGCCTCGACGAACGTCAGCGGCGACACCCACAGGGCGTTGCCCGTCGTCTGCACGACCTGGTTGAGCGAGACGCCCGCGGCGGCCAGCTTCGCCGGGTCGACCTGCACCTGCAGCTGCCGCTCGCGTTCACCCCAGATGGACACGTTGGCCACGCCGGGCACGCCCATCAGCCGGGGTTTGATCTGCCAGTGGGCCAGCAGGGACATGTCGATCAGGGACAGGTCCGGCGAGGAGAGGCCGATCACCATGACGCGGCTGGTCGACGAGACCGGTTGGATCATGTTCGGCGCCTTCGACACGTGCGGCAGGGCCACCGCCTGAGTCAGCCGTTCCTGCACCGCCTGGCGGGCCCGCAGCACGTCGGTGCCGGGTTCGAAGACCAGGTCGACCTGGGACAGGCCGGTCACCGACTGGGACCTGATCGACTCCAGCCACGGCACCCCGTTGAGCAGGTCCTGCTCCAGCGGAACGGTGATGAACTGCTCGACCTCGGTCGCGGACAGTCCGAGCGCCTCGGTCTGGATCTGGACCGACGGCGGCGCGAACTCCGGGAGCACGTCGGCCGGCGTACGCCGCAGCTCGATCACCCCGAGGAACATCAGCAGGGCCGCCGCGGGCAGGACCAGCAGCCGGAACTTGAGGCTTGATCCGATCATCCAGCGCATCATCGCCGGCCCCGTTCTCGTTGCCCGCAGGCGGCGATCCGGTCGGGCGGAAGATCATCGCCCCTGAGCCGGACCTGCTGTGTCAGGCAGCCGGATCTGCTGTGTCAGGCATTGCGTGCCCTCCGCCGCCGGTTCCGTGCCGGACCCGTCGGCGCGTGTCCATGTCCGTCCCGGACACCGGGCGGCGCCCGTGTCGGGAGGGCTCCACTTCACGCTACGCCCTGCCCGTGTGCCGAGCTCAGTGTTCGGCAGGATCCGCGCGGGCGCACCGAGCCCGGGAGAACGCTGTGAACTCGCTGCATGACGGTGGCACGCGAGGCATCGAGCACCTTGACATCGCAGCGGGCCGTCCAAGATACTTCTTGCGTGAAACATCTCCGCTGAGGCGGTGGTGCCGTCACTCCTTCCCGAATAGCTCTCAGAGCCGACGCCATGGCCGCACACGATGCGGCCCAATGGCGTCGGCTCTTGCTGTTCTCGCAGGTCATCGTCCACATTTCACACGGACAGATACAGCGTATCAACGGCGATGAAACAGAACTGAAATCGCCCTCACCGACGCTAGCCGTGCCTGGCATTCAGGCGGACGCCCACGGGCCGGCACAACCGGACGAAGCCTCCGCTGCGCGCTGCCGGCATCCGCATAGGACCGATCTCGCACCGCTCCGGGCCGGCATGCGCCACGCCGAGGACGCCGACGTCTCCCGCCCCAGGTGCTTCTCCCCCTTGACCTGTGCTCCGCCGAATCAGGGAGATATCCCAAGATGCTCAGATTCCACCGACGCCGCCTCGCGGCCTGCAGCGTCGCCCTGGCCGCCGCGCTGGCGGTCAGCGCCTGCGGCAGCAAGACCGGCGAAAGCGACACCACCGGCGGCGTCACCGCCGACACCTCGGGCGACACCGTCAAGGTGGGCCTGCTCAACTCGCTGTCGGGCACCATGGCCATCAGCGAGGTCACCGTCCGCGACGCCATCATGCTGGCCGTCGAGGAGATCAACGCCTCGGGGGGCGTGCTCGGCAAGAAGCTCGCACCGGTCGGCGAGGACGGCGCCTCGGACTGGCCGACGTTCGCCGAGAAGGCCGAGAAGCTGATCAAGGTGGACCGGGTCGCGGCCGTCTTCGGCTGCTGGACCTCGGCCAGCCGCAAGGCCGTGAAGCCGGTCTTCGAGGAGAACAAGGCGCTGCTGTTCTACCCCGTGCAGTACGAGGGCCTGGAGCAGTCGCCGTACATCTTCTACACCGGCGCGACCACCAACCAGCAGATCGTGCCCGGCCTGGACTACCTCAAGGCGCAGGGCAAGAAGTCGGTCTACCTGGTCGGCAGCGACTACGTCTTCCCGCGCACCGCCAACAAGATCATCAAGGCGTACGCCGAGGCCAACGGACTCAAGGTGCTCGGCGAGGACTACGCGCCCCTGGGCAGCACGGAGTTCGGCACGATCGTGAACAAGGTCAAGGCGTCCAAGGCCGAGGCCGTGTTCAACACCCTCAACGGCGACAGCAACGTGGCCTTCTTCAAGGAGTACAAGTCCGCGGGCCTGACCGCCGCCTCGATGCCGGTCGTGTCGGTGTCCATCGCCGAGGAGGAGGTCAAGAGCATCGGCACGCAGTACCTGTCCGGCCAGCTCACGGCGTGGAACTACTACCAGACGACGACGGGCGCGGCCAACGACAAGTTCGTCAAGGCGTACAAGGCGAAGTTCGGCGCGGACAAGCCGACCAGCGACCCGATGGAGGCCGCCTACGTGTCGGTCTACCTGTGGAAGGCCATGGTCGAGAAGGCCGGCTCGTTCGACGTGGAGAAGGTGAAGGGCGCCTCGAACGGCGTCACCTTCGAGGCTCCCGAGGGCCTGGTCACCATCGACGGCGCGACGCAGCACATCCACAAGACCGCGCGCATCGGCAAGATCGGCGACGACGGCCTGATCACCGAGGTGTGGAACTCCGGCGGCCCGGTCAAGCCGGACCCGTACCTCAAGGGCTACCCCTGGGCGACCGGCCTGTCCTGACCCACCGTCGGCGGTGGAGCGGTCCTCGTGGCCGCTCCACCGCCCCGTCCCAGCTCTAGGCGGCAACGCATGACAGTGATCCTCGGGCAGCTGTTCACCGGCGTCAGCATCGGCGCGGTGCTGCTGCTCATCGCACTCGGCCTGGCCCTGACCTTCGGCCAGATGAACGTCATCAACATGGCGCACGGCGAGTTCATCATGGCCGGCGCCTACACCACGTACGTGCTGCAGCAGACCATCACCGACGCGGGCCTGTCGCTGCTCGTCGCCCTGCCCATCGCCTTCGCCGTCGCGGGCGCGATGGGCGTCCTGCTGGAATGGGCGCTGATCCGCCGCCTCTACACCCGGCCGCTGGACACCCTTCTGGTCACCTGGGGCGTCTCGCTGATGCTCCAGCAGCTGGCCCGGGACGTCTTCGGCGCGCCCAACGTGCAGACCAAGGCCCCCGACCTGCTCACCGAGAGCACCTCGCTCGGCGCGGACCTGAGCATCGCCAACAGCCGGCTGTTCATCCTCGGCCTGGTCGTGCTCGCGGTCGCCGCGCTGACCGCCGCGCTCAAGTTCACCCCGCTGGGCCGCCGCATCCGGGCCGTGGTGCAGAACCGCGACCTGGCCGCGGTCTCCGGCATCCCGACCGGGCGGGTCGACCGGCTCACCTTCTTCATCGGCTCGGGCCTGGCCGGGGTCGCCGGGGTCGCGCTGACCCTGCTCGGCCCGATCGGCCCGACCATGGGCACCAACATCATCATCGACGCCTTCCTCGTCGTCGTGGTCGGCGGCATCGGGCAGCTCAAGGGGAGCGTGATCGTGGCCTTCGTGCTCGGCATGCTGCAGGCGATGGTCGAGTACCTGACCACGCTCAGCGTCGCCAAGGTGATCGTGTTCGTCGCCATCGTGGCGTTCCTGCAGTGGCGGCCCCAGGGCCTGTTCACGCTGCGCACCCGGAGCCTGGCATGAGCGAGCTGAAACCGGCTCCCCGTGCCAGAGCCTGGGTGGGCTTCGGGCTCGGTGCGGTGGTGCTGTTCGCGGCCGCGCCGGCGCTGCTGACCGACTTCCGGCTCAGCCTGCTGGCCAAGTACCTGTGCTTCGCGATCGTCGCGGTCGGCATCGGCCTGGCCTGGGGCCGCGGCGGGCTGCTCACCCTCGGCCAGGGCGTCTTCTTCGGCCTGGGCGGCTACGCGATGGCCATGCACCTCAAGCTCGCCGACGCGGGCGAGGGCAACATGCCCGACTTCATGGAGCTGTACGGGCAGCTCGACGAGCTCCCCACATGGTGGGCCCCGTTCGCGAACCCGGTGTTCGCGCTGGCCGCCACGGTGCTGCTGCCGATGCTGGTCGCCTTCGGGCTCGGCTCGCTGGTGTTCCGGCGGCGGGTGCGCGGCGCGTACTTCGCGATCCTCAGCCAGGCCCTGGCCGCCGCCATGGTGATCCTGCTGATCGGCCAGCAGGGCACCACCGGTGGCACCAACGGGCTCACCGACATCGAGGGCTTCTTCGGCTACGACCTCGACGACCCGGTCAACCAGCGCATGGTCTACTTCATCATCGCCGGGGTGCTGCTGGCCCTGCTCGCGCTGACCCGCCAGCTCATGCACTCCCGCTACGGCGAGCTGCTGGTCGCGGTGCGCGACTCCGAGAACCGGGTGCGCTTCCTCGGCTACAACCCCGCCAACGTCAAGCTCGTCGCGTACGTCGTCGCCGCCGGCATGGCGGGCCTGGCCGGGGCGCTGTTCGTGCCCGCGGTCGGCATCATCTCACCCGCGCTGATCGGCATCGTGCCCTCGATCGAGTTCGTGATCGGCGTGGCGGTCGGCGGCCGGGCGGCGCTGCTCGGCCCGGTGCTCGGCGCGGTCGCCGTGGCCTGGGCGAAGACGGCGCTGTCCGAGCGCTTCCCCGGCACCTGGACCTACCTGCAGGGCGCGATGTTCGTCCTGGTCGTGGCATTCCTGCCGGGCGGGCTCGCCTCCCTGTGGGGCATGGTCAAGCGCCGCCGGGAGACCGCAGCACCGCCCGCCCCGCAGACGGAAGCACCGGTTCTGGTCAAGGAGGCGGCAGCGTGAACGGCATCGGCGCACCAGGAAGGGGCACGGCATGAGCGAGACGGCAGGCGGCCTGCAGATTCGCGGGCTGCGCGTGGTGTTCGACGGGTTCGTCGCGGTCGACGGCGTCGACCTGGACGTGGCACCCGGCGACCTCCGGTTCCTCATCGGACCCAACGGCGCGGGCAAGACGACGCTGGTCGACGCGGTGACCGGGCTGGTCAAGGCGACCGGCTCGGCCCGGTTCGGCGAGCAGGAGCTGCTCGGACGGGACGTGCACCGCATCGCCCGGCTGGGCGTGGGCCGCACGTTCCAGACCGCGGCGCTGTTCGAGGAGCTGACGGTGCTGCAGAACCTCGACATCGCGGCCGGGGCGGGCCGCAGCCCGTGGACGATGCTGCGCCGCCGCGGCGCGGTGCCCGACGACGTCGCGCAGGCGCTGGAGACGATCGGCCTGACCGACCGGCGCGACGCGCCCGCGGGCACGCTCGCGCACGGGCAGAAGCAGTGGCTGGAGATCGGCATGCTGCTGGTGCAGAACGCCCGGCTGCTGCTGCTCGACGAGCCCGTCGCCGGGATGAGCCACGAGGAGCGCGAGGCCACCGGCGAGCTGCTGGGCAAGGTGGCGAGCGACCGCACGGTCGTGGTCATCGAGCACGACATGGACTTCCTGCGCCGCTTCGCCCGCACGGTGACCGTGCTGCACGCCGGCAAGGTGCTCAGCGAGGGCACGGTCGCCCAGGTGCAGGCCGACCCGAAGGTGCAGGAGGTCTACCTCGGCCACGCCACCGGCGAGCCGGTGGCCCAGGAGGTGGAGGCGTGATGCTGCGGATCGAGGGCGTGCACGCCGGGTACGGGCGCAGCACCGTGCTGCACGGCGTCGATGTGACCGTCGACGACGGCACGGTGACGGCCGTGCTGGGGCACAACGGCGCGGGCAAGAGCACCCTGCTGCGGGCCGCGATCGGGCTGTTGCGGCCCAAGCAGGGCATGGTGCTGTTCGGCGGCGAGGACGTCACGAAGCTCGCCCCGCACGTGCGGGTCGCGCGCGGCATGGCGTACGTGCCGCAGGGCCAGCAGTGCTTCCCGCACCTGACCACGGCGGAGAACCTGCAGCTGGTCGCCGACGGCCGCCGCGGCGGCCGGCAGGCGCTGGCGTCCGCGCTGGACCTGTTCCCCGCGCTCAACGGGTTGATGCGCCGCCGGGCCGGGCTGCTGTCCGGCGGGCAGCGCCAGCAGCTCGCCATCGCCCGGGCCTTGATCACCCGGCCCAAGCTGCTGCTGCTCGACGAGCCGACCGAGGGCATCCAGCCCAACGTCGTCGCCGAGATCGAGCAGGCGGTGCTGTCCCTGGCCGGCCTGGACGGGCTGTCGGTGCTGCTGGTCGAGCAGCATCTCGGCTTCGCGCTGCGCGCGGCGCACCGCTACCACGTGCTCGAATCGGGCAGAGTGACGTCATCCGGCGCGGGCGGCACCGGCGCCGAACCCGCCGTACGCGCTGCCCTCACCGTGTAGAAGGACGGTTCATGTTCCTCACCCAGCATGAGCAGGAACGGCTGCTCATCCATGTGGCGGCCGACGTCGCCGAGCGGCGCCGTGCCCGCGGCCTGCTGCTCAACCACCCCGAGTCGGTCGCGATCATCACCCGTTTCCTGCTGGAAGGCGCCCGCGACGGGCGCACCGTGGTCGACCTGATGGACGCGGGCGCCCAGGTGCTCACCCGCGCGGACGTGCTGGACGGCGTCCCCGAGATGCTGAAGGAGGTGCAGGTGGAGGCCACGTTCCCGGACGGCACCAAGCTGGTGACCGTGCACCACCCGATCCGATGATCCCGGGCGAGATCCTCTTCGGAGAGGGTCCGGTCGAGATCAACGTGGATCGCCCGATCACCACGCTGACTGTGGTCAACACCGCGGACCGGCCGGTGCAGGTCGGCTCGCACTACCACTTCGCCGAGGCCAACCCCGGCCTGTCGTTCGACCGCACCGCGGCGTGGGGCCAGCGGCTGGCGGTGCCCGCGGGCACGGCGGTGCGCTTCGAACCAGGCGTCACCCGTGAGGTCGAACTGGTCCCGCTGGGCGGGGCACGGATCGTGCCGGGCCTGCGCGGCGAGTGCGGAGGAGAACTGTGAGCAGCGAGGAGCGAGCTGGCGAGCCCCGCAGCCGCGAACGAACGGAGGCACCGTGACCATCCTGGTCAGCCGCGAGCGGTATGCCGCGCTGTACGGGCCGACGACCGGTGACCGCATCCGGCTCGCCGACACCAATCTGCTCGTCGAGGTCGAGGAGGACCGCTGCGCAGGCGGCGACGAGGCCGTCTTCGGCGGCGGCAAGGTGATCCGCGAATCGATGGGCCAGTCGCGCGCCACCCGCGCGCAGGGCGCGGTGGACACGGTCATCACCGGGGCGGTGATCCTCGACCACTGGGGCATCGTCAAGGCGGACATCGGCATCCGCGACGGCCGCATCGTCGCGATCGGACGCGCCGGCAATCCGGACACCATGCCGGGCGTACACCCGGATCTGGTCATCGGCCCGGCGACCGAGGTCGTCGCGGGCAACGGCAAGATCGTGACCGCTGGAGCCGTCGACACGCACGTGCACTTCATCTGCCCGCAGCTGGTGCACGAGGCCCTCGCGGGCGGAGTGACCACGCTGGTCGGCGGCGGCACCGGCCCGGCCGAGGGCACCAAGGCCACCACGGTCACCGCCAACGCCTGGCACCTGGCCCGCATGTTCGAGGCGCTGGACACGTTCCCGGTCAACGTGCTGCTGCTCGGCAAGGGCAACACGGTCTCCGAGGAGGCCATGTGGGAGCAGCTGCGCGCCGGGGCGGGCGGGTTCAAGCTGCACGAGGACTGGGGCACCACGCCCGCGGCGATCGACGCCTGCCTGCGGGTCGCCGACGCGTCCGGGGTGCAGGTGTCGATCCACACCGACACGCTGAACGAGGCCGGGTTCGTGCAGGACACCCTGGCCGCGATCAACGGCCGGGCGATCCACTCCTACCACACCGAGGGGGCCGGGGGCGGGCACGCGCCCGACATCATCACGGTGGCGAGCCTGCCCAACATCCTGCCGTCGTCGACCAACCCGACCCGGCCGTACACCCGCAACACCCTGGCCGAGCACCTGGACATGCTGATGGTCTGCCACCACCTGAACGCGGCCGTGCCGGAGGACCTGGCGTTCGCGGAGAGCCGGATCCGGCCGTCCACGATGGCCGCCGAGGACCTGCTGCACGACCTCGGCGCGATCTCGATCATCGGATCGGACTCGCAGGCGATGGGCCGCATCGGCGAGATCGTGCTGCGCACCTGGCAGACCGCGCACGTGATGAAGGACCGGGTCGGCGCACTGCCCGGCGACTCGTCGGCCGACAACAACCGGGCCAAGCGGTACGTCGCGAAGTACACCATCTGCGCGGCCATGGCCAACGGCCTGGAGGAGCAGATCGGCTCCGTCGAACCCGGCAAGCTCGCCGACCTGGTGATCTGGGACCCGGCGTTCTTCGGAGTGCGGCCGCATCTGGTGATGAAGGGCGGCATGATCGCGTACGCGCAGATGGGCGACGCCAACGCGTCCATCCCCACCCCGCAGCCCATGCTGCCCCGCCCCATGTTCGGCGCGTACGGCGTCGTGCCCGCCAAGACCTCCCTCGCCTTCGTCGCCCCGGCGGCCCTGGACGCGGGCCTGGAGCTGGACGTCAAGCGGGCGATGGTGCCCGTCGCGGACGTGCGCTCGCGCGGCAAGGCCGACCTGCCGCACAACAGCGCCATGCCGCACATCGCCGTCGACGCCGACACGTTCACCGTCCGCATCGACGGCGAGGTGGTCGAACCCGACCCGCCCACGGTCCTGCCCATGGCCCAGCGGTATTTCCTCTTCTGAGGCACGGTCTGTTCTGATGCACCGCACCGCATACCTGCTGCTGGCCGACGGGCGCTTCCCGTCCGGCGGCCACGCCCACTCCAGCGGCCTGGAGGCGGCCGTCGCGGCCGGCCGGGTCACCGACCTGGCCGGCCTGGAGCAGTTCCTGCACGGCCGCCTCTCCTACGCCGCCCCCGTGACCGGCGCCTTCACCGCCGCCACCCACCTGTCCGCCACGCGGATGGGAAGGGCGCCTTCCTCCACGGAATCCGATGTGAAGGTGCCCTTCCTTTCCCTGGACCGGGAGCTGGAGGCGCGGACGGTGTCGCCGGCGTTGCGGCTGGCGTCGCGGCGGCAGGGGCGGGCGCTGCTGCGGGCGGGTCGCAACACGTGGCCGAGTGAGCTGTACGGGCACCTGCCGAAGCACCTGGACGGCCCGCACCAGCCGTTGGCGCTGGGCGTGACGGCGGCCGCGGCGGGACTGTCCACCGAGGAGGCCGCGCAGATCGCCGCGTACGGGGTGCTCACCGGGCCGGCCAGTGCGGCGGTGCGGCTGCTCGGGCTGGACCCGTACCAGGTGCAGAATCTGCTGGCCAGGATGGCCGGCGCCTGCGACGAGATCGCGGCAGCCGCCGCGGCGGTCGCTCACAAGTCCCCCCAGGAGCTGCCGGCCCACGCTGCGCCGCTGGCCGACATCTCCGCCGAACTGCACGCCACCTGGGAGGTGCGTCTCTTTGCGAGCTGACCACGCCTACGACCACGACGAAACGGTGCCGCACACCCATCCCGAGCCGGGCGTCGACCCGCACCCGCCGCTGCCGCAGCTGGACCGGGCGGTGCGCATCGGCATCGGCGGGCCGGTCGGCTCCGGCAAGACCGCGCTGGTCGCCGCCCTGTGCCGGGCACTGGCCGGGGACCTGCGGCTGGTGGTGGTGACCAACGACATCTACACCACCGAGGACGCCGACTTCCTCAAACGGGCCGGGGTGCTCGACCCGTCCCGCATCCGTGCGGTCGAGACCGGCTGCTGCCCGCACACGGCGATCCGCGACGACATCTCCGCCAACCTCGACGCCGTCGAGGAGCTGGAGGACACGCTCGGCCCGCTGGACCTGGTGCTGGTCGAGAGCGGCGGCGACAACCTCACCGCCACGTTCAGCAAGGGCCTGGTCGACCAGCAGATCTTCGTGGTCGACGTGGCCGGCGGCGACAAGGTGCCGCGCAAGGGCGGCCCCGGCGTCACCACCGCCGACCTGCTCGTCATCAACAAGACCGACCTCGCCCCGCTGGTCGGCGCGGACCTGGCCGTGATGGACCGCGACGCCCGCGCCCGCCGCGGCACGCTGCCCACCATCTTCCAGTCCATCGCGCAGGACCCGCACGCCAGCCAGGTCGCCGCCTGGGTACGCCACGTCGTCGCACACAGCCGCGGACACGCCCATACGCAGGTCCTCGACCACGGTGACGCGGACGCGCACGGACCCGCGCCGGTCGGGGCGCGCTGATGCGGGCGCTGGCCAGGATCGTCGCCGAGGCCGACGGCCGCGGCGGCACCCGGCTGGCGCGCCTGCGCGGCGAGCCGCCCCTGCAACTGCGGCACACCCCGGACGGCTCGGCGACGGCGACGGTGCACCTGATCGGCAGCGCCGCCGGGCCGCTCGGCGGCGACGACCTGCGCATCGAGATCGAGGTCGGCGCGGGCGCGGCGCTGTGCGTACGCTCCGTCGCCGCCTCGATCGCGCTGCCCGGTCGCGACGGGGCACCGTCGCGGATGACGGTCACCGCGACCGTCGCCGCGGGCGGCGAGCTGCGCTGGCTGCCGGAGCAGCTGGTCGCCGCGGCCGGGTGCCGTCACCAGGCGACGTCCACGGTGGAGCTCGCCGGCGGGGCCCGGCTGTGGTGGCGGGAGGAGCTGGTCTGCGGCCGTCATGACGAGCGGCCGGGCGACGCGGTGGTCAGCACGGCGGTCGACTACGACGGCGGTCCCCTGCTGCGCCAGTCGTTGACGATCGGGCCGGGCACGCCCGGCTGGGACGGCCCGGCCGTGCTCGGCGGCGCCCGGGCCACCGGATCACTGCTGGTCGTCGACCCCGCCGCTGCGCCCGCACCGCCGGTCGTGCTGGGCGCCACCGCGGTGCGGATGCCGCTGACCGGCCCGGCGACGCTCGTCAGCGCCACCGCGTCGGACGCGCATGTGCTGCGTGGATACCTCGACGCCTGATCGGCAAGGAGAGCGCTCTCCATCCGGGGGATGACGCGATCATCATCGAGGGTGTTCACTGGCGACGTGCGCACATGGGAGGCCGACTACGCCGAGTTCGTCAGCGTCTACACCGGACGGCTGCGCCGGCTCGCGTACGCCCGCTGCGGCGACTGGGACACCGCCGACCGGCTCACCCGCCAGGTCCTGCTGAGCGTCTACCGGCGCGGGGACTCCCCCACCCAGGATCCACCCGAGATCTACGCCGAGCAGGCCATGCTCCACCTGCTGCGCCACGCGACCGCCCCGGACGCGGCCGACGCGGGCCCCGACGTGCTCGCGCCGCCGGCCCCGTTCACCTCCGACGAGCTGATCGCGGCCGGCCGGGCGCGGCAGCGGGCGCTGCGCGCCGTCACCGCGGCGATGACCGTGCTCGGGCTGGTCGCGGCCGGTGTTCTGCTGGTCCTGCTGCGCCCTGTGCCGGGAAGCGCGCCGCTGCCCGAGGCCGAGGACTGCATGGCCGGGCTCCCGTCGCCCCCCTCCGCCTCCCCGACGACGTCGGAGACGCCGGTGGGCGTGGTCGCGGACGGCGGGATGGACCGGCTGACGGCGCTGACCGGCGACCTGCCGCTGCGCGGCGCGACGGTGATGCCCGAACAGGCCCGCCGGGAACGGCTGAGCTGCGAGGTCGCCGCGTACTTCCGCACCAAGGTGAACCCGGGCGGCCTGGAGCGGGTCGACCTCGGGCTCGACGACCGCGGGGACACCCGGCCGCTGGCCGCGCTTCTCGACCCGGAGATCGGCCCGGCCGCGCTGACGGTGGCGGTGCGGATGACCACGGCCAGCGGGCAGGGCACGGTCACCATCTCCGTGGCTCCCACCATCGCGTTGCCCGATCAGCAGCACTGCGCCCGGCTCACCGTCTGCCGGCTGTCCAGCGTCACCGAGGAGGGCTGGGTCCTCGAACAGTACGGCGTACACGAGACGCCGGAGACGCGCGCGGCCGGACACCGCCTGGGCACGGATGCCGACTGGTGGTCGGTGGCGGCCTACACCGGTCACAGCATGGTCCTGGTGACGATCACCAACACGCCCGACGTCCGCGCGGCGCTGCCGGCCAGCGCCCAGTACACGCCGCTCGGCGAGCAGGTGACGACGCTGGCCACCGATCCCCGGCTGGCGGTGTTCGACCCGCCCGCCTCCAGCCCACCGCCCGCCACGGCAGGTGCGGCAGCCGCCTGATCGCCGTCAGTGGACCTGGAACTCGTCATACGGGAGGCCGTCCCACCGCGTGTACGCGCGCTCGCGGACGATCCCGAACACGGGCCTGGTCAGTACGACGTCACCGGCGCGTACCGCGGCGCGATGCCGCGTGGCAGCGCGTAGGCGAGGAAGTCCGCCTCCCACTCGGACGGCACCCGGCCGACGAGCCGCAGCCCGTCGAGAATGACCTGTGGCCCGCACCGAGCGTCGACCATCACGCAGAACAGGCCGTCGGTCCCGTCGTGGAAGGCCAGCACCGCCGTCCGGTACGGGCGCCGGTCCGGCACACGGAACCGGGTCAGCCACGTGTCGGCGATGGCCCGCGGCGCCGGGGCGATGTCGCCGACGAAGCCGTCCATCACCGCGACCGCCTCGTGACGGCTCATGCCGAACACCAGCGGCCCTACGCTGACTCCCGGCGTGTACGTCCACTGTGCCCGATCGGCCTCATCCAGCACCGCCCATACCGACACGGCCCGCCCCGTCATATCGATCCGGCCGCGCCGCTCAGGCCAGTGGCATGACCCGCGCGATCCGGATCGACCTGCTGCTGCCACCCGCGGCCGGGTAGGCGGCGCTGCCGTCCGAGTATGCCTTGAACGCCTGGTAGTCGTGGTCCCGCACGGTGACGGCGAACTTCGCGCCCACGGTCTTGCCCGTGGCGGCGTCGTACACCTGCGCGGCGGTCGAGGAACCCGACGCCCAGGCGAGCAGCATCCGGCCGGTCCCGTAGCTGACCAGGTGCGCGTGGCTCGACTTGGCCGTGGTCTTGACGGTGAGGTTGGACCTGCCGGTGGTGAAGCGCTCCAGCCGCACGCCGCCGCCCTGGCTCCACGCGGTCCAGTAGCCGCCGGCGGGGGCGAGCACGAGGTCACCGCCGAACAGGCTGCCGTCGCAGTCGCCCGCGGCCACGGTCCGGTACGGGTCCGGCTGGGCGATGCGGCACGCGTTGTCCGTCGCGCAGACCATCGCGTAATGGCTGGTCCGCGGGTCCCACACGATGCGGGTCGTCCAGCTGTGACTGCACCCGACCTCGAAGCTGTCGCGGTGCCCGGACACCAGCTTGCCGTTCGCGTCGACCACCTGCATGCGGTCGCCCTCGTGGATGTCGACGCAGGAGCCGTTGCGCACGGTGATGGCGACGCCGAAGTATGCCGCGTAGTTCTTGCCGTCGGTGGCGAGCCGGCCGTGGTGCTGATACCACCACACGAAGCGCGCGCCGTCGTCGTAGCCGGTGCGGCTGCCGCTCAGGTTGGTGACCTGCCGCTCCCACACCTGGCGGCCCGAGTCGTCGAACCGGACCATGTGCATGGTCCTGCAGGGGCTCGACGAGCCGCCGCACAGCTTCCCGCCGCCGCAGTCGCCCTTGCGGGTCAGCAGCACGACCCCGCCGGTGCGGTCGGCGTGCACGTCCTGCAGGTCGATGCCGGCGAAGCTGGTGGGCGTGCCGACGAGCTTGTCGTCGCAGTCGAGCCGGCCGAGGTACACCCGCCCGTCCGTGCCGAGCCAGGCCAGCCATGAGCCGCCCGCGGGCCGCTCCGCGACGGCCATCGGCAGCGGCTCGGTGTCGCCCTCACGCCCGTACCCGGTGACGGCGGCGCTCAGCTTGACCTCGGTCACCTTCACGACCGGCTGGGGCCCCGCAGCACGGGCGCAGGGCCCGACCGTCGGCGCCGACGGGGACACGGCGGGGCTCGGTGTCGCCGACGCCGACGGGCCCGGATCGGCCGAGCCCTGTGCCTGCGCCGGGGACGGCGAGTCGGACCCGAACCAGGTGCCCGGGCCGCCCGAGGCGACGGCGAACGCGGCCGTGGCCAGCACGGCGGCCGCGGACAGTCCCGCGACGACCAGCAGCGGCTGCCGCTTCGACGCGCGGCCCCGGTGCCGCCGGGTGCCCGATGACGGAGTGTCGCCGATGCTCATGAGTTTCCTCGCGTGAAGTCCGCCGCCGACCGAACCGGGCGCGGGTCCGGGGCGACTCTACCGGCGGCCGGCGCGGTGTCCACACCGGACACCCAGGGGCAGCGACGCGGGCGGCGGCACGACGGACGGGCGACGACCACTGCCGTGGTGGGCCCCTCCACACCGGTGAACCCGCAGGCTCCGCCGCAGACGACGGCGGTTCCCGCCACCGTTCACGAAGACAATTTCGCGAAGACATCTCCGCTTACGGGCGGTTTTGACTAGTCTGCCGTACATGAACCGGTTTGCGCATCCAGGGCAGCGTCTCATTCTCGCGGCCGCCACCGCGGCGCTGGCGATCCCCTTCGTCGCCGCGTCGCCCGAGGCCGCGGCGGCTCACGCCGCCCGAGCCGCGAGCGCGCCCGCGCATACCGCCACCTGGCGCGTCGCGCCCTGCCCCAAGCCCGCCGGGCCGCGGGTCTCCGCGCCGACCCGCCCCTCGCCGCCGTCGGCCGACCCCGTCCTGCGTACCGTCGGCGGCGACGAGCTGGCCACCGCGGGCCTGGCCGTGCCCGCGTCCGCCGGCGCGCCGCCCGAGGTGACCGCCACCTCGTGGGTGGTCGCCGACCTCGACACCGGGGCCGTGCTCGGCGCGTGCGGCGCGCACGAGTACGCCACCCCGGCCAGTGTGCAGAAACTGCTGCTCGCGGCGACCATGATCTCGCGGCTCGACCCGAAACGCGTCGTCACCATCACCCACGAGGACGTCGACATCGAGCCGGGCAGCTCGTCAGCGGGCCTGATCGAAGGCGGCCGGTACACGGTCGAGACGCTCTGGCTGGGGCTGCTGCTGGCGTCGGGCAACGACGCCGCCAACGTGCTCGCCCGCCTGGGCGGCGGCACGGCCGAGGCCGGCGTACGCGAGATGAACGAGGTGGCGGCGAAGCTGGGCGCGTTCCAGACGCACGCGGTCACCCCGTCGGGCCTCGACGCGCCCGGCCAGTTCACCAGCGCCTACGACCTGGCCCTGATCATGCGCGCGTGCCTGGCCGAGCCGCTGTTCCAGAAGTACGCCCTGACCAGGTACACACAGATCCCGGACCAGGGCAAGCACCACAAGGGCTTCCAGATCCAGAACCAGAACCTGCTGATCGACAACTACCCCGGTGCGCTCGGCGGCAAGACCGGCTACACCGACCTGGCCAGGCACACCTACGTCGGCGCGGCCGAACGCAACGGGCGGCGGCTGGTCGTCACCCTGCTCGGCGCGGAGTACGTGCCGCTGCGCGGTTGGGAGCAGGGTGCGGCACTGCTCGACTGGGGCTTCGCCCAGCCTGCGGACGCCTCGGTCGGCCGCCTGGTCGACGCGGGCGCGACGGCGGCGAACCCGTCCGCGGCGGCCCAGGCGGCCGACACCCCGGGCACGGGCACGAACGCTCTCGCCGACGCGGGCGGCGCGGGCACGCCGTCCCTGCTCGCCTTCGGCGCAGTCGTGGCCGCGGCCGGGCTCGTGCTCTCCCTGGCCGCCCGGCGCCGGCGCGGTCAGCACGCCCGGCGCTGACCGCGCCGGCCCGATCGCCGGGCCGGCGTCCCGACCACGCGGTCAGCGACGGCCCGCCGGACGCGCCGGAGGCGTGATGCGCACCCGCTGCACGGGGCGGCTGTCGATGTCGCCGAGCTGCGCGCAGATCGTCGCCCGCAGCTCGTCGTAGTCGGCGAACGAGTAGTCCTGGAACAGCGTGTAACCGGCCCACATCAGGTTGGCGCACACCTGCGGCGGCACCTTGCCCGTCGCCGCGCCCATGCCGACCAGCGCGATCGAGGTGATGCTGCCGGGCGCGCGCTCGTTCTGCAGGTGCACCGCCTGGAACGCGGCCGCGCACGCCAGCGCCACGTTCAGCGTCTCGCGTACGTTCTCCGCCGACTGGCTCATCGTCGGCGTCGAGATCAGGAACTTCGGGTTGGCCGCGCCGGACGGCACGCACACCGCGCTGCCGATCGGCAGCACACCGCCGAACCCGTCCCGGATCGCCCGCTGCACCCGCAGTTGGATGCCCGCGCCCAGGTGCCGCTTGATGACCGCGTCGACGCCGCCGTTCATGTCACCCAGCGAGTTGGTCGGGCTGACCCAGGCGTCGACGTGCCGGTCGATGATCGACCCGCGAGTGATCTCGACCTCGGGTGTGTCGGCGAAGGCCGACTGCCACGCCTGCACCACCTTCGCGTTGACATCGCTCAGCACTACCTTGAGCTGGGGCTTCATATTGCTGTCGGTCATCGTTTCGCTCCGGTCACGAGGAAGGGGTCGGTTCAGCGGCTCGAAAGATAGCGGGCCGCACCGACGAAATCCGAACCGCCTGGTCGTGATCGAACCGTCCGCCGCGTGCTGTCGTGGCCCGGTGTTAGCGTCCAGCCCCATGCCGATCACCGTGCCGCCGCACGGTCCGTCCCCCGGGGAGCACAGATGACCGACAACGCCGCACCGACGCCGGCCGGGCAGGACGACCCGCTCGGCCTCGCCGACCTCTTCCACGGCGGCGGCGAGCCGTGGCTGCCGCTGCTGAAGCCGGTCATCGAGGCACAGCCCGCCGCGGCCACGTTCATCGGCCCGGGCCGCAGCCCGCAGGTCGTGCCCGTCCGGGAGCTGACCTTCCAGGCGCTCAAACCGAACCCGCCGCACAAGTGGAAGGTCGTCGTCTTCGGGCAGAACCCATACCCGCGGCCGGAGAGCGCCACCGGCATCGCCATGTTCGACAACACCTTCCACGACTGGAACGACAGCCAGTTCGGCAAGGTCATCACGATCCGCTGCATCATCAAGGCGGCGGCGATGTGGAAGCACGGCATCCCGAAGAAGACGCCGATCGCCGACATCCGCAAGCTGCTGCGCCAGCACGACACCGTGCAGCCGCCGGAGTGGTTCCAGGCGATGCTGACCCAGGGTGTGCTGCTGCTGAACGCCTCGCTGACCGCCAGCGGCGACGGCGCGCTGGGCGTCGACCAGCACACCGCGTTCTGGCGGCCGGTGGTGGAGAAGCTCGTCGAGGAGATCCTGCGGGCCAAGCAGCACGCCGACGAGCAGGACCGGGGCGTGGTGTTCGCGTGGTGGGGCGCGCACGCCCGGACCCTGAAGAACCTCGTGATCCGGTTGCAGAAGAAATATCCGGATGTCGAGGTCCGGCACATCGACCACCCCAACCCCGCGGCGCAGGGCGACATCTTCTGCGACGGCGACCACTTCGCCACCGTCAACGAGGCGCTACGGGAACTCGGCGCCGACGAGATCGACTGGCTGCCCGCCAAGGGCTGGAACAGGACCACGGGTCAGGGCGCGAACGCGGACACCGCCGACCGGATGGGGGCGTTCATCGCGTCCACGATGGAGCTGCACAAGCTCTACCTGGAACGCCTGGCGAGCGTCAAGGACGAGGGTCTGGCGCTGCCCGCGATCACGGGCGTCTTCGACACCCCGCTCATGGACTTCCGCGAGGCCATCGCCCCGGCCGCCAAGCTGCTGTCCGGGCTCGACTGGCACGTGGAGAGCTCGCACGACTTCGGCCGGAAGCAGGCCGAGCAGTCCACCGGTGGCCTGACCGCCGACGAGGTCGCGGCGCTGTATCTCTACACCTGCGAGTCAGCCTTCTACCGCCAGATCAACGCGACTCTGCGCCACCCCGACCGCACCCGGATCACGCCGTACCTGCCGTACCTGCGGCTGCTGTTCTCGGCCGTGTCGCGGCTGCCCGCCCGCACCGAGCCGCTGTGGCGCGGGGTGGCGCTGGACCTGCGGGCGCAGTACCCGGTGGGTCAGACGGTGACCTGGTGGGGTGTGTCTTCGTGCACCTCGAAGCTCGGCGTCGCGCAGGCGTTCCTCGGCGGGCGCGGCAAGCGGACCATCTTCGAGGTGACGCCGGTGCGGGCGGTGGGCATCCGGAACTTCTCCGCGTTCACCGGCGAGGAGGAGTTCATCCTCGCGCCCGGCACGCAGCTCACGGTCACCGACGTGCGGGCCGAGCGCAGCGGCCTGTGCACGGTGCGGCTGGCCGAGCTGGCCGACCAGCGCATGGTCGCCTGAGCGCGGGCTCGTCCGCCCCGTCGCCGCGGGGCGGACGAGCCCACGGCGTCAGCAGCCGGGGTGGAGCTTGGCCTGCACCGCCTCGGGCACCTTGACCGCGCCGTCGCAGACGCCGTCGGAGCCCAGCCCGACCGGGATCCACTTGCCGGTGTTCGGCTCGTACTTGAACAGCACAACCAGCGGGTCCGCGTTCTTGACCACGGTCATCGCGGTCGACCAGCCGTCGGCGCACCTGGGCTCGCCGATGCCGGTGACGCTCTTGTCGATCTCGTTGAAGATGGCGGGGGTGGCCTTGAGCCACTCGTACATGAGGTTGACGTCCGGCGGGCAGCCGTCGTCGGCCGAGGCGGCCGGGGCGGGCGAGTCCGCCGGGGCGGAGACCGCCGGGGCCGAGGCCGAGGCGGTGGCTTCGGGGGTGTCGGCGGCCGGTGCACAACCGCCGGCGGCGGCCACCACGACCGTCGCCGAGAAAAGGAGTCCGAACAGATTGTTGCGCTGCGAAATGAATGTCACCCGGAACTAATACCAGCCCGCGGTGCGTTGACCTAATTGGACTGTTGATCACGGCCAGATCAGGTGGCCGACGGGCCACAAAGGCGTCCCGGTGCACGGGCTGTACCCCCGGGCACCGGGACGGGTCAGGTGAGCCTGTCAAGGCGTCGAGCATCAGTCGGCGAAGTGGGTGGCGCCGCGCGCACGTCACGGGCCGGGGCATGCCTGCGACGCGTCCCGCCATCGACACGCCGGTGCCGATGTGGACCCGGGCGCGGTCGCCCTTCGCCCGGTGCCGTCGCGGATCGGCTCTGCGTCTGCCCGAGCCGTGGAAGCGCTCCCGCCCACTGCGACTTCATATTAAGGCAGGTCTATCCCCTTGGCAATGACCCCGGACGGTCAGGCGGCCGCCGGGTGGCGGGACAGCGCGTCGCCCAGCGCGCCCAGCAGCGCGGCGAGCTGATCACGCTCGCCCTCGGGCATGGCCAGCTCGGCTATGCTCTCCCGCACCCGCGCGGCGATGCGGTCGTGCAGCTGGCGGCCGCGCGGGCTGAGGTAGGCGCGGATGCGGCGGCGGTCGAGCGGATCGACCCGCCGGTACACCAGGCTGTGCTCGACGAGCTGGTCGACGACCTTGGTCAGGGTGCCCGGCGGCAGGAACGCGCCGTCGGCGACCTCCGTCATCGGGCGTCCGCCCTCGGCCGCGAGCAGGGTGAGCACGCGCCAGGCCTCGGGCGAGCACTGCTCGGCGCGCAGGATCGCCGACAGCCGCCGCTGCAGCAGGCGTTCCGCGTGGGTGAGCAGCTGCAGCAGATCGGGCGTCGGACCGTGAGGCGCTGGGGCGGGCAAGGTCCCTCCTCGGCCGGTGGACGTGACTCATGCTACAGAAGGGCGTCAGGTTCGGGAACCGTCTGGAGATCATGACCGGGTCGGGAGAACATGTGCCCATGCCCGTACCGCCGCAGCGGTTGCCCGGCCTGGTCGTCCCCGGACTGCCCGGCCGGCCCACGGGCACCCTCGGCGAGACCGTCCACGTGGCACTGGTGTTCCCCATGCAGGGCCCGGCCGGGATCTTCGGCCCGACCTGCGAGCTGTGCGCGCAGCTCGCCGTGGAGGAGGTCAACCGCAACGGCGGCGTGCTGGGCCGGGAGCTGAGCCTGGTGCCGGTCGACGGCGGGGCCGCCCCGGAGCGGGTCGCCGCCGAGGTCGAGGCCCTGGTGTCGCTGGGCGTGGTGCACGGGGTCACCGGCTGGCACATCTCCTCGGTGCGCCAGGCGCTCGCGCCCCGGATCGCGCACCGCGTCCCGTACGTCTACACCGCCCTGTACGAGGGCGGCGAGCGCACCGAAGGCGTGTTCCTGACCAGCGAGACGCCCGACGAGCAGCTGCTGCCCGCGATGCGGCTGCTGGCTGGGGAACACCGGGTGAAACGCTGGTTCATCGTCGGCAACGACTACGTGTGGCCACGCCGGACCGCGGCGGCCGCGCACCGGTACGCGGTGGAGTCGGGCACGCAGGTGTGCGGGCAGGCGTTCCTGCCGCTGGGCGTGCACGGCTTCGCCGACGTGCTGCGCCGCGTCGAGCGCAGCGCGGCCGACGCGGTGCTGATGCTGCTGGTCGGCAACGACGCGGTGCGCTTCAACCGGGCCTTCGCCGCGTCCGGGCTGGACCAGCGCTGCCTGCGGCTGAGCACGCTGATGGACGAGAACATGCTGATGGCCAGCGGCGCGCACGCCACCCGTGGCCTGTTCAGCACCGCCGGGTTCTTCGCGACGCTGGTGACCCCGGAGAACCTCGACTTCCACGGCCAGTACGCACGCCGCTTCGGCGTCGAGGCGCCGCAGCCGGGCAGCCTCGGCGAGTCGTGCTACGAGGGCGTGCTGCTGCTCGCCGCGCTGATCAACCGGGCGGGTTCGCTGGACGTGCGGGCCATCGGGTCCGGCGCGGACGCCGTCACCTACGAGGGGCCGCGCGGCGCGATCGCGATGCGCCGGCGGCACGCCCGCCAGCGCATCTACCTCGCCGAGGCCGACCGGCTCGACTTCAACGTGCTCACCCAGCTGTGACGGGCGCGCTAGCGATCAGGTGGAACAGCCGCGCGGTCAGCGGGAACGGCATGCGGTCCGACAGCGCGATCTCCAGGCGCTCCAGTTCGGCGAAGAACGACGCGTCGTACTTGCGCTCGTCGTCGGGGATGTAGTCGCACACCGAGCGGATGCCGTAGTGGCCGAGCACTCCCGCGCCGAGGCGGCGCAGCGCGGTGCACACCTCGTCGGCGGTGCGCGGGTAGACCGGGGTGTTGAACGTGTGGGTGAACCGCTCGGCGGCGTCGAGGGTCTCGTACGCCGCGGTCAGGTCCATGTCGCGGATGGCCGCGCGCAGCGGCTCGGAGTGGGCGTTGCCGGCGATGATGCTGAGCAGGCCGCCCTCGGCCAGCGGCGCCATGACGGTGGCCAGCGTGGACTCCACGTCGGCCACGTACGGCAGCAGGTTGTGGCACAGCACCAGGTCGAAGGCCCCCTGCTCGACGACGTCGCCGAGCTTCGCGACGTCGGACTCGATCACGGTGACCCGCTGTGCCACGCCGGTGGACTCGGCCAGCGAGCGCGCGGAGACGAGCATCTGCGACGAGTAGTCGACGAGGGTGATCTGGTGCCCCGCGGCCGCGTAGCGGACCGCCTCCACGCCGTTGCCGCCGGCCACGTCGAGGATGCGCAGGCGGCGTCCGTCGAGGTGGCGCGCGATGTTGTGCTCGGCGAGGGTGTAGCGCAACCTGCCCCAGGGCGCGTCCTGCCACTGCCGCCAGGCGGACACCTTGTCGTCGAACACGTCACGGGTCACGTTGCTCATGGGTTCGACCGTAACGGTTGTCCAGCCGCCGGGCACCCCGGAACACGCGTTTACTCCATACGACGTCAGGTGCGGTTTTTCCGGCCTGCTCGGGCGCGGCGTCAAGGCTCGCCCGCCACGGCGGCGAACGCGCAGGCACGGCCGCACCGGCACCGTCCGGTCACGACGGTGCGAGAATGGAGATCGCGTCTCGCTTGAGGAGAAGACTTGATGACGACCGACCCGCAGGCCCCGAGCACCGCCCGGATGATCGACTACTGGCTGGGCGGCACCCGGCACCACCCGATCGACGTCGCTGCGGCGCAGGCCTTCGAGGGGGCGTACGGGCCGTGTGCGGCGATCTTCCGGTCGCTGCGGGCGTTCTCCGGCCGGGCGGCGCGATACCTGGCCGCCGAGGGGGTGGACCAGTTCCTCGTCTTCGGCGCGGGCATCCCCGCCCAGGGCAACGTGCACGAGACCGTGCCGGACGCGCGGGTCCTCTACACCGACGTGGACCCGGAGATCGTCGCGGCCGGACGCGAGCTGCTGGCCGGGCGCCCGAACGTGAACTACGTGCTCGGCGACGCCGCCGATCCGCGCGGCATCGACGCCGCCGCGCTGGACCGGGCGCTGCCCGACCACGCCACCCGCCCGATCGGGCTGATCTTCCTGGGCCTGGCCGCGTTCCTCGACGACGCGACCCTGGCCCGTGCCCTGGACGCGATGTACGACCTGGTCCCGGCGGGCAGCCGGCTGGCGTTCGACTTCGACGCCATGGAGCTGGCCGGCTACCCCGAGGCGCTGGCGATGATGGGCCCCGGCTTCCACATGCGCGAACCCGCCGACTTCGGCAAGCTGCTCGGCCGCTGGCAGGTCACCGCCGACGGCATCGTCCCGGTCGCCGACTGGCGCCCCGACGGCACCCCCGAGCAGGTCCCCGACGCCTTCTGGGGCGGCGTCGCGACCAGGTGACCCGCCCATGATCGCTCGACTTGCCTGGCACCTGTGCGTATCTTGAGCGCGCATCAGCCCACCTGCCTGGCAAGTCGAGCGATCATGACGCCGGGCCAGGCCGGGGCGGACGGGGCGGAGCGCTTGACAGCGGTCGATGGGCGCTTGATCCTTGGTGCCGGGTGCGGCGGCGCGCTCCCCCGACCGATCGTCTGCCGATCTGGAGCGTCCCATGCCGTTCACCCGCCGCCACGTCCTGCGCCTGGGCACCGCGACCCTGGTCGTCGCCGCCACCCCGGCCGTCTCGCTGCCCGCCCTGGCCGCCGCCGCCGTCACCGCCGACCTGGTGATCTACGGGGCGACCTCGGCGGGCATCGCCGCCGCGGTCACCGCCCGGCGGCTGGGCCGCAGCGCGCTGATCGTCGAGCCCGGCTCCCACGTCGGCGGCCTGTCCACCGGCGGCCTCGGCATGACCGACAGCGGCGTCAAGGCCGCCATCGGCGGCCTGGCCGGCGAGTTCTACCGCCGGGTGTACGCGAAGTACAACGGCACCGCCGTCACGCCGACCTCACCCGCCCGGTTCACGTTCGAGCCGCACGTCGCGGCCGTGATCTTCGACGAGCTGCTGGCCGAGGCGGGCGTGCCGGTCTACCTGAACACCCGGCTGACCGGGGTGGCCATGGCCGGTAACCGGATCAGCGAGCTGGCCTGCGACAGCGGGCAGGTGTTCCGGGGTCCGATGTTCGTCGACGCGACGTACGAGGGTGACCTGATGGCGCGGGCCGGGGTCGGCTGGACGGCGGGGCGCGAGGCGAACAGCCGGTACGGCGAGACGATCAACGGGGTGCAGCTGCGCAGCGGGCACCAGTTCACCCGTTTCGTCGACCCGTACGTGACCCCGGGCAGCGCGGCCAGCGGGCTGCTGCCGGGCATCTCGGCGACCCCGGTCGCGCCCGCGGGCAGCGGGGACGGCCGGATCCAGGCGTACAACTTCCGGATGTGCCTGACCCAGGCCGCCAACCGGATCCCGTTCGCCAAGCCCGCGGGCTACGACGCGATCCGCTACGAGCCGCTGGCCCGTTACGTGCAGGCCGGGTACACCGGCCCGTTCTTCACCACGCACCAGGTCGGCGGCGGCAAGACGGACTCCAACAACGACGGGCCGTTCTCCACCGACTTCATCGGCCAGAACTACGGCTACCCGACCGCGTCGTACGCCGCCCGCGCGAGCACGGTCGAGGAGCACCGCGTCTACCAGCAGGGACTGATGTGGTTCCTCGCCAACGACCCGCGGCTGCCCGCCTCGATCCGCAGTGCCACCGCGTCATGGGGGCTGGCCGCGGACGAGTTCACCGGCAACGGCGGCTGGCCCACCCAGCTGTACGTCCGGGAGGCGCGGCGTTTGGTGTCGGCGTACGTGATGACCGAGGCGGACTGCCGTGGCGGCCGGACCGCGGCCGACTCGGTCGGGCTGGCCAGCTACACCATGGACTCGCACCACTGCCAGCGGGTCGTCGTCGCGGGCGGGCTGAAGAACGAGGGCGACGTGCAGATCGGCGTGCCGCAGCCGTTCCCGATCAGCTACCGGTCGATCGTCCCGTACGAGTCGCAGTGCGCGAACCTGCTGGTGCCGGTGTGCCTGTCGGCGAGCCACATCGCGTACGGCTCGATCCGGATGGAACCCGTGTTCATGATCCTCGCGCAGTCGGCGGCGACCGCCGCGCACCTGGCGATCACCGCCGGGTCGGCGGTGCAGCAGGTGCCGATCACCGCCCTGCAGGTCCGGCTGCGCGCCGACGGTCAGCTGCTGACCTGGCCGCTCACCGCGCCCGGCGAGATCATCGTGGACAGCTCGACCTCGGCCGGGGTCACCCGGGCGGGCGTCTGGCTCACGTCCACCTCGATCGCCGGGTACTACGGGCCGGACTACGAGCACGACGACAACACCGGCAAGGGCGTCAACCGGCTGCGGTTCACCCCGACCATCCCGGTGACCGGCTCCTACCAGGTGTTCCTGCGCTGGACCTCGCACGCCAACCGGGCGAGCAACGTGCCGGTGGACGTGTGCGCGGGCGGCACGGTCACCACCCGGACCGTCGACCAGCGCACCGGCGGCGGGCAGTGGGCGTCGCTGGGCACGTACACCCTGCCGGCCGGGTCCTCCCCCACCGCGGCCAGCGTCCTGATCCGCACCGAGGCGACCGACGGATATGTGGTCGCCGACGCCGCCCGCTTCGTGCCGGCGTGACAGGATCGGCGGTGTGACGACTGCTCACCTGGGCCCGGTGTCGCGGGTCGCGGTCCTGGCCGACGTGCACGGCAACGTGCCCGCGCTGCTCGCCGTGCTCGACGAGGTCGCCGCCGTCGGCGTCGACCTGATCGTGTTCCCGGGCGACCTGAGCTGGGGACCCGAACCGCAGACCACCGTCGACCTGGTGCGGGAGCTGGGACGGCGGGCGGTGTTCGTACGCGGCAACGCCGACCGCGCCGTCGTCGAGCTGGCGCGCGGCGAACGCGAGCACACCCGTCCGCGTGATCCGTGGATGGTCCGGCAGCACACGCCCGAGGCGGTCGAGTTCCTGGCGACGTTCCCGCTCAGCGTCGCCGTCGAGGTGGCGGGCCTGGGCGAGGTGCTGTTCTGCCACGGCTCGCCGCGCGACGACACCGAGTGCGTGACCCCGCGGACGTCCGAGGAGCGCTTCGCCGAGCTGTCCCGCGACGTCGCCGCGCAGGTGATCGTCACCGGGCACACGCACCTGCAGTTCGACCGCCAGGTCGCCGGGCGGCGCAGCGTCAACCCCGGCAGTGTCGGCCTGCCCTACCACCTCGGCGCACCCGGCACGGCGTACTGGGCACTCCTGGGGCCCGACGTCGAGCTGCGCGAGACCCGCTATGACGTGCAGGAGGCGGTCGACCGGTGCCGGACGACCGGCGACCCGAGCGGCGACACGATCGTGCGCTACCTGCTGACCCCGCCAACCCCGGACGAGATCGTCGCCGACGCCGAGACCCGCGTCTTCGCCGACTGATCAGATCGCCTCGATCAGACCGCGCCTGCGGGAACGGCGCCGGCACGCGCCGTTCCCGCAGGCTGCCACTAGGCCTGGGCGGCGACGGCGCGCAGCTGGCCGAGCGTGGTGCGGAAACCCTTGCCGGACGCGGCTGGGTCCTCGGCGAGCAGGCCGCTGACCGCCATCGCCTGCGAGCGCGTGGTCGCGGCGGCCGCGTCGTCGGAGCCGGTCACGTCGAAGACGCCGAAGTCACCGCTGAGCGTCGCGAACGCGTCCGCGGTCGCGTCCTTCGCCAGGTAGAGGACGACCGTCTGGCCCGGCTCCAGCTTCGACATGTTGGCCATGTCGACGACCTGGCCGTTCAGACCGGTGAGGGTGATCCGGTCACCGGCCTTCGCGGAGGCCCCGTTCGCGGCGCGCAGCACCTCGTCGACCCGGAACCCGGTCGCCTCGACCTGGCCGCGGGCGATCAGGTCGGCGGCGGCGGTCAGGTCCTTGACCGTCGTGAACCCGCGCAGCTTGCCCTTCACCGGCGGGGCGGCGGGCTCGCTCGGCGCGGCGGCCGCGCTGGTGGCCGGAGCCGCCGCCGGGGTGGCCGGGTCGGCGCTGCAGGCGGCCAGCCCGGCCGCGGCGAGCAGAGCCGCGGCCGCCGCCAGGGCGCGGGTGCGGTGGGGGTGGTCGATCCTTGCCATGGAACGCTCCTAGCGTCTCGGCGCCGGTCCGTGCGGTTCCCGCCCGGACCACGGCGCTGCTTTCGCCATGTATCTGTGCGCTCCCGCCGCCGAGTTCCCGAATTCCGCGGCCGAATATTCTCAGCCGCGTTCGCGGGCCAGTGCGCGCAGCTCGGCCAGCGGCGCGGTGAACCTGCGGTCGCGGGCGGTCGCGTCCTCCTCCCGCAGGCCCGTCACCGAGAACATCGACGAGCGAGCCGTGACGCTGTCTCCCGCGACGTCGAACACGCCGAAGTCGCCGCTGAGCGGGGTGTAGACGGGCACGGCCGCCTGCGGGTCGTCGGCGCTCAGGTAGAGGACCGCGTGCTGGCCGGCGGCCAGCCCGGACATCAGTGAGATCTCCGGCACCCGCAGGGTGATGACGGCGGTCGCGGGCAGCTGCGGCAGCCGGTACAGCACCTCGGCGACCCTGAACACGGCCGTGCGGTCCGCGCCGGCGCCGTCGGCGCGCAGCACGTCGCCGCGCACCACCAGGTCGGCGGTGTCGGTGAGCTGGCGGACGGTGCCGTACGCCCGGATCTTGGCGGTCACACCGCCGCCGGTGGGTTCCGCGGTCGGGGTGGAGGCGCCCGGCGTGGGGACCGCCACCACGGGGTCGTTGCCGCCGCCCGTCGCGATCACCGCCGCGACCGTGCCCGCGACGGCGACCAGCGCGGCCGTCGCCAGTGCGGGTCGCAGCAGGCTCCACCGGGGCGTCCGGCGAGCCGGGACGACGGCACGCTCGGGCTCGGTGATCGCCGACAGCAGGCGCGCTCGGTGCATCTCGTGGCGTCCCGGCGGCAGCTCACGCTGGCCGGGGTCGGGCAGCAGCTCGGCGAACTCCGCCCACTCGGACGGATCCAGCGGCGGGTGCTTCATCGGTGGCCCTCCTCTGCCAGTCGAACGTTGTCGTCCTTCATCTGTCCGGCAGGACCGGCCGGGTTCCGTGCCGACCGCGGTCTCTCGTCGACGAGCTGCCGCAGCTTGGTCCGGGCCCGCGAGAGGCGGGACCGCACGGTGCCGACCGGGACGCCGAGCGCCTGCGCCGCCGACTCGTAGTCCAGGCCCTCCCAGAGGCACAGCGTGATCACTTCACGCTCCTGGCGGCGCAGCGATGCCAGCGCGTCGATGGCGGCGGTGATCCGGCCGCTGTCGTCGAGCCGCCCGGCGACCTCGTCGGCGTGGTCGGGCGCGGTGAACTCGGCCGCGTGCAGCGCCGACGCGGCGGCCCGGTAGCGGCGGTTGCTGCGGGTGTGGTTGCGCGCCTCGTTGGTGGCGATGCCGAGCAGCCACGGCCGCAGCGACCCGCCGTCGTCGCTGATCCGCTCCCGGGAACGCCAGGCCTGCAGGTACGTGGCGGCCATGACGTCCTCGGCGGTGGACCAGTCGGCGGTGAGCCGGAACGCGTGGTTGTAGACCGACCGCGCGTACTGGTCGAACAGCTCGGCGAACGCTCCGGCATCACCCGCCCGGATCCGGGCGCGCAGACTCGACTCCATGACCACTTCTCTGTCCGGCGAGCCGCCCGAGTTCCTGTGATCCAGGCCACCCCGCAGGCGTCGCTTGGTGCCTGCCGACCTTAACCACCCGCGGTCGCGCGCTGCCACCTGAGCAGCGGTGATGCGGGCTGCCCGGCGTGTGCGGCGAACCCGGCAGTCCCCCGTCAGCCCAGCATGACCGGAAGCCGCTCCAGGCCGCGCATCACCCGCGACGGCCGCCATCGCAGGTCTTCGACCCGGAACGCGAGGCTGATCCGCGGCCAGCGCGCCAGCAGCAGGCCGAAGGCGACCCGGGCCTCCATCCGGGCCAGCGCCGCACCGATGCAGAAGTGCGGTCCGCGGCCGAACGCCAGGTGATCGTTGGCCTGCCGGGCGAGGTCGAGGCGGTCGGGCTCGGGGAACCAGCCGCCGTCGCGGTTGGCCGAGCCGATGAGCAGGCTGACGATCGCTCCGGCGGGGATCACGCCGCCGGCCAGCTCGATCGGCGCCGTGCTGACCCGGAAGGTCGCGTCGCGCACGGGCGAGTCGTAGCGCAGCAGTTCCTCGATCGCGGTCGGCATCAGCTCGGGCTCCTCGCGCAGGCGCAGCAGTTCGGCGGGGTGGCGCAGCAGCGCGAGCATGCCGTTGCCGATCAGGTTGACCGTGGTGTCGTGCCCGACGAGCAGCAGCAGGTAGGCGGTGCCGATCAGCTCTTCCTCGCTGAGGTGGTCGCTGCCGTCGTGGGCCGCGACCAGCGCGCCGAGCAGGTCGGCCTCGGCCAGGCCTGCGGCGGCGTGTGCCCGCTTGTGCGCGACCAGCGCGAGCAGGTAGTCGTACAGCTCCCGCTCCTGCACGGCGCGCCGGGCGGCGTCGGCGGAGGGAACGACCGTCGCGGCGAGGATCTGCCTGGTCCGTGCGGTGTTCAGCTCGTCCGGGACGCCGAGGATCGTGCAGATCAGGCTGAAGGTCAGCGGCATGGCGAACTCTTCGATCAGGTCGACCACGCCGAACTCGGGCAGCCGGTCGAGCAGGTCGTGCGCGGTCCGTGCGATCAGCGGCTCCAGCGCGGCCACCCGGCGCGGGATGAACGCCGTGTTCACCAGCCCGCGCAGCCGGGTGTGCTCGGGCGGATCGGCGTGCACCAGGTGCCGGTTCAGGCCCGCCGGGCCGGGCACGTAGGCGGGCACCAGTTCGGGGCGCTTGCTGAGCCGGGCGTCGGACAGCAGCGTCCGGACGTCGGCGTAGCCCGCCACGTGCCAGACCGAGCCGCTGCGCTTGCGCTCGTGGAGCACCGGCGCGTTGCGGCGCAGCCAGGCGAAGAACGGGTAAGGGTCGTCCCTGCGCGTCTGCAGCAGATGGGCGGGGACGTCCGCCAGCGATGTCCACGGCGCTGAGGCGGCTCGCACGTAGGCGTCCCCGGGTGTCGTGCCCATACATTGCCTCTCGATCAAGCCACTGAGCTGCGCAAACTCGATGATCTTAACGAAACGGGCATGTTGCTCAAGAGGGATGAACATCCACGAAACGCCGCATATGATCATCGTCACATTCACAGCCGCACTGATCGACGCTCATCCAACTCCGATAAGTTTCGGGAAGATGACGCGCACCCCTTGTGAGCGTTCGCCGAACGCCCTAACCTCAGATCCACGGCGAGTCCGGGATCGTCGAACACCGATCCCGGGCAGGGTTGGGACACCGCAGCCACCCAGCGTCGCGGCACCGGCGCAACGCCTTTCACCTGCCCGCAGGCTCCGATCCCTGTCGGGAACCCTCCATATCGCACGGCCCTGCGCTGCCCAGAAATGTGAGCGCTAACAACCAGCCGAACAACAGAAAGCGCCACAACACACGCACACACCAGCAGGACCGGCGCCGTCGGCGCCGGGCCCGACCACGCCTGTGCCCGCACCCGGCAGCCGTCCGGCCCCGCCGCGGACACGGCACCCGCTCCCCCCGGAAGGAACACCATGACCACCAGACGCGAGCTGCTGACCGGCTTGCTGTCCACGGCCGCGGCCACCGCGGCCGGCGGGCTGGCCCTCGCCGCGACCGGCTCCCCCGCCCAGGCCGCCGGTCCGCTGACCGGCTACGTGATGGGCTACTTCACCGAGTCGCCCAACCGGCTGGCCAACAACTACGGCCTGCACCTGGCTGTCAGCACCGACGGCCTGAACTGGACCCCGCTCAACCAGAACAACCCCGTGGTCACGCCGACCGCCGGCACCGGCGGCCTGCGCGACCCGTTCATCCTGCGCAAGCGCGACGACACGTTCGTGGTGCTGGCCACCGACCTCGCCGGCACCGACTTCACCCAGCCGAACCAGTACATCCACGTCTGGGACTCGGTCGACCTGCGCAGCTTCACCGGCTACCGGCGGGTCCGGATGCACGCCATGAACACGCACACCTGGGCGCCGGAGGCGTTCTGGGACAACGCGCGCGGCCAGTACGGCATCATCTACTCGGCCCACAACGGCACCCGCGACGTGTTCATGGTCAACTACACGAGCGACTTCGTGAACGTCGGCGCCGCGCAGGTGTTCTTCGACCCCGGCTTCAACGTCCTCGACGCCACCATGCACCTGGGCAGCGGCACGAACTACCTGTACTACAAGAACCTCGCCGACGGTCGGCTCTACGGCGCCCGCTCGAACAGCCTCAACCCCAACAGCTTCAGCACGTACACCAGTGGCATGGTCAACGGCGGCATCGAGGCCCCGATCGTGGTCAAGGCCAACGACCGCAACGAGTGGTGGCTGTGGGGCGACTCCTACAGCCCCGTCAACGGCGAGTTCTACGTCTGGCGCAGCGGCGACGTCAACGCGAACGCATGGACGGCGCTGGACAAGGCGGCGTACACCCAGCCGCTCAACGCCAAGCACGCCACCATCGCGGCGATCACCGCCACCGAGCACGCCAATTTGCTCACCCGGTGGGGCGCGCCGACCTGGAACAGGATCAAGTCGTACAACCTCCCGGACCGGCTCATCCGCCACGCCAACCGGGTCGGGCGCATCGACCCGTACCCCTTCGACCCGTATGCCGACGCGCAATGGCGGCTGCGCCCGGGACTGGCCGACGCGGCCGGGGTCTCGTTCGAGTCGGTGAACTATCCGGGCAACTACCTGCGGCACAGCGGTTACGTGGTCGGGCTGGCGGCCAACGACGGCACGGCCCTGTTCGCCGGGGACGCCACCTTCCACCGCACCGCCGGGCTGGCCAACAGCGCCTGGACCTCGTGGCGCTCGCACAACTTCCCCGACCGCTACCTGCGCCACAGCAACTACCTGCTGCGCATCGACGCGCTCGGCACCGGCTCGCCCGCCGCCGACCGGGCCGACGCCACCTTCCAACTCGGCTACTGAGAGGACCTGGACATGACCCCGCTCCCGGAGAGAAACGTGGTGCGGCGCTGGTGGCAGTTCGCCGCCATGACGGCGCTGTGCGCGCTGGCCGCCACCGGCCTGCACGCGCCCGCCGCCTCGGCCGCGCCCGCGGTCAACTACACCAACCCGCTGGTCAACCAGCGCGCCGACGCGCAGATCTACAAGCACACCGACGGCTACTACTACTTCACGGCCACGGTGCCCGAGTACGACCGCATCATCCTGCGCCGGGCCACCACCCTGCAGGGTCTGTCGAGCGCCCCGGAGACGGTGATCTGGCGCAAGCACTCCAGCGGCATCATGGGCGCGCACATCTGGGCCCCGGAGATCCACTTCATCGACGGCAAGTGGTACGTCTACTTCGCCGCGGGCGCGACCAACGACGTCTGGGCGATCCGGATGTACGTCCTGGAGGGCACCGGCGCGAACCCGCTCACCGCGAGCTGGGCCGAGAAGGGCCAGATCACCACCCCGTGGCAGACGTTCTCGCTCGACGCGTCCACCTTCGTCGCCAGCGGCGTGCGCTACCTGATCTGGGCGCAGGCCGAACCCGGCATCGCCACCAACACCAACCTCTACATCGCCCGGCTGGCCAATCCGTGGACCATCACCGGCGCGACCACCCGCCTCACGATACCCACGCTGGCCTGGGAGACCCGCGGCTACAAGGTGGCCGAGGGACCGACCGTCATCCAGCGCAACGGCAAGCTGTTCATGACCTATTCGGCCAGCGCCACCGACGCCAACTACTGCCTGGGCATGCTCACCGCGACGGCGGGCAGCAACCTGCTCAGCGCGTCGTCCTGGACCAAGTCGGCGAACCCGGTGTTCGCCAGCAACTCGGCCACCGGGCAGTGGGGGCCGGGCCACAACTCGTTCACCGTGTCCGAGGACGGGGCCAGCGACATCCTGGTCTACCACGACCGCAACTACCGGGACATCAGCGGTGATCCGCTCAACGACCCGAACCGGCGGACCCGCCTGCAGAAGCTGTACTGGAACGCCGACGGCACCCCGAACTTCGGCATCCCGATCCCCGACGGCGCGCACCCGGTGCGGCTGAAGTCCTACAACTTCCCGGACCGCGTCGTGCGCCACTGGGAGTACCGCGCCCGCATCGACACCAACGTCACCAACCTGGCCGACTCCCAGTTCCGGATCGTCGCCGGGCTCAACGGCGGCGGCACGGTCTCGCTGGAGTCGACCAACTTCCCGGGCTACTACCTGCGCCAGCGCAGCAACGGCGAGGCGTGGGTGGACCGCAACGACGGCTCGGCGGCGTTCCGCGCCGACGCGAGCTTCTTCCAGCGGGCGGGCCTGGCGAGCTCGTCGGCGGTGTCGTTCGAGTCGCAGGCCTACGCCGGCCGCTACCTGCGGCACAGCAACTACCTGCTGTACGTCCAGGCGGTCACCGACACCGTCGGGCGCGCCGACGCCACCTTCGTCCTCGAATGACCACCCAAGGAGTGACCATGTTGCTGACCTGGCCACGTGCCCTCACCAGGCGAGCGCTGTCGCTGGTCGTAGCCGCCCTGCTCGGCGTCTCGACGGCGGTCGTCCTGCACCCCGGACGCGCCGACGCCGCGCCCGGGCCGACGTTCCGCAACCCGGCCGTCGACGTGCCCAACAGCGGCGACCCGACGCTGACGTACTACAACGGTTACTACTACTACGTCGCCACCACGTGGTCGTCCGACGTGGTGATGCGCCGGGCCCGGACCATCTCCGCGCTGCGCGGGGCCCCCGAGCAGGTCGTCGTACGCACTGGCGGGACGACGATGTGGGCGCCGCACCTCGAAATGATCAACAATCGGTGGTATCTGTACTACTCCGTCGAGCAGAGCGGCGGCGCGCGGCGCACGCACGTCGCCGAGAGCGCGGGGACGGACCCGCTGGGCCCGTACACCATCCGGGGCATCCTCAACCTGATGCCCAACAACGGCTGGGCCATCGACGCCGCGATCCTCAAACTCAACGGCGCGAACTACGTCATGTTCTCGGCGTTCCACCCCAGCGACAACCTGCAGTCGCTGTACATCTCCCCGCTGACCAACCCGTGGACGGCCGGGGCGTTCGGCACCCGCATCTCCGCGCCGACGCTGTCCTGGGAGACCCAGAACGGCGCGGTCAACGAGGGCGCGTTCGCGTTGCAGCGCAACGGCCGCACCTGGATCACGTACTCGGCCAGCCACTGCAACGGCCCGAACTACAAGCTCGGCATGCTCGAATACCAGGGCGGCGACCCGCTGGCCGCGTCCTCGTGGACCAAGGCCGCCAATCCGATCTTCCAGCGCAACGACGCCAACGGCGTGTACGGGCCGGGCCACCACTCGTTCTTCACCTCACCCGACGGCACCGAGACCTGGATCGCCTACCACGCCAACAGCTCCGCTTCGCAGGGCTGCGGCACCACCCGCACCACCCGCGTGCAGAAGATCTCCTGGAACGCCGACGGCACCCCCAACCTTGGCGTGCCCGCTTCCCTGTCCACCATTGCGCCCGGCCCGTCCGGAGAGTCCAGCGCGACTCCGGTCGAGATCCGTAACCGGCACAGCAACCTCTGCCTCGACGACTACAACTCCGTGACCACCCCCGGCGCCGAGGTCCGGCAGTGGACCTGCGGCACGCAGGCGAACCAGGACTGGTACGTGACACCGCTCGACAACGGCTACTACCAGATCAGCAATCGGCACAGCGGACTCTGCCTCGACGACTACAACTTCGTGACCACCCCCGGCGCCGAGGTCCGGCAGTGGACCTGCAACGGACTGGCCGTGCAGCAATGGCAGGTCAACGCCGTCGCGGGCGGCTACTCGACGCTCGTCAACCGGCATAGCGGCCTCTGCCTGGACGACTACAACTGGGGCACCACACCCGGCGCGGAAGTGCGCCAGTGGACCTGCCTGAACAACAACGCCCAGCACTGGCGTATCTCCTGACCCGGCGGGCGGGCGTCGGCGCGGGTTCCGCGGCGGCGCCCGCCTGCGTGGTCACTGAGCGCAGGAGATCCCGGGCAACCACTCCGGCGAGTAGCACTCGGCGAACGACCAGTTCCGGTCCGAGTAACGGTCGTCCGTGCTGTCGGTGTACACCTCGAGCCTGCCCTGCGGCAGCACACGGTAGTAGGTGCGAAGCGGGTCACCCTCGACGGTGGGATGAGTCACCTTCAGCTCTGCGCTCTCGCCGTCCTTGAGCGCCCGCTGGAGGCAGGCTATCTCCTGCACCGCCTTCTGCTGCATCTGCTCACCCTGCCCCAGGCTCACCTCGCCACAGCTGGCGAGCTCCGTTCGGGACGTCCATTGGTCCTTGACCGGATCGCCGAACAAGCCGCACCCAGCGGTCAACAGCAACGCAGCCGCTGCCGCGACGCGCCACGGATGATCTGAAACGCGGCGGCGAGCGCTGCTCCGACCCACCATGCCGCACCCCCTTCCCTCGTCGTTCAACGCGCCTGGGGGCCTGATCGGTTCCGTGCATGCGCGCGCCGGACCGGTCCAGACCGGACGGTCGGTCGCGGCAGGTCAGGGCGTGGCGCGAGCGAGCTGCATGAGGAACTCGGCGTTGCTGCTCGTCTTGCGCAGCCGATCGATCAGTTGCTCGCCGGTCTGCTGGCTGTCCATCGCGTGCAGGGCCCGGCGCAGGAGGCGGACCAGGTCCAGCTCCTGCGCGCCGACGAGCAGCTCCTCCCGGCGGGTGCTGGAGGAGTCGACGTCCACGGCCGGGAAGATGCGCCGGTCGGCCAGGCCGCGCAGCAGCCGCAGCTCGGCGTTGCCGGTGCTCTTGAATTCCTCGAAGATGACGGTGTCGCCCAGCGAGCCGGTCTCCACCAGCGCCGTGGCGATGATGGTCAGCGAGCCGCCGCCCTCGATGGTGCGGGCGGCGCCGAGGAAGCGTTTGGGCGCGTGCAGCGCGCCGGCCTCGATACCACCGGACATGACGCGGCCGTTGGACGGTGCGGCGAGGTTGTAGGCCCGGCCCAGCCGGGTGATGGAGTCCAGCAGCACGACGACGTCGCGGCCCTGCTCGACCAGGCGCTTGGCGCGTTCGATGGCGAGTTCGGCGACCGCGATGTGGTCGGCCGGCGGCCGGTCGAAGGTGGACGAGACCACCTCGCCGCGGACGGTGCGCCGCATGTCGGTGACCTCCTCCGGGCGCTCGTCGATGAGGATGGCCATGACGTGCACGTCGGGATGGTTCACCGCGAGAGCGTGGGCGATCGCCTGCAGCACCATGGTCTTGCCCGCCTTGGGCGGCGAGACGACCAGGGCGCGCTGGCCCTTGCCGATCGGGGTGAGCAGGTCGATGACGCGGGTGGTCAGCACCTGGGGTTCGGTCTCCAGGCGCATCCGCTCCCGCGGGTAGATCGGGGTCAGCGCGTAGAAGTCGGGCCGTTCGCGCAGGTGCTCGGCGGGCGCGCCGTTGACGGTGTGCACCTCGGTCACGGTGGGCCGCTGGGGGCGGCGCGGGTCGGCCCGCCCGCCCGCGGCGGTCCGCCGGACGGTGGACGGGTGCGCGGCCGCGCCGGTGACGGCGTCGCCCCGGCGCAGGCCGATCCGCTGCACCAGGCCCGGCGGCAGGTACGGGTCGCCCGGGTCGGGCAGGTAGCCGTCGAGCCGGACGAAGAAGTTCTTGTCGCGCACGTCGACGATGCCGCTGACGGCGGTCGCCGGGGTGGGCTCGGCGGTGCCCGCTTCGGCGTCGTCGGGTTCGATGCCACCCGGCGACTTCGTGCGGGCCCGCGCGGGGACGCGGCGTCGGCGGGTGGTTGTCGCCGGTCCCGTCGCGCCGGTTCCGGCGGCGGGATTCCCGGTCGCTGCGCCGGTGGGGCGCAGGTCGAGATCGGTCATGGGTACTCCTCGGAGACGGTGCGCCAGGGCACGGGCGTGCTGGGGCGCGATGGGCACCGAGCGCCTGATCACGGATGCCGAGCCCGGATCGCGAGACGTCGCGATTCGCTCGGCCGCTGAGGCAGCGGTGCGGTGGGAAACCGATCTCGGCGGAACGCGGACGCGTGGCCGATGATCGGGGAAAGGGCATCCTCGGGGCGGGAACTCCACGCCTGCATCGACAGATGCTTGATCAAAGGTACCCCACCGGTCGGGTCCCGGCAAGCGGCGCGCCGGTGGGCGCGTCACAAGGAGAGTGGCCTCGGGCCGCTCCCCTTGTGCCCCCGTTACGCCGCGGTGCAGGCACTCGCCCCCGAAAGCCTGCCTGTCCGCGCCGAGCCACAGCCCGCGCGGTCCTGTTCGTCCAGACCCGTAACGCCAGCGGCGCACGGTTTTCTGCCATGCTCGCAAATTGAGTCTGGGACCTCGACAGCATAGGCTGTTGACTATGGATTCTGTCAACCACAGCTAACACTCCGGTGGTTGGCGTCAGCTGCAGATGACTGAGGGGCGTCATGGGCGAGAACAGCGGCCCCGGAACGGTCGCCGAGCGCTTGACCAGGCTCTTCGACACCGTCACCAATCCCCGCACGGCGAAGCGCTACACCGACCGAGAGGTGGCCGCGGCGGTCGGCTGCTCCCATACGCTGATCTTCGACCTGCGCAAGGGGAACACCCCGCCCGAGAAGACGCAGGCGGGCATCCTCATGCGGTTGGCCAGGCATTTCGGGATGGACGACAACCATCTCATGCCGGCCGGCTCCGGCTCGGTCGACCCGGAGGTGTGGTCCTTCGCCATGCGCGTGAAGGCCATCTCGCCGGCGGGCCTGGCGATGCTGAACGGTGTCCTGGATCACATCGCCGAGCTGGAGGCTCGCGCGGCCCCCCGGCCGGGCGCGACCGACGACGCATCGATTTAGACTGTCGCCCTATGCCACCCAGCCGCGAGGTCTTCGCCGAGTGCAGCAGTGCGCTGGAAGGCCTGGCCATCCCCGACCCCTGGGACGTGGTGGCGCTGGTCGAGTGGCTCGGGCAGCAGCGCGGTCGCCCGATCATCCTGATCCCGTGGCCGACCGCGGGCGGAGTCACGGGCTGCTGGGTGGCGGCGGCCCACCAGGACTACATCGTGTACGAGCGCACCGCCACCCCGCTGCACCGGTCGGTGATCGTCTGCCACGAGGTCGCGCACATCTGGCTGGGCCATCGCGGACACTCCACGAACGCCCTGGCGGACGAGTCCGCGCTGCCGCACGACTACCGCGACGACGAGGAGATCCGGGCGGAGACCCTGGCCGAGCTCATCCTCGAGAAGGCTGCCCTGCCCGCCCCCAAGGTGCCGGCCGACGTGCTGCGCGTGATGAAGACACTGGATCAAGGAGTGACCGTTGATTCCCTGGCTGACCAGCGGGGCGTTTCTGCTCGCGGCCGTCGTCGTTGGCGCGGTCCTCGCCCGTAGGCCGCAGGCGCGCACCCCAGCGGGCAAGGCACTGCTCACGTGGAACCTGTTCGGCGCCGTGGCGCAGATCGTGACGATCCATCCCGTGTACCACGCGGTCGGCTCGCTGGTCGGCCACCACAACACGGCCATCGTGATCAGTCACGGCCTCGGGCTGGTCGCCGCCTTCTTCGCCGAGATCATGATGCTGTGCTGGACCCGGGACGCCGACGGGACCCGCGCCGCGGCCCGCTCCCGCGCCGCCGTCACCGGCGGGGCCATCGCTGCGCTCGCCGTGCTGTTCGCGCTCACCCCCGAGGTCGCCGACACCCCGTCGAGCTGGCGGCTGGACAACATCGAGCGGCCCACCGTGGCCCTGTACTCGGTGGTGTACGCGCTGGCGTACTCCTGGGTGCTGCTGGACCTGTGCCGGTTGAGCGTGCGCTACGCGCGCATGGTCGTCACCCCGCAGACCAGGATCGGTCTGCGGCTGTTCACGGTCGGCACCGCGTTCGGCCTGGCCTACCAGCTGATGGCCGCGGTCGACGGGCTGGTCGGCGTCACCGGGCACCGCCTGCCCGCGCACACCCCGCTGAGCCTGGCACTGGTCTGCGTCGGGGTGGTGCTCCTCTGCCTCGGCGCGGTCGTCCCGCTGGTCACCACCGCCGTGATCGAGTTCGCGCGGCGCTGCCGGCAGGCCTGGCTGTGCCACCGGATGGAACCGCTCTACCGGGACCTGGCGACCGAATACCCGCAGGTCCTGAAAGGCCCCGTCCGGTACGGCACCACGGGCTGGCTGGTCAACTGGTACGGCAACGGCCGCCGGCTGATGCAGCGCACCATCGAGATCCACGACGGGCTGTCCGAACTGCGGCCCTGGATGGACGACCTCGCGTACCGGGTCGGCGCGACCGAAGCGATGAAGGAGGGCTTCGACGCCGAGGCCGTGGCCCTCGTCGCGCAGTCCGTCCAGGTCGCCGACGCCCTGCGGACCAGGCGCGGCGGCGCGCCGGGCCACCGGATCCACGTGGAGATGGTCGAGGTGGCCAAGGACCACGAAGCGGTGTGGCTGGCGCGGCTGGCACAGACCTATCGCACGCGCCTGGTCGACCATACGCTCGACGCGCTGGCGTCCCGGCGCGACCCGGCCGCCGCGGCGGCCGTGCGGAACCCGTCGTGACCTCGCCCGCGGCCCGCGACACGCGCCACCCGGACCTGTCGGCCGGACACCTCGCCGTCTACCGGCACCTGGCGCTGCGCGAGTTCGGCGCCGACCTGCGCATCGGCCTGAACCTGGCCTTCTACCGCACCTTCGCGGTGCCGGCCATCGCGCGGCTGCTCGTCGACACCGGTGAGATGACCGAGCGCACCCGCAAGCGCGCCGACGACACCGGGCTGATGATGTACGAGCTGATCGCCCACGGCCCGCACCACCCGCGCGGCCGGCAGGTCATCGCGTCGCTCAACCGCATCCACCGCGTCTACGACATCACGCCCGACGAGTACCGGTACGTGCTCGGCACGTTCGTCTTCATCCCGACCCGGTGGATCGACCGGTACGGCCCGCGCCGGCTGCGCCCGCACGAACGCGAGGCGACCTGGCACTTCTGGCGCGAGGTCGGCCGGCTCATGAACGTGCGCGACGTGCCGGACACCTGGGCCGGGTTCGAACAGTGGTTCAACGCGTTCGAACAGGCGAACTTCGGCCAGGACGAAGCCGCCACCCGGCTCATCGACGCCACCCGCGACCTGCTGGCGACCCGTTTCCCGAAGGCGCTGCGCCGGTGGGCCGGGGCGGCGAGCGACGCCCTGCTCGACGAGGACGTGCGCCGGGCGCTCGGCGTGCCCGCACCCGCCCGCACCATCCGGATCGCGGTACGCGGTCTGCTGCGGGTCAACGCGTTGACACGGCGTTTCAAGGCGCTGCCCGCGGAGTTCTTCACCCCCGGCCAGCCGACCCGGCACTACCCCGCCGGGTACGTGCTGGACGAGCTGGGGCCGGACCCGGTGCGGCCCGTGCCGCGGCGCTGACGGGCCGCCGTAGGGCGACCTGAAGCGAATCGTAAGCGCGACCGGGCAGTGTTCGGGGTGCAGCCAGCGAGCACCACCGACACCCAGGAGACTCCGATGCGCAAGCTCATCAACTCGACCTACATCACCCTCGACGGCGTCATCGACAACCCCATGTGGACCATGCCGTACTTCGACGACGAGGCGGCCGCCTTCGCCGGCTTCCAGACCAGCACCGCCGACGCGCTGCTGATGGGCCGCGCCACCTACGACGGCATGTCCGCGGCCTGGCCGACCCGGGACGAGAGCGACCCGAGCACCGGCGCGGCCTACTTCAACAGCGTCAAGAAGTACGTCGCCTCGACCACGCTGACCGACCCCGCGTGGCGCAACAGCGAGGTGCTCCAGGGCGACCTGGTCGAGGAGGTCGCCAAGATCAAGGCGCAGGACGGCGGGGACATCCTGCAGTACGGCTACGGCTCGGTGACCACGCAGCTCATCCGGGCCGGGCTGGTCGACGAGGTGCGCTTCTGGATCTGCCCGGTGCTGGAGGGCGGCGACAGCCTGACCACCCCGCTCAAGGACGTCAAGGCGTCGTTCGAGCTGGTCGACACCAAGGTGATGAAGAGCGGCGTCGTCATCGTCTCGTACCGGCCGAAGGCCGCCGAGTGACCTGCGCTTCGACCTGAGCCCGGGCCTGTCCCGGGCTCAGTGCCGCGCCCTCGGCGAGCAGCGCCGCGAAACGCTCCGCGCCGAGCGCGGCGACCAGCCGCTCCGTCACCCGGTCGGTGTCGTCGCGCTCGACCGGGGAGGCGGGAGCCTGCGCCGCGGTCCGGGCCGCGGCGGCCGCACCGAGCAGCCGAGCCGCGACCTCGGGCGCACCCGCCGCCGACGCCATGCCCTCCAGGGCGAACACCGCGTCGCGCGGGGAGGCGATCGCCTCGGCGGCGTCGTACGCCTCGACATGCAGGGCGAGCGCCGCGGCGCGGTCGCTGGTGTGCTCCACGACGTGGCCCAGCTCGACCAGAATCATCGGCAGGTAGAACGTCGGTTGCCGCTCGGCGCGGCCCTGCTCGGCGATACGCGTCAGGTGCACGGCGGCCACGTCGAGCCGGCCCTGCCGGCGCGCGGCCATGCCGAGGCTGGTCTCGGCGAAGACGATCGCGCTCGACATGCCCTGCTCGACTGCCATCCGGTAGGCGCGTTCCGCCAGCTCCCGGCCCGCCGCGTAGTCGCGGGTCTGCACCGCGAGCCAGGCCAGCCAGGACAGCTTGCTGCACACCTCCGGCCACAGCGCCAGCTCCTCGGCCCAGCCCAGCCCTTCCTGGTGCAGGGCGATCGCGCGATCGTGCTCGCCCTTCATCTCCGCCAGGCCGCCGACCCAGTCATTAGCCTGCAGCCGCCCCCACCGGTCGCCGAACTCGGCGAACAGGGCGGCGCTGCGCGTGGCGGCGGCCTCCAGCGCGGCCAGATCCCCGGCGGCGTGCGCGAGTTTGGCCCGCGTGCTGAGCACGGCCGCTTCGGTCCACCGGTCGTCGCCGGCCGCGTCCAGCAGCTCGGACGCGAACGCGACCTCGGCGTGGTCGAGCACCGCGTTCGCGGTGAACCAGGTCGCCCGGCCGTCGGAGTCACCGGCCAGCGCGGACCGGACCTCGTCCGGCGCGATCGCCTCGCCCTGCAGCAGCGCGAACCCGATCCGCCACGCCGCGGCCCGGGACTGCTCCGCCGCGTCGCCGGGCGCGGCCAGCGCCTGCCGCGCCTCGGTGATCCTGCCGCGCAGGAACCAGTACCAGGTCAGGGCGTTGGCCAGGCGCAGCCCGCCGCCGTGCGCCAGGGCCGCGCGCAGGTTGGCCGCCTCCGCGTCGAGCCGGGCCAGCCACTGCTGCTGGTCCACGCCGCGCAGTCGCGGGTCGGCGCGTTCGGCCAGGTCGGTGTAGTACGCCGCATGGCGGGCGCGGACGGCGTCGGCGTCGGCGAGGCGTTCGAGGCAGAACGCGGCCACCGATTCGAGCAGCCGGTAGCGCGGACCCGCCGGGTGCTCGTCCAGCACCACCAGCGACCGGTCCACCAGCCGGGCCAGGGTGTCGAGATCGGTCCGGCAGACCTGCTCGGCGGCCTGCGGCGTGCAGCCGTCGCGGAACACCGCGAGCCCGGCGAGCACCGCCCGATCGGCCTCGTCCAGCAGGTCCCAGCTCCACCCGATGACCGCGCTCAGTGTGCGCTGCCGCGGCGGCATGTCCCGCTGCTGCGTGGTGAGCAGCTGGAACCGGTCGTCGAGCCGGTCCAAGACACCCTGCACCCCGAGCGCGCGCACCCTGGTCGCGGCCAGTTCCAGCGCCAGCGGCAGGCCGTCGAGCCGGCGGCACAGCTGGGCCACCGCGCCAGCCGTGCTCGTGTCGAGCCGGAAACTGCGCTGCTGCGCCGCCGCGCGTACGGCGAACAGCCTGGCCGCGGCCGAGCGCCGGACCGTGTCGAGGTCGTCGCCGCCGTCCGGCACGGCCAGCGGCGGCACCTCCCAGAGCAGCTCACCGGTCAGGCCCAGCGGTTCCCGGCTGGTGGCCAGCACGCGCAGCTCCGGTGCGTCCCGCAGCAGGCGGGCGACCAGCGCGGCGGCCGGCTCGATCACGTGCTCGCAGTTGTCGAGCACGAGCAGCAGCCGCCGTCCGGCGACCGCGGCGGACAGCCGGTCGGCGGCGGAGACGCTGGCGCCCGCCACCTCGCGCAGGTCCATCGTGGCCAGCACCCGGTCGGCGACGTGCCCGGCGCCGGCCGGCAGCGGGGCGAGTTCGACCAGGTGGACGCCGTCGGGAAAGCTCTGCTCGCGGGCGGCCTCGGTGGCCAGCCGGGTCTTGCCGACACCGCCCGGCCCGATCAGCGTGACCAGGCGCTGCGCCGGGATCAGCCGGCGCAGTTCGGTCAGCGCCTCCGCGCGGCCGACCAGCTCGTCGAGCCGGGCGGGCAGGCTGTTGCGGACGAGCGCGGCCCGAGGCGGGGTGGCGAGGCCCGCATCGTGTTCGAGTACGCGGCGGTGCAGCGCGACCAGCTCCGGACCCGGGTCCAGGCCGAGTTCCTCGGCGAGCCGGTCGCGCAGGTCGGCGTAGCTGTCCAGGGCCTCGGACTGGCGACCGGAGGCGTACAGGGCACGCAGCTGCAGCGCCCGCAGGCCCTCCCGCAGCGGATGCCGGGTGACCAGCTCGGCGAGGTCGGCGGCGACCAGGTCGTGCTCGCCGCGGGCCAGCCGGGCCTCGGCGAGGCGCTCGTGCACGGCAAGTCGCTGCTCGGCGAGCCGGGCGCGCTCCGCGCGGGCGAACTCCTCGTCGGCGAAGTCGGCGTACGCGTCGCCGCGCCACAGCGCCATGGCCGCGGCGAGCCGGTCCGCGTCGGTGGAGTCGGCCGACTCGGCGAACCGGTCGGCGTCGACGGCGTCGGTGCGCAACAGGTAGCCGGGCGGCCGCGACTCGATCAGGTCGCGGGCTCCCGGCTCGGCGTCGTTGAGGGCCTTGCGCAGTTGCGACACCCGCACCTGCAGCGCCGCTCCCGGGTCGGCGGGCGAGTCCTCGCCCCACAGGTCGTCGATGAGGCGGTCGGCCGACACCACCTGGTTGCGGTTGGCCAGCAGGTCCGCCAGCAGCTGCCTGACCTTGACCCCCGGCACGACCACCGGCTCGCCGGCGTCGGTGGTGACGGCGAGCGGCCCGAGCACGCCGAACTGCACGTCGCTGATCCTAGCCGCGGCGGCGCGACCGGAAGCGGACCGTAAGCGCCGCGGCGCATCGTGCGGGCATGGACATCTATCACGAGGAACACGGCACGGGCGAGGGCCGCCCGCTGGTGCTGATCCACGGCGCGCTCTCCGGCATCGGCACGTCGTTCGGCTCGATCCTGCCGCTGCTGGCGAGAACCCGGCGGCTGATCGCCGTCGAGCTGCAGGCGCACGGGCGCACCCCCGACATCGACCGGCCGCTGACGGTCGAGGCGTTCGCCACCGACGTGGTCGAACTGCTCGACCGCCTGGGCGTGGCGCGGGCGGACGTGTTCGGCTGGAGCATGGGCGCGGCGGTCGCGCTGCGGCTGGGCACCCACCACGCCGGCCGGGTGGGCCGGCTGGTGCTGGCGTCGGTGAGCTTCGACGACGCGGGCCTGCATCCAGGCCTGCTCGACGGCATCGCGGACCTGCGGCCCGAACACCTGCACGGCTCGGAGTTCCACGAGGAGTACCTGCGCACCGCGCCGGACCCGGCGGGCTGGTCCGATCTGGTCACCAAGATGAAGGTGCTCGACGCGAACCTGCCGCGGTGGACGCCCGCGCAGATCCGCGCGCTGGACGCGCCGGTGATGCTGGTGCTGGCCGACTCGGACATCGTCGCCCCCGAGCACGCCGTGCACATGTTCCGGCTGCTCGGCGGCGGCGTGGTGGGCGATCTGGCGGGTCTGCCGGCCTGCCGCCTGGCCGTGCTGCCGGGCACCTCGCACACCATGGTCCCGCAGCGGGCGGCCTGGCTCGCGCCGATGATCGACGACTTCCTGGACGACGCGTAGCAGGCCGAGGAGCCCTGCCGCGGGGCAGGGCTCCTCGGGAGGTCCGGTCAGGCCGGCATCTTGTAGGTCAGCAGGTCCACCGGATTGATCTTCGGTGGCGGGTCGAACAGGTCCGCACGGGCCTCCAGGCCCTGGCGCACCTTTCCGGCCAGGTGGAACTGCCGGTCGTCCTCGTTGTTGAAGGCGTCGAAGATGCGGAACGACGTCGGGCCGACCTGGAAGGCGTACCAGACGATCGTGCCGGGTTCGGCGTCCACCAGTGCTTTGGCCTGCCGCAGGAACTCGGCGACCTCGCCCTCGTGACCGGGCTTGGCTTCCATCTCGACGAGAAAACCCAGCGTGAGCACGGGTGCTCCCCTCCTGCCGGACCTGGGTCAGCCCTTGAGGAAGGCGAGCAGATCGGCGTTGAACTCGTCCTGGTGGGTCGCGAACAGCCCGTGCGGCGCTCCCGGGTAGATCTTGAAGGTGTTGTTCGGGATCAGCTTGGACGACTTCATGCCGGAGGCGACGATGGGCACGATCTGGTCGTCGTCACCCTGGATGATCAGCACCGGCACGTCGCACTTCTTGCAGTCCTCGGTCTGGTCGGTCTCGGAGAAGGCCTTGATGCAGTCATAGGCGGCCTTGAACCCCAGCGTCATGCCCTGCAGCCAGAACTCGTCGCGCAGACCCTGGCTGACCTTGTTGCCGTCGCGGTTGGCGCCGAAGAACGGGGCGCTCAGGTCCTTCCAGAACTGCGACCGGTCGCGTTCGACACCGGCCCGCAACTCGTCGAAGACGCTGCGGGGCAGGCCCTCGGGGTTGGCGTCGGTCTGCAGCATCAGCGGCGGAATCGCGCCGACCAGCACCGCCTTGGAGACCCGGTCGGTGCCGTGCCGGGCCATGTAGCGCATGACCTCGCCGCCGCCGGTGGAGTGTCCGACGAGGACGATGTCGCGCAGGTCGAGCTTCTCGATCACCGCGGCGAGGTCGTCGGCGTACGTGTTGAGGTCGTTGCCCTCCCACGGCTGGCTGGATCGGCCGTGGCCGCGGCGGTCGTGCGCTATGCCGCGGAAGCCGTTGGAGACGACGTACCACATCGGGTCGTCCCAGGCGTCGGCGGTGAGCGGCCAGCCGTGACTGAAGACGACGGGCTGTCCCGTACCCCAGTCCTTGTAGAAGATCTGGGTTCCGTCCTTGGTGGTTGCCATGCCGGTGCTCATGGGGCGACTCCCTGCTTCGAAAGGCTGGAAACGAGTACGTCGCGGCACACCGTCGGGCCGACCCTCCGAAGCTAACATCACGAGCTTATCGGACTTGTCGGTTTAGAGATGAAACAACCTACCTGGCCTTCTGCCACATTTCAGGGTTTTTCACCCTGTTTCACACCCATGGCACACGTCACGCACCCGATGCGCGCACTCAGCCGTTCGGCTGGTCATTATTTCCTAATTCGGGCATATGTCTTGTATTCCGTGGCCCCGCGCGGCAAACCCTTGAAAGTCTAGCGGATTAGTGGGATATTCGTTTCGTGGTCGTCCGGATCACGTCCCCACCGGGCACCCACCGGAGGTCGTGGCATCGGAGCCCGACGTCGCACGTGCCGGCCGACCATGTCCCACCACAGAACTGCACCCCCAAACATTGATGATTACCGATCGCGCCGAGCTCTCGGCGTTATTCGGTGTGCGCGTTTGCGCCCGAGGAGGACAGGTTCCGCATGAAGAACCGGATCAGAGCAGCCGCCGCACTCGCCGTCACCGCCGTCCTGGCGCTGTCGGCCTGCGGCGGGACCGACAACGGCGGCACCACGGGATCGAGCACCACGCTGAACATCGTCGGCTTCGCGGTGCCGGAGGCGGCCAACAAGGCGATCGCGGCCGAGTGGAACAAGACCGACGCCGGCAAGGGCGTCAAGTTCCAGACGTCGTACGGCGCGTCCGGCGACCAGAGCCGCGCGGTCGTGGCCGGCCTCAAAGCCGACTACGTGCACTTCTCGGTCTCCAGCGACGTCACCCGGCTCGTCGACGCGAACCTGGTGGCCAAGGACTGGAACGCGGGCCCGAACAAGGGCATCGTGTCCTCCTCGATCGTGGTGCTCGCGGTGCGCCAGGGCAACCCGAAGAACATCCAGGGCTGGGACGACCTGATCAAGCCGGGCGTCCAGATCGTCACCCCGAACCCGGCCTCCTCGGGCGCCGCCCGGTGGAACGCGCTCGCCGCGTGGGGCCACATCACCGCCAACGGCGGCACCGACGCGCAGGCCACCGAATTCCTGACGAAGCTGTTCGCCAACGTCGTCGCCCTGCCGGGCAGCGGCCGCGACGCCACCACCAGCTTCCTGGGCGGCACCGGCGACGTGCTGCTGGCCTACGAGAACGAGGCCATCCTGGCCACCCAGGCGGGCGAGAAGTTCGACTGGGTCGTTCCCGCGACCACCATCCTGATCGAGAACCCGGGCGCGGTCCTGACCAACGCCGACCCCAAGGCCAAGGAGTGGCTGAACTTCGTGCTCAGCAAGGACGGCCAGCGCCAGTTCGCGCTCAAGGGCTTCCGGCCGATCATCGAGGGCGTGGACACCACCGGCATCGAGGGCGCCAAGGACCCGGCCAACCCGTTCCCGACGCCGCAGAAGCTGCTCACCGTGTCGAAGGACTTCGAGAGCTGGTCGGCTCTGTCGAAGAAGTTCTTCGACGAGAAGGAGGGCATCATCGTCAAGGTCATCGCAGCCTCGGGCAAGGCTAAGTGACCTCGACCGCGCTCTCCCCGGACCGGCCGGCGACCTCTCGCCGGCCGGTCCGGGCCGGCCGCCCGCTGACCCGAGTCTCCGGACTCGGCCTCGGCGTGGCGATGATGTGGTTCAGCCTGCTCGTGCTCATCCCGCTCGCCGCCGTGGTGGTCACCGCGTCGGCGGGCGGGTGGAGCGCGTTCTGGCAGGCGGTGACCAACGAGCAGACCGCCGCGGCGATCGAGCTCACCGTTGGCACCGCGTTCGCCGTGACGCTGGTGAACATCGTCATGGGAACCATGATCGCGTGGGTGCTGGTCCGGGACCGGTTCTTCGGCAAGCGCGCGCTCGAAATCCTGATCGACATCCCCTTCGCGCTGCCGACCATCGTCGCCGGTCTGGTCCTGCTGTCGCTGTACGGCAAGACCAGCCCGCTCGGCATCGACATCGCCAACACCCGCCCCGCGGTGTTCCTCGCGTTCCTGTTCGTCACCCTGCCGTTCGTGGTCCGCACGGTGCAGCCGGTGCTGGCCGAACTGGAGCGCGACGTCGAGGAGGCGGCGATGTCGCTGGGCGCCAGCCGGTTCACCGTCTTCCGGCGGATCATCCTGCCCAGCCTGACGCCCGCGATCGCCGCCGGCGCCGCGCTGTCGTTCGCCCGCGGGGTCAGCGAGTACGGCTCGCTGGTGCTGCTGTCGGGCAACCTGCCGATGAAGACGGAGGTCACCTCGGTGCGCATCCTCAGCAGCATCGAGAACGACAACCTGGACAGCGCGGCGGCGGTCGCCACGATCCTGCTGGCGATCTCGTTCGCCGTCATCGTGCTGCTCGACGTCATCCAGCGGAGGATGGTGCGCCGTGGCTAGCCACCCCAGCACCCGCACCCGCCGCGGCCCGGTCACCCACCTGGTCCGCCTGCTCGTGATCGCCTACCTGTTCTTCCTGGTGGCGTGGCCGGTGTACCTGGTCGGCAAGAACACGTTCGCCGACGGCATGGACAACATCAACGGCATCCTCGAAGATCCCGACATCGTGCACGCGATCAGCCTCACCGTGCAGGTCGCGATCATCGCCGTGGTCATCAACACGCTGTTCGGCGTCGGCATCTCGCTGCTGCTCGTCCGATACGACTTCCCCGGAAAACGTCTGCTCAGCGCCCTGCTGGACATGCCGCTGTCGGTGTCGCCGATCGTCGTCGGCCTCGCCCTGGTGCTCGTGTACGGCGGCCGCAACGGCTGGTTCGGACCCGGCCTGGAGAGCGTGGGCTTCCAGGTCATCTTCGCCACCCCCGGCATCGTGCTGGCCACCGTGTTCGTCGCGCTGCCGCTGGTGATCCGCGAAGTGGTGCCCGTGCTGGAGGAGGTCGGCGAGGAGCAGGAGCAGGCCGCCCGCAGCCTGGGCGCGAACGCTTGGCAGACGTTCCGGCGGATCACCCTGCCGTCGATCAAGTGGGGTGTCGTCTACGGCGTCGTGCTGAGCCTGGCCCGGTCGCTGGGCGAGTTCGGCGCGGTCAAGGTCGTGTCCGGCAACGTGCTCGGCGAGACCCGCACCGCCACCCTGGTCGTCGAGGAGAAGTACCTCAACTTCGACAAGGGCGGCGCGTACGCCACCGCGTTCCTGCTCGCCCTGGTGGCGGTCGCCTGCATCATCATCGTCTCAGTCATTCGGCCGAAGGAAGACCGTTGAGTATCGAGATCGTCAACGTTTCCAAGCGCTTCGGGGACTTCGTCGCGCTCGACAACGTGTCCGTGAGCATCCCCTCCGGGCAGCTCACCGCGCTGCTCGGCCCGTCCGGCGGCGGCAAGTCGACACTGCTGCGCATCATCGCCGGCCTGGAGACCGCCGACAGCGGCCGCATCGAGATCGAAGGCGTCGACGCGACGAAGCTGTCGCCGCAGAAGCGCAACGTCGGCTTCGTGTTCCAGCACTACGCCGCGTTCAAGCACCTGTCGGTCGCGCGCAACGTCGCGTTCGGACTGGAGATCCGCAAGCGGCCCAAGGACGAGATCCGCGAGCGCGTCCACGAGCTGCTCAATCTCGTGCACCTGTCCCAGTTCGCCGACCGGCTGCCCTCGCAGCTGTCCGGCGGCCAGCGCCAGCGCATGGCCCTGGCCCGCGCGCTCGCCGTGCAGCCGACCGTGCTGCTGCTCGACGAGCCGTTCGGCGCGCTCGACGCCAAGGTCCGCAAGGAGCTGCGCGACTGGCTGCGCCGCCTGCACGACGAGGTCCACGTGACGACCGTGTTCGTCACGCACGACCAGGAGGAGGCCCTGGAGGTCGCCGACGAGATCGTGGTCATCAACGAGGGCCGGGTGGAGCAGATCGGGTCGCCCGACGAGCTGTACGACGCCCCCGCCAACGACTTCGTCATGCGCTTCCTCGGCCCGGTCACCGAGCTGGGCGACCGCCTGGTGCGTCCGCACGACCTGCAGCTGCTGACCGGCGGCGAGCCGGACGCGGTCCCGGGCCGCATCACGCGGGTCACCCGGGTCGGCTTCGAGATCAGGGTCGTGGTCGCCGTGGGCGAGCAGCCGGTCACGGTCACCCTGACCCGCAACGAGTTCCTGTCCCTGGACCTGCAGGTCGGTTCCGAGGTGCAGGTGCGCGTCGCGCCGGAGGTCGCCGCGACGGTCGGGCAGCCCAGGTTGCTCGGCGCGGTCTGATGCCGCGGCACGGAGGCCTCCGGGCGGTATGGCACGGTCCTGACGCGCCATCTCCCGGAGGCCCCCGTGCGCGGTGGTCCGCCGCGCCACGGTCATGGGCGGTGCCGGGTGGCGCCGTCCGCCGTGGTGTCGCGATCGGTTCGCGGCCCGGCCGCCTGACCGTCGCCGAGCAGGTCGAGCAGGGTGGTGCTGTCCAGCAGGTCGCTGGTGAACGTGTGGACCGACTGCCAGAGTCCGGGCAGCGCGGTGGCCGCACCCGTATACGTGATGGTGTGCGGAGGGCGGCCGCGGACGCTGGCCAGCGCCCCGCTGACCGCCCGCATGATGTCGCCGACGCTGATCTGCTCGAGCTGCCGGGCCAGGCTGAACCCGCCGTCCGTGCCGGGGCGGCTGCTCAGCAGCTCGGCGCGCCGCAGGTCGGCGAGGATCGACGGCAGGTAGCTGGCGGGTATGCCCTGCATGACGGCCAGATCGCTCGTCTTCACCGGACCGCCGCCCGCCGCGGCGATGGCCAGCATCGCCTGCACCGCATAGTCGTGTCGCGCTGAGATGTGCACGGCCCCATGGATTCCTGCTCGTGACGGCGCGGCCGGCAGCAGGCGCGCAGCGTGCGATGTCCGCCTAATCCTATAACTTCGATAGATAATATAGGGGATAACGGGTCGGGGCAATGCCGGTCACGATCCGATCTCGACACCGCTCAGGCGGCGCCCTTCTGCTTCGGCCTGGCCCGCAGGTGCGCGCGCTCGCCCTGGGTGCCGAACAGGCTGAGGAACTCGACCGGCTCGGGGTCGGCCGCGCCGAACCAGTGCGGCACACGGGTGTCGAACTCGGCCGCCTCACCGGGCACGAGCACGAAGTCCTGCTCGCCCAGCACCATCCGCAGCCGGCCGTTGAGGACGTACAGCCATTCATAGCCCTCATGGGTCTTGGGCTCCGGGTTGCGGCGGCGGCTGTCGGCGGGGATCACCAGCTTGTACGCCTGGATGCCGCCCGCCCGGCGGGTCAGCGGCAGCATGGTCATCCCATGCCGGGTGACCGGGCGCAGGTGGATGCGCGGATCGCCGGTCGGCGGGGCGTCGACGAGCTCGTCCAGCGTGACGCCGTGTGCCCTGGCCAGCGGCAGCAGCAGTTCGAGGGTCGGTTTGCGGGAGCCGGACTCCAGCCGGGACAGGGTGCTCACCGAGATCCCGGTCGCCGTCGACAGGTCGGCCAGGGTGGTCTCCCGCTGCCGGCGCAGCGCGCGCAGCCGGGGGCCGACCGCACCAAGGGCTTGGTCAAGGTCGTCGTCCATGCACCCACTTTGCCAGATCAGCAACAGGATTTGCGAATGCGGCCGGGCACCTCGCATGGTTGTCACCTGGCCGCGGCCCACCGTGACCAGGGTCGACGCACGCGCGGAAGGGACCGTCATGACCGAGGAGTTCAGCAAGGCGTACTGGGAAGGCCACTACCACGGCCCCGCCGCGGGCCGCCCCAAGCCGCCCAACCCCCATCTGGTCGTGGAAGCGTCGGCGCTGACCCCCGGCACGGCGCTGGACGCGGGCTGCGGCGAGGGAGCCGAAGCGATCTGGCTGGCCACCCAGGGCTGGCAGGTCACCGCCGTGGACATCGCGGACGGCGCGCTGCGCGAGGCACGCGCGCACGCGCGGGCCGCCGGCGACACGATCGCCGCCCGGATCGACTGGCTCCAGGCAGACCTGTCCGACTGGGCCCCGCCCGTCGCACAGTTCGACCTGGTCTGCTCCCACTACGTGCATCCGACGTCCTCCCGCGAATCGCTGGTCGACCGGCTGGCGGCCGCGGTCGCGCCGGGCGGCACCCTGCTGATCGTCGGCCACCACCCGGCGGACCCACGGCCCGGCGTGTCCCACGCCGCCGCCCGCGACGTGCACTTCACCGCCGACGACGTCGCCGCCGGACTCGACCCCGACCGCTGGGAGATCCTCGTCGCCGAAGACCGGCACCGCCCGATCATCGGCCACCCCGACCACACCCACGACCACACCCACGGCCACGGCCACGGCCACGGCCACGGCCACGGCCACACGCTCCACGACACCGTCCTTCGCGCCCGCAAACGCACCTGACCGGTAGACGTTGACCGCGGCGAATACGGTGGGGCCATGGCAGATGGCTGGAGCCGGTTCTTCTGGGCCGTGGCAGGGATGTTCATCTTCTACTGGCTCGTCCGCAACGCCGTGGCGCACGGCATGTGGGACGCCTGGGAGCGGCGCGCCAAACACGAGCGCAAAGCCGTGCACCAGGCGGCTGTCCGCGCGTCCGGGGACGTGCCCGAGCCGGCCGCCCCGCAGGCGGTCGAGTAAGCCACCGCGTGCAGGGCGACCGCAGCAACGGCGGTGACCGGTCGCCGTGACGGCTGACCGCCACCGCCGCCGCCCGATCCGCAGCGGGCTGGTCAGACCGACGCGACGGCGCTGTCCGGGCCAGGATGCGGTAGGACGTCGTGCGGGCGCACCCGCCGGGTCGGCAGTGCCGCGACGGCGAGCGCGAGCAGCGCGAGCGCCAGGCCGCCCAGAAACAGCAGGCTGAACGCAGGCAGGCCCAGCCACTCCCACATCGGGTGCCAGGAGTAGTGGTACTCCCCCAGGTGATGCCGCAGCAGCTGCGGCGCGGTCAGCACGATGGGCGCCCACCACAGGAACATCGCGAATCCGAACAGCGTCGTGGTGACCCCGGCGCCACGCGACGCGGTGCGGCGGCTCGCCCAGGCGAACAGCCACCAGCCGGCCAGCGCGCCGGCCAGCCCGGCGACGACCGCAGCGGGATACCCGGCCACCGGGGTGGGCCGGGTCAGGGTGATACCGAAGCCGTTGCTGCCACGGCTGCCCGCGGCGAAGCCGCTCACGGACACGACCTGATCGCCGCGACCCGCGTTGAGCACGGTCTCGCGCGCGGCGGTGTCGGGATCGCAGCCCGCTCCGCACGGATCCAGGAAGGTCACCTTGGGGTATCCGACGGTCCAGCCGCCCGCCCGCAGCCGCTCGACGACGCCGTCGAGGACCTGCTTCTGCTCGCCGGGGCCGACGTCGTGGCCCAGCGATCCGCCGATCCCGGCCAGGCCGTACTCGCCGCCGTCGCCGAGCAGCAGCGTGTCCACGCGCTGCCAGGTGACGGGCTCGCCGTACATGACGAACACCGCGTCCGGCTCCGGGCTGAGGTGCGCGGTGATGTCGGTGCCCGGCATCAGCTCGGTGAGCACCTCGACCGCCTCGGCCGTGGTCAGCGGACGGATCGTCCACCACGCGGCCCAGCTCGCGACGCTCGCCGCGAACAGGCCGCTGCTGAGCGCGGCCAGCAGCGCGAGCGCGACGACCGTACGGCTCGCGGGCCGCCCGAGCCGCGCGCGCAGGGTGGGACGGTCCTGGACGGACGGTTCGCTCATCGCGGCACCATAGCCCAGCACCGGTCGGCGGTCTTGCCGCGCGGCGGTCGCCCGTTCGGCCGCTCAGGGCGGCGGCATCGCGGAAAGCAGCTCCGCCGCCGCGGCCAGCAGCTGGTTGGCGCGTACGGCGAGCGTCGTGGCGAGGCCGTGCGCGGTTCCGGCGGCGGTCTCGGCCAGCGCACGCAGGGCCGTCAGGTCCTGGTCCAGCCGCGCGAGCGCGGTGACCAGGTCGGCCGCCCCCGCGCCCTGCAGGTGAGCCGCGATGTCGTCGAGAGCCATACCGCTGGACTCCAGCCGCTGCACCGTGGCTATCTGCTCGACGGTCGCCGGGTCGTACAGCCGGAAGCCGCCCGTGGTGCGCGAGGCAGGGGTGATCAGCCCGAGGTTGGTGTAGAAGTCGACGGTCCGGTTGCTCACGCCCGCGGCAGCGGCGAGCTCGCCTATCCGCATCAGCGCCATGAGCAGCCTCGTTCCAGCAACCGTACAGTTTCACGTGTTAGTGTCAGCCTCGTGGCTGATCATACCGCCGGCCGCCGCGAACGGCACCGGTTCCGACCGCCGGCGAGGAGCCCGCGGCTGAGGCGAGGAACGCCGGCGTCGCCGTGCTGATCCCCCATCGAGGCGGCCGCCATCCCCGACGACCTGATCGCCGGCCGCCCGGCAACTGCCACCGCGCGGCTGACGCCGGGCGGCGTTCCACCAGGAGAGGAAGCACATGGTCTTCAAGAAACTGCTCGCCGGACTCGGGCTGGGCGGCGTCGAGGTCGACACCGTACTGTCGCCGCACCCCGCGGTCCCGGGTGGCTCGCTGAGCGGCCAGGTGAATCTGCGCGCCAAATCCGACACCGAGATCACCGCGATCTCTCTGCTGCTCACCGCGACCGGACCGGCGGGCGAGCTGGAACTGGCCCGCTACCAGGTAGCGCAGCAGCTGCGGCTGCCGTCGGGAACCAGCCAGGCCGTGCCGTTCACGGTGACGGTGCCCGCCCACGCCCCGTTCACCGCGCTGTACGGGCAGCCGCTGCCGGGTGTCGGCGTCGGTGTGCGCACCGAGGTGTCGGTCGCCTCGGGCAGCGCCAAGGGCGACTTCGACCCCGCCCGCATCGACGCCTCGCCGGCCCAGCAGCAGATCATGGACGCGCTCGGCACGATCGGGTGCCGGTTCGTACGCAACGAGCTGCGCCCCGGCGGCATGGCCGGACTGCCCGTGCCCGCCGCGCAGGCGATCACCTGCTACGCCCCCCTGCCCGAGGGCGGGCAGCACGGCCCGCACATCCCGCTGCTCACCTTCACCGTGGCCGCGGCCGGCGACGGCCTCGTGGTGCTGGCCGAGCTCACCGGCCGGTTCGGTGCGCCCGACCGGCACGACCTGTCGGCTGCCGACCTGCAGCGGCTGGCCGCGAGCGAGGGCGGCTGGGTCGCCGAGGTGGACCGCTGGCTGACCACCGCCCTGGAGAAGCTCGCGTCGCCCGCGGCGGCGCCGGGAGCGTTCCTGCAGCCGCCCGCCCAGCCCGGCTACGGCCACGCGCCCGGCGGCTACGGCCAGCCGGGATACGGGCAGCCCGGATACGGGCAGCACAGCCGTCCCGGATACGCCTACGGCGGCCACGGTGGTCACGGCGGCTACAAGTACGGCGGTTACCGGGGCAAGCCCAGCATGGCCGGCGCGATGGCGGCCGGGGTCGGCGGCGCGGCGCTGGGCTTCCTCGGCGGCATGGTGATCGGCGACATGATCGGCGACGCGATGGCTCCCGACCTGGGCGAAGCCGCATCCGCGGCCGGGCTGCCGGACACGGGAGCGGTCGACGCCGGTTTCGACGACTTCGGCGGCGGGGATTTCGGAGGCGACTTCGGGGACTTCTGACCGCCGAACCGGGTGGTGCGGGCCTGTCCTAGCCGGAGGCCCGCACCACCCACCCCCTCGTTCGCACCGCCCGTAGACAAAGGAGACCTGCGTGAAGTCCTCTAACCCGGTGCTCGGGCGGATCACCGCCGCCGCGCAGCAGCCGACCTACTCCGTGCCCGGCGGCCAGCCCTACAGCTACGGCGGCCAGACCTACCAGCAGCCGGCCGGATACGGATACCCGGAGACCGTCCAGTCCACCCGCGACGTCATGACGATCGACGACGTCGTGGTCAAGACCGTGTCCCTGATCGGTGCGGCGGTGGCCGCGGCCGCCGCGACCTGGATCCTGGTGCCGACGCAGGCGCTGGCGGTGACCTGGATCGCCGCGATGCTCGTCGGGCTCGTGCTGGGCCTGGTCATCTCGTTCGCCCAGATCACCAACCCGGTCATCCTGTTCGCGTACGCGCTCGTCGAGGGCGTGTTCCTCGGCGCGGTGTCCAAGGCGTTCGAGACCCGCTGGAACGGCATCGTCCTGCAGGCGGTCATCGCGACCCTGGGTGTCTTCTTCATCATGGCCGCGCTGTACCGGGCCCGGATCATCCGGGCGACGCCGAAGTTCATGAAGGTCGTGATCGGAGCCGCCGCGGGGTTGGCCGTGGTCATGCTGGTCAACTTCGGCATCAGCCTGTTCACCGGATCGGCCGGCCCGCTGCGCGACGGCGGCACCATCGCGATCATCTTCTCGCTGATCTGCATCGTCGTCGCAGCGCTGATGTTCGTGATCAGCTTCCAGCAGATCGAGGACGGCATCGCCGCCGGGCTGCCCCGCAAGTACGGCTGGCTCGGCGCGTTCGGCATCCTCGTCGAACTCGTCTGGCTCTACCTGGAGATCCTGCGACTCATCTCGTACTTCCAGGAGGACTGACGCGGGCAAGGCGGCCCGGGCGTCCTCCCCTGCCCGGGCCGCCGCACGCAATGCCCTGATTGACCGGATATGACATGCTCTCCGCCCCGATACTGATCGTTGGACCAGGTCGGCCCCGGCCGTGCCTGCGACGATCACGGAACGGGGAGACCCATGCGAGCCACGTTGATCTACGGTGCCGGTGACGTACGGGTGGAGGACGTGCCCGACCCGGTGCTGCGCGAGCCCACCGACGCCCTCGTACGCGTGCTGCGCTCCTGCATCTGCGGCAGCGACCTGTGGCCCTACGGCTCACGGCCGGCCAGCGAGCAGGGCGACCGGATCGGCCACGAGTTCCTCGGCGTCGTCGAGGACGTCGGCGCGGACGTCTCCGGGCTGAAGAAGGGCGACGTCGTGGTCGCGCCGTTCGTCTGGGCGGACAACACCTGCGACTTCTGCCGCGAGGGCCTGCAGACCTCCTGCCGGCACGGCGGCTTCTGGGGCGCGAACGGCGTCGACGGCGGCCAGGGCGAGGCGGTACGCGTCCCGCAGGCCCAGGGCACGCTGGTCAAACTGTCCGTCGGCGAGGACTCGGCGCTGCTGCCCTCGCTGCTGTCGCTGTCCGACGTGTTCCCGACCGGCCACCACTGCGCGGTGACCGCCGGGGTGGGCCCGGGCACGACGGTGACCGTTATCGGCGACGGCGCGGTCGGCCTGTGCGCCGTGCTGGCCGCCAAGCGGCTCGGCGCGGAGCAGATCATCCTCATGGGCCGCCATCAGGGGCGCACCGACCTGGGCCGCGACTTCGGCGCGAGCGACGTGGTGGCCGCGCGCGGCGACGAGGGCGTCGCGAAGGTGCTGGAACTGACCGGCGGCGACGGCACCCACGCCGTGCTGGAGTGCGTGGGCCTGCGGCCCGCCATCGAGACCGCGGTCGCCGTGGTCCGGGCCGGCGGCCGGGTGAGCCGGGTGGGCGCGCCGCAGTACCCGGAGGTGCCGTTCGGCTGGGACGAGTTCCGGCGCAACATCACGCTCACCGGCGGCATCGCCCCGGCCCGCGCCTACATCGAGGAGCTGCTGCCCGATGTGCTCGACGGCAGCGTGCAGCCCGGCCGGGTGTTCGACAGCACGGTCGGCCTCGACGGGGTGCCCGGTGGCTACCAGGCGATGGCCGACCGCACGGCGCTCAAGGTGCTCATCCGCCCCTGACGGGTCAGGGCAGCAGGCGCGGGTCGGCGGCGAGTCCCGCCAGCCCGGCCGGGGTGAACGCGGCCGCGTCCAGCGCGGGACGGCCGCCGCCGTCCAGCAGCATCCACGGCTGCGCGCTCGCCGACGGCGACACGGCAGACCAGGTCATGGGGCTCCACCGGATGGTGAGGTAGCCGCCCGCCAGGAACCGGGTGGCGACGACGGCCCGGTCGGCGGCGGTGTCGACGCGCACCGCCGCACCGCCGACCGACACCACGTCGCAGGTGCCGGGCCCGACGGCGCTGTACTCGGCGAGCCGGGCGGTCACCGCGTCGGCGCACAGGTCACCGACCGGCGCGGCGTGCCGGTCGCCCGCGAGCGCTGCCGACAGCACTCCCTCGCCCGCGCCGTCGGACACGATGAGCCGGGTCTGCGAGATGTAGCGCGGCGTCCCAGCGGTGTCCGTGTCCAGCCGCCAGGTGGAGGTCGCGTCGGCCGGCCTGCCGGTGTATCCCGCAGGCACCGCCTCGGCCAGCAGCTGGGCGATGCGCCCGCCGTGCGCCTGGGCGGCGTCGGGCCCCGGCACCGGCGGCATCGCCGCCGCGGACGCGAGGGCGGTGGCCGAGGGGGGCTGCGCGACGGGAAGCTCGCCCGCGGTCCGGGGCAGTGCCGCCGTCACCACCACCGCGGCCACGGCGGCGCAGGCCAGTCCGCCGACCGCGGCGGTCAGCCGGGCGCGGCGCTGCGCCGCGTGCCGGGCGACGGCCAGCACCTGCGCGCTGTCGCGCAGCGGCGGCGCGGGCTGGTCGAGGATCCGCTCGCAGAGGTCCTTCACGTCGTTCATCGATTCCCCCACGGATGTCCGTCGGTGCCGACAGTGCTGTCGCCGAGCAGTTCACGCAGCTGGGCCAGGCCGCGGGCGGTCTGGCTCTTGACCGTGCCGGTGGAGCACTCCATCGCCTCGGCCACCTGCTCGACCGACATGTCCGCCCAGAAGCGCAGCACCAGCACCGCGCGGCGGCGGCGGGGCAGCCGGACCAGCGCGGCGTGCAGCGCCGAGCCGTCGTCGGCGTAGGAGTCGCGCACCGTGCTGTCGAGCGAGGCGCTGCCCGGTTCGGTGGCGTACTCGCGCCGCCACGGCCGCCGCCGCTCGTCCAGGAACGCGCGCAGCAGCACCCGGCGCGCGTACTGGTCGAGGGCGTCGTGCCGGTCGATGCGGTGCCAGGCCCGGTAGAGCTTCGTGAACACGGTCTGGGTCAGGTCCTCGGCCAGGTGCCAGTCCCGGCACAGCAGGTACGCCGTGTTGCGCAGGTGGTCGCCGCGCTCGGTGTAGAACGCGACGAAGTCGGCCTCGTGGGCGCGGCGGTCCCGCCATCCCAGCAACCCCACCGCGTGCCACCTCACGTTCCGCGCCGCGCCGTCCCTGCCCGCCCCCATGGGCGGTGCGCGCGGGTAAGACACGGAGCGCGCACCGTGCCGGGTTGCCCGGCGCGCTATGACGACCGCCACAGCCCCTGTGCTCCGGCAGCGAGGCAACCCGCCGGGGCGAGAGCTACGTGTCTTGCCCGGCGCGGAACCCGCCGCGCTTTCGGAAAGGACCCTAGACGATGCGTACACGCAGGTGGAGCGCGGTGCTGATGCTGGCGATGCTGGCGAGCGGCTGTTCGGGCGGCGAAGCCTCGCCGGGTGTCGCGACCGCGGGCACGCCCGGCGCGGGCGCCCCCACCGCCGCGCCCAGCGGGCCGTCGGATGATCCCGTGCAGCGCGAGCTGGATTTCGTCGCGTGCATGCGCGCCGCGGGTGTGACCGACATGCCCGACCCGGTGCCCGGCGACAAGTCGGGCCGCAGCGCGCTGCTGCACGCCATGGACGACCTCGGTATGGGCCTGAAGGACGCGTTCCAGACCGCGCTGGACGGCTGCACGAAGTTCCTGCCGCCGGCGGCCGCGCCGAGCCCGCGCACGCCCGACGACGTGACGAAGCTGCGGGCGTACGCGCAGTGCATGCGGGACAACGGCGTGGCCGACGTGCCCGATCCCGACCCGGTGACGGGGCAGCTGAACCACTGGCTGCGGCAGGACGACAAGGCCGCCATGGCGGCGCTGGAGAAGTGCCGCAACCTGCTCCCGCCGGCCCCGACCGCGGCACCCAAGCCGTGACGGGCTTCGACCGTGGCCCCGACCCCGCCGGGCTCGATCGGACCGGCCTCGGTCGCGGCGGGCGCGCCTCGCGCGGGCTGGCCCGGGTCCGGGTCGGCAGGCGCGCTGTCCTCGGGACGGTGGCCGTCGGGGCGGTCGGCATGATGGCCGGGTGCGACGGGGACCCGGCACCGGCCGCGAGCGCACCCCCGCAGACGGTCGCGGTGACCCGCGGCGACCTGGTCGACTTCACCGACGTCGAGGGCGAGTTCGGCTTCGGCGAGGTCGTTCCGCTGCGTTACGTACGCCCGGCGGCTGACGGCGAGGCACCGGCCGACGGTGCGGGCGGCGGCGGGCTGGGCCTGGTCACCTGGCTGGCGCCGGTCGGCTCGACGGTGGTCCGCGGCAAGCCGTTGCTGCGCGTCGACGACCAGCCGGTGGTGCTGCTGTACGGGGCGCTGCCCGCGTACCGGACGCTGATCACGGGCTGCCGGGGCGGTGACGTGCGGCAACTCGAAGCGAACCTGCGGGCGCTGCGCATGGGCGACCTCACCGTCGACACGGCGTTCACCGCGGCGACCGGAGCGGCGGTCAAGCGCTGGCAGCGGTCGCTGGGCCTGGCCGACACCGGCACGGTGGAACCGCAGCGGGTGGTGTACGCGCCGGGGCCGGTGCGGATCGCCGCGCACGCGCTGCGGGTGGGCGACCCGGCCGACGGCGAGGTGCTCAGCCACACCGGCGCGATCCGCTCGGTCACCCTGCGGCTGACGGAGCTGCGGCGGCAGCTCGGCGTGCCCAGCACCGCGGTGACCGTGCGGCTGGCCGCCGGCGCGGAGGTCCCGGGCACGGTCGACCGGGTGGGCCTGCCTGCCGAGTCCGACGGCGGCGAACCGGCGATCGAGGTGTACGTGCTGGTCGCCGACCAGTCCGCGGTGGACGGCGCGGCGGGCCGGGTGACCGTGCGGTTCACGGCGCAGCGGCGCGACGGTGTGCTCACCGTGCCGGTGACCGCGCTGGTCGCGCTCGCCGAGGGCGGCTACGGGGTGCAGATCGCGCAGGGCGGCACGACGCGGTACGTCGCCGTGCGCACCGGCCTGTTCGCCGACGGGCGGGTCGAGGTCACCGCCGGCGAGCTGGCCGAGGGCGTTCAGGTCGTGGTGCCGCGATGACGGCTGTCCTCCAGCTCGACGGGGTGACCAGGACCTATCCCGGCGGCGTCACGGCCGTCCACGGGGTCGACCTGACCGTGGACCGTGGCGAGCTGGTCGCCGTCGTCGGCCCGTCCGGGTCGGGCAAGTCCACCCTGCTGCACCTGGTCGGCCTGCTCGACCGGCCGACCGCGGGCACCGTTCGCCTGGCCGGGTTCGACACCGGCGCGCTGCACGACCGGTCGCTGTCGGCGCTGCGCGCCCGCGCCGTCGGGTTCGTGTTCCAGCAGTTCCACCTCGCCCCGGGCGTACACGCGCTCGACGCCGTGGCGGACGGCCTGCTCTACACCGGAGTCCCCCGCGGCGCCCGCCGCGCCCGTGCGGCCGAGACCCTGCGGCAGGTGGGCCTCGCCGAGCGGCTCACCCACCGCCCGCACGAGCTGTCCGGCGGCGAGCGTCAGCGCGTCGCCATCGCCCGCGCCCTGGTCAAACAGCCGGAGGTGATCCTCGCCGACGAGCCGACGGGCAACCTCGACTCGGTGTCCGCTGCGGCGGTGCTCGACCTGCTGCGGCAGTCGCACGCCGCGGGCACCACGGTCGTGGTCATCACCCACGACCAGGGCATCGCGCAGAGCCTGCCGCGGCGGGTGGAGATGCGCGACGGCCGGATCACCCGCGACACCGCCGACCGGAAGGCGTACGCCACATGACTCTCCCCGCTCCCCGGCCGGCCCGGCTGCGCGGCACGGATCTGCTGCTGCTCGGCGGCAGCGGACTGCGCACCCGCCCGCTGCGGGTGGTGCTGTCCGCGCTGGGCGTCGCCATCGGCATCGCCGCGATGCTCGCGGTGCTGGGCATCTCCGCCTCCTCACGGGCCGACCTCGACCGCACCCTGGCCGAGCTCGGCACCAACCTGCTCACGGTGTCCCCCGGCGAGGGCGTGTTCTCCGGCGACCCCGCGGTGCTGCCCGCCGAGGCGGTGCCGATGATCCGCCGGATCGGACCCGTCACCTCGGTGAACGCGGTCGGGCTGCTGCGGCAGGCGCGGGTGTACCGCAACGACCGCATCCCGGCGCAGCAGTCGGGTGCGATCGCCGTGCTGGCCGCCGACCTGGGCCTGCTCGACACCGTCGGCGGCCGGGTCGCCACGGGCGCGTGGCTCAACCCGGCCACGGCGGACTTCCCGGTGACGGTGCTGGGCGCGACCGCCGCCGAGCGCCTGGGCGTCGCCGAGGCCGGCGCCCAGGTGTGGCTCGGCGGGCAGTGGTTCACCGTCGCGGGCATCCTCGATCCGGTGCCGCTGGTCCGCGACCTCGACTCCGCGGCGCTGGTCGGCGGGCCGGTGGCGGCATCGCGGCTCGGCTACGACGGGCATCCGACGACCGTGTACTGCCGGGCCGTGCCGGATCAGGTGCTCGCGGTCCGGGCCGTGCTGGCGGCCACCGCGAACCCCGCGGACCCGCTGTCGGCCCGGGTGTCGCGCCCGTCGGACGCGCTGGCGGCGCAGCAGGCGACCGACCGTGCCTTCACCGCGCTGCTGCTCGGGCTGGGCGCGGTGGCGCTGCTGGTGGGCGGCGTCGGCGTGGCCAACACACTGATCATCTCGGTGTTGGAGCGGCGTGGCGAGATCGGCCTGCGCCGGGCGCTCGGCGCCACCCGGCCGGCCGTGGCCGCGCAGTTCCTCATCGAGTCGCTGCTGCTGTCCGGCCTCGGCGGCGTCACCGGGGCGCTGCTCGGCGCGGCGGTCACCGCCGTGTACGCGACCACGCAGGGCTGGCCGGTCGCCGTGCCGGTCTCGGCGCTCGCGGCCGGCCTGGGCGTCACCGTCGTGGTGGGCGTGCTCGCCGGCCTCTATCCCGCGCTGCGCGCCGCCCGCCTGTCCCCCACCGCCGCCCTCGCCACCCAGTAGCCCACCCGCCTCCACCGAGCCGTCCCGCGGCCTGGTTCCTGCAGTTTCGGTGAAATCGCAGGAACCAGGTCGCACATAACAGCAATTTCCCTGAAATAGCATCAAAAGCCGCACAAGGCGTCGACGAAGGCCGTCGGCGCAGTACGCGGAAGTGCCGGGTCGGAGGGCGTTCGGCCGTTAGCCTTACAACCGGTACAAAACGTGCAGATTAGCTGGCGGGGCTGGTGACGCAGTGAACCAACCGCAGGACGGGTCCACCGAGCTCGACCGGACGGTGACCAAGCGGGCCGTCTACCCGGTGTTCCAACCGGTCATCTCGCTGCGCAGCGGCCGGGTCGCCGGATACGAGGCGCTGGCCCGTGGCCCGGCCGGCTCGGAGCTGCGCAATCCCGCCGAGCTGTTCGCGCAGGCGCAGCGCGCGGGCCGGCTCACCGAACTCGACTGGGTCGCCAGGGCCGCGGCGTTCCGGGCCGCGATGGCCGCCGGCCTGCCGTGGGACGTGCCGCTGTTCGTCAACGTCGAACCGTCCACCATGGGCAGCGCCTGCCCGGCCGGGCTGACCGACACCATCGAGACGGCGAGCCGCGAACTCCAGGTCGTCATGGAGATCACCGAGCGGTCGCTGAGCGACGACCCGGCCGCCCTGCTCACCTCGGTGGCCCGAGTACGCGGCCAGTCCACCCGCATCGCGCTGGACGACGTCGGCGTGAACCCGGCGAGCCTGTCCCTGCTGGCGCTGCTCAGCCCCGAGATCATCAAGTTGGACCGGCACGTGGTGCAGGGCCGCCCGACCCACGAGACCGCGCAGGTGGTCAACGCGGTGCTGGCGGAGTCCGAACGCACCGGGGCGATCATCCTCGCCGAGGGCATCGAGACCGAGCGCCACCTCGCGGCCGCGATCTCGATGGGCGCGACCCTCGGCCAGGGCTGGCTGCTCGGCCGACCCGGCCCGCTGCCCTCCCAGTTCGAACGGCCCGACACCGACCTGCCGTACAGCACAGCCCCGGACACCGGGGCACGCACGCCGTTCGAGGTCGCCCGACGGCGACGCCGTGCCACCCGCGCCACCAAACGGCAGCTGATCCCGCTCAGCAACCACCTGGAGAGCATGAGCGAACACGCGCCCGAGGCCACGGTGCTGCTCGGCGCGTTCCAGGACGCCCCGTACTTCACCGAGCACACCCGGCAGCGCTACCTGTCCATCGCCGACAAGGGGGCGCTGACCGCGGTGTTCGGGCACGGCATCGCACCGCAGCCGGCTCCCGGCATCCGCGGCGGCCCGCTCGCCGACGACGATCCGCTGACCGCGGAGTGGACCGTGATCGTGCTGGGCAGCTACTTCTCGGGCGGCCTGTTCGCCCGGCAACTGCCGACGGCCTGCGAGCGCGAGGCCGACCGCGAGTTCGATGTGATCATCAGCTACGACCGGTCACTGGTCGCCGAGGCCGCCCGCACCCTGCTGAGCCGCCTCGCCCCGGTCTCCTGACCGTCCGCTCCGCGGCTCCGTGTCGCGGGCCGGGGTTCGGCGGCCGGTGTCGTGCGGTCAGAGCAGGGTCGCCAGGCGGGTGAGGATGGCGGCCGCCGGTTCGGCGGTGGCCTCGCGGAAGCCGGTGCCGGCCCACAGGTGCACCCGCTCGGTGTCGCCGGCCGCTGCCGCCGCTCGGCGCAGACCGGCCGTGAGGTGGTGCACGGCGGGATAGCCGTACGGGGCGAGTTCGCCGTACCGGTCGGTGAAGTCGTTGCGCAGCGCCCGCGCGGGACGGCCGGTGAACGCGTGGGTGACGACCGTGCCGGACCGGGCCGGGTCGGCCAGCGCCGCCCGGTGCACCGCCGACGTGCCCGCTTCGTCGCACCGCAGCAGCACGGTTCCGACCGCGACGGCGGCCGCGCCCGCCCGGACGGCCGCGGCGGCGTCCGCCGCGGCCGCCACGCCCCCGGCCGCGATCAACGGCAGGTCCACCGCGTGCCGTATCGCGGCGACGAGGTCCGGCAGCGTCGTATCGGCGACCGGCCGGGTCGGGGTCAGCGTGCCCGAGTGCCCGCCTGCGGCCGGGGCCTGCACGGCGAGCGCGTCGAGCCCGGCCTCCGCGGCGGCCATCGCCTCGTCCACGCCGGTGACCGTCTGCACCAGGAGCGCGCCGGTCGCCCGCAGCGCGGCCAGGTCGTCTCGACTTGGGATGCCGAAGGTGAAGCTGATCAGCGGCACCGGATCGGCGCGGAGGACGTCGAGCTTGTCGTGCCAGTGGTCGTCGTCCTCGACGGGTGTCGGGGGCAGCGTGACGCCGTGCCGCTCGGCCTCGACCGCGAGGAGGTCGGCATAGCGCCGGTAGGCGGCCGGGTCGACCGGCACGGGGTTGGGCGCGAACAGGTTCACGCCGAACGGCACGGACGCCGCGGCGACCGTCGCGATCTCCGCGGCGAGCGCCTGCGGTGTCTTGTACCCGGCGGCGAGCAAGCCGAGCCCACCGGCGCGCGCGGCAGCGATGACCAGGGCCGGTGTTCCCGCGCCGCCCGCCATCGGCGCGGCGATCAGCGGCAGGCTCACGCCCAGCGCGCGGGTGAATGCGATGCTCATCCGTGCTCTCACTCCCACGTCGTGGATGAAGAGGTGCCAGGCCGGCTTGCTCGGCCGTGCCGGGTCAGCGTGGCGGCTGGCCGGGGTCGCTCGGGTGTGGTGTCAGCGGTGTGACGTCCTCGGTCCGCCAGGCGCGCAGCGGCATGGACGCGAGGACGGTCTCCAGCTGGTCGGCGTCGTCGGCGCGGAACAGGCCCCAGGTCCGCCACTCGCCCGGGGCCAGCGGCGGCCGCCACAGCCGCAGCAGGTTGCCCTGCTCCACCAGCTCGGCGGCGCGCACCGCCTCACGCCGACGCATGTCGGCGACCTCATCGTCCGTGGTGCCCTCCGGCACCGTGGTCCGCATGTCGACCAGGTACTCCACCGCCGTGCCCCTTCCTCGCTGAGACATCAGTGCCCGCACCGGCGCACCCCGCCCACCGGACCTCGCCCGCCAAGACCATCGGACTTGCCTGGCACCTGTGCGAATCAACGCTCAAGATTCGCACAGGTGCCAGGCAAGTCGAGCGATCTTGGCGACGCGCGGACACGTGTCGGCGCGCGAGCGCGTGTCCCGGGCGAGCGCGGGGCGGGGACGGAGACCGGAGGCGGTCAGGGTCTGCGGGTGCGGAGGCCGAGGATGCGGCGACCGGCGGAGAGCAGGCACCGGCGCAGCACGTCGGCGTCGTGGTGCTGCATCACCGGCGACGAGGCCGTGGTGGCGATGCCGGCCAGCGCGAGCGTCGCGTTGATCTCGGCTTCGGCCGAGCCGTCGAGCGCCATCAGCTCGCCGGGGCGGCGGAACAGCTCCACCACGTCCGGGTGGCTCTGCAGCGCGCTGGTGACGCCGGGGTCCGTACCGATCATGGCGATGAGCCCGCGGTGCTTGACGGTCAGGTCGACCAGCCCGGACAGCATCGCGTCGGCCCGGGCGGACGGCGTGCGCTGCGCCTCGGCCGCCGTGATGATGGCGTGCATCTCCTCGATGGCCGGCTGGATCACCGCGGTGAGGATGTCGTCGCGGGTCTTGAAGTGGTGGTAGACCGCGGCCTTGGTGACCCCGAGGGTGTCCGCGATCATCTGCAGCGAGGTGCCGGCGAAACTGTGCATGGCGAACAGCCGGCAGGCCTCGTCGAGCAGGCGCTGCCGGGTGCGTTCCGGGCCGCGCGAGTCAGCGTGTGTCGCAGCTCTCACGGCACCCTCCTTACCAGATCATCGACGGCGGGGGAAGTCACCCGTCCTGAGCAAATCTAGCTGATCAGCGGCCATCCGCCTAGCCGGTCGACAAGCTGGAAACCTGTCGAACGACAAGCTGAAAACTTGCCGATCGACAGGTTCACTCCTTGCCGATCGGCTTGCTCACTCCTTGCCGAACGGCTAGGGTCGGCCCTGGTGCGGCGACCCCCGAACAGGCTGGTGAACAGCGTGTTTCGCCGCGATGACAGCCACCCATCCCTCGTTTGGAGTACTCGACGTGGCGACATTCCTGTACCGGATCGGCCGGTTCTCATACCGCCGACGCTGGATCGTCCTCGGCCTCTGGGTGCTGCTGCTCGCGCTCGCCGGAGCCGGCGCGGCGACGATGTCCGGCAAGATGTCCAACGATTTCAGCATCCCGGGCACCGAGGCCCAGCGGGCCATCGACCAGCTCACCGAGCGCTTCCCGGAAGCCCACGCCGGTGGGGCGGGCGCGCGCGTCGTGTTCGCCGCGCCCGAGGGCAAGACCGTCGTCGATCCCGCCGTGCAGGCGGCCATCGGCCAGGTGGTGGGCGCGCTGAAGGGTGCGCCGCAGGTCGCGCGGGTCGTCGACCCGTACACCGCGAAGTCCATCTCGCCGGACGGCCGCTACGCCTTCGCCCAGGTCACGTACGGCGTGCAGGGCATGGAGCTGACCGACGCCGACCGTGACGCGCTGCAGGACGCCGCCGCCCTCGGCCGCGACGCGGGCCTGACCGTGGAGATCGGCGGCGACGCGCTGCGGGCCAACCCGAAGACCGGCGTCGTCGAGGTCATCGGCATCGCCGTGGCGGCCGTGGTCCTCATCATCACCCTGGGTTCGCTGGTCTCCGCCGGGCTGCCACTGCTCACCGCTGTCGTCGGGATCGGCATCGGCCTGGCCGGCGTGGCCATCGCGGCCCGGTTCGCCGACATCAACTCCAACAGCCTGATCCTGGCACTGATGCTCGGCCTGGCCGTCGGCATCGACTACGCCCTGTTCATCGTCTCCCGGTTCCGGCATGAGCTGCTGGTGCGCAAGGACGGCGCCGAGGCGGCCGGGCGCGCGGTCGGCACGGCGGGCTCCGCCGTCGTCTTCGCCGGGCTCACCGTGATCATCGCGCTGGCCGCGCTGGCGATCGTCGGCGTCCCGCTGCTGGCCGGTCTGGGCCTGTCCGCCGCGGCGACCGTCGCCGTGGCCGTGCTGGTCGCCATCACGCTGCTGCCCGCGCTGCTCGGCTTCACCGGCGAGCGGCTGGTCAAGGGCCGCCTGTTCGGCCACGCCACGCCTGACCCGGAGTCCGACTCCGGCCCGGTCCCGATGGGCGAGCGCTGGGCTCGTTTCGTGGTCCGATTCCGGTGGCCCGTGCTGATCGTGGCCGTCGCGGCGCTCGGCGTGCTCGCGATCCCGGCCGCGGACCTGCGCCTCGGCCTGCCCGACGACGGTATGCAGGCGACCGACACCACCCAGCGCAAGGCATACGACATCGTCAGCACCGGATTCGGGCCCGGCCTGAACGGCCCGCTGGTGGTCGTGGCCGAACTGCCTGCGGGCGCGGACCCGAAGGCCGCCGTCGGCCAGCTGGTGACCCGGCTGTCCGGGATCGACAACGTGCTCTACGCGGCGCCGAACGAGATGAGCGGCGACGGGCGCACCGCGCTGCTGGCCGTCATCCCGAAGACCGGCCCGAACGACGTGGCCACCGCCGACCTGGTGCACACCATCCGGGAGCAGAAGGCGGCCATCACGGCCGGGACCGGGGCGACGATCGCGGTCACCGGCGTCACCGCGCTGGCCATCGACGTGTCCACGCGCCTGGACGAGGCGCTGCTGCCGTACCTGGCGGTCGTGGTCGGGCTGGCGTTCCTGCTGCTGCTGCTCGTGTTCCGGTCGGTGCTGGTGCCGCTGAAGGCGACGCTGGGCTTCCTGCTCAGCCTCGCGGCGACGTTCGGCGCGGTGGTGGCCGTGTTCCAGTGGGGCTGGCTCGGCGACGTGTTCGGCGTGCACGAGACCGGTCCGATCATGAGCATGCTGCCGGTGCTGCTGATCGGCATCCTGTTCGGTCTGGCGATGGACTACCAGGTGTTCCTGGTGACCCGCATGCGCGAGGACTTCGTGCACGGCGCGGCGGCCCGCGACGCGGTCGTCACCGGCTTCCGGCACGGGGCGCGGGTGGTCACCGCCGCCGCCATCATCATGATCAGCGTCTTCGGCGGGTTCGTGTTCTCCGGTGAGACGCTCATCCAGTCGATCGGCTTCGCGCTGGCGTTCGGTGTGCTGGTGGACGCGTTCGTGGTCCGCATGACCATCGTGCCGGCGCTGATGTCGCTGCTCGGCCGGGCCGCGTGGTGGCTGCCGGGCTGGCTGAGCCGCATCCTGCCCAACGTGGACGTGGAGGGCGAGAAGCTGCACCGCGCCGCGGAGCCGGTGCGCGAGCCGGTGGCCGCCGGCGTCTGAGGGGCGACCGGCCGTGGCGTGCGGGCGGTGCCCGTACGCCACGGCCGGCGGTCCGGCTATTCGGCGAGACCGCGGTCGCGCAGCTCTTGCAAGTGGGCCAGCGACTCGGTGAACCGCTTCGACCGCCTCGCGGCCACGGCGACGATGCTGTCCAGCGGCGTCTCCTCGAAACGCCGGACGGCGATGCTCGCGAAGGAGGGCAGGGTGCTCGGGTCGACGTCGGCGAAGCTGGATCGTCGCAGCAGGAACTGCGTCTCCGGATCGCGCCGGACCAGGTCGCCCGGAACGAAGCTGAGGTTGGCGCTGTCGAACTCCGCCTCGGTGATGTCGAGCGCCCAGTCGACACCCCGGTAGTACTTGACGAGCGCCGTCGTGAAAGCAATCCGCACGTCGCCGGGGAGCGTCGGGTTGGGCGCGAGGACGAACCACGTGCCCACTCGTCCGCGCAACCTCACGTGGCGCAGGCCGCAGCCGAACAGCCGCAGTCCCGATGTGGTGGTCAGCCCGTCGACGACCACGTCCTCGATGCGTACGCCGCTGAGGAACGAGCGTGCGGCGACACATCGCGTCGCGGTCACCTCCTGGACGACCAGTCCCAGCTCGGGGTCGTCGAACTGGGACAGGTTCGATCCGGTGAACGCGCAGCGCACCAGCTCGAGACCGGAGATGGTCCGGCCGCTGCCCACGCTTTTGGCGTTCAGGTAGGTCTGCTTCTCGATTCGCATGGTCCACTCATGAGAACACGCGGCCGGGCCCATACGGCAGGCGGCGGTTCAACCGCGACGGACCGCGGTCAGCACCGCGTCGTGAATGGTCACCGGCAGCCCGTCGGGGCCGGTGACCTCGCGACCGGGCGTCTCCGCGCGGATCTCCCAGGCGCGCTCGTCCAGCGTGGCCGCGACCTGCTCCGCGGTGAACATCAGCTCCGGCAGCCGGGGACGGCCGATCGCGGTCTCCAGGTCCGAGGGGTGATGCCCGACGATGAGCAGCGTCCCGCCGGGACGCACCGCCGCGGCCAGCCGCCGGTGCAGCGCCGCCAGCGCGGGCCGGGGCAGGTGCATGAACTGCGCAGACACCAGGTCGTACCGGGCGGGCGCCGGATCCCAGGACAGGACGTCGACCTGCTGCCAGGTGATGCGCTCGGCGAGTTGCCCGCCCCGCTCCGCGGCGTGCGCGGCCGCGCGCCCCAGCGCCACCTTGGACACGTCGACCCCGGTCACCCGCCAGCCCTGCCCCGCCAGCCAGACGGCGTCGGCGCCCTCCCCGCTGCCGACGTCGAGCGCGTCCCCCGGCGCGAGCCCGGCGACGGTGGCGACCAGGTGCGGGTTCGGGTTGCCGCTCCAGACCCGGTCGGTCGAGCCGTATCGCTCGTCCCAGAACTCCGCGGTGAACATGATCTCGGTTACCTGCTGCGTCTCGGTTGCGTGCTGCGCGTGCGCGTCGGCCATGGCGACCACCTCCACCGCCACCCTCCCGCCGCCACCCGCTCCCACGCAAACAACCTTGCCGTTCCAGCAAACCAGGAGCCCGGAGCGGGTGACGGCTCGTCAGCCACCACCGCGCCCCGGGCTGCGGCCACCCCCGCGTCGATCATGAAGTTGTGCCGCCGACACGCCGTCGAGCCGTGCCATAGGTTCATGATCGACGCGGGGGTGGGGGTTAGAAGTCGTCCGCGGTGCGGATGCGGTCGCGGATCCAGGCGCCCGCCGGTTTCAACCGGGTGGTGCCGGAGAACTGGCCGGTGGCGCAGGTGCCGGTGGTGAAGACGGCTCCGGAGCGGAAGTCGTCGGAGAAGTTCCAGTTGGTCCAGCTGACCTTCTTGGCGGCCATCAGGTCCAGGTAGCGCTGGGCGTTGGTGAAGTCGTTGGGGCCGTCGCCGGTCGCCTGCTGGGTGCCGAACTCGGTGACGAACATCGGCAGCGTGTCCACGGCCTGGGCGAACGTGTTGTAGTACGCGTTGCCGTGCGAGGCGGCGTAGAAGTGGAAGACGTACATCAGGTTGCCGGCGGTGACCGGGTTGGCGGTGATGGTCGCGACGCCGTTGCCGTCGCCGGACACCGACAGCGAGGACCAGTCGGGCGTGCCGACGAGCACCACGGCCTCCGGGTCACGCTGGCGGATCACGGGGATGACCTGGTCGGCGTAGCTCTTGATGGCGGACCAGCTGACCTCGTTGGGCTCGTTGGCGATCTCGTACAGCACGTTGACCTTGTTCGCGTGCCGCTGCGCGATCTCGGCGAAGAATGTCTTCGCGCGGTCCAGGTTGTAGTTCGGGTCACCGGGGTCGAGCATGTGCCAGTCCACGATGGCGTACATGCCACGGGCCGTGGCCAGCTCGATGTAGTTGTGCACCAGGTCCGTGAAGCGGCGCGGGTCGGTCTCGTAGCCGTCCTCCTGGATGTACATGGAGATGCGCAGCACGTCGGCCGTCCACTCCTGCGCCAGCACGTCCAGCGAACCGGCGGTCGCGCAGTTGGCGTACCACTGGATGCCGTGCGTGCTCATGCCGCGCAGCTGGATCGCCTTGCCGTTCTTGTTGCACAGCTGCCGCCCGCAGACCCGCAGCTGGCCGTTGGCGGCGACAGGCGTGCCGGGGTTCGCGGTCGGGCTGGGGCTGGCCGACGGCGACGGCGGCTTCGACGGTGACGCGGAAGGCGACGGCGGCTTCGAGGGCGAGGCGGACGGCGACGGTGGCCGCGGCGTCGAGGCCGACGGGCTGGGCTGGGTGCCGCCGGCGCACGGCTGGCCGTTGAGCAGGCAGCCGGTGGGGCTGCCGGAGCCCGCGCCGATGAAGCCGAAGACGACCGAGGCGCCCGGCGCGATGGTGCCGTTCCAGGACAGGTTGGCGAAGACGACCTGCTGGCCGCTGCCCGAACGGGCAGCGTCCCAGTGCGAGCTGATGGTGGTGCCCGCGGGCAGGGTGAACGACACCTGCCACGAGTTCATGGTGCTGCTGCCGCCGTTGGCGACGGTGTAGCGGCCCTCGAACCCGGAGCCCCACTCGGACACCTTGGTGAACGTGGCGGTCGGCGTGGTGGCCGCGCTGGCGGAACCGACCGCGACAGCCAGGGACACCGCGGCCAGCACGGACACCGCACCGGCGACCAGGACGTTTCTCAGCTTTCGTGACATGCGCGCCTCCACGGGGGCGTCGTGTGCGGACGTGACGGGTGGCATCGAGGACCGACCCCGCACATCTGTTAGGAAGATTAACTTACTATCAATTACCCTAAGTTCGTCGATGGGACGGCGTCAAGCCGGAGCGACTTAATGATCGCTTAAATCAACCTTCACCAGGAACACCGGCGAGCCGGGGTGGGTGCCGGCGCTCCACATCGGATCGGAACGGGCGCGTGGTGGCCACGGGTCACCTCGGTGGGTGTTGACAGCGGTGCTCGCACGCTCGATCCTCGACGCATTAGTTAGTCAATCTTCCTAACAGTGTTGCCGTCTGCGGGGAGACCCGCCCGCGGCCGCGCCGTGCACCGGCGCGGCACCGATACGAGCGAAGGAGCCACACGTGTTCCGTACCCATGGACCGCGCCGGTTGCTGGTGACAGCACTGGCGGCGGGGCTGCTGGCCACGGCCGCCTGCACGCCCGGCGAGCAGTCCGCGCCCCTGGCCAGTCCCGGCGTCGAGGCGTCGGGCGAGGTCGAGCTCTGGCACTTCTTCACCGACCGCGAGGCGAACGCGATCGCCGAGATCGTCAAGGACTTCGAGGCGAAGCACCCCAAGGTGAAGGTCACCGTCAAGGGCGGCCAGGACGACACCAAGATGCTGCAGGCCATCGGCGCGGGCCAGGGCCCCGACGTCGGCCTGAGCTACTCCACCGACATCGTCGGCAAGTTCTGCTCCTCCGGCGCCTGGACCGACCTGACGCCGTACCTGCAGCGCGACGGGATCGACCTGAAGCGCTACCCCGAGGTGATCCGGTCCTACACCGAGTTCCGGGGCAAGCGGTGCGCCATGCCGTTCCTCGCCGACGTGTACGGCCTGTACTACAACAAGAAGATCTTCGCCGAGGCCGGCGTGGCCGGGCCGCCGAAGACCCTGGCCGAGCTGACCGAGCTCGCCAAGAAGCTGACGGTACGCAAGCCCGACGGCACCATCGAGCGGGCCGGCTTCCTGCCGTCCTTCGGCTTCTACGAGAACTCCCCGTCGCACCTGGCCCCGACCGTCGGCGCGAACTGGCTCAACGCCGACGGCACCTCGGCCATCGGCAGCGACCCGAAGTGGCAGGAGCTGATCCGCTGGCAGAAGGACCTGGTCGACTGGTACGGCTACGACAAGCTGGAGAAGTTCCGGGCCGGGCTGGGCGACGAGTGGTCCGCCGACAACGCCTTCCACAAGGGCAAGGTCGCCATGAACGTCGACGGCGAGTGGCGCATGGCGTTCCTGCGCGACCAGGCCAAGGACGTGTCGTTCGGCGTCGCGCCGCTGCCGGTGGCCGACCCGGCCCGCTACGGCGGCGGCTACGTCACCGGCAACGTGATCGGGGTGTCGCGCACCGCGAAGAACAACGAGGCTGCCTGGGCCCTGGTCCGTTTCCTGACCACCGAGACCGCCGCCATCGTGAAACTGAGCAACGGCATCCGCAACGTGCCCAGCACCACCGACGCGCTGACCAGCACGGAGCTGGTGGTGGACCCGGAGTTCCAGGTGTTCCTGGACATCTTCGCCCACCCCGCCACGGTCACCACGCCGCCGAGCGCGATCGGGGCCGCGTACCAGGAGGAGCTGTCCGGGTTCCTGCAGTCCTATCAGGCCGGCACCACGACCGACCTGGCGGGCGGATTGAAGAAGGTCGACCAGCAGATCGACAACCTCGTCAAGCTGGCGGGCTGATGTCGCTGCCGCTCACCGGGGGTGCGGGCACGTCCCGCACCCCCTCCCCCAGGCTCACCCGGCTGCGGCGGCGGCTGACGCCGTACGTCTTCGTCGCGCCGACCCTGGCCGGGCTCGCCCTGTTCCTGGTCTACCCGCTGGTGTCGGCGGTGTACTTCTCGTTCACCCGGTTCAACCTGATCCAGGCCCCGGAGTGGGTCGGACTGGACAACTGGCGCTTCCTGTTCGAGGACGACAACGTCGTCCGGGCGGCCAAGAACACGCTGTGGCTGGTCGTCGTGATGGTGCCCGCGCGCATGCTCGGGGCGCTGCTCACCGCGCTGCTGCTCAACCAGGTCAAGCGCGCCCGCGGGCTGTACCGCACGCTGTTCTACCTGCCCGCGCTCGCCCCGCCGGTCGCCGCGACGCTGGCGTTCGTGCTGCTGCTCAAGCCCGGCACCGGCCCGGTGAACACGGCACTGTCGGCGCTCGGCGTGGACGACCCGCCGCTGTGGTTCAACGACCCCGCCTGGGCCAAGCCGTCGCTGGTGGTGCTGGCGATGTGGGGCATCGGCGACCTCATGATGATCTTCATTGCGGCGCTGCTGGACGTGCCCGCCGAACTGCACGAGGCCGCCGCCCTGGACGGCGCGGGCAGCTGGCAGCGCTTCCGGTACGTGACGCTGCCCAGCATCTCGCCGGTGCTGGCGTTCGCGGCGATCACCGGGATCATCGGCACGCTGCAGTACTTCACCCAGGCGGCTGTCGCCGCCAGCGTCGCCTCCGGGCAGGTCACCGGGGGCGGCGGCATCTCGGACACGTTCGGCTACCCCGAGGGCTCGACGTTCACCTACCCGCTCTGGCTGTACGTGGTCGGCTTCCGGTACCACGTGCTCGGCTACGCCAACGTGCTGGCCGTGGTGCTGTTCGTGGTCTCGATGACCGCGACGGTGCTGCTGCTGCGCCGGTTCAAGGAGTTCACCCGGTGACACGACGCAACGTGCTGCTCTTCGTCGCCCGGCACGCCGTGGCGATCGCGCTGTCGGTGATGTTCCTGGCCCCGGTCGTGTTCCTCGGGCTGACCTCGTTCATGACCAGCGACCAGACGCTGACCTCGCAACTGTGGCCGACCTCGTGGCATCCCGAGAACTACGCCGAGGCGTTCGCCAAGGCCCCGCTGCTGCGCTACCTGGTCAACACCCTGCTGTACGCGGCACTGGCCACCGGCTTCATGCTGCTGGCCAGCGTGCCCGCCGCGTACGGGCTGGCGAAGCTGCGGTGGCGCGGGCGCTCGGTCACCATGGTCGCGATCGTCTGCATGATGATGCTGCCGCCGCAGGTCACCACCGTGCCGCTGTACCTGTTCTGGGCCGACGCCGGGCTGACCGGGTCACTGTGGCCGCTGATCCTGCCGATGCTGGCCGGTGACGCGTTCTCCATCTTCCTGCTGCGCCAGTTCCTCGTCACCATCCCCGACGAGTACCTGGACGCGGCGCGCGTCGACGGCGCCGGCGAGTGGCGCACCCTGCTCAAGGTCGTCCTGCCGATGGCCCGCCCCGGCATCGCCGCCGCCGCCATGTTCCAGTTCTTCTACGCCTGGAACGACTACTACGGCCCCCTGCTCTACACCAGCGAGAACGAGCAGAACTGGACCGTCTCCCTGGGCCTGGCCAGCTTCCGCAGCATGCACCACGTGGAATGGCACCTGGTCAGCGCCGCCACCATGCTCACCATGATCCCGGTAGTGGTCCTGTTCTTCTTCGCCCAGAAAGCCTTCGTCCAGGGCGTCACCCTCACCGGCGTCAAAGGCTGACCGTTCCTGCCTTGGCGACGATCTTGCGCGAACTGTGGGGACGACACACTCCATTCGGGTGTATCGGCAACAGTTCGCGCAAGATCGTCGCAATCTTGGGCGGGGTCAGCCGAGGTAGCAGCTACCCAGGACGATCTGCTGGGTGACGATGCCCAGCAGGCCGAGCACCTCGACGCGGACCGCGTTCTGCACCAGGCGACCGCCGGGGCCGGTGGTGCTCTCGTTCAGGTGGACCGTGGCGACGCCGGGAATGCCGATGGTGGCCGGTCCGGCGCTGATCGGCGTGCCGTTGATGGTGCCCACGACCTGCGAGGACCGGTTGACGCCGCTACTGCTGCCCGTGCAGGTGCTCGAAACGGCGCTGAGCTGGATGGCTCCGCCGAGCAGCGTCGCACCGTCCACCGACGAGCGCGCGGTGGTCGTGCCGCCCGTGGCGGAGCAGCTCGCGTTCAGCGCACCCGTGGTCACCAGCGGGGGCAGGTCGACCGCGACCTGGGTCTTGGTCGCGCCGGGCGGGCAGACCGCCTCCGGGGTGCGCGGGACCTTGACCAGGCCCGTCGCCTCCACGGCGAACGCGCCCCCGGGTCCGTTGACGACGACCGTGTGGCAGTCGGTCACCTGACCGGCCCCGCCGCCGTCGGTGCCGTCGGCGCGTACGCAGATCTCGTGGCTGCCGATGCCCAGCGCGGGGGTGGCGACGCTGTAGTTCACGTTGACCGGGCCGTCCTGCGGCAGGTCGGGAGTGATCGCGGCGTTGCCGATCGGCGTGAACGCGCCGCCGTCCACCCGCATCGACAGGGCGGTGAGGCGGGACCCGATGACGGCGGGCAGGATCGCCGGGAGCGAGGCGACGTCGGTGACCTGCACGCAGTGCCCGCCCGGCACGGTCGCGGCGGTGATCTGCTCCAGGCTGCCCTCGTTGTTCGGCCCGGCGTAGTCGCAGTCGGCGCCCCCGCCGACGGCGAAGGTGTAGATGTCGATGTCGTCCGGGATGCCCGCGAGCGGCACGTTGATGCTGCCGCCGCCCACCGCGAAGCCGTCGGACATGAACACCACGACCTTGCGGGCCCGGGTCGAGGCCTGGGCGACCGTACGCGCCTTGGCGATGGCGTCGGCGAAGTTCGTCTGGCCGCCGCCGACGTTCTTGTTGGTGAACTTGGCGACCCCGTTGATGAACGTCGACGAGATGACCTCCTCGATGTCACGTACGCCGTTGCCGTCGCCGTCCGTGGCCGGGCCGGTCAGCAGCTGGTCGCCCGCGCCCGGCTGCACGTCGGCGGTGGCCGCGGTGACGCCGAAGGCCACCATGCCCACGTCGCCGATCGTGCCGCTCTGCGCCTGGGCGTTGAGGGCCAGCCCGGCGGCGATCTCGCACTGCAGGATGTTGCCGCAGCTCGGTGCCCCGGGGTTGGCGGTGCTGCTGGAGGCGTCCAGCACGTAGATGAGCGAGGTGCCCGCCACCGGCACACCGGTGCCCACCGAGGCCGTGCCCGTGACGGTGACCGGCCCCGGCGCGACCGCGGCCCCGTCTGCCGGAGTCGCGATGGTGACGGCGATGCTGGTGCCGCCGGGCAGGTTGCCGTCGGCGGCGAACGCGGGTGTCGCGATCAGTGCCGAGGCCGCGGCGAAGGCGATGAGAGCACGCTTCAAAGCACACCTCCATGAATGGGAATCAATGCGAATTTCGATGCTAGAGATCGCTACACCGCATCGAGGTGGCACACATGAGACATCCCACGCCATTGATGATCTGCTATGGCCGAGCGTGCGCTGCCCACGGCGGTGCGCGCCCGCCGTAATCCGATCGAGGGAAGGCGCGTACGCCCTATCGGGTGATCGGCCGCGCAGTGTTCAATGATCCGGTGGGAATCGCCAGGAGTCGCCGGAACCTCGGCCGGATGCAGCAGGAGTCGACCCTCGACGGCGGTGGCGCGTACGCGTCGCAGCCCGTCGCGCCGGTGCCCGACCCGGCGTTCGACGAACGCCCCGCGGCCGACGAGCATTGGGGCCCCTTCGCCCGCCGACTGCAGGCGGCCCGTGACCCGCGAGCGCTCCCGGCGCTGCTGGAGGCACACGACACGCTGCGGCGCGAGCCCCGGTTCTGCTGCGTCGGCGCGGTCCGGGCCGCGATCTACGAGATAGCGACGGCGCGCGAGAACGCCGCCAGCGCACCGGTCGCCGACCTGGTCGACCGGTGGTGGAACTCCTCCGAGGCGTGGGAGGAGATGGTCGCGGTCGCGGCCCGCGCCGGCGGGCAGGAGGAGACCGAACGGCCCGCGCTGCTGGAGAAGGTGCGCTCGGCCCGGCCGACGGTGATCACCGCGGCCATCGAGGGCCTGTGCGGCATGTCCGACGCCGCCGAGATCGAGGCGCTGCGCGAGGTCGTCAGCCGGCCCGACCCGATGCTGCACTGGGCGCACCAGGCCGCGGCCCGGCGGCTCGCCGAGATCGGCACTCCTGACGCCGAAGCCGCCCTGGCCCAGCGCTTCGTCGACCCGGACGGGCTGTGGCGCGAGGACCCCGCCTGACCATGGACGCAGGCACCGAGCCGACCCGCATCGGCGTCACCGGGCACCTCAACCTGACCGCGGACACCGCGGAACTGGTCGCCGCGGCGCTGCGTGAGCTGCTGGCCGCGTACTGCCCGGAAGAGCTGGTCGGGGTGTCGTGCCTGGCCCCGGGCGCGGACACGGTCTTCGCGGAGGCGGTGGTGGCGCACGGCGGGCGGCTGGAGGTCGTGCTGCCCGCCGCGGACTACCGGGCCACGAAGGTGACCGCGGAACACGCCGCGGCGTTCGACCGGATGGCCTGGCACGCCGCGTCGGTCCGGGTGATGGCGCATGCGCGGGCGGGGCGTGCCGCGTACGAGGACGCCAACGCCGCCATGCTCGCCGACTGCGACCTGCTCGTCGCCGTGTGGGACGGACGACCGGCCGCCGACCAGGGCGGCACCGCGGCCGTGGTCGCCCGGGCGCGGACACTGGGCATGCCGGTGGTGGTGGTCTGGCCCGAGGGCTCCCGGCGCGCCTGAGCCCGCCGCCGCGTGCCGCCGGGTGGGTCGGCGTTCGCCGGAGGTGACGTTCACCGGATTCGCGGGCGCGTCGGTGCGCTCGGCGGAGCCGCGCCCGCGCCGCAGGACATAGGGTGAGATCCCCGGGGACGGGTCGTGATGGGACGGTCGGGCCGGGTCGGTGGAGGTGACGGCGTGTACGCGGTGATCGATGTGGAGACGACCGGGCTGCGCACGACCTGGCACGACCGGATCTGCGAGATCGCGATCGTGCACGTCGACGCGTCCGGCCGGATCACCGGCGACTGGTCGAGCCTGGTCAACCCGGAGCGCGACCTCGGCCCGCAGCACGTGCACGGCATCACGGCCGCGGAGGCCCGCCGCGCCCCGGTCTTCGCCGACCTCGCCGGGCAGGTCGGGGCCATGCTGCGCGAGCGGGTGATCGTGGCGCACAACCTCGCCTTCGACGCCGCGTTCCTGGTCGCCGAATACTCCCGGCTCGGGCTGCAGGCCCCGGTCGGGCGCGAGTACGGCCTGTGCACCATGAACCTCGCCGCCCAGCTGCTGCCCTCGGCCGGGCGCAGCCTGCGCGACTGCTGCCTGGCGGCGGGCATCCCGCAGCAGCGGGCGCACAGCGCGCTCGACGACGCCCGCGCGGCCGCCGGGCTGCTGGCGCGTTACCTGCACCGGGTCGGCTCGCCGCCGCCGTGGCAGCAGCTGGTGCTCGACGCCGCCACGCTGACCTGGCCGCCGCTGCCGTCCGACGAGGTGCTGCCGGTGGTGCGCCGCCACCCGCACGAGGTGGAGGAGCACTTCCTCACCAGGCTCGTCGACCGGCTGCCCCGGGTGCCGACCCCGCCCCAGGCCGACAGCTACCTGTCGCTGCTCGACCACGCCCTGCTCGACCGGCACGTCTCCACGATGGAGGCGGACGCGCTGGTCGACGCCGCGTACGCGCTGGGGCTCAGCCGGGACGAGGTGCTGGACCTGCACCGGCTCTACCTGCAGGCGCTCGCCGTCGAGGCGGCCGACGACGGCCAGGTGACCGAGACCGAGCGCGCCGACCTGCACACCGTCGCCGCGCTGCTCGGGCTGGGCCGCGCCGACGTCGACCGGGTGCTGGACCCGGACTCCGACGATCCGCACCGCCGCACCACGCGGCCGCTGCCCGCCCCGGCGTTCCGGCTGCTGCCCGGCGACACGGTGGTGTTCACCGGGCAGACCGCCGAGCCGCGGGAGCTGTGGGAGGAACGGGCCCGCATGGCCGGGCTGACCGTGGGCCGCGCCGTCACCCGGACGACCCGCCTGCTGGTGGCGGCCGATCCCGACACCATGTCGGGCAAGGCCCGCCAGGCCCGCCGGCACCGCATCCCGATCGTGCACCCGGGCGCGTTCCTGAGCATGCTCGTGGCGCTGCGCGTCGCCGAGTAGCCCACTGTGGTGATCACCACGCCGGTGCCTCCGTAATTGCGTTGAGCTCGGGCGGCGCGGCCTTGCATGCTGGGGACCAGATCAAACCAGCTGCAAGGGGCCTGCCATGCGTCTGTTCCGTGACCTGTGGGCCACGTCGCCCCGCCGAACCTTGGCGGTGCTGGTGCTCATCGTGGCCGGCGCCGCCTCTGCCGCGCTGGCCGCAGCCCTGGCCGGCATCGTGCTGGTGGACCGGTCCACGCTCGCTTTCACCGCGCTGGCCACGGCGCTGGCGGTGGTGGTGCTCAGCGACCTCGTCCTCAGCCTGATCATGGCCCGGCTCACCGCCGACTGGGCGGCCGACGTGCGCCGCCGGCTGTGCCGGGTCGCCTTCGGGCAGAGCCTGCCGACGCTGGAGGGCACCCCGGTCGGCGAGCTGCTCGACCGGATCGACGGCGACGTGTACCAGGTGGGTTCGCAGCTGCGCGGCAGCGGGGTCCGGCTGGCCCAGTCGGGCGCGGTCGCGGTGCTGTCCGTGGTGACGGCGTTCGTGGTGTGGTGGCCGGCCGGCCTGGCCATGCTGCTGCTGTCGCTGGTGCTCGGGTTCGGGCTGCGCCGCCCGACGGCCGCGATCGGCCCGGCCCGGATGCACGAGGAGGAGGCCTGGTCGGACCTGGCCGCCGTGCAGGAGGAGTCGGTGCACGGCCAGGACGACGTGCGCACCAGCCTGGGCCGCCCGTACGTGCTGCGCCTCTACGCCCAGCGCTCCAGTGAGGTGCTCCGACGCGGCCGTCGCGTGTGGGCGCTGTCGTCGCGGGTGAGCACCATCGCCTCCGGCGTGACCCGGGCGGGCATCGCCGTGCTGGTGCTCGGCGGCGTGTGGGCGCTGTCGGCGGGCCACCTGGGCGCGGCCCGGCTCACCGGCGCGTGGCTGCTGGCGCTGGCCTTCGGCGGCACCGTCGAGCAGGTCAGCCGGATGCTGCCCGAGCTCCAGCACGCGCTGGGCGCGTGGGCGCGGGTCCAGCTGCTGCGCGACACCCCGCAGGAGCCGACCGGCGGCTCGGCACCGGCCACCGGCAACATCGAGGTACGCGGGCTGACCTTCCATTACTCCACCGACCGCCGCCGCCCGGCGCTGCGGGAGCTGGACCTGACCTTCGCGCCCGGGCGCTCGTACGCCCTGGTGGGCCGGACCGGCTCGGGCAAGTCGACGCTGGCCAAGGTGCTGACCCGGGCCGTGGACGTGCCCCGGGGCACGGTGTTCCTGGGCGGGACGGACCTGCTCGACCTGGAGGTCGAGGCGCTGCGGCGCTGGGTCGCGATCGTGCCGCAGCGCACCGAGATCCTGGCCGGCACGCTGGCGGAGAACATCGCGCTGTTCGACCCGGAGCTGCTCGACGCCGCTGGGCAGGCCATGGACGAGCTGGGTCTGACCTCGTGGGTCGACACCCTGCCGGACGGCCTGCGGACGAAGCTCGGCGAGGGCGGCCAGAAGCTGTCGGCGGGCCAGGAGCAGCTGGTCGCGTTCGCGCGCATCCTGGTCCGCGACCCGCAGGTGGTGATCCTCGACGAGGCCACCGCCCGGATGGACCCGGTCACCGAGGCGCGCGTGCAGCACGCCGCCCAGCGGCTGCTGCGCGGGCGCATCGGCGTGGTCATCGCGCACCGGCTGTCCTCGGTGCGCGACTGCGACGAGGTCGTGGTGCTGGCCGACGGCCGGGTCGTGGAGGCCGGGCCGCTGTCGGAGTCGGCGCGGTTCGCCCAGCTGCTGGCGACCAGCCACAGCAGCGCGGCCGACGGCGAGCTGGTCCTGGCGACCGCGTACGGCCTGGAGTCGGCGGGTGAGGGCGCGGCGGGCGACGTACCGCAGGGCGGCTCGGCCCGGCCGGACGGCCTGGCCGTGAGCGCGGGCGACGGCCCGGGCGGGGACCTGGTCGCGCCGCCCAAGGCCGACCCGCCGCCGCTGCCCGCCCCGCAGCGGGTGCGCACCCTGCGCGAGATCTTCCGGCTGACCGTCAACGACTTCCGCTTCGGCCAGGTGTCGGTCGCGCTGTTCACCGTCATGGTGCTCTTCGGCCTGGACGGCACGGTGCTGCCGTGGCTGTGGGCCGACGTGGTCGACGGCTCCGGCAGCCCGTGGTGGCCGGCGGTCGGCATCGTCGCCGGGCTGGCCGTGACCACTCCGGCGGGCTACTTCGCGGGCCTGTGGTATCCGGAGTGGTGGGTCCGCCAGATGCTGCGGATCAACCTGCGGCTGGTGCACGGGCAGACCGGGCCGCGCCGGGTCAGCGCGCACACCCCGGCCGAGGTCGTCGCGCAGGGCGGTGACAACGAGCGAGTGGTGATGCTGGCCGACAACCTGGTCGACCAGACCATCAGCATCGTCATGATCGTCGCGATGACGCTGGTGTCCGGCTCGATCGTGCCCGCGCTGTTCTTCACCGGCACGATGGTGGTCTCGGCGCTGGCCGCGACGGTCTTCGCGCCGGTGCTGAAACGCTCGGCCGCGCACACCGTGGCGGCGCGGGCCGCGTTCGCCACGTTCCTGGTGTCGTCGCTGTCGTCGGCGCGCACGGTCAAGCTGGCCGGCGCGACCCGGCCCGTGCTGGGCCAGCTGGCCCGGCTCGACGCCGCCCGCAGCGAACGGCAGCGCCAGGAGATCGCCATGCAGGTGTGGGCGCGGTCGACGCCCTCGCTGCTGGCGGGCCTGCTGCCGATCGCGGTGTGGGCGCTGTTCATGGCCGGCGAGCTGGGCGCGGGCGCGGCCCTGGTCGCGGTGTCGACGCTGGGCTCGGCGCGCTGGTTCGCGTGGACCACGGCGTCGCTGGTGTCGCAGCTGCCGTCGGCGCGGGTGTGGACCAGGCGCACCGTGGCGATGGCCGGGGTGGGCGCCTACTCGGCGGCGGTGCCGGGCGTGGACCTGTCCGCGGGCACCGCGCCCGGTCCGGTGGCCGCGCCGCGCAACCCGCTGCACCGGCTGGAGCTGTCGAAGTTCGGCGCGGTGCACGAGGACGGCACGGTCGGCGTACGCGGGGTCGACCTCGCGGTGGAGCGCGGCGACCTGGTGCTCGTGCTCGGCCCGGTCGGCTCGGGCAAGTCGTCGCTGCTGCGGGCCCTGGCGGGCATCGTGCACCACGACGGCGAGCTGCTCTGGAACGGCGACCGGGTCGCCGAGCCGGAGGTGTTCCTGCGCCCCAACCAGGTCGGGTACGTGGCGCAGCTGCCTCGGGTGCTGTCCGGCACGGTCGGCGACAACATCCGCCTCGGCCACGACGTCGACGCCGCGCAGGCGGTGGCGACGGCGCAGCTGGAGCACGACCTGGCCGCGGCGGGCAGCGGCATGGAGCTGCTCATCGGGCACAAGGGCACCCGGCTGTCCGGCGGCCAGCTGCAGCGGCTGGCGCTGGCCCGGGCCCTGGCGCCGGGCACCGAGCTGCTGATCGCCGACGACGTGTCGTCCGCTCTGGACGTGACCACGGAGCTGGCGCTGTGGCAGGCGCTGCGCGCGCACGGGCTGACCGTGGTCGGCTCGACGTCCAAGCGGGCCGCGCTCGTGCAGGCGGACCGGGTCGTCGTGCTGATCAACGGCGAGGTGGTCGCGCAGGGATCGTGGAGTGAGCTGGAGGCGGGCTGGGGTCACCTGGCCGGTTGACCGACGACATGCACGAAGCCCCGGCCGGAACGCGGCCGGGGCTTCGTGCATGTCCGGACACGTGCCAACTTGAACGCAATCTCAGTTAAGCGTATTTACAGTTAGGACTGTTTATTTTATGTTTTCGTGAACGAGTGTCGATGTCTCCTCTCACGACACCGGCACTCGTCCCTCCCGGTCCGTCCATCCCGCACAGAAGCGAGGAGGAGACATGCGAAAACGGATCGTCCTACCCGTCCTGTCCATCTTCACGATCCTGGTGTCCGGCCTGATCGCCAATCCGGCGAGCGCGCACGGGTACATCTCGTCCCCGCCCAGCCGCCAGGCCAACTGCGCCCAGGGTCGGGTCACCGGCTGCGGTGACATCGTCTACGAGCCGCAGAGCGTCGAGGCCCCCAAGGGCTCGATGCAGTGCAACGGCGGCGGCAGCCGGTTCGCGGTGCTCAACGACAACAGCAAGAACTGGCCCGCGGCCTCGGTCGGCAACAACGTCACCTTCAACTGGGTGCTCACCGCCCGCCACCGCACCAGCACCTGGGAGTACTTCGTCGGAAGCACCCGCATCGCGGTCTTCAACGACAACGGCGCCCAGCCCGGTGCGACGGTCTCGCACAACGTCAGTCTCGGCGGGCGCACCGGCCGGTTCACCGTGCTGGCCCGGTGGAACATCTACGACACCGCGATGGCGTTCTACTCCTGCGTAGACCTCCAGGTCGGCAGCGGCGGCGGCAACCCGACGCCGCCTCCGACGTCGCCCTCGCCCAACCCGCCGCAGTCGCCGCCGCCGTCCAACCCGCCGCCGGCCGGCGGGACCTGGGCAGCGGGCACCGCGTACGCCGTCGGCGCGACCGTGACCTACGGCGGGCTCAGCTACCGCTGCCTGCAGGCGCACACCGCGCTCGCCGGCTGGGAGCCGCCCAACGTGCCTGCCCTGTGGCAGCGCATCTGATCACCGCCTGACCCGGTCCGCGGCTCACCCGAGCCGCGGACCGGCCCACCCCGAGCCGCCGCCCGCACGCCCGGTCACGAGGAGCCACCCGCACATGAAGCGCTTCGTCCTGCTCGCCGTCGCCCTGGTGACCCTGGCCGCCTGTGACGCGCCGCCCGGGGTCAGCGCCAGGCCGTCGTCCGTGCCGTCGTTCGCGCCGCCGTCCGGGTCGCCGCCGCCGGCGGTCTCCGAGTCGGGCGGGTACAACGACACCGACGTGATGTTCCTGCAGATGATGTCCGCGCAGTACGGTCCCGCCGCCGAGCTGCTGAAGCTCGCCGCCGCCCGCAGCGCGAACACGAAGGTGCGCGATCTGGCCGCGGCGATGGACGTGACGCAGGCCGACGAGCTGACCGCCGTACAGGGCTGGCTGCGCGCCTGGACCAAGCCGCTCACGCCCGCCACCGACCCGAACCTGCACGCCGGACACGGCGGCCTGCCCGCGACCGGACCGGACGAGGTCAAGGCGCTGCGCGACGCCCCCGCCGCCGAGTTCGACAAGGTCTTCCTCAACCTGCTGCTCGGCCACCAGCACCAGGCCATCGAGTACGCCCGGATGGAGCTGGCCTCAGGGGTCAACCCGAAAGTGCTGGAGTTCGCGACCCGCGTCGACTCCTCCCGCACCGCCCAGGTCACCATGATGCTCGGCATGGTGTCCGGCTGAGCGCCGACTGATCAGGGCAGCACCCGCCGGGCCGCCTCCGCCGACCATTCGACCAGCATCAGCGTCGCGTCGTCACGGGGCGGGCCGTCGCGGAACTCGGCGACCCGGTGGGCCAGCCCGCGCAGCGTCTCCGGGGCGGGCAGCTTCGCCTGCGCCGCCCGCTCGGTGAGGTCGGCGAGCCGCTCGACGCCGAACAGCTCCCCCCGCCGGTCACTCGCCTCGACGATGCCGTCGGTGTACAGCAGCAGCCGGTCCCCCGGCTCCAGCATCTCCTCGGCCACGTCGATCGTGCCGTCGTCGAGCCCCAGCGGCAGCCGGTGGCCGCCGGTCAGCTCGCCGACGGCCCGGCCACGGCGCAGCAGCAGCGGCGCGGGATGCCCGGCGCTGATGTAGCGCAGCCGCCCGGTGCCGGTGTGCAGCTCGCACAGCACCCCGGTGACGTAGGCGGTGTCGGCGAACTGGTCGCGCAGCGCGTCCTCGGTGGCCTGCGCGATCGCGTACAGGCCACGGTTGTCGCGCCGGGCCGCGCGGATGGCGGCCAGCGCGGTCACCGTCATGACCGCAGCGGGCAGGCCACGGCCCATGCCGTCGAGCACGCAGAACCAGGCCGTCTCGCCGTCGAGCGCGTAGTCGAAGGCGTCCCCGCCGATGTCGTAGTGCGGTTCCAGCACCGCGCTGATCACAAGCCGCTCGGAGGTGAACGTCATCGGCGGCAGCGTCGACAGCAGCAGCTCGCCCGCCACCGTCATGGGCCGGGTCCGGCGGACCTGCTGCAGCGAGTCGCCGTACGGCATCTTCACCGCCAGCAGGTGCCCGACCAGGCCCACGTAGCTCTCGCACCAGTCCTGCAGCACCTCGATGTCGCAGTCGTCGCGGCGCAGCACGACGTCCACCACGCCCAGGCGTTCGGTGCCGTCCACCAGCGGCACCCACAGCCGCCCGCCGGCGCCGTCGCCCACCCGCTGGGTGTGCACGCTGGTGAAGGCCCGCCCGGCGACCGTGCCCTCCACGCCCAGCGCGTCGGGCCGCTCCCGGCCGCGCTCCGGCAGCGGACGCAGGTGGCGCTGCTCCTCGTCGACCAGGTAGCAGGTGGCCTCCAGGCCGAGCGGGCGAAGCGCCGCGCTGACACACTCGGCGACCTCGTCGTCCTGCGCCTGCTGGGTCAGGTGCAGAAGATCCAACAGGGCCGCGTGCCACGGGTCGTACGTCACCTGGGTCATTCGCGCACCTCGCCGTCCCGTCCCGAGCACGGTCGGCGTCCGACACTCCCGCTCCCCCGTGCATTCCCTGACGTTCCCCAGGCGACCACCTGCTCAAACACTCGCCGAGCCGCGGGTCGCCCGGCCGGAGCCGAGCGCGGGCAGGCCCGCCGCGGCCACCGCCAGCACCAGGCACACGCCGACGGTCGCGGCCAGCGTGCCCCACGGGATCACCATCGGCACCGCGACGCCGAGCTGCGCGCTCAACCCGCGGGCGAGCGCGGCCAGGGCCGCGACGGCCACGGCCAGCCCCAGCGCCGCCCCGGTGACCACCACCACCGCGGTCTCCGCGGCGAGCATGCCCAGCACCTGGCCGCGGGTGGCCCCGGACAGCGTCAGCACCCGCAGGTCCCCGGCCCGGCCCGTGGTCGACATGAGCATCGTGTTCACCACCGCCAGCAGGCCGAACCCGGCCGACACCGCGATCAGCAGCGCGGTGAACACCCACACCAGGCGGTCGTCCTCGTCCTGGCCGCTCGCCGCGTAGGCCGCGGCGGACAGCGGGCGCGCGCCCAGACCGGCGAGCGCGCTCTCCGGCACGGGCTGTCCGGAGTAGACGACGACGGTCAGCGCCGACGGGTCCATCGCCCGTACCACCGCCCGGTCGAGCAGGATGCCGGCCGGCAGTGGTCGGCCGACGAGCACCGCGACGACCTCCAGCGTGATCGGGCGGCCGTCCGGACCGAACACGGGATGCGTGCTTCCGGCGACCCAGCCCGCCGAGGCGGCGAATCCCTCGGCCACCGCGACCGGAACGACCGGGCCGGCCGACCGTCCGGGGCCTGACCCGGCGGGCAGCGCATGGTCGACACCGGGTCCGGCCTGCTCCGCAGGACCCGCGACGTCCGATGGACCTGCGGCCGAGGGTCGGTGCAGGGCGGTCAGGCTGCCGTCGGCGACGGTCAGCAGCACGTGCTCGGCGGGGGTGATACCGGCGGCGGGCAGCGGTTCGACGCCGTCGTACAGGGTGGTCGGCAGGGCGGACCGGCCGCCCGCGGCGGTGACCGCGGCGTCGGACAGGCCCGCCGTGCCGTCGGGCACGACCACGGCCGTGGCGTTCGCGGCGGTGACCCGGTTGAGCCCGTAGTAGGCGGTGGTGGTCTGCACCATCCCACCGATGAGGACCGTGAACGCCACGCAGAGCAGCACCGGCGCGGCGGCCGAGGCGGACCGCCGGGCCGCGGTCGCGACGTGCTGGCGCACCAGCAGCACGGTCGCGCCCCGGCCGCGCGCGAACGGCGCGGTGAGCAGGCGCACCGCGGGCGGCAGCAGCACCGGGGCCAGCAGGCTGCCCGCGGTGACCAGCGCCATCGCCGCGTACAGCGCGTAGGTGCCCAGGTCCGCGCCGGACGCCCGGGTCGCGGCGACCCCGGCGGCGACGGCCGCGGCCAGCGCCACGCCACCGGCGAGCATCCGCACCAGGGTCACCGGGCGGTCGTCGACTGCCGCCGTGCGCAGCGCCGCCAGCGGGCCGACCCGGCCCGCGCGGCGGGCCGCGGCCCAGGTTCCCGCGAGCGCCACCAGCACCCCGGCGGCCATCGCGGCAACCGGGACGACCGGCTGGTACAGCACGGTGAACGACGCCGGCTCGAATCCGGTGCGCGCCAGCCAGCGCGCCACCGGCCCTGCGGCCAGCAGTCCCACCGGGACCCCGCACGCGCCGCCGAGCAGGCCCAGCAGCACGACCTCGCCGAGCACCCAGCGCCGCACCTGCCGCGGCACCGCCCCGAGCAGCCGCAGCAGGCCCAGTTCCCGCTCGCGCTGGCGGGTCGCGAAGGCGAACGTCGACGCCACGATGAACACCGACACGAACAGTCCCAGCGCGGACAGGGCGGACAGCACCTGCATCCCGATCCACCGGGTGCGGGCGTCACCGACTGGTTCCGCCGCGCCGCGCGCGTCGCCGGCCAGCACGACGCCGTCCGCACCGACGACCGCAGTCGCCGCCGCGGCGACGCGGGCAGCATCGCCGCCGTCAGCGTCGGCATCGGCATCGGCATCGGCATCGGTCGAGGTCAGCAAGCCGATCAAGGGCACGCCGCCGGTGCGAGTGCCCGCCACACCGTCGGCCACCCAGATCCCGGCCCCGCGCACCGTCCCGGTGACCGTGAACTGCTCCGGCCCGGCCGCGGTCAGCAGGTCGACCCGCGCCCCCACCGGGACCCCGAGCGAGGTGCCCAGCACGACCTCCCCGGAACCGGCAGGAGCCCGGCCCGTGGCGAGCACGTGGCCGCCGAGCGCTGCCGCGGACCAGTTGTAGGCGTCGCGTTCCCCCGCGACGGGCGAGCCGTCACGCAGCACCTGGGCGTAGAAGCGGTGGACCGGCACCGCCCTCGACACCCCGGGCACGGCCGCCAACCGTACGGCCAGCGCTTCGGCCTGCTCATTCGGCCACGGGCGGGGTTCGGTGAACGCCTCCGGGGCAGTCGGCGGCACCGGCCGGATCAGCACGGGGCTCGCCGCGTACCGGTCGGGGGCGACCGGGCGTGCCGAGACGAGCAGCAGGCCGCACACGGTGAGCACGGCGACCGCGACGGCGAGGGTCAGCAGCGTGCCGAGCAGGCTGCGCCACCGTTCGCGCAGCGAGGCGAGCGCGATCATGCCGCCACCGCCCCGGCGGCCAGCCGGGCCGCGATGCGTGCGGGGTCCGCGCCGGTGATCTCGTCGACGAGCCGCCCGTCGGCCAGCACCAGCACCCGGTCGGCGACCACGGCCGCCGCCGGATCGTGGGTCACCATCACGACGGTCTGCCCGTGCCCGTCGACCAGCCGCCGCAGTGCCGCCAGCACCACCGCCGACGACGTGCTGTCCAGTGCCCCGGTGGGCTCGTCGGCGAACAGCGCCGCGGGCCGGGTGATCAGGGCGCGGGCGATGGCGACCCGCTGCTGCTCCCCGCCGGACAGTTGCGCCGGGTAGTGCCCGGCCCGCTCGGCCAGCCCAACCTCGGCCAGCGCCCGCGTGACCGCCGCCGGCTGCGGCGCGCGCCGGGCCAAACGCGACGGCAGCGCCGTGTTCTGGGCCGCGGTCAGCGCCCCGACCAGGTTGTACGCCTGGAACACGAACCCGATCCGGTCCCGGCGCAGCAGCGTACGGGCGTGCTCGGACAGCCCGGCCAGGTCGGTGCCGTCGACAGTGATCTGCCCGCTGTCGACGGTGTCGAGCCCGGCCGCGCATTGCAGCAGGGTCGACTTGCCCGAGCCGGACGCGCCCATCACCGCGGTGAAGCTGCCCGCGGTGAAGTCGGCGCTCACCCCGTCCAGGGCGGTGACCGTGTGCGCACCGGTCCGGTATGTCTTGCGGACCGCGTGCAGGCGGACCGTCGCCGTTGATGTCATGCGTCCACCTCATCCGAGCGCAGGCCCCGGCACACTGGTGCGACGGCGAGGATCGGCACTAGTCCCAGCACTACTGTGCGGGCGATCGGTCCAGGTTAGGGTCGTGCGGTGATCCCTCGCACCGCCCTGTCCGCCGCCGCTGCCCCGCCCTGGCGGCTGGCGCATTCGGCCTGGCCGTGGCGGTCCCTGGGGTATCTGGCCGCGGGGCTGCTCCCGGCGGCCCTGCCGATGGCGCTGCTGGCCGGCATCGAGCTGCTGCGCCCGGGGCGCACCGCGCTGATCGGCCTGCTGGTGGCCGCGCTGCTGATCGTGGTGGCCGCCGGGCCGCTGATCGCCGGGTTCGACCGGTGGCGGCTGCGCCTGGTCGACACCCGCCCGCTGCCGGCGCGCCCGCCGCTGCGCCTGCGCGAGCCCGGCACCTGGCGCGAGATCGGGTACGCCGTCCTCAGCGCGTGCGTGGCCTGGTGGCTCGACCTGGCCGTGGTGCTGCTGTCGCTGCTCCCGCCGCTGATGCTGATCTCCGCCCCGCTCCAGCCCTCCGGCCCCGGCGCCGAACTGCCCGCCAGCCCGTGGTTCACCGGCATGCTGTGCGCCGCCGGGCTCGTCCTGCTGCCGCTGACCGCGTACCCGATCACCGCCTGGGCCGGAGCGCGGGCCGCGATCGCCCGCGCGGTGCTCGCGCCGACCGACACCGACCTGGTCGAGGTCATGCGCTCGCGGGAGCGGCTGGCCGCGGGCTTCGACTCCGAACGCCGCCGTATCGAGCGGGACCTGCACGACGGCGCGCAGCAGCGGCTCGTCGCGCTGAGCGTCACCCTCGGCCTGGCCCGGCTGCAGGTCGCCGACGAGCACCCGGTCGCACCGCTGCTCGACGACGCCCGGCAGCAGACCGCGGCGGCGCTGGCCGAGCTGCGCGAGCTGATCCGCGGCGTGCATCCCCAGGTGCTCAGCGACCGCGGGCTGGCCGCCGCGATCCGCGACATCGCGGGGCGCTCCCCCGTGCCGGTCGAGCTCGACCTGCGCCTGGACGGGCGGCTGCCCGCACCGGTCGAGGTCACCGCATACTTCGCGGTCAACGAGGCGCTGGCCAACCTGGCCCGGCACAGCAGTGCGGCCGCGGGCCGGGTCGCGGCATGGACGCAGGACCGGCGACTGGTGCTGGAGGTCCACGACGACGGCGCGGGCGGCGCCGACCCCGCCCGCGGCACCGGGCTCGCCGGCCTGGCCGACCGGGCCGCGGCGGTCGGCGGGCGGCTGCTGCTGGCCAGCCCGCCCGGCGGGCCGACCCTGCTGCGGGTGGAGCTGCCGTGCGAGCGCTGAGGGTGGTGCTGGCAGAGGACTCGGTGCTGCTGCGCGAAGGCCTGACCAGCCTGCTGCGCCACTTCGGACACGAGGTGGCCGCGGCGGTCGGCGACGCCGACGCGCTGCGCGAACAGGTGCCGCGGCTACGGCCCGACATCGTCGTCACCGACGTGCGGATGCCGCCCGGCTTCAGCGACGAGGGCCTGCGAGCCGCGCTGGCGTTGCGCGCCGAACTGCCCGACCTGCCGATCCTGGTGCTCAGCCAGTACGTCGAGCAGACCTACGCCGCGGAGCTGATCGACGCGGGACGGTCCGCGGGCACCGGATACCTGCTCAAGGACCGGGTCGGTGAGGTGAGCGAGTTCGTGGACGGGCTGGTCCGGGTCGCCGACGGGCACACCGTCATCGACCCCGAGGTGGTCCGCCAGCTGCTGGACCGCCGCCGCGACCCGGTGCACCGGCTCACCCCGCGCGAGCGCGAGGTGCTGGGCCTGGTCGCGGAGGGCCGCTCCAACGCGGCGATCGCCCGCCGTCTGGTCGTCACCGAGGCCGCGGTGGCCAAGCACATCGCGGGCATCCTCGCCAAGCTCGACCTGCCTCCCGACGCCGACGACCATCGCCGCGTCCTGGCGGTCCTCGCCTACCTGCGCGGCTGACCGCACCAGGCCGCCGGACGCGGGGCAATACCGGGGCTGGTGAGCCTTCTTCGCCACGCCTCGCCGGCGGCGCAGGTCGGGTTGCCCGTCACGACCGCAAGGGCAGCGTAGGTGAAGTCAGGGCCGCAGCGTCGCCCGGGCGAGCTCGCCCGGCTCGGAACCGGCGTGGGCCAGCACGACGCCGCCGGGCGCCCATACCGCCGAGCCGCCCGCGGTCTGGCCGAAGCCGCCGCCGGTGGGGCCCGCGAAGCTCGCCACGGCGACCCAGACGGCCCGGTCGGCGGCGACCCGGCGACCGCGTTCGGCGGCGAGGTGCGCCTCGTGCAGGTGGTCGACCACCGAGGCGACGTAGACGTGAGCGCCCAGGTCCAGGGTCGCGGCGTCGTGCTCGGGAAACTTGATGTCGCGGCAGATCGCCAGGCCCAGCCGCCAGCCGTCGACCTCGACCACGGCGGGTCCCTCGCCCGGGGTGAACCGCTGCTCGGACTCGTGGACGTGCACCTTGCGGTAGGCGACGCGCGCCCCGGCGCCGTCCACCGCCAGCGTCGCGATGTACGCGTGACCGGCCCCGTCCCAGGCGGGCGCGCCCGCCAGCGCCACCGCACCGGTGTCGCCGCACGCCGCGACGAGCGGGCCCAGCCGCGGGTCGTCGACGGTGATCGCGGGCGCGTCGAGCTGGTAGCCGGTGAGCGAAAGCTCGGGGAAGACGACCACCCGGGCACCGGCGGCGCGCACCATGTCGGCGTGCGTCACGGCGTTGGCCGCCACGTCGTACGCCACCGTCGGCGGCTGCGCCACCGCGATCGCCAACGGACTGCGTTCCACCGGCGCTCCCCGCTATCGAATACCCGTCATACGTGTACGCGGTGCTCACTCACCTCACGACACCGCGGCCCGGCACAGCGTAGTCCGATCAGGTTACGCCGAACGGGGCGATCAACGGCCGTCACGCAGTGCAGTCGCGCTCGCACGTGCGGTCACTTAGTCGGCGTACGCCGGATAGTCAAGCGTTGATGGCGTGGAGATTCATCGCTTTGACTCTAGGCACACCCAGCAGCCCGCCTCCGGCAAACCCGCCGGACGACGCGGGCTGCCCGAAAGGATGTGCCAGATGTTGCACCTGCACAGGCGGAAGGCTACCCACCGGTGGGGCGTGAGTGTCCTGACGGTGGCCGCCATGGCGGCGTCAGGCCTGCTCTCCCAGCCGGCCCCGCCGGCGTACGCCGCCGCACCCGGCGTCGAGCCGTCCGCCGTCACCCGCACACTGCCGCCCGGCGGCTCCGCCACGATCGCCAAGGTCGTGCACACCCCCGCCGTGCCGCCGAACCCCGACATCGTGTTCCTCGCCGACACCACCGGCAGCATGGGCGGGGCCATCGCCAACGTGAAGTCCAACGCCGCCGACATCCTGACCGCCGTCAGCGGCGCGCAGCCCAGCGCGCAGTTCGCGGCGGCCAACTACAAGGACGTCAACGACACTCCGCCGTTCGCCGTCAACCAGGGTCTCACCGCCGACCAGGCCCTGGTGCAGGCGGGCGTCGACGCGTGGAGCGCGGGCGGCGGCGGCGACATCGCCGAGGACGGCCTCAACGCGCTCTACCAGCTCGCCACCGGCGCGGTCACGTTCCGTCCCGGCGGCACCCGCATCGTCGTCATCTTCGGCGACGCGGTCTCGCACGAACCGAGCCTCGGCCACACCCGCGCCCAGGTCATCGCCGCACTCCAAGCGGCCGGCGTACGGGTGGTCGCGGTCAACGTCGGCGCGGGCGGCCTGAACCAGAACGGCCAGATCCAGGCCGTCACCGACGCCACCGGCGGCGTGTTCCTGGACAACGTGCCGGCCAACCAGGTCGCCGACGCGATCCTGGCGGGCATCCAGGCCATCGAGGTGACGGTCACCCCGAGCGTGGACTGCGACGACCCGCTGTCGGTGTCGCTGTCCCCCGCGTCGCGGACCGTGACCAGCGGTGACGACGCGGCGTTCAGCGAGACCGTCGATGTGGACGGCGAGGCCGCCGGCGGGACCTTCCAGTGCGAGGTCGACTTCCTCATCGACGGCGCCGGCCGCGGGTACGTGCAGACCCTGACCGTGCACGTGCCCGGCCTGAGCGTGTACGACGTCCAGGTCAACGAGGGCGCCGGCACGGTCGACTTCACGGTCACCCTGTCCTCGCCCGCCCCGTTCCCGGTGAGCGTCAGCTACGCGACCACCACCGGCACCGCCGGGGCCGCCGACTACACGGCCAAGAGCGGACTGCTCACGTTCTCCCCGAACGAGACCCTGAAGACGGTCACCGTGCCGATCGCCGACGACGCCGTCGACGAACTCAACGAGACCTTCAAGCTGGGCCTCAGCTCGCCGAGCGGCGCGGCGCTGACCGACCCTTCGGGCGAGGCGACCATCGTGGACAACGACCGCGACGGCGTCTTCACCTGCTCGGCGACCGCCCTCAACCTGGCCGGACAGCTTTCGGCCCAGGCCAACCCGGCCAGCAACCCCTGCGTGGACGCCACCGCGACCGGCCCCGACAACACGCTCAACGCGGGCCTGGTCACCGTGAAGACCACGGGCCTGTCCGCGAGCACCGACCTGACCCCGAACAACCAGAGCACCGCACCGGCAGCGGGCGACAAGGCCGTCTCCACCGCCGCCGCGGGCTCCACGAAGATCACCGTCGCGGGCCTGGTCACCATCGAGGTCGGCTACATCAACTCGACCGCCTCGGCGACCTGCGTGGCCGGACCCGGCGGCCTCGTCCCGCAGTTCACCGGCTCGTCCACCATCACCAACCTGAAGGTCAACGGCGCGACGGTGACGGTCGGCAGCGGCCCCCTCACCGTCCCCCTGGTCGTCGGCACCCTGAAGCTCAACAGCACCACCACCACCGCCACCGGCGTCACCCAGCAGGCCCTGGTCCTGGACACCCTGCTCACCGACGTCGTCATCGGCGAATCCAAGGCCGGCGTGACCGGCACCCCCACCCACCCCACCGGCACTCCGTGCCGCGCCTGAGCTGAAGGAAGGGCACCTTCACATCGATATACGTAGCGGAAGGTGCCCTTCCTCACGCTTCACCACCTGCGAGCTGCCAGGACGCTCGGCCGCGAAGACGGTCCGGGCGTTCTGGCGATCGGGCGGAACCGCGCGGGCCCCGCAGCGGTCGAAGGTAACGTGAAAACAGTGCGCGTAGTGCCGCTGCTGGCTGTCCTGCTGCTCGCCGCATGCGCGCAGCCCCTCGACGCCGGTGCCGACGGCCCGCCCGACGACGGCGCCGTCCTGGCCGGCCGGACCTTCCTGTCCACCGCCGTCGTCCGCGACGGCAAACCATACGAGCTGTTCAGGGGCACCCGCCTCCGGCTCACACTGGACGGCAAAGGCCATGTCGGGGCCGCCGCCGGGTGTAACAGCATGGGCGGCGACGCCGACCTGTCCGGCGGCCGCCTGCGGATGACCGGCGACGTGAGCATGACCGAGATGGGCTGCGACCCGAAACTGCACGAGCAGGACGCGCTGGTCTCCGGCTTCCTGCAGGCCGGGCCGCGCTGGGAGCTGGCCGGGGACGTGCTCACCCTGCGCACCGACACCATGGAGGTCACCTTGCAGGACCAGGAGTCCGCCGACCCGGACCGGCCGCTGACCGGCACCCGCTGGCAGGTCGACACGGTGCTCGACGGGCAGAGCGCCGGCTCCGTCCCCGCCGGCGCGACCGCCTTCCTCGAATTCGCCGACGGCAAGGTGCAGGGCCACACCGGCTGCAACAACCTCGGCGGCACGGCCGTGCTCGCCGAGAAGACCATCGCCTTCGCCGACATCTTCACCACGAAGATGGCCTGCGCCGACGACGTCGACAAGCTGGAGCGGGCCGTGCTGGCCACACTGAAGGGCGACGTGACCTGGCAGGTCACCGCCGACCGGCTGACCCTCACCGGCCCCGACGGCCACGGACTCCAGCTGCGCGCCGCGCAGAAATGAGGCACGGCGTGGCCGCGCGCTGACGGTCGCGGTCACGTCGATGCGGCCAGGACCGGTGACGCCCGGCCGTGGTGGAACCCACCACGGCCGGGCGTCGTTCGGCCACCGGCACCGGGCGCCGGTGTCACCGGTGGTCTGTCAGGACACGATCCAGTTCTGGTTGGACTGGACCGGGTTGCCGCAGGTCCAGATGATCATCTGGGTGCCGTTGGCGGTGCCCCAGCCGTCGGCGTCCAGGCACTTGCCCGACTGCGGGTTGACGATGGTGCCGTTGGCGTTGACCGTCCAGCGCTGCGCGCCGTTGCCCAGGCACGTCCACAGCCGCACGATCGTCCCGTTGGCCGTGGCGCCCCCGGCCACGTCCAGGCACTTGCCTGAGTTCGGGTTGACCAGCGAGCCGTCGGCCTCGACCCGCCACTTCTGCGCCGGGTTGTTCAGGCAGTCCCACAACTGCACCTTGGTGCCGTCGGTGGTACGTCCACCGGACACGTCAAGGCAGCGGTTGGACCCGACGCCTCGCACGGTGCGCTCCGGATTGGTGCTGCCGGATCCGTTGACCCAGCGGGAGTTGCCGAGCTCGGCCAGGAACCGGCTGCGGATCGTCGCGTCGGCCTGGATGCGCGAGTCGCCCCAGTAGCCGTTAGCGCAGCCCGGCTGGCCCGCCGGAGCGCCGTTGCACTGCCAGTTCGGCTGGGCGTCCCAGTTGGTGTTGATGTATGCCACGGCCCGGATCACGTCGGCGTTCGCGGCGATGTAGCCGAAGAAGTCGGCGTACCAGGTGTTCCAGATGGCGTCGGCGGTGGTCGCCTGCGGGCTCTTGTTGAAGATGCAGCTGCGGGTCTTCGCGCCGGTGGTGAAGCCCTGCGGCGACGCCTCAGCGATCATGACCGGCTTGCCGTGGCCGCGGGCGAAGTTCAGCACCCGGTCCTGCAGCGCGCGCGGCGAGATCGACGGCGTCTTGCAGGCCCACTGCACCTGGTTGTACGTCGCACCATAGAACGCCGACATCCCGACCCAGTCCACGTACGCGTCACCCGGGTACCACACGTCGAAGTGGTTGGCCGCGGTGACGATGTAGTGGTACTCCGGGTTGTTCGGGCTCTCGTCGATCGGCCAGGCCGCCGACTGCCACACCGTGGCGACCTTCGTCGCGCCGAGGGCGTCGATGCGGCCCTTGATGTAGCGGAACGCCTCCTTGTAGAAGTCGGCGTTGTAGCAGTTCCACGGACCGTCGTACTCGTACCCGATACGCAGGAACACCTCCCGGCCGGTGTTCTTGAGCCAGGTCACCATCTCGTCGACCTTGGCCCGGTACGACGTGATCAGGTTGGGGTTGCCGGCGGTGACGTCAGCGTCGTTGCGGCCCATGATGGCGCGCAGCGGCTGGTTGCCGCAGCCGGCCGTGGCGTCGGACAGGTACAGGCCGACGGCCAGCGACGCACCCGGGTACTGGCTGAGTGTGGCAGGGAAGTCGTAGACGCCCGAGCCGTAGTCGACGGGGCCGTAGAAACCGGCGAGCGGGCCGGGCGTGCCGCCCAGGATGAGGTTGGTGTACAGGGTGACGCCGCCGGGCCGGGGCGCCGACGGGGCCGGGTCGAGCACGTCGCGCTTGTAGTCGGCCAGGGTGGTCGAGTCCTGGCCCATGAACAGCCGGATCTTGCCGTCGGCGGGCAGGTTGCGGCCGCTGACGGCGGCGTGCGCCGGGGGCGCGACGAGCATGGTGAGCGCGGCGGTCGCCAGGGCGAGGGCAGCCGCGAGCCGCCCACGCCCGTACAGGGAACGGGTCATCACTTACTCCGAATGGTCGGGTGGAGCCGTGCGGGTGCCCGACGCTAAACCCGCCCCCGAGCGGAGGTCCCTAGTTTTCGTAAATGTTTCGAAGCTCGCACGGTCCGATGTGCACGTCGCTCAGCGGCCCGGTTCTCAGCCGCTGCTCGGCTCGTCCCAGATGTGCGCGCCGAGCTCGGCGTCACGGATGCCGTAGCGGTAGCGCATGAGGCGGATCGTGGACTTCGCCGACTCCTCGACGGTGGGCAGCATCAGGGCGACGACACGCCAGGACCGCGGCGCGGCCGCTCGCTCCCACGGCTCCTCCTCCAGCAGCGCCAGCAGCCGGTCCAGCTCCTCGCGCGTGCCGGCCGGCTCGCCCTCGTTCGGGGACCTGAGCCGTTCGGTGATGCTGTGCTTCTCGAGTCGGGCGCGGGTGAAGCGGACCAGGCCGCGCACCTGCCGGATCTGCCGCAGTTCGTGGCGCGGCATGCGCCAGCCGTCCTCGATGAGCAGCAGGCTCGCGGCCAGCCCGAGCAGCAGCATGGCCTTGACGAACACGTCCGCCGCGGGATCGGGTTCGCCCGGCAGGCACAGGTACGTGGCACAGCCGGCCACCACGATGGTCAGGCCGACCCAGGCGCGGGCGTGGGCCGGCGGGATCAGCCACTCACTATGTCCGAGGACGCGGATGGTCCGCCGCTCCGGTTGCCGCCAGCGGTGCAGCCAGATCTGGTACTGCACCAGCATCCGCAGCGCCTGCCCGAGCACGACCGCGTATCCGATGGTCAGGGCCGAGGTGAACACTCCGTCGAACAGCATCGCGGTCACCATAACCGAGCCGTACGACATCGATCGATCCCCTGCGACGCCCGGGCCGTTGGGCGGTGCGGCCGGGGCGCTCGCGAACGCCGCGAGGCCCCGGCGGCACCACCAGGGTCAGGCCGCGGTGAGCAGGTTGCGGGCGCGGACCGCCTTCAGTGACAGGGTGCGGTATCCCACCTCGTCGAACAGCACCGTGATCCGGTCGTTCTCCTCGCGCATGACCACGCCCGGTCCCCACTCGGCGTGGGTCACCCGCGACTGCACCGGGAAGCCGGTGTCCACGTCGGACTGCGCGTCGGCGGTGCCCGCGGTGCAGGTGTCGCAGCTGCCGCAGGTGTCGACCAGGTCCTCGCCGAAGTAGCCGAGCAGGAACTGACGGCGGCAGTCGTCGGTCTCGGCGTACCCCCGCATCATCTCGACGCGGGTCAGCTCGACGGTGCGCATCTGCGCGGCCTCGACCGCGGCCGCCGCGACGGCGGCGGCCAGCTCGCCGCCGGTCCACCGCACGCCCTTGCCCGTGGTGAGCACGGCCCCGGCCTCCTGCAGCAGGTTGACCGAGCGGGTGACCCGCGAGCGGGTCACGTCGAGTTCTTCGAGCAGGTCGTCGATGCGCACCGGGCCGTCGGCCGCGATGACGCCCGCACCGACGCGGGTGAGCAGCTCCTCGTCGACGGTGCCGGAGGAGAAGAAGCGCGGCAGGCGCAGGTCCTCGGGCCGGAAGTAGAGCACGGCGGTGGCCGGGTCGCCGTCGCGGCCGGCGCGGCCGATCTGCTGGTAGTAGGAGTCCAGCGACTCGGCGGGCGCGGCGTGCACCACGAAGCGCACGTTCGGCTTGTCGATGCCCATGCCGAACGCCGACGTCGCGACGACCACGACCCGGTCGGAGGCCAGGAACGCGTCGTGCACCGCCGAGCGCTCCGCGGAGCTCAGACCCGCGTGGTACGCGTACGCCTCCTCGCCCGCCTCGCGCAGCGCCTGGGCGTACTCCTCGGTCTCGCCGCGGGTCTGCACGTAGAGCAGGCCGGGCGGGTCGAGGGCGATGACGCGCTCGATGATCTCGCGGCGCTTCTCCCGCTCGGTGATCTCGCGGGACACCTCCAGCCGGATGTTGGGCCGATCGAAGCCCTTGACCAGCTGCACCGCGTCGCGCATGCGCAGCCGCTCGACGATGTCGGCGCGCACCGGCGGCGACGCGGTGGCGGTCAGCGCCAGCACGGTCGGGTGGCCCAGCCGCTCGATGACCTCGCCGAGGCGCAGGTAGTCGGGCCGGAAGTCGTGGCCCCACGAGGAGACGCAGTGCGCCTCATCCACCACGAACAGCGACGGCTTGGCCTCCAGCAGCTGCTGCACGACCTCGTCCTTGGCCAGCTGCTCCGGCGCCAGGAACAGGAACTCGGCGTCACCGGCCTGGATGGCGTCGAACGCGGCCGCGTTGTCCCGGGCGCTGCGCGCGGAGTTGACCACGTGCGCGTCGGGCGCGCCGCGGTCGACGAGGTTCTTGACCTGGTCGCGCTGCAAGGCGATGAGCGGCGACACCACGATCGTCGGCCCGCCCACGACCAGGGCCGGGACCTGGTAGATGGCCGACTTGCCGGAGCCGGTCGGCGACACCACGATCGTGTCGCGGCCCGCGGTCACGTGGGCCATCGCCTCCTCCTGCGCCGGGCGCAGCGCCGTCCAGCCGTACACCTGTGCCGCGACCTCGCGCAGCCGCTGCAGATCTCCCACCTCGTGCTCCTCCCCAGACTCGAACCCGCATCCTCCCATCCGGTGCGCAGGCGGCCCGCAGCGGTCCGAAAGGTAACGAAACCTTGGCGCGCATGTAACTTCCATGAAACTGATTACCGTCAATGGTTTTGTTTACAGGCACTTCGACGATGGCCTATGGTGTCCGGTGGAAGCGCTCCCAGTCATGGCACCTCCCGATCTCTCCTCCCCTGCCCAAGGAGTGACATGCACGCCACGACGAGCAGAAAGCATCGCCTCGCTACAGTCGTCTCAGCCATCGCGCTGACCGTCGCCGCCACCGCCGTGAGCCTTCTCGCGGCGCAGCCCGCCCAGGCCGCGACCATCTGCGAGCAGTACGGCACCGTGGTCGCCGGCAACTACGTGATCCAGAACAACCGGTGGGGCACCAGCGCCACCCAGTGCATCAACACCACCAGCAACGGGTTCAGCATCACCCAGCAGGACGGCGTCGGCAACACCTCGGGTGCGCCGGTGTCCTACCCGTCCATCTTCCTGGGCTGCCACTACTCCAACTGCAGCCCGAGCTCGCCGCTGCCCAAGCAGCTGAGCACCATCGGCACCGCGCCCAGCAGCATCAGCTTCTCGTACCCCGGCAGCGGCACCTACGACGCCGCGTACGACATCTGGCTCAACGCCGACACCAACGTCTCCGGCGTCCAGGACACCGAGATCATGATCTGGGCCAACCGGCAGGGCAGCATCCAGCCCATCGGTTCCCAGACCGGCACCGCGAACATCGCCGGGCGCAGCTGGGCCGTCTGGACCGGCAGCAACGGCGCCAACAACGTGGTGTCCTACCTGTTCACCGGCTCTCCGATCACCTCGCTGAGCTTCGACGTGATGGACTTCGTCCGCGACACGTTCACGCGCGGCTCCCAGTACGGCAACAACAGCTGGTACCTGACCAGTGTCCAGGCGGGATTCGAGCCGTGGATCGGCGGTGTCGGCCTGGCCGTGAACTCGTTCTCGTCCTCGGTCACCACCGGCGGCGGCACCCAGCCGCCCGGCACCCCGGGCACGCCCAGCGCGTCGAACGTGACCACGAGCGGCGCGTCGCTGAGCTGGTCGGCGTCCTCCGGCACGGTCAGCAGCTACCTGATCGAGCGGGCCACCGGCGCCAGCAGCACCAGCTTCAGCCAGGTCGGCACCTCGTCCTCGCCGTCGTTCACCGACTCCGGGCTCGCCGCCAACACCACGTACCGGTACCGCGTACGCGCCTCCAACTCCGCGGGCACCTCCGGCTACTCCGGCATCGTCAACGTCACCACCACCACGGGCGGCGGCACGCAGGTCCCGGGCACGCCCGGCACGCCGAGCGCGTCGAACGTGACCGCAAGCGGCGCATCGCTGAGCTGGTCGGCGTCCTCCGGCACGGTCAGCAGCTACCTGATCGAGCGGGCCACCGGCGCCAGCAGCACCAGCTTCAGCCAGGTCGGCACCTCGTCCTCGCCGTCGTTCACCGACTCCGGGCTCGCCGCCAACACCACGTACCGGTACCGCGTACGCGCCTCCAACTCGGCGGGCACCTCCGGCTACTCCGGCATCGTCAACGTCACCACGACCGGCGGCGGGGGCGGGGGCGGCTGCACCACCACCGCCGCGGTGCAGAGCCAGTGGAACAACGGCTACGTCATGCAGGTGACGGTCACCAACACCGGCTCCAGCACGATCAACGGCTGGTCGTCGACCGCGACCCTGCCGTCCGGCCACGCGCACACCGGCTCCTGGCCGCAGGCCGCCGTGGTCAGCGGGCAGAACGTGACCGAGACCAACCAGAACTGGAACGGCAGCCTCGCGCCGGGCCAGACCGCGTCGTGGGGCTTCCAGGCCAGCCGTCCCAACGGCAACACGGCGCTGCCGACCGCGTACTCCTGCACCGCCTCGTAACCGCGTACCACCCGATCACGTGCGGCGGAGCCCTCGGCTCCGCCGCACGTCATGTCAGGCTCGCCGAGCGCGGGCGACCGGATCACCGTCGCGGCGACCCGCGCGGTCCGACGCGGTCGGCCTGCAGGCGGTGTAGGGTCAGGCTGATCATCTTCTTGGGAGGTCCCCGGTGCGTACCGCTCACCTCGCCTGGGAGCGCCACGGCGGCGAGCCGGGACTGCTGCTCCTGCACGGCTTCTCCGACTCCGGCGCGTGCTGGGACCCGGTGCTCCCGGCGCTGACCGCGCACACCGGCGCGATCACGCTGGACGCCCGCGGCCACGGTTCGTCCGGGCTGCCGGAGGAGCCCACCGGCACCGCCGCCAACGCCGCCGACGCGGCGCTCGTGCTCGACGGCCTCGGGCTGGGGCCGGTCGTCGTGATCGGGCACTCGATGGGCGCGCTGGCCGCCGCCGCGCTGGCCGCCGCCCGGCCCGACCTTGTCCGGGCGCTGGTGCTGGAGGACCCGCCCGGTCCGCACCACACCCTCGCGGCCGACGGCATGCCGTCCTGGCTGGCCGAGCTGCAGGCGCTGGACCTCGACGCGCGGATCGCCAAGGGCCGCGCGGACAACCCCGGCTGGCCCGACACCGAATACCGGCCGTGGGCGGTCAGCAAGGGCGAGTTCGACCCGCGGTTCTACGACCTGCCGTACGAGCCGGGCCCGTCGCTGCTGCAGTCGCTGGCCGGGGTCGCGTGCCCCACCCTGCTGATCTACGGCGAGGTCGCCCGCGGCGGCCTGCTGGCCGAGGCCGACGCCGACGACTGCGCCGACGCCGCCGCGGGGCCGTTCACCGCGCTGCGGGTCACCGGCGCCGGTCACTGCGTACGCCGCGATTACCCGGCCGCGTTCATCGCCGCGATCGGCGACTTCCTGTCGTGGTCATGACGATGCCACGGCGGCGTCGAGCTCGCCGTTGACGGCGGCGATCGCCTCCCGGTGGCCGAGCCGGCCGCCGGCGGCGCAGATCTGCTCGTAGCGCTCGTCGCCGAGCGCCGCGCGCATCTGGGCGTGCCGCTGCTCCCGGTGCCGGCGCAGCATCGGCCACAGGTGAATGCCGGTGCGCCGCCGCAGCGCATCGGCCGCGCAACCCAGCAGGGTCGCCCGCGCGAAGTCCCCGTCGCCTGCGGCGAGTTGCGCGTAACCCGCCAGGCACAGGGTGAGACTGCGCACGTTGTTGGCTTGCAGGCCCAGCGTCAGCCCCTGGTCGAGCAGCTCTCTGGCCTGCTGCGGGTGCCCGATCTCGACGGCCATGATGCCCCGCTGGCTGCGGACCCAAGCGCACAGCCACGCGTTGTCGATCCGCCGCGCCAGCTCGTCGGCCTCCGCCAGGTGGACCGCCGCGTCGTCATGACGGCCGAGGTTGCACTGCATGGTGCCGGTCGCGGTGAGCACCAGGGCGGTCCAGAACGGCTCGTCCAGGTCGCGGAACAGTTCCAGGCTCGCCAGCGCCTCGCGCAGCGCGCGGTCCAGGTCGTCGGCGAGCGGCGCGGTCCAGGCCATCGCCAGGTGCGCCATCGCCCGCAGGAACGGGTCGCCGATGCGGTCCAGCAGCGGCCCCAGGCGCTCGTACGCCCACAGCGCGCCCGCGTCGTCGCCGGTGTTGTCGCCGAGCACCGCTGCCGTCCACAGCAACTCCACCCGGGACTCCAGGTCGAAGGCGTCGAGGTCGTCCGACAGCCGGCGCACCCAGGGCCGGATCTCCGCCAGGTGCTCCCACAGCGACCAGAACGGCCACAGCTGCCGGAACAGGTGCGGCAGCGGACCCGGATCGTGCGCCAGGTGCCAGCGCACCGCCGCGGACAGGTTGCCCGCCTCGGTCTGCAGCCGCTCCCCCCACTCGTGCTGGCCCGCGCCGCGCAGCGGGTGGTCGGCCCGTCCGGCGAGCTGCCGGAAGTACTCGGCATGGCGGCGGTGGACCTCGGGGCCGTCGTCCCTGGTGGACAGCTGCTCGGCGGCGAAGTCCCGGACGATGACCAGCAGCCGCGACCGCGGACCGGCCTCGGTGATGTCGACGTGCACCAGGCTGTGCTGGTGCAGCGTGTCGATCAGTTCGAGCGTCTCGTGCTCGGGCAGGCCGGCCACGTGGGCGGCGGCGTCGACGGTCCAGCCGTCGACGAACACGGCCATGGTCTGCAGCAGGCGGCGCTCCGCGTCGGGCAGGATGCCGACGCTCCACTCGACCGTGGCGCGCAGGGTCCGCTGGCGTTCGGGCAGGTCGACCGGTCCGGCCCCGAGCACGCCGAGGGAGTCGGTGAGCTTCGCCAGCAGGATCTCGGGGTCCTTGAGCCGGATCCGGGCGGAGGCCAGTTCGATGGCGAGCGGGATGCCGTCCAGCAGCCGGCAGATCCGCACCACCGCGCCGACGTTGGCCTCGGTGAGGGCGAAGCCGCGGCGCACCGCGCGGGCGCGTTCGGCGAACAGGGCCACCGCCGGGGCGGCGGCCAGCTCGGGCAGCGTCATCGTGTCCGGATCGTCCGGCACGGACAGCGGCTGGACCTCGTACTCCCACTCGGCCCGCAGCCGCAGCACCCTTCGGCTCGTCGCGACGACCACCGTGCCGGGACAGCGGGTCAGCAGCTCGTCGATGCTGTGGGCGAGGTCGACCTGTTCCACGTTGTCCAGCACGATCAGCCAGCGGTCGTCGCCGAGGTGCTCGCCGATGGCGTCCAGCGGGGAGGGTCCCGCGCCGATCGACGCGCCGACGGCCCGGCCGATCGCGGCCAGCGCCGCGTCCGGCCGGGTGAACTCGGCCAGCGAGACGAACACGGTGCCCTCGGTGAACCGCTCGCCTATCCGGTCGGCGACGGCGAGCGCCAGCCGGGACTTGCCGATCCCGCCGGGTCCGGTCAGCGTCACCAGCCGCACCTCGGGCCGGTCGAGCAGGGCCGCCACCTCCTCGATCGCGGGTTCGCGCCCGACCAGCGAGGTCGCCCCCATCGGCAGCACCCGCGGGCCGCGCGTCGGCGCGATCGGCTGGGCCTCGGCTGCCGCGAACCGGGCCCGGGCTGCCGCGGGCGGGGCGTGCGCGGCGGAGGCACCGGCGGCGAAACGTTCGCTGAGCAGGGTCGCCAGGTCGTCGCGCACGAGCCGGCCGAGTTCGGTCGCCGTCGTGAAGAGGCGGTACGAGGTGGCCGCCTCCTGCTCCACGCCTGCCAGCATGTCGGCGAGCCGGGGGTCGCGGTCGTCGGCGGGGGTCTTCACGTAGAGCAGGCGGGGCAGGTCGCGGGACAGCTCCAGCTCGTCCTGCAGACCGGAGACGGCCATGTCGGGGCCGACCCAGCCGTACTCCTGCCAGTACAGCCCGATGAAGACGTCGCTCTGCGCCAGGTAGGCCCGGTACAGGTCGCGGGGCGGGTGGGGGCGGGCGCCCAGTTCGAACATCACCGGCGTCAGCCGCATCGCGGTGACGGCCCGCTCCACGGCCCGCCGCTCCACGGCCAGTTCCCGCAGCGTGGAGCTGACGAAGACGCGTAGCCGCTGGTCCGGAGTTCGGATGTGCGTGTGGTGCGCCGCGCCGCCCACCGGAAGGTCCATCTCACCATCTTGACCGAAATGCCCTTCCGGCCAGGCCGGAAGGGCATCGGCGCGTCAGGCCGCCAGGGTCTGCTCGGTGACCTCCCACAGCCGCCGCGCGGCAGCCGGGTCCAGGGCGTACGCGGCCACCCCGCGCCGGCTGCCCGCCACGTTCGGCTCGGCCTCGGCGCAGTCCTCGAAGTAGCGCCCGCCGACGCCGTCCAGCAGCGGCGAGGTCGCCACCAGGACCGACGTCGCCGCGCCCTGCTCCGGGGTCTTCCACAGGAAGTCGCCGCCGCCCATCTGCGCTCGCAGCCGGTTCAGCTCCTCCTCGGACACGTAACGCTGCAGGTTGGTCTGGATCGCGCCGGGCATCAGCGCGTTGACCGTGATGCCGTCGGCGGCCCAGCGCCGGGTGCCCTCCACCGCGAACAGCACGTTGGCGGTCTTCGACTGCCCGTACGCGGCCCAGGGCTCGTACTCGCGCTCGGTGAAGTGGATGTCCTCGAACACCACCGGCGAGCGCAGGTGCGCCGAGGAGCTGACCGAGACCACCCGGGCGCCGCCGGCCGCGGCGAGCGCGCCGTGCAGGCCGCGGGCCAGGGCGAAGTGTCCGAGGTGGTTGGTGGCGAACTGCATCTCCCAGCCCTGCGGGGTGCGCATCAGCGGCGAAGCCATGATCCCGGCGTTGTTGACGAGGATGTGCAGCGGGCCGTCCCAGCCGGCGGCGAAGGCGGCGACGGAGTCCTGGTCGGCGAGGTCGAGCCGGGACACGAAGACGGCTTTGTTGCCCGTGGTGGCGGTGATGTCGGCGGCGGTGCGGTCGCCGGCGGCGGTGTCGCGCACCGCGAGGGTGACCTCCGCGCCCGCGCCGGCCAGGGCACGGGCGGTCTCGACGCCGATGCCGGACGCGCCGCCGGTGACCACGGCCCGCCGGCCGGTGAGGTCGATGCCCTGCACCACCTCGGCGGCGGTGGAGGTGGCGGAGAACGGGGTGGTGATACGTACGCTCATGATCTTTCCGTCCTGATCGGCGTTGCCGGGTCGGGTCCTCCGGTACAGTCAACAACCGGAGGCCCCTCCGTTACGCCCTCCACGCTAACCGGAGGATCCTCCGTTTTGCAACCGCATCGCCGGCACGCACAATGAGCTGCGTCACCACCGGCCGGAAGGAGGAGCCGTGACCCGGCCACTGCGCGCCGACGCGCAACGCAACCGCGAGCGGCTGCTCGAGGTCGCCGCCCAGGCGTTCGCCCACGACGGGCCGCAGGTCTCCATGGACGCCGTCGCCAAGCAGGCGGGCGTCGGCATCGGCACCCTCTACCGGCACTTCCCCACCCGCGAGGCACTGGTCGAGGCGGCCTACCGCAAGGAGCTGGCCCGGCTGTGCGACGCCGCCCCGGGCCTGCTCGACACCATGCCGCCGGACCTGGCCGTACGCGCCTGGATGGACCTGTTCACCGAGTACCTGACCACCAAGCGCGGCATGGCCGACGCGCTGCGCGCCGTGATCGCCTCCGGCGGCAACCCGTTCGCGCAGAGCCGCGACCGGCTGCTCGGCGCGATCGGCACCCTGCTCGACGCGGCCAGCGCCGCGGGCACCGTACGCGCCGACATCCGGCCCGAGGACGTGCTGGTCAGCCTCAGCGGCGTCAGCCTGGCCACCGCCGACCCGGCGCAGGCCGAGCAGGCCGGACGGCTGCTCGACCTGCTCATGGACGGCCTGCGCTACCGCCCGCCCGCCACCTGAAACCCGGCTGCGCCGGCAGCGGCGACCGCCCGCGCGGTGTCCTCGGCGACCAGGTCGAAGTTGATGAAAGCGGCCGCCCGGGAGCCGCCCGCCGCCGCGTGGATGACCTGCGCGGACAGGTCGGTGACGTTGCCCGCCACCCACACCCCGGGCACCTCGGTCAGGCCGCTCGGGTCCGCGGCGACGTACGCGCCGAACGGGTGCTCGGTCAGCGTCACGCCCAGCGACTCCAGCACCCCCGCCCGCGGCACCATCTGCGCGGACACCACCAGCGCCTGGCACGGCACCACCGTGCCGTCGGCCAGCCGCGCCCCGGTCAGCCGGTCGTCGGCCACCGCCAGCCCGGCGACCTCACCGGACACCAGCCGCACTCCGCGCGCGGTCAGCTGCGCCAGCTCCGTCTCGGTCGGTTCGGGGCCGGTGTGGCGCAGCAGGGTCACGTCCGGAGTCCACTGCCGGTAGAGCAGCGCCTGCTGGGCCGCGTGCGCGCCGGTCGCCAGCACGGCGACGGCCTGGTCGCGCACCTCCCAGCCATGGCAGTACGGGCACTGCAGCACGTCGCGGCCCCACCGCTCGCGCAGTCCCGGGACCGGGGGCAGCTCGTCGACGACGCCGGTGGCCACGAGCAGCCGCCTGGCCCGGACCACCCGGCCGCCGTCGAGGGTCACGGCGAAGCCGCCGTCCTCGCGTACCGCCGCGACCACCTGGCCCGACACGATCTCGCCGCCGTAGCCGCGTACCTCCTCCCGGCCGATCTTCAGCAGTTCGCCCGGCGGCATCCCGTCGCGGGAAAGGAACGCGTGCATCGCCGCGGCGGGCGCGTTGCGCGGCTCGCCGCCGTCGACCACCAGCACCGAGCGCCGCGCCCGCGCCAGGGTCAGCGCCCCGTTCAATCCGGCGGCCCCGCCGCCGACGACCACCACGTCGTACGCCTCAAAGGTCATCTCGACCACCTCCGGGACCACCCTGCGCCGCCCCGCGCCATTTCGGCAAACATTGTTGCCGAACCAGCAAGCCAGGCGTCGCGCTACAGCGGGTGACGGGCCTGGAATGCCAGGCGGGCGTCGGCGTCGCGGGCCAGCCGCTCCAGCAGGTCGTCCAGGCGAAGGAACGCCTCCCACGGCTGCTCGCCGCTCGCCGCGCACCACCGGGCCGTGACCTCGTCCTCCAGTCCGGGCACCCGTTTGCCCTTCCACACCTTGTCGGCGAGCACGACGAGCAGATCCTCGATGCTGAGCCCGTCGTACGCCACGGACCCGTGATCGAGGGCGAACCGGGCCAGGCGCGGTGCGACGCCGCGCTCGATCAGCAGCTCGTGTCCCGCCGGCTCGTGTGCCGAACCGGGTCCGGACAGTTCGGACGGATGCACGACCTTGCCGATGTCATGCGTGGCCGCTCCGAACAGCACCTCGTCGGCCGACACGGCGAGCCCCGGGCACGCCTCGCCCACATCGGCGAGCAGTCGGGCGGCCACGTCGTGCACCGCCCGCAGATGCGCGCCGAGCCGTGGCGGCGCGTCGAGCTCGGCGAGCAGCGCGGCGACGCTTTCCGGCAGTGCGCGCAGGTCGGGATCGGTCGCTTCGGTCAGGGCACGCTGGAGCGGGGTGATACGCACCGGGCCGAGGTTAACCCGCGCCGTGCCCTGCCGCGAGCCGAACTCCGCGCAGTTCAGCCCAAGGCTCCCGTTAAGAAGGTGCCCTTCCGCTACGGATGGCGATGTGAAGGTGCCCTTCCTTACCGGAGGGTGGTGAGGATGCGGGTGAGGATCTCGTAGGTCTTGGTGTCCTCGGGGGTGCCGGTGTGCGGGGCGCGGAAGCGGGCGATGTCGACGGCCAGGTCGGCGATGTCCCAGCGCTGCCGGTAGAGGTCCAGCAGCGGACGGTGCGCCGAGCGGCCGGTGGCGGCGGCGTACGCGTCGAGGACGGTGTCGTCGTCGGCTGCCAGCAGCCACAGGTCGCGTTCGGGCGGGGCGGTGGCCGCGGTGTCCCAGTCGATGAGGCGCCAGCCGTCGGAGGTGAGCATGGTGTTGCCGGGGTGGGGTTCGCCGTGGGTGAGCACGGCCGGGTGGTCCCGGTTCTCGGCGACCAGCCGGTCGTAGCGGGCCAGCAGGTCGCGGACCGGTCGTTCGTGTTCGGCCAGCAAGCGCGCCAGCGGCCGGGCGTACGGGCCGGTGTCGGGAAGGTCCCCGGCGAGCGCGGCGGCGAGCCCGTCGCGGTGCGGCACGGTGAAGTCGTCGGCGGGCGCGTGGCGGCGGGCGGCCGCGGGTGCGGCGTGCACGGCGATCACCATCTCCAGCACGGCCTCCCGGTGTCCGGGCACGTCGTACTCGCCCCAGCCGAAGCTGCGCCCGTCCAGGTGCGGGTGGACGGCCACGGTGTAGCACTCGCCTGCCCTGGCCAGCGGCTCGCCGCCGCGCGCCGCGACGGGCGCCACGACGAAGGCCAGACCCGCGTCACGCAGCTCGGCCGCCGCGCGCAAGGATCCCCGCAGCCGCTGGTACGCCTCGTCGAGGGTCTCCGCCGGGGTGCGGCGCTTGAGGGTCAGGTCGTCGGCGGTCAGGAACCAGCGGCCGCCCGCGGCGTCGGTGACCGACCAGTGGTGGCTGCCCCAGCCGACGGGCCGGTAGCCCAGCTCGGCCACGTCCATCCCCCAGCCATCGCCCAGCGTCTTGACGAGCAGTTCCTCGGACAGGTCGGCGGGAGGTGTCAGCACACCGGCCAAGGTACCGGCCGGCCGGAACGGGGCAACCGCTTTTCGGCGGGCGCCCGCGTCGGCACCGTCAGAGCAGCGCCCAGGCCGCACGGGCCTGCGCCGCGGAGTTCCGGTCGTCCGCGAACAGGCCCAGCGCGCACACCTTGTCGGGATTGCTCAGCAGTTGGATTGCCGCGAGCCGGCCGCGGTCGGTCTCCCAGGTCATCAACGACCACCGCATGCCCAGCCGCACCAGCGCGGCCGGCCCGCAGTTGACTTCGAGCAGCAGCCACTCGAGGTCGGCGGCCTTGGCGCTGACCCCGGCCAGGAAGCGGGCCACGCGCGGCGCGCCGACGACCGGGTTGACCGCGGCGCGGGCCTTGCCGCCGCCGTCGCTCCACAACGTGGCCTCCTCGGCCAGCACCGCCTGCAGGCCGGCCCGCTCGCCGGCGGCCACCGCACCCAGGAAACGCGTGACGAGGGCCCGGTGCTCCGCGCCGGCCACGCCGAAGCGCTCGCGGTCGTCGCCGATCCGGTCGGCGGCGCGGCGGTGCAGCTGCCGGGCGTTGGTCTCGGTCAGCCCGAGCACGTCCGCGATCTCCTCGTACGGCCACTCGAACGTCTCCCGTAGCAGGTAGACCCCCCGCTCGGGCGGCGTGAGCCGTTCCATGAGCCGCAGCGCCGCCAGCGACAGCGTGTCGCGCTGCCGGGCGGTCTCGGCCGGGTCTCCGACCTGGACCCCGACCGGAATCGGTTCGGGCAGCCAGGTGCCCGGATACGTCTCCCGGCGGTGCCGGGCCGAGCGCAGCTGGTCGAGGGCGAGCCGGATGGTCACCGTGACCAGCCACCGCCGCGGGTCCGCGATCGCCTCGCGGTCCGCGCCGTGCCAGCGCAGCCAGGCTTCCTGCAGCACGTTCTCGGCGTCCCACCAGCTGCCGAGCATCCGGTAGGCGACCCCGAGCAGCACCGGCCGGTGCTGCTCGAAGACCGCCACGTCCGCCGGACGCAGTTCCACATATGCCGTCATCACACCGCCGGGTGCAATCGGGTGGTCACGCCGATGCGATTCCACAGGTTGATGGTGCCGATCGCCAGGATGAGATCGGCGACCTCCTTGTCGGTGAAGGCCGCGCGGGCGGTGTCCCACACCTCGTCGGAGACGCCGTACTCGCCCAGCTTGGTCACCGCATCGGTGAGCGCCAGCGCGGCGCGCTCGCGGGCGTCGAAGCCCGGGAACTCCCACCACGTGCTCACGCCGAGCACCTGCCGCATGTCCGCACCCTGCTTGATCAGGTCCGTGCCGTGCAGGTCGACGCAGTACGCGCAGCCGTTCAGGATCGAGGCGCGCAGCTTCACCAGGTCCAGCAGCCGGGCGTCGAGGCTCTTGTGCAGGTACTTCTCCAGCCCCAGCACTGCCCGGTAGCCCTCGGGTGCGATTTCGCCCAGGTTCATCCGCTGATCCATCGTTTTGCCCCTCCGTGTTCCATTGTCACGGCAACCGGCGGTCGCCGCCTCAGGAACGACAGGACAACCCGATCCGGTTGTGACACCTCGGGGCGGTATTGCGACGCAGCACACGTCCGCCGGACGGCGGCGCTCAGGCCAGTGCCGGTTCGGCCAGCATCTGCCGGCAGGCGTCGCGGGCGGTCTCGCACGCGTCCGCGGCGATCTCGCAGTGCCGGTAGCGGTCGGCCTGGCTGCGGCTCTCCTGCGCGCACACGTCGCAGACGGTCGCGCACGCCTCGATCACGGCCCGCGCCAGCTCGGGGTGGTAGCCGCGGAACCGGTCGAGGATCTCGGCCGCGGTGGCGCACATGTCGGCGCAGTCCAGGTTCGTCCGGATGCAGATCACCAGTTCGGCCACCGCCGGGTCGCCCAGGCAGGCGTCGGCGCAGGAGTTGCAGGCCTCCGCGCACAGGTTGCACGCCCGCACGCAGGCGGCCCGCACATCGTGGCGCAGGTCTTCCTCATCGCGGTACATCGGAGTCATCGGCTGCATGGCTGGCCCCCGATCCAGAAAGATCAATTCTACCCGAGCCGGGTCAGACCCGGTGCGCGGATTGTCCGGAACGCGAAAGGGCGCCCGTGCCCGGAGACACGGACGCCCTCCAGCGGCAGAGGTCACTCCACCCGCACCCGCTCGTCGGGCTTCGCCGGCGTCTCGGCGCCGCCCTCGACGCCGAGGTCGGCGGCGTCGGCGGCCGCCGACTCCATGGCGAGCCGGTCCGCGCCGCTGAGCGTGCTCAGCGGCTTCTCCTTGATGAACAGCACCACGACGAACGCCAGCGCCGCGATCGGCGCGCCGACCAGGAACAGGTCCGCGGTGGCCAGGCCGTAGATCTCGGCCACGATCGCCTTGATCTCCGGCGGCAGCGAGGCGAGGTCGGGGACCTGGCTGTTGCTGCTGCCCGCGGGGGCCGGGCCGAACCGCTCCTCACGCAGGTCGGTGATCCGCGCGGTCATCACCGCGCCCAGCGCGCTGACGCCGACCGCGCTGCCCATGCTCCGGAAGAACGTCAGCACCGACGTGGTGACGCCCAGGTCGTGCGCGGGCACGTCGTTCTGCGCGGCCAGCACCAGGTTCTGCATGAGCAGGCCGACACCGATGCCGAGCACCGCCATGTACACCGACACCAGCGGCACGCTGGTGGTGTGGTCGATCGTGCCCAGCAGCAGCATGCCCACCGTCATCACGACGGCCCCGACGACCAGGTAGATCTTCCACTTGCCGAACTTGGTGATGAGCCCGCCCGCGATGGTGGACGAGAACAGCAGACCGAAGATCATGGGCAGGCTCATCAGGCCCGCCACCGTCGGCGACTTGCCCAGCGAGATCTGGAAGTACTGCGACAGGAACACCGCACCGCCCATCAGCGCCAGACCGACCAGCACGCTGGCGATCGTGGTGAGGGTGACGGTGCGGCTGCGGAAGATGCCGAGCGGGATGATCGGCTCGGCGGCCCGCGACTCGACCCACACGGCCAGCGCCAGCAGCACCAGGCCGCCGGCCACCAGCGCCGCGGTCCAGCCAGACGCCCACGCGAACTTGTTGCCCGCCAGCGTCGACCAGATCAGCAGCGTCGACACGCCCGCGGTGATCAGGAACGCGCCCAGGTAGTCGATCTTCACCTTGCCGGGCGGGGTCGTTGGCAGGTGCAGGGTGCGCTGCAGCAGGTAGATGGCGAGCAGGGTGAACGGGACGCCGATGAAGAACGTCCAGCGCCAGCCCAGCCAGGAGGTGTCGACCAGCACGCCGCCGATGAGCGGGCCCGCGATGGTGCCGATGCCGAACACCGCGCCGAAGATGCCCGAGTAGCGGCCCATCTCCCGGGGCGGGATCATCGCCGCCATCACGATCATGGCCAGCGCCGTCATGCCACCCGCGCCGACGCCCTGCACGACCCGGCTGACGAGCAGGATCTCCACGTTCGGGGTGAAGCCCGCGATGAGCGAGCCGACCACGAACAGGCTGAGCGACAGCTGGATGAGCAGCTTCTTGCTGTACAGGTCGGCCGCCTTGCCCCACAGCGGCACGGTGGCGGTCATCGCCAGCAGCTCGGTGGTGACGATCCAGGTGTAGACGGACTGGCTGCCGTCGAGGGCGGCGATGATGCGCGGCAGCGCGTTGGCCACGACCGTCCCCGCCAGGATGGACACGAACATGCCCAGCATCAGGCCGGACAGCGCCTGCATCACCTCACGGCGCGACATGGGCACCGTGTCGGGGTCCGGTCCGGCGTTCTGCGCCGGTATCTCGGTCGCGGTCATTCTCTTCCTCACGTGGTGCGACTACCGGGTGAGGATCACCCGGGGGGAACAGGGGCGCCGGGGCGCGGGCGCGGCGGCGGAATCGCGGGATCAGTCAGGGTCGGGCAGGCCGGCGGCCAGGCCCGAGAACGCCTCGTCCACCAGCGCGCCCAGGGACAGCGCGCCGGCCGCGGCCATCCAGCGGGTGGCCGCGACCCGGAAGGAGGCGCTGGTGGCGGCCACGACGAGCGCCGGGTAACCATGGGCGACCGGGTCGACACCGAGGTGCGCGGCGATCTGCTCGGTGGTGGCCCGCTCGGCTTCGGCGTTGCTGAGCACCAGCCTCGGCAGCAGCTGCGGGCTGCGTTGGATGATCTCCATGCGCAGGAACCAGTGATCGCGGTCGGCCTCCATGGCGGCGACCACCAGCAGCACGGCGCGGCGCACCGCCTCCAGCACCGGCATCGTGGGCAGCAGCACGGCCAGCCGGGCCCGCATCGCGTCGACCTCCACCAGGTGGTCGCCGAGCACGGCGTCCTCCTTGGAGGCGAAGTAGTTGAAGAAGGTGCGCGAGGACACGCCCGCCTCGGTGCTGATGTCGTCCACGGTGACCTGGTCGAAGCCGCGCAGCGCGCACAGTCGCAGCGCCGCGCCGGTCAGCGCGGCGCGGGTCTGCTGCTTGCGAAGGTCGCGCCGACCCAGTGGCGCATCCTGCTCGATCGGGGTCACGCGCCGATCAAACCTTAAACTTGCAGTGGCTGCAAGTTTATTTACGCCCGTGTCCCCCGGCCGGGCAGCGCCACTTCGGAAAGCGGGCAACCCGGTTGCCAAGGGGCGGAACCGTAACTAGGGTCATGCGCTGTGACTGCCGGGTCGGCCCAGTGCCGTGATCAGATGAGGCATCCGGCTGAGCCGTGATCGCCCGGCGGGCCCGTGGCCCGCCCTCCTTCGTCGACGCCCGCATGAGCGGAGCCTGCCGAGGAAGGAGGTGATCGCATGTCCCGCTTCGAAGAACTCAACGCCGGTGACGTCCTGGTAGGCCAGGTCGTCAAGATCGTGCCGTTCGGCGCTTTCGTCAGCATCGCCGACGACGCCCACGGGCTGCTGCACGGCGAGACCGGACCGCAGGTCGGTTCGAGCATCACGGTACGGATCCTCGAGATCGATCGTGAGCGCAGACGCGCCAGCCTGACGCTGGCGTGATCGCGGCGGGGGAGGCGGCTGGAGCCGTCTCCCCCGCTCCCGCCCGGTCACCGGGCCAGCAGTGCGACGAGATCGCTGCCCGTCACCACGCCGACCGCCACGCCGCGGGTGTCCACCACCGCCACGGCGTCCACGCAGGCCGTACGCATCAGACGCGCGGCGTCCACCACCGCCGCCCCGGTGGCGACCACCGCCGGTGTGCGGTCCAGCACCGACGAGACCCGCCGGTACGACAGCGTGGTCGGCTCGGCGGCCCACGCCGCCACCACGGATCGGTCCGCCAGCACGCCCACGCATCGACCGCCCTCGTCCGTGACGACCAGATGCCGCAGCCCGTCCCGCACCATCACCGCGAGCGCGTCGCCCAGCGTCGTCGACGTCGCGACGCAGTGCGGCGGCGCGCTCATCACCTCGCTGATCTGCCGCCAGGCCAGTCCCGCTGCCCGGTCCGGCCGGCCCTGTGCGATCCGCCTGTCCATGACTCGCTCCTGACCCGCCCCGGTCACCCGCCCGGTCCGGCCCGCCTCACGACGTGTGGCGCACCACCAGCACCGGGCAGGCCGCGTGGTGTAGCAACTGCTGGCTGACCGAGCCCAGCAACAGGCCGGTGAACCCGCCGCGGCCCCGCGCGCCGACGACCATCAGCTGCGCCTGCTCGCTCAGGCGCACCAGCTCCCGACCGGTCCGTCCGGTGACCAGCTGGGTGCGGACCCGGACGTTCGGCTGGCGCTTCTGCTCGGCGTCGAGGGCCGCGTCGAGTTCGTGCTGCTCGGCCGAGCGTGCGGCGTCGGCGTCGTAGAGCGCGGGCACCGAGTAGGACAGCGTCGTGGCGGCGTCGTGCCATACCCGCACCGCCAGCAGCTCGGCGTCACGCTGCCGGGCCTCCGTGAACGCCTCCCGCACGGCCGCCGCCGACCCCGCCGAACCGTCCACCCCGAGCACCACCGGGCCGGGCCGTCCCTCACCCCGCACCACCAGCACCGGCGTGGTGCAGTGCGCCGTCACCTCTACCGCGACCGAGCCCAGCAGCAGGCCGGCGAACCCGCCCAGGCCGCGGTCGCCGAGCACGAGCAGCTGCGCGGCCCGGGCGGCCGCCAGCAGCACGCCCGCGGGGCCGCCGGTGACCAGATCCGCCCTCACCTCGACGCGCCCGTTCGCGGCCTTCGCCGCCGCCGTCGCCTCGGCCAGGATGCGCTCGGCGTCGTGGCGCAGCCCGCCCTCGGGCACCGCCTCCGACGCGCCTGTCTCGACATGCATGAGCGGCCAGATGAAGGCGTGCACGATACGCAGCCCGCACCCGCGCCACGCCGCCTCGCGGGTAGCCTCGCGCACCGCCTCCAGAGCCGTCGCCGAACCGTCGACGCCGACCGCGACCATCGCCTGCTCGCTCATCGTGTCTCCCCACCCATTATCGGTCACGCAGCGCCGACGGGAACCGCACACGCGCTGCTCAGGCGCAGGAAGGCCGCGGCTACCGCACCGCCCCGCAGGGCCCGGCCCGGGAGATCCGCCGAAGGTCGCGCGGTCGACGCGGGCGGGGCGCACATTGAAGGAGAGCCGAGGAGGCGGTGTGGGACTCGACGAAGGCACGTTCGTGCAGACGGAGTACGCCCCCGACGTGGTGGCGTTCAACGCGCGGCTGGGGGCGCTGGTCCGCGAGATGGGCTGGCCGCCACAGAGCGCGCAGGCATTCCGGGCACAGGCCCGCGAGCGGCTCGCCGACCTGTCGCCGGGCGGGGTGCTGCCCCGCTCGCCGCTCGCGCGCGAGATCACGGTGCCGCTGGCGGACGGGTCCATGCGCGCCCGGGTGTTCGACGCGCCCGCGCCGACCGGTCTCTTCCTGCACGTCCACGGCGGAGGGTGGGTCGTCGGCGCGGCCGACGAGCAGGACGCCTACCTCGAGGACCTGGTACGCGGCACGGGCCAGACCGTGGTCAGCCTCGACTATCCACTGGCCCCCGAACGGCGCTTCCCCGGCATGCTCGACGACTGCGAGGCGGCCGCCCGGCATCTGCTCGACCACGCGTCCCAGCAGTTCGGCGTCACGGCGGCGACCCTGGGCGGCGAGTCGTCAGGGGCCAACCTCGCCCTGGCGGTGGCGCTGCGGCTGGGCGAGCGCCCGGCCGCCGTGGCGCTGCGGGCGCTGAACCTGTGCTACGGCGTGTACGACCTTAGCCTCACCCCGAGCGCCCGCGACTGGGACGACGCCCGCGGCGGCATACTCACCACGGCCCGCATGCGCTGGTACGCCGAGCAGTACGTGCCCGACCTCGCCGACCGCCTCGACCCCGCCGCCTCCCCGCTCTACGCCCGGCTCACCGGGCTGCCACCGGCGCTGCTCACCGTCGGCACCGAGGACCCGCTGCTCGACGACACCCTGTTCCTGTACGCCCGCCTGCTCGCCGCGCGCTCGCCCGCGCAGGTCCAGGTGGTGCCGGGCGCGGGCCACAGTTTCAACATGATGCCGCTGTCGGTGTCCGGTCCGGCCAACGCCGCCGTGCACCGTTTCCTCGCGGCGGCGCTCACCAGCTGACCGCGGCACCGCGCGCGTACTGTCGCGAACCCGTCGGAAGATCTTCTCGCAGGTCGGCCGTTGCGGCAGCGGGAACCGGTCGGACAGCTCTCGCCGTCGACACACCTTGGTGGGATGATCGGCGCGCCGCTCGCACGGCCCCGTCCGCGACATGCCCCTCAGCACAACCGGATCGGTGCCGCGCGACCCTCGCAGCACCGTACGTCCACCTCGGCCGGACCCCGTCCGAACTGGACTTCCGCGGCCGCAGGGGCCCCGCGTCGCGGGAGCGCCGGCGCGAACGGTATCGGTGAGGGAGGAACGCTGTGACGCAGGCAGAAGCCGGCGCATTCAAGATTCTCAAAGGCCTGGGCATCGCGATCGTGATCGTGGTGTCCCTGGTGCTGATCGCGGTGTACTGGCAGCCCGTGCTGTCCACCATCGTGGACATCTGGAACTACCTGATCGACCGCATCCCGTCGGACGGCGGCCAGCGCACCGCGGTGCTGATCTACATGATCGCGGCGGTGGTGATGGGCGTGCTGTTCTCGCAGGCCGGCCACTTCACCGCGTACGGCATCGCGATGGGCCTGGTGCCGCTGCTGTGGGTGCTGTTCTGGGAGGGCTTCCCGCCGCTCGGCCTGAACCCGGTGTGGACGGGCAACATGGGCGTCGCCCACCTGCGCCCGAGCCAGGTAGCGCTGTGGGCGGTCGTCGCCGCGGTGCTCACCACGCTGGTCTTCGTGCCGCTGGAGTTCCGCGAGAAGTGGCAGCGCCGCCGGCGCTCCCGCCGGGGCTGAGAAAGCCGGGGCGGGTGGCGCCGGCATCGTCGGCGCCACCCGCCTGGCCCGGTCCGGCCCCCGAGGCTACGCGAGAGCCGGCTCGGTCTGCGGGCGCCTCACACGTAGGTCACCGTGTCGATGTAGAGGTACACGTCGTCACGGACCATGAGGTGGGGCGCGGTCATGGTCTCCTCCACGACACCGGAGTCGCCGCCGCAGATGACCACGGCGTTGTCCGATGAGATGTCGGAGATGATCCCCGCCTGCCACTTGCGCTCGCGATACACCCAGACCCGGTCTCCGGACTGGTACGAGTCAGTGGCCGCGATCTCGGCGGAAGCGCGCCGGGCGGGGTTGATCCTGGGAGCTGGCATACGTGCCTCACTGCGGCGAACGTCGTGCTCGCGGATGGGGGGTGGAGCCGGCCGGTCCGGGTTGAGTCCGTGCCGTCCGCCCGGTGCCGTGTCACCACGTCGTCCGGGCCACAGATGCAAGTGCCACAATGCAAACGTCAGGTCGTTGCGCCTCCCATAATGCAGATGATCCTGTGCAGGCGCAAGCGCCGGATGCACGTGCAGATGACTTTTGGCATTCCTCACCCGTACAGAGCGTCACCTGCCTGGCGTAACGCGGGCGACATCCTGATGAGACATGGCGGTCACCGGGCTGGCCGACGTCCCAATCCGTGGGAAAAGATCGACACGTGACCGTTCTGCGCTCCGTCCGACCCGACGACCTGCCCGCGCTGCTGGCCCTGATCGCCGACCACGCCGCGTACGAGAGGGCCGCGCCCGTGCCGCCCGACCTGGGCGAACGGCTCGCGCCCGCGCTGTTCACCGACCCGCCGCGGCTGCGCTGCCTGGTCGCCGACGACGCCGGGACGCTGGTCGGCTACGCGACCTGGACCCGCGACTTCGCCACCTGGACCGGCCGCCACTACACCCACCTGGACTGCCTCTACCTGGCCGACACCCACCGGGGCCGCGGCCTGGGCCGGGGGCTGCTCGACGCGGTGATCGCCGAGGCGGGCGATGACGAGATCCAGTGGCAGACGCCGGTCTGGAACACCGACGCCCAGCGCTTCTACGAGCGGTTCGGCGCACACCCCGCGCCCAAGGTCCGCTACACGCTGCCCGGGTGACCTGCGGGGCTGCTACGGCGCCGTCTCAGCCGATGCCCGGCCGGCCGCCGGTGCGGCCCGCGGGGCGGCTCCGGTAGGCGCATTACCCAGTTCGCCGAACCGCGCGAGCGCCAGCGCACCGCCGACCGCCAGCAGGAAGCCGCCGACGGCGACGGGCACCCAGCCCTGCCGCGCCTCGTCGCCGAGCACCACGACCCCGACCACGGCAGGCAGCACGGTCTCCCCGATGACCATCGCGGCGGTGGCCGTGGTGACCGAGCCGCCCGACAGTGCCATCGTCCACAGCACCAGCGCGATCAGGCTGGAGGCGGCGACCAGGTAGGTCGCCGGTTCGCGCACCATGCGCGCCGGATCCAGCTCGGGCAGGGTGCGCGCGGCCAGCGCCAGCACCCCGAAGCACAGGCCCGCGCACAGCCCCAGGGTCACGGTCCGCCACCTGCCCGGCAGTCGTCCCGCGCCCGCGCCCAGCACGGCGAGCCCGATCAGGCAGGCGGCCAGGGCCGTGTAGAAGTCGGTGTGCGCGCGGTTCGCACCCTCGGGACCGGCGGACACGCCCAGCAGCGCCAGTCCCACGCAGACGGCGGCCACCGCGCACTTCTCGCCGCGGCCCAGCCGCTCCTTCATCACGACGGCGGCCGCGATCGCCGTGACCGCCAGCGCGGACGCGATCGCGGCCTGCACCAGGAACAGCGGCAGATGTCGCAGCGCGACCAGTTCGAAACCGAAGCCGAGCAGGTCCAAACCGACCCCGGCCAGGAACGGCACGGTCAGCCAGGCACGCAGCATGGATTTCGGTTCGAGCTCGCTGACCGGCCCCGCCCCGCGCATGCCGACGGCCTGCAAGACCGACGACAGCCCGAAACACACGGCCGCGGCCAGCGCCCCGCACAGGCTCAACACCAGCACCGGCTCATCGTTTCACGGCATGATCGGCCCGACCCCGGGTTCGGCGGCAACCGCACCTCCGCGCAGATTTCCTATACGATCCTCTTGTGTAACCGGTTACTGTTGCGGCACGCTGCTACGCGGTGACAACCACCCGCACCACGGCGAGGAGCCCCGCGCATGAGCACTGTCCCGACTGCCGGCCAGCTCGCCTGGCAGGAGGCCGGTTTCGGCCTCTTCCTGCACTTCGGCCTCAACACGTTCCACGGCAGGGAGTGGAGCGACGGCACCCTGGACGCGGCCACGTTCGACCCCGCCGACCTCGACGCGGCCCAGTGGGTCGACGTCGCGCGGCGGGCCGGGGCGCGTTACCTGGTCCTCACCGCCAAGCATCACGACGGCTTCTGCCTCTGGCCGACCGACACCACGGCGTACTCGGTCGCCTCCTCGCCGTGGCGCGGCGGGCGCGGCGACGTGGTCGGCGAGCTGGCCGAGGCCTGCCGCACCGCCGGTATGCCACTGGGCCTCTACCTGTCGCCATGGGACCGCAACGCGACCTGCTACCCCGACCCGGCCGCGTACGACGAGTTCTACCTGCGCCAGCTCACCGAATTGTGCACCCGGTACGGGCCCCTGTTCGAGCTGTGGTTCGACGGCGCGGGCTCGGAGGGGCGCGGCTACGACTGGGACGCGATCATGAAGGTGATCGACGCGCACCAGCCCCAGGCCATGGTCTTCAACATGGGGCGGCCCACCATCCGCTGGGTCGGCAACGAGGACGGCCTGGCCGCCGACCCGTGCACGTACGCCGTCGACCGGCTGGGCAGGTCGATGTTCACCGCCGCCGCCGACAGGCTCGACGCCGCCCGCTACCTGCCGCCGGAGTGCGACGTGCCGGTCCGGGCGCACTGGTTCTGGCAGCCCGACGACCTCGACACGCTAAAGAGCGCCGAGCACCTGCTGGCGATCTGGTACCGGTCGGTCGGGCTGGGCGCGGGACTGCTGCTCAACGTGCCGCCGGACCGGCGCGGGCGGCTCGACGAGCACGACACCGCCCGGCTGCTGGCGGTCACCGCCGAGCTGCGCCGGAGGTTCGCGACGCCGCTGGCCGCCCGGCTCACCCACGAGCCGGGCCGGGTCGTCGCCGAGTTCGCCACCGAGGTCGAGCTCGACCACGTCGAGCTGCGCGAAGAGCTGGCCACCGGGCAGTGGGCGGGCGCGCACGAGGTCCGCTGCGGCGAGGCGGTGGTCGCGGCCGGGCACACCGTGGGCGTACGCCGCTGGCATGCCTTCCCCACGATCCGCACCCGGCGGGTCATCATCACCCTGGACGACCCGCGCGCCCGGCTGGCCGCCGTCACCGGCTTCCGCACGGGCCACCAGTCGCCGCCCGCGCCAGAGCAACAGCCGCTGCCGGAAGTGTCGAAAGTCGACTGATCGCGCCAACCACCTCCGGCGCTGCCCGGCGCGTCCATCTGCTGGACGCGTCGGCGGCGAAGGAGGGGGCATGGCCAACGATCAGGACACCGCTGTCCCGGTGCGGGCGGCGACGCCGCGGCGGCCGGAGCTGGATGCGATACGCACGCTGGTGGTCGTGGGTTTGATCTTCTTCCACTCGGCGCTGGTGTTCGACGAACGCGACGACTACTACGTCAAGAACGCCGACACCACCGAGGTCACCACGATCCTGTCCGGACTGGCCGTGGTGTGGGCCATGCCCGCGCTGTTCCTCATCGCGGGGTTCGGTGCGCGCCACTCGCTGCGCCGTCGCGGGCCGGGCGGCTTCGCGACGGAAAGGCTGCTGCGGCTGGGGGTGCCACTGCTGTTCGCGATCGTCGCGCTGCTGCCGATCCCGCAGTGGCTGCGGCTCAAGGCCGCCGATCCCGGCTACCACGAGTCGTACTGGCGCTTCCTGCCGCGCTTCTTCGACGTGACGCTCGACCTGGGCGAGTTCCCGTTCGTGCTGCAGGGCGAGCACTTCGAGACCGGTCACCTGTGGTTCGTGGTGCTGCTGCTGGTCTGGGCGCTGATGCTGGCCGGCGCGGTCCGGGTGCTGTCCCGCGACCGGGTGCGAAGAGTTCGCGACCGGCTGGCCGCCGCCACCGGGCAGCGCGGCCTGGTGCTGCTGCTGCCCGCGCTGCCGCTGGCGCTGATCAGCGCCCTGGACGGCATGGAGGAAGGGCTCGCCGGCTGGAGCCGCTGGGCCTACCTGCTGTTCTTCCTGTACGGCGCCGTGCTGGCCGCCGACGACCGGTTCCGCGACGCGATGCGTCGGGACGCCGTGCTCGCGGCAATCGGCGGGGTGGTGCTGATGGCCGTGGGCATGCCGCTGTTCTTCGTCATCAGCGAGGGCGGCGGCGACCCCTTCACCGACCTCACCGGGACTGCCCTGGCCATGCGGGCGCTCTACGGCATGACCGGCTGGTGCTGCGTGGTCGCCATCCTCGGCCTGCTCGACCGGCGCTCGCACCGGCGTCCGGCGAGCGACGCGCCACCGGGCCCCGGCCGCCGGGTCTACCTGTATCTCGCGCTCGGCGCGCTGCCGATCTACGTGCTGCACCAGCCGATCGTGGTCGCGGTCGCCTACGGCGTCGTGTCCTGGCAGGCCCCGATCGCCGTCAAATACCCGGCACTGGTCGCCATCGCGCTCGTGCTGACCCTCGCCGCCTACGACCTGCTGGTGCGGCGTACCCGGATCACCCGATTTCTGTTCGGCATGCGCGAAACCCCCGCCGGCCGTCCGAACGCGACAGATCGTCCTGGCGAGTGAGGAGTACCGTGCAGCCCATGTCACCGACGATCAAGGTCGAGGAACTACGCAAGTCGTACGGCGAGCTGCGCGCCGTCGACGGCGTCTCCTTCGACGTGCAACCCGGGGAGTTCTTCGGCATCCTCGGACCCAACGGCGCGGGCAAGACCACCACCCTGGAGATGATGGAAGGGCTGCGCAAGCCCGACTCGGGCAGCGTCACCCTGTTCGGCGAGAGCCCCTGGCCGCGCAACCCGCGCCTGCTCCCCCGCATCGGCGTGCAACTGCAGGCCAGCGCGTTCTTCGAGCGGCTGACCGCACGCGAGCAGATCCGCACCTTCGCCTCGCTGTACGGCGTGTCCGCCCGCAAGGCCGACGAGTGGCTGGCCGTGGTCGGGCTGGAGGACATGGCCGGCAAGCGCAATGAGGACCTGTCCGGCGGCCAGCAGCAGCGCCTGTCCATCGCCTGTGCCCTGGCGCACGGGCCGGACCTGGTGTTCCTCGACGAGCCGACGTCGGGCCTGGACCCGCAGGCCCGCCGCAACCTGTGGGACGTGCTGCGCGACATCAGCGCGCAGGGCCGCACCGTCGTGCTGACGACGCACTACCTGGACGAGGCCGAGTCGCTGTGCGACCGGGTCGCCATCATGGACCACGGCCGCATCCTGGAGTCGGGGCCGCCCGCCACGCTGGTGCGCGACCTCGACGCGCCCACCCGGATCTCGGTGGAGACCGGCACGATCACCGCCGAGGCGGCGCGCGGGCTCGCCGACGGGCTGGAGGTCAGCGACGACGGTGTGTCGCTGACCATCGCGACGCGTGCCCCCGCGCCCGTGCTCTCCGCCCTGGCCGAGCGGGACGCGCTGCGCGGCCTGTCCGTGCGCGGGGCGACCCTGGAGGACGTCTTCCTGCACCTCACCGGACGGGAGTACCGCGCGTGACCAGCTTCGTCAGCCTCTCCTCGGCGATGGCCCGCGGCTTCTTCCGCGACCGCACCGCCCTGTTCTTCACCATCCTGTTCCCGCTGATGTTCCTGGTGCTGTTCGGCGGCCTGTTCAAGGACGCCGGGGCGTCCAAGACCGACATCCTGCAGATCGGCGCGGTGCCGGTCGTCGACCAGCTGCCCGCCGAGGCCGCCGCCGGGCTCGACCAGGTGCTCGCGGTGACCCGCACGTCCGACCGGGCCGCCGCGCTGGAGGAGGTGCGCAAGGGTGACAAGGCCGCCGCGATCGAGCAGGTCGGCGGTGAGCTGATCGTGCACTACTCCGCCGCCGACGCGGTCAAGGCCGCCACCGTGCGCGGCATCGTGGAGTCCCTGGTGCAGCAGGCGAACCTCGCCGCCGCGGGGGTCACCACACCCGCGGTCACCCTGCGCACCCAGCCCGTCGAGGACCAGTCGCTCAAGGCGATCCAGTACATGACCCCGGGCCTGCTGGGCTGGGCGATCGCCACCGGCGCGACGTTCGGCGCGGCGCTGACCCTGGTCACCTGGCGGCAGAAGAAGATCCTGCGCCGCCTGCGGCTGTCTCCGGTGCCCATCGCCTCGATCATCGGCGCGCGGGTGGCGGTCAGCATCGCCATCGCGGGCGCGCAGTGCGCGATGTTCATCGGCGTGGCCCTGCTGCCCTACTTCGGCCTGCAGCTGTCCGACCAGTGGTGGGCCTTCATCCCCGTCATGATCGCCGGGACGCTGGCCTTCCTGTCCATCGGCCTGGTCGCCGGCGCCGCCTCCAAGACCCCCGAGGCCGCCAGCGCCATCGCCAACCTCATCACCCTGCCCATGGCCTTCCTCTCCGGCGCCTTCTTCCCCCTCGACGGCGCCCCGGAGTGGCTCCAGAACCTCTCCGAGTTCTTCCCCCTCAAACACCTCGTCTCCTCGATGCAGGACGTCATGGTCCGCGGCGAGAGCTTCGCCGTCACCCTGCCCGACATCGGCCTCCTGCTCGCCTTCACCCTCGTCCTCTCCGCCGTAGCCGCCACCCTCTTCCGCTGGGACGACGCCTGAGAACAAAGGAAGGGCACCTTCTTATCGCTACGCGTTAAAGAAGGTGCCCTTCTTAACGCGCGTCGCGCCTGACGTGCCGCCGCGCGGCACCCGACCGGGCGGGACGGAGGACGCGCGGTGAGTTCGGGCGCATGCCCGCCGCAGTTCAGGGACCGTCCCCTCGTGCTTCACCCGCCGACGCCACCGTGTGCCGGTGGATACGTTTCTCGTGGCGAGCGCCGCTGCCGTGGTGGCATTGCCGCTGATCGCGCTGGTCGTCGGCGCGCGGCACATGCCCGAGGGCAGCGGTCTGGACCCCGACCACCTGGACCACCTTCCGCAACCGGACATCGGCTGGTGCGCGGCCTGCGGCGGGTGACAACGCCGCATCGGCGACAGTCCGCAGGTGCGGCTCAGGCCCCGCCGTTGAGGTATGCCAGCACCGCCAGCACCCGCCGGTTGTCGTCGTCGGACGGCGCGAGGTCGAGCTTGCCGAAGATGCTGGCCGTGTGCTTGCCGACCGCGCTCTCCGACAGGAACAGCCGCTGCCCGATCGCCGCGTTCGAGCGCCCCTCCGCCATCAGCTCCAGCACCTCCCGCTCGCGCGGGGTGAGCCTGGCCAGCGGCACGTTGCGCACCGGCTGCTGCATCAGCTTCGCGATGACCTCCGGATCCATCGCCGTGCCGCCCCCGGCGACCCGGCGCACCGCGTCGACGAACTGGTCGGCGTTGAACACCCGGTCCTTGAGCAGGTACCCGATCCCGCCGGTGCCGTCGGCCAGCAGCTCCCGGGCGTACAGCTGCTCGACGTGCTGCGACAGCACCAGCACCGGCAGTCCGGGCACCTGCCGCCGCGCCGTCAGCGCCGCCTGCAGCCCCTCGTCGGTGTTGGTCGGCGGCAGCCGCACGTCGACGACCGCCACGTCGGGCCGGTGCGCCAGCAGGGCGTCGAGCAGGTCGGGGCCGGTCTCCACGGCGGCCACGACGGTGCAGTCGTGCGCCTCCAGCAGGCGGACCAGCCCTTCCCTCAGGAGGTAGAGGTCCTCGGCGAGGACAACGCGCACGGTATCTCCAGGGTGAGCACGGTGGGGCCGCCCTGCGGGCTGTGCAGGGCGAGGGTTCCGTCGAATGTAGCGAGTCGCCGGCGCAGCCCGTGCAGCCCGCCGCCGTCCGACGGCACCGCCCCGCCGCGACCGTCGTCGGTGACGGTGACCCGCAGCAGCCCTCCGGTGTGCCGGATGTCCACACCGACCCGGCCGGCCTGCGCGTGCCGGGCGGCGTTGGTCAGCGCCTCGGCGACGGCGAAGTACGCGGCGGTGGCGACCGGCGCGGGCGGCTGCCCGGCCAGCTCGGCGCGCACGTCGACCGGCAGGGCGGCGTCCAGGGCGAGCGCGCGCACCGCGTCGGCGAGGCCGCGCTCGGCGAGCACCGGCGGGTGGATGCCGCGCACCAGGTCGCGCAGCTCCGCCAGGGCCGCGGCGGAGGTCTCGCGGGCCTGGGCCAGCAGCACGCGGGCGGCGGCCGGGTCGCGGTCCATCAGTTGCTCGACGGTGCCCAGGCTCAGCCCGACCGCGACGAGCCGGGCCTGCGCGCCGTCGTGCAGGTCGCGTTCGATGCGGCGCAGCTCGGCGCTCTGCGCGTCGACGGCCTCGGCCCTGGTCTGCGCCAGGTGCTCGACCCGCTGGGTGAGCCGGGCGGAGCGGCTCGGCGCGAGCAGCAGCCGTGCCCAGCCGGCGATCAGCCGCAGCACCGGACCGGCCAGCAGCACGCCCAGCAGGCCCATGGCGAGGCCGATCGGGATGGACACCCAGCCGGGCACCAGGTCGGCGGCGGGCACGCCCAGGGTGAACAGCTGCCAGACGTACCAGGGGCTGATCCATACGCCGGTGACCAGGCCGAACGGCACCGCCCACAGCGGCCAGAACAGGGCCTGCCAGAACAGCCCGAAGTAGCCCGCGCCGATCAGCACGCCGGGGACCACGGCGAGCAGCGCGACCAGCGGTGCGGTCGCCATCCAGGCCAGGTCGCGCCAGGTGGCCGGGTCGCCCAGGATCCACGGGAAGAAGCCGGCCCGGCGTGCGCCGTCGCGGGTGGCGTAGAGGGTGCGCCCGACGCGGTAGCGGCCGTCGGGGCCGGGCTCCGGCACGGCTTCGCGCTGCCGGTACGGGTCCGGCATCGGTTCGCCGCCGCCCCATTGCACGCACAGCCGCCGGTAGTGGTTGAGCATCGGCCGGATCGCGTACGCCACCCAGGCGATGCCGAACCCGCCGCTGACCAGGGCCAGCAGCACTGTCAGCAGGAACACGGCGAGCCCGGTCAGCGACAGCCCGAGCAGCAGCGCCGCCTTCCACGTGTCGTGGCCGCCGCGGCGCAGCCAGTCCCCGATGCCGGAGGACTGCCACCAGGTCAGGGCCGGGTGCCCGAGCCAGGTCCGCGCCCACCGGCCGTGAGCGCGCAGCAGCGCGGGGCCTGCCAGCACGCCGGTGACGATCGCGGCGACGCCCGCCGCGAGCACGACCCATCCGGGCACGCTCAGGTCAGGCCAGGTGACCAGGCCGGTCAGTCCGGTGTCGGCCAGTGCCCGGCGTCCCGGGCCGGTCACGCTCGCGGCCAGCAGCACGCCCGCCACGATCAGGGCAGGCGCGAGCAGCGCGACCAGGCCGCCGATCGGCGCGAGCAGGATCAGCCACATCCAGTCCCGGGCCGTCGCCGGGTCGTCGCTGAGCCACTGCATGCGCAGGAAGAACGCGGGGTAGTGCCGGGTCTTGAAAAGCTGGCCGTCGTGCTCGTACCAGCCGTCGGGGCGGCGCGGCGGCAGCGGCACCGGACCCTCGCGGTACGGCGGGTCGATCACGATGCCGCTCCAGGCGCGGGCCAGCCGTCGGGACAGCCCGGCCAGCCGGCGTACCACCTGCAGCACGTGTGGGTAGGTGACGACCGCGCCGATCGCCGTCATCAGCGGCAGCGAGGCGGCGAATCCGAAGACCGCGAGCAGCGCGAGGGCGACGCAGCGCAGCGGGGCGAGGGCGTACGACCGGAACATGCGACACATCGTCGCCGATCGGCCGTGCTCGCGGCACTGGGTGTGAGCCCCGGGAAGGGGTGGGGTTTCCTACACCCCTGCTCGGCGCGCAGCCGCATACCGGCGCTGGCACGGCGCGCCTAATGTCTGTCGGCATGACAGTCATCGAAGTCAACGGGCTCACCAAGCGGTACGGCGACCGCACGGTCGTCGACGGCGTCTCCTTCACCGTCGCCGAGGGCGAGATCTTCGGCATCCTCGGCGAGAACGGCGCCGGCAAGACCACCACGGTCGAGTGCATCTCCGGCCTGCGCACCCCCGACGCGGGCAGCATCAGCGTGTTCGGCCTGGACACCCGCACCGAGCGGGACCAGCTGCGCCGGCTGATCGGGGTGCAGCTGCAGGAGAGCCAGCTGCAGGACCGGCTGCGCGTCGGCGAGGCCATGCAGCTGTTTGCCTCGTTCTACACCGACCCCGCGGACTGGCGCGAGCTGCTGGCCGGGGTCGGCCTGGAGGAGCACGTCAACGCGCCGTACGCGAAGCTGTCCGGCGGGCAGAAGCAGCGCCTGTCGATCGCGCTGGCGCTGATCGGCAACCCGCGCCTGGCGATCCTGGACGAGCTCACCACCGGCCTGGACCCGCGGGCGCGGCGCGAGACGTGGAAGCTGATCCGCCAGATCCGCGACCGCGGGGTGACCGTCCTGCTGGTCACGCACTTCATGGACGAGGCCGAGCGGCTCTGCGACCGGCTCGCCGTGCTCGACGGCGGCAAGATCGTCGCGCTGGACACCCCGGCCGCGCTGATCGCGAACGTCGGCGACGTCGACGGCTACCGCGCCAACCTCGAGGACGCGTTCCTCGCCCTGACCGGCTCCGGCCGCGACAACTGAACAGGAGCGACCATGTCTTCCCTGACCCGACTGGCCGGCAGCGAGGCCAGGCTGTTCCTGCGCGAGCCGATGAGCGTGTTCTTCGCGCTGGCCTTCCCCTCGGTGCTGGTGGTCGTGATGGGCAATGCCATCCCGGCCTTCAGCGAGCCGTCGGCCGACTTCGGCGGCGAGCTCCCCATCAACCTCTACCTGCCCATCGTGCTGGCTCTCGCCGTCGGCACGGTCACCATGACCAGCCTGCTCACCGTGCTCTCGCAGTACCGCGAGCGCGGCGTGCTCAAGCGGCTGGCGACCACCCCCGTGAAGCCGTCCGCCCTGATCGGCGCGCAGCTCGTGGTGAACATCGCGGCGCTGGTGGCCGGCTCGGCGCTGATGATGGCGGCCGCCGCGGTGGCGTTCGGCAGCCGCGGGCCCGAGAACTGGCCGGCGCTGGTGGTCGCGTTCCTGCTCGGCAGCGCGGCGATGATCGGGGTGGCGCTGTTCATCGCCGCGGTGACGCCCAACTCCCGTGCCTCGGCGGGCATCGGCAGCCTGATCTACTTCCCGATGCTGTTCTTCGCCGGGGTGTGGACCCCGGGCGACATGATGCCCGAGGGCGCGCAGCGCGTCGCCGACTTCACCCCGCTCGGCGCGGCGTCGCAGGCCCTGCAGGCCGCCTGGTACGGCGACTGGCCCCAGCCGCTGCACCTGGCCGTCACCGCCGGGTACGCCGTGGTCACGGGCATCCTCGCGGTCCGGCTGTTCCGCTGGCAGTGACCTGGCCCCGGTCGAAGCCGCATCCCGCTTCGGGGTGCGGCTTCGGCCTGTCGGTCAGCCGGTCGTCGCCGCGTCGAGCAGGGCGAGCACCTTGCGGTCGAGTTCCTCGGCGACGGCGAGGGCCCGCTCGTCGCCGTAGGGCCGCAGCGCGCTCGCGACGGTGTCGTAGCCGACCCGGACCCCGTCCGGCGCCTCATGGACCAGGATCGTGACCGGGGCGTACGTGCCCGCGTCCGGCACGTACCGGGCCATCTGGCTCATCGTCAGCGGGTTGCCCGCGATGATCCGCACCAGGCGGAACGCGCTGATCTCCGGGTTGATCGCCAGCGCGGCCCCCTCGTCGAGCTCCAGGAATCGCATGAGGCCGATCGGCCCCACCGCGTCCTCGACGATCCGCCGGTACGCACCGAAGTCCTTCGCGGCGTCCAGGTCACGCAGTAAGGCGCCGAAATCCGGCCGCCCGATGCCCTGGTAGATGCCTGTGACGACGTCGTCGAAGGCACGCTGCGAGGTGAAGGTGACCCGCTCCAGCGGAACGGTCGTCGTCGTCCTGGCGCTCATCTGACGCTCCCCGGTGCTCGGCCGGCCTGCCCACGGCGGCCCTCGGTCAAGTCTTCCCGGAACTCGTGCGCGGCGAGCCCGAATCCGCCGACATCGCGGGGCGCGGCGGCCTCGCTTTCACCGACGTCGCCCGGACCGGCGCGTGCTCTGGTTCACTGGCACGCGGGGGCATCCGACCCCGACCTCAGCCACGGAGCACCAATGGCATCTCTGACCTGGTCGACGTACCTCGCCCCGCCGAAACCGGTCGTGGCGCAGCGGTTCGCGCCCGGCGAGACCGCCGAGGTCTGGTCGCCGACCAGCGCCACGCTGATCCAGGGCGAGCGCGACGCGGTGCTCGTCGACGCGCTGCTGACCGTACGCGAGGGCCGGGCGCTGGCCGACTGGGTCGCCGCCGCCGGCCGGAACCTCACGACGATCTACATCACGCATGGCCACGGCGACCACTTCTTCGGCGCGGCGGCCGTGCTGGCGCGCTTCCCGTCGGCGCGTTTGGTCGCCCTCCCGGCCGTGCTCGACAAGATGCGCCAGCAGGTCGACGACCAGGTCCTGGACGGGGTCTGGCGACCGCGATTCCCCGGGCAGCTCGCCGAGCGGCCGCCCGTCGCCGAGGCGCTGACCGGCCACACCGTCGAGCTCGAAGGAACGGACCTGGTCGCGGTCGAACTCGGGCACACCGACACCGACGGCACGACCGCGCTGCACGTGCCGTCGATCGGGCTCGTGGTGGCCGGGGACTCCGTCTACAACGACGTCCACCCGCACCTCGCCGAATCCCGTGGCGGCGGGATCGCGGCGTGGCTCGCGGCCCTCGACACGATCAGCGCGCTGCGGCCGTCCACGGTGATCGCCGGGCACAAGCGCGAAGGAGCCGACGACAGCCCGGACCACATCGGGCACACCCGCGACTACCTGCGCTACTTCGACGAAGCGCAGCAGCGGGCGGGCAGTGCCCGGCAGCTGTACGACGTGATGATCGAACGCTACCCCGACCGGGTCAACCGGGCTGTGGCGTGGAAGGCCGCCGAGGCGTACAAGGGCTGACCGGTCGACCGGACAGCCACGAAGGCGGGGCCTGCCAGGGCCCCGCCTTCGTGAAGTCGGTCAGACCGTGCCCGGGGGCACGGTGTCGCGGGTCTCCTCGATCACCCGCCGCTCCGTGGGCGCGGTGGTCACGACGCTGCGGCGGCGGCTGCTCCAGATGGTCAGGGTGAGCACCATCCCGAGCACGCCGACGACCATCAGGATCCAGCCGACCACGTCCAGGTCCAGCCCGCTGATGCGCACGTCCAGGGCGAATGTGAGGATCGCGCCCAGCGCGATCAGGAAAAGGCTCGCACCGATACCCATGTCAGCCTCCTTCTGGCGACTATCGCCTCGGCAGCGGCTATACCCGGTCGCGCGCCCCGCCAACCTCGGGATCACGGTGGTGATGGAGCACCGCGTGCGGATCGGCGGGCGCACCCGCCGGGTCGGCGTGCACCATCGCGGCCGTCAGCTTCGGCACGGCGTGCAGCAGCCGGTGCTCGGCGTCGACGGCGATGGCGTGCGCGCGGGCGACGGTCAGCTCGGCGTCCACGGCCACCGCGCACTCCGCGCGCAGCCGGTGCCCGATCCAGCGCAGCCGCACCTCGCCGACGTCGCGTACGCCCGGGGTGCCGCGCAGGGTCTGCTCGACCGCGTCGACCAGCTTCGGGTCGACCGCGTCCATCAGCCGCCGGTACACCTCCCGCGCGGCGTCCTTGAGCACCAGCAGGATCGCCACCGTGATGAGCAGGCCCACCACCGGGTCCGCCCACCACCAGCCCAGCGCCGCGCCACCCGCGCCGAGCAGCACCGCCAGCGAGGTGAAGCCGTCGGTACGCGCGTGCAGCCCGTCCGCGACGAGCGCCGCCGAGCCGATGCGCCGCCCGACGACGATGCGGTAGCGGGCCACCAGCTCGTTGCCCGCGAACCCGATCAGCGCCGCCGCGGCGACATAGGGCAGGTGGCGTACCTCCTGCGGGTTCAGCAGCCGGCGGAACGCCTCGTAGCCGGCCAGCGCCGCCGACGCCGCGATGGTCAGCACGATGAAGATGCCGGCCAGGTCCTCGGCCCGGCCGAAGCCGTACGTGTAGGAGCGGGTCGGGCGGCGGCGGCCGAGCAGGAACGCCACCCCCAGCGGCACCGCGGTCAGCGCGTCGGCCACGTTGTGCAGGGTGTCGCCGAGCAGGGCGACCGAGTGGGAGAAGTACACGACGACGGCCTGCATCACCGCGGTGACGCCGAGCACGACCAGGGAGATCCAGAGGGCGCGCAGGCCTTCGCGGGACGACTCCAGGGCGGAGTCCACCTTGTCGGCCGTGTCGTGCGAGTGCGGGCTGAGCAGGTGGCCGACCTGGTGCCTCAGCCGGGAGAACAGACCCGCGTCCGCATGGCCGTGGCCGTCCGCACGATCGTGTCCGTTCGGCCCGTGGTCGTGGGTGTCATGGCTGGACCCGTCATGGCCGTGCTCGCCGTGGCCGTACTCGCCGTGGCCGTGCCCGGCGTCGCGCCGCACGTCCGCATGATCGTGGTCGGGTCGGTCGTCATGCTCGTCTGCGCCGTGCGCGCCGTGGTCGTGCGGGTGGTGGTGCTCGGTGCGGCCACGACGGCCGTGGCGGTGATCGTCACTCATGGCGTGCCTCCCGCGCCCACTAAAGCAGAAGTCGATCGTGCGCGCTGCTCAGCGCGCCGTCCCGCACCCGCGCAGGCCGCTCACGACTCGCCCTCGATCCGGTCGGCGAGCCGGTCGACGGCGGCCATCAGCTCGTCCCCTTCGAACAACACCGCGTCGTTGTGATCCGCGCCCTCGACCGGCGTGATCTCGACCGCGCCGGCCGCCGCCTTCGCCACCGCGAGGCTCTGCTCGGCGGGCACGATCGAGTCCTCGGTGCCGTACACCACGGCGGTCGGCACCGTGATCCCCGCGATCTGCTCGGCCACCGGGAACCGGTCCCACAGCATGAGCCGCACCGGCAGGAACGGGTAGTGCTCCGCGGCGGTCGCGGCCAGGTCCGTGAACGGCGAGCGCAGCAGCAGCCCGGCGGGCGGGTGTTCGACGGCCAGGCCCGTGACGACGGCGCAGCCCAGGCTCTCTCCGAAGTAGATGATCCGATCCGGGCGGACCTTCGCCTCGTTTACGAGGTGGCGGTACGCCGCCCGGACATCCAGCGCGAGCCCGGCCTCGCTCGGGCTGCCCGGGTTGCCGCCGTACCCGCGGTAGTCGAGCAGCAGCACGGCGAACCCGCGAGCCGCCAGCGCCCGCGCGACCGGAGCCCGGCCGCCACGGTTGCCCGCGTTACCGCCCGCGACCAGCACGGTCATGTCCCGGCTCGGGCCGGCCGGCGGCACCAGCCAGGCGGTCAGCGCCAGCCCGTCGGCGGTGTGCAGGGTGACGTCGCGCCCGCCCGAGATCGCCTCGGCGGCCGGGCCGGGGTGCGCGGTGTCGGGCAGGAAGATCAGCCGCCGCTGCAGCAGCCACAACGCGGTCACCAGCACCACGATGACCAGCAGCACGATCAGCGCCGGGCGCACCAGCGACGAGGCCTTCAACACTGCTCCATTCTCGCCCGGCGGCCGCTGCCGCGCGCGGGCCGCCCCGTTCCGGCCCGGCCCGGCCCCCAGCTCAGAACGCTCTACCGCACCCAGCAGCGCATCCCGCGTTGGGAAGGTGCCCTTCCGCTACGGATAGCGATAAGAAGGTGCCCTTCCTTTCAACGGTCGGTGGCTAGGCGGAGGCCGAGCGTGAGGAGGAGGGTGCCGGCGAGGGCGTCGGCGGTGCGGCGGAGGCGGGCGGGAGTGGCGGTGTCGCCGCTCCACCAGCGGCGGGCCAGGCCGATGCCGCCGATGAGCAGGGCGAACCAGACCATCGCCTCGATGTCGTGGACCAGGGCCAGCAGGAGGCCCATCGGCAGTGCGGCGACGTCGTCGGGCAGGAACTGGGGCAGCATCGCCACGTAGAAGAGGCCGACCTTGGGGTTGAGCAGGTTCGTCAGGCAACCCGCGCCGAACGCCCGCCAGGTTGAGCCGGTCGGCGGCGACGGCGTCGTGGCGTCGGTGGCCGAGGCCGCGTCCTGGGCGGCGGTCCCCGCGCGGCGGGAACGCCAGGCGTCGCGCAGCATCAGCGCGCCGATCACCGCCAGGTAGACACCGCCGACCACACGCATCACCGTGTACGCGGTCGTGCTGGCCAGCAGCAGGGCGGAGACCCCGGCGGCCGCGGCAGCGCCCCAGACCAGCGCGCCGGTGCAGATGCCCGCGGCGGTGGCGTAGGCGTGCCGGCGCCCCCGGGCCACCGCGACGCGCAGCACCAGCGCCGTGTCCACGCCCGGAATGATCGTGAGCACTCCGGCGACGAGCGCGAACGAGACGACAGCCGAGGTGACGGTCACGCGCCGCAGTCTCTCACGCAGCGTGGCCCGACGCCTGCCGCGGTCTCATCCCGTGGATGGCTTCACCTGGTGCCGTGCTGCTGCCCGGTGCGCAGGGCCGGGTAGTCCGGCAGGTCCAGCGCGTTGGTGCGGTCTTCGGCCGCCTTCAGCAGCAGGTTCATGAAGTACCGGCGGTTGAGCAGGGCGTTGCGGGCGCGCGCCGTCCAGGCCCGGCGTGGTGCGAGGAACCTGCCGGTGTTCTCGCCACCCTGCTGGCCGCGCCGGGCGTAGTCGCCCAGCAGCGCCTCGTAGCGTCCGAACGCGACCGTGTGGTCGTCGCCCGCGGCGGCCAGCTCACCGGCGAGCACGTACGCGCCGACGATCGCGGTCCCGGCGCCCATGCCGCCGATCGTCGCCCCGCACGCGGCGTCGCCGAGCAGCGCGATCCGCCCGCGCGACCACGGCGTGACGTCGACCCGGCAGATCGCGTCGAAGTACAGGTCGGACGCCTGCGGCAGGGCGGCGAGCAGCCGCGACGCCTGCCAGCCCAGGCCGCCGAGCGCGGCCGTGATGATCGCGCGCTGCCGGTCGAGGTCGCGGCGCGGGTGGTCGATCGGCGGCGAGGCGAAGACGGCGAAGGCGTACGCCCGGTCGGGGTCGCGGTGGTCGCCGCCGACACTGATCATGCGACCGGGTTCGTTGTAGAGCAGGCTGCCGCGGCCCAGCCCGGAGAAGCCGGGCACCTCCCAGCTCGCCACGTGGTAACCCTGGTGCGACACGTACCGCTCATGCGGCCCGTAGGCCAGCCGGCGCACCGTGGAGCGCACCCCGTCGGCCCCGATGACCAGGTCGAACGTGCGCGCCGGGCCATGGGCGAACGTCACGTCGACCCCGTCCGGCGTCTGCGCCAGCGCGGTCACCGTGTCACCGAACACGTACTCGGCGTGGGAGCGGCTGTGCTCGTAGAGGACGCGGGCCAGGTCGCCGCGCAGCACTTCGACCTCTCCCCCGGCGAAGTCGCCCGGCAGCTCCATCAGCCGCCGCCCGGCCGCGTCGACGAAGCGCATCGGGCTGCCGCCGGTCTGCACCTCGCGCAGCGCGTCGAGCAAGCCCATGCGCTCCAGCACGGTCAGGTGCCCGCCGCGGAAGTCGACGGCACTGCCGCCCCGGCGCGGGGCCGCCGCGATCTCCACGACCGTCGGCCGGTATCCGGCCCGGCCCAGCCAGTAGGCCAGAGCCGGACCGGCGATGCCGGCCCCCGAGATGAGCACGCTGCGCATGACGCCTCCCCTAATTGTGTCCACTGGACACTGTTTCAACTGTGTATGCTAGACACAGTTTTCGGAGGAGGGCAAGCCGGTGTCGATGGAGTTCCTCTGGGGCGCACGCGCCCAACCCACCCGCGGGCCCAAACCCTCGCTGACCCTGCTCCAGATCACCGACGCGGCGATCACCATCGCCGACGCCGAGGGCCTGGCCGCCGTCTCCATGCAGCGGGTCTCCGCCGAACTCGGCTTCACCAAGATGTCGCTGTACCGGTACCTGCCCGGCAAGGGCGAGCTGGTCGCGCTCATGGTCGAGCGGGCGATCGGCGCGCCGCCCCCGCCGAACCCCGGTGACTGGCGCGCGGCGCTCCGCGAATGGGCGCACGGGCTGCTCACGGCATACCTGCGGCATCCCTGGGCGCTGGAGGCGACCGTGGGACCGCGTCCGCTGGGCCCGCACGAGCTGGGCTGGATGGAGTGCGCGCTGACCGCACTGGCGGACACCGGGCTGTCCGGCGCCGAACGCCTCGACGCCATCGCCGTACTGGCCGGGCACGTCCGCATGATCGCTCAGCAGGCGGCCGCGATGCGCGATCCCGACGCGCAGTTCAGCGCCGGGGTCGTCGCCGTGCTGGCCGAGCACGGCGACCGCTTCCCGCTGCTGGCCGAGACGATGGCCGCGGTCGCCGCCGAGGGCGGCCAGGACCAGGCCTTCGAGTTCGGCCTGGACCGCATCCTCGACGGCCTGCAGACCCTGATCACATCGAGACGCAGGGCAAACCGCTGACGCGTCCACGACGTCAGCGGCGACCGTGTCGGATCGGGAACCACCGCTCCCGTCAGGGCGGGTGCAGATTGTGCGGCGTACGCCGGGTCAGGCGAGCGCCAGCGCTTCGATCATGCGGTGGCCCTGGGCTTCGAACTGCTCGTCGCCCACCCGGTAGGCCCAGGTCGCCGTGCCGATCGCCTCGCGGACCTGGTTGCGGTGCCAGGCGTCGGCCTCGCGCGGATCGGTCCCGTAGCCGTCGAGGAACGCCTCCTCGAGTGCCGGATCGCGGCGGAAGTCCCGGACGGCCAGCCGGGCGAAGTCCGTCGACGCCGGCCGCAGCGCCGCGCGGCCGAAGTCGATGACGCTCACGACGTCCTCGTGGACCAGCCAGTTTCGGGGCTGCCAGTCGCCGTGGGTGGGCACGAGGGTCACGGCCGGTGTCGGCCATGCGGCGATCTCGGCTCGCAGCCGTTCCACCGTGGCCGCGCCGATCCGGTGCGACCCGCTGAGCGACGCCAGTGCCTTGGCGTTCTCGCGTCCTTCGTAGTCGTCGTCCTCGACCGCGGCTTGGGCGTGGAAGAGTGCCAGCAGCTCGCCTGCCTGCCGGTAGGTGGCGCAGATGTCGGCGTGCTCGCTGCCGAGCACCAGCTCACCGGGCAGGTATGTGGTGACGAGGAGCTTCGCCTCCGCGTCGCCGTGCGCCAGCATCGGCGCGCGGCCCATGCTGGTCCACGGGGCCGACCAGTGTCGATGGGCGTGCAACTCACGCTCGATGTGACCGTCGGTGTGGCCACCGGCCTTGACGATGAACCGTGACCCCCCGTGCGTCAGCTCGAGCACCGTCGTCGCCACCAGGCCCCAGCTGTGGTCCCGCTCGACGCGCGCGCCCGGCAGCCATCGGTCCAGCAGGCTGCGCTGCTGCGGTGTCAGATTGTCGAGCCCAGAAGTCACAGTGGGATCCTACGAGCCCGCCACCGCACCGGCGAACGAGATCAATCCGCCCGGCGTCGAGCAGCTTGTCGACTTGGGTGCCGAGAACCGCCGGTGCGCAGAAAGCCAGCTGCTCCGGCGGCCGGACGCCCGCTACCGTCAGGCGATGCGCGTGACGGGGACCGAGCTGACGACCGTGACCGGCCTGGCGTACCGGCAGGCCCGATCGGGTGGCGGCACCGAGTCGGTGCGGCTGCCGGTGCAGCGGCTGGCCGTGGACCGGGTGCCCGAGGGCTGCGACGCCGTCCTGGTCGCGGGTGACCTGCAGGGCGTCGCCCCGTCACCGTACGGCGGCGCGGCCGTGCTGCTCGGTGTCGCGCTCGCCGACCACCTGGCCGGCTGGGCGCAGCAGGGACTCGTGCCACCGCCGGACCGGCTCGCCGTGGTGCTCGCCGGTGACCTCTACTCCGCGCCCACGGCCGACGTGCGCGGCGCGTCCGGTGACGTCGCCGACGTCTGGCTCGCCTTCGCCGCCGCCGGCTGCCGCCTGGTCACCGGGGTGCGGGGAAACCATGACGTGCTCGGACCGTCCGATCTGGCCGGGCTGGACCCGGCCCCGACACTGCTCGACGGCGACGCCGTCGAGCACGGCGGGGTGCGCTTCGCCGGGGTGGGCGGCATCGTCGGCGATCCCGCCCGGCCGGGCCGCCGCGCCGAAGCCGACCAGCTCGCCCGGCTCGGCCGTGCGCTGGCCACCGCACCCGACGTGCTCGTGCTGCACGAAGGCCCCACCGGCAGCCGGCCGGACCAGCGCGGGAACCCGGTGATCGCGGAGCGGATACGCCGTGGTGCGCCGCCGATCACCGTCTGCGGCCACGTGCACTGGCCCGAGCCGCTGTCGGCGCTCGGCGGCGGGCATGTGCTCAACGTGGACTCCCGAGCCGTCCTGCTGACCCCCGGCCGGTGACCAGGAGCTCTGTCACGGCGAGCGACGCGGCGGTCGGCATCGGAGCCGTTTCGCAGGCCGTCGCGGGGGTACGGTCGGTGCCATGCCACTTCGCATCGAGGACTACGCGGTCATCGGCGACACCCAGACCGCCGCGCTCGTCGGCAACGACGGGTCGATCGACTGGCTGTGCCTGCCCAGGTTCGACTCCGGTGCGATCTTCGCGGCGCTGCTCGGCGACCCCGACCACGGCCGCTGGCAGATCGCCCCGGCGACGCCGGTGCGCGCGGTGCGGCGGCGTTACCGCGGGGACACGCTCGTGCTGGAGACGGAGTTCGACACCGACGAGGGCACCGTGCGGCTGGTCGACTTCATGCCGCCGCGCGGTGAGGCCGCGGACGTGGTGCGCATCGTCGAGGGCGTGCACGGCCGGGTGCCGATGCGGATGGATCTGCGGCTGCGCTTCGACTACGGGCACGTGGTGCCCTGGGTGCGCCGCGTCGACACCGACACGGTGGCCATCGCCGGGCCGGACGCGGTGTGGCTGCGCACCCCGGTCGCGCTGCACGGGGAGAACCTGGCCACGGTCGCCGACTTCAGCGTCGGCGCGGGCTTCCACGTGCCGTTCGTGCTGACCTGGCGCGAGTCGCACCTGCCCACCCCGCACCCGGTGGACCCGATCGTGGCCCTGGAGGGCACGGTCTCCTACTGGGAGGAGTGGATCGCGGGCTGCAAGTACGAGGGGCCCTGGCGCGAGGCCGTGGTCCGCTCACTGCTCACCCTCAAGGGCCTGACCTACGGCCCGACCGGCGGCATCGTCGCCGCGGCGACCACCTCGCTGCCCGAGGAGCTGGGCGGGGTCCGCAACTGGGACTACCGCTACTGCTGGCTGCGCGACGCCACCATCACCCTGCAGTCGCTGATGTACGCCGGGTTCGTCGACGAGGCCCGGGCGTGGCGGTCCTGGCTGCTGCGGGCCATCGCGGGCGACCCGTCCCAGCTGCAGATCATGTACGGCGTCGCGGGCGAGCGCCTGCTCACCGAGCGCATCGCGGAGTGGCTGCCCGGCTACTGCGGCCGGCCGGTGCGCATCGGCAACGCCGCCTCCGAGCAGTTCCAGCTCGACGTGTACGGCGAGGTCATGGACGCGCTGCACCAGGCCCGCAAGGCCGGGCTGGAGTACGACCAGCACACCTGGGACCTGCAGCGGGCCCTGATGAGCTTCGTCTCGGAGAACTGGCACCGGCCCGACGACGGCATCTGGGAGGTGCGCGGCGGCGCGCAGCAGTTCACCCACTCCAAGCTGATGGCGTGGGTCGCGGCCGACCGTGCGGTCAAGGACGCCGAGCAGTTCGACCAGACCGGGCCGGTGGAGCATTGGCGCGAGCTGTGCGAGCAGATCCGGGCCGACATCCTCGACAAGGGCTGGGACCCGCGCCGCAAGACGTTCACGCAGTTCTACGGCTCCGCGGAGCTGGACGCGTCGCTGCTGATGATGCCGCTGGTCGGTTTCCTGCCCGCCACCGACGAGCGGGTGCGCGGCACGGTCGCCGCGATCGAGCGCGAGCTGATGAAGGACGGCTTCGTGCAGCGCTACACCCAGCACCCGGGGTCCACGGTGGACGGGCTGCCGCCCGGTGAGGGCTCCTTCCTGGCCTGCACGTTCTGGCTGGCGCAGAACTACGCCCTGATGGGCCGCGTCGACGAGGCGCGCGAGCTGTTCGAGCGGCTGCTCGCCCTGCGCAACGACGTGGGCCTGCTGGCCGAGGAGTACGACTCGGACGCGCGCCGCCAGGTCGGCAACTTCCCGCAGGCGTTCAGCCACGTGCCGCTGATCGACACCGCCCGCCACCTCGCCGACGCGATGGGACCGGCGGAGAACCGGCCCCGTGAGTGAGCCGGTCCCCTCATCCGGACGGGGGCCGGATGAGGGAACCGGGGGTCAGCGAACCGGCTGGAAGTAGTGCTTGGCGCCGTAGTGGGCGACCTTCTTGCCGATGACCGCGCCGTGGTGGTCGGCGGTGCGGAAGTGGATGCCGGCCCACACCCGGGCGTCGATGATCTCCTTGCGGGCCTGGGAGAACCGGGTGAAGCTGCGGGTGGTGCCGGTGACCGCGTTGAAGCCGGAGAAGGCGACCTTGTCGGTGCCGAAGAAGTCGGTCAGCGCGTACGACCAGGCGGAGATGTTGCAGGAGTGCCCGGACGAATGCTCGTACCAGGGCGGGGTGTCCAGCAGCGGGACCCAGGACGGGTCCGGCGCGGTGGCCGGGTTGCCGTCGTCGGCGGCCTCGTGGATCGCGGTGACCGGCCGCCAGGACTTCCAGTGCGCCTTGTCGTTGTGGCAGGCGATCACGGCGTCCGCGGTGGACAGGCCGACCTGGGCGAACAGCCGGGCGCTGTCGGGAGCGGACAGCCCGTGGCCGGTGGCCAGCGCGCGCAGCATCGCCTCCTGCGGCACCGCGGCCCACCAGCGGGCCGCGTCGGTCTGGTCGGCGGTGCGGGTGGTGCTGGTACGCGAGCCGACCGACTTGACCTCGTTGAACTCCTCCGCGTATGCCGCGCTGGTCAGCGGGTTCGGGCCGCCCGAGCGCAGCGCCGCCACGTCGGGCACGAGGAACGGCTTGACATTGCCCGCCCAGGGCGCCGGGTCGATCGCGAACGCGGGCGGCGTGGGCCGCCACTGCCCCGGCTCGGTGCCGATCACCACGTCGGCCGGTCCGCCACGACCGTCCCCGGTGCGCGCCTCGATCATCGCGGTGGCGGCCTGCTCGCCGTCGGTGATGCCGCCCAGCTTCGCGGGCCCGTCGGGCACCGCCGCCAGCGCGGTGTCGTACTTGCCCTGCAGCGCCGCCGCCTGCGCCGGGAACAGGTGCGTCAGCATCCGGAACGCGGCGGTGGCCGCGGCGGCGTCGACCGAGTCGCCGGGCTGCGCGTCGACCTGCACCAGGTACGGCCGGTGGGTGCGGACGATGCCGTTGACCGCGTCGTAGACCGCGCCGTGCACCATGGCCCGGTTGATCAGGGCGACGTGCGGCACGAACGGTCCGGCGTTGCGGATCGTGTCCTCGGTGTGCTGGTTCCACACCACGACCGCGTTGGCCGCGGACACCGCGACCGCGGGCGCGCCGGCGGGGACGAGGGCCGCGCCTGCCGCGGCCAGGACGGTGAGGACAGCGCCGGAACGGCGGACACGGAGCCGCATGAACACTCCCGAGGGCACGTGCCCGCCCCCGACGGGCCGGCAGCAATGTGTCCATTGTGCAGGCTTCTGACCGGAAAACGAACGGGCCGCACCGACAGTTCACCGGAAAGATGCAGGTCAGCAGCTTGCTCCCGCCCGTCTCGCACGGACCGCCGTGCGCAATACCGCACCGGGCGGCTTCGGCGAGGAGCCCGAGGGCTCCCCTGGCGGGGGGAGCCCTCGGGCGGGCCGGTCACGCCGGCGGGGTGCCCCAGGAGAGCACGCCGCCCGCGTATCCGGGGATGGTGGGCGCGTCCGCGAACGCGGTGTTGGTGCCCCGGCTGTAGTCGCCGACCTCGTTGAACGGGCTCCAGTCGGCCTTGTGCAGGCGTAGCTGGATCTCCCCGGTCGACGCGCCCGCGCCGAGCGTGCCGCCGGTGAACGCGACCTCGACGTAGGTGTCCGCACCGGCCACCGGGCTGGGCAGGCTCACCACGGTGGTACGCACGTTCGCGCAGCCGACCTGGGCCCAGTCGCAGTACGCCGTCACGCCCGCCGACCCGTCCCGGGTCAGGTAGTAGCGGGCGGTGACCGTGGTCAGGCCGATCGCGGCGGTGCCGCTGTTGACCACCTGCAGGCCGAACCGGATCGAGTTGTCCGTCGGCGAGCCGTCGTTGTTCTTGTAGCGGACTGTCAGCCCGCCGCCGGTCGGCGGGGCGGAGGTGGTGGCGGTGATCGGCGCGGACCATGCCGACGCGTCACCGGCGGCGTTGCGGGCCTGCACCGTGTACGTGTACGCCGTGCTCGGGCTCAGCCCGGTATCGGTGTACGACGTCCCGGTCACCACCGCCACCTGGACGCTGCCGCGCCGCACGGCGTAGGACACCGCGGTCGGCACCGGGTCCCAGCTGATGGTGAGCGTGCTGCTGCCTACCGCGGTGGCCTGCAGGTTCGCCGGGGTCGCGGGCGGCACCACGTCGCCGCCCTGGGTGGTCGCGGTCACCGCCGCCGACGCGGCCGAGACGTAGCCGGCCGCGTCGCGTGCCCGGACCGTGTACTGATACCCGGTCGACGGGGTCAGGCCGGTGTCGGTGTAGGACGTGCCGGTCGGCGTGCCGACCTTGGCCGTGCCGCGGTAGACGTCGTAGCCGGCGACGGCGACGTTGTCGGTGGACGGGTCCCAGGCCAGCGAGACCGACGTCGCCGACGTCGCGGTGACCCGCGGGTTGGCGGGCACGGTCGGCGGGGTGACGTCCACCGGCGGGGTGCCGCCGGTCAGGTCGGCCGCGTTCCGATCGAGGTGGGTGGCCACCCAGACCAGCGGGGCGTTCCAGTTGATCGTGTTCTCCTTGGAGCCCCACGCGTCGGGCGCGGTGTTCTTCGGCGCGTAGGACTTCGCCGCCGGGCGGCCGGTGGGCGTGGCCGGGTCGTTGATCAGCTCGTTGTTCGGCCCGCCGGCCAGCCAGCCCTTCGGGTACGCCAGCCCCGGGTACCTGCCCCACGCCCAGCGGTCGTGCAGGTCGGTCTCGGCGTACTCGCCGTAGCCGGTGACGTACGACAGGCGCATCGCGTTGTTGCCCATCAGGTAGTCCATGGCCCGGTTCATCGCCTTGAGGTAGGCCAGGCTGCCCGAGTCGTCGTAGGCGACGCCGAGCACCAGCATCCGGTTGGCGATGAACGAGTTCGAGCCCCACGGGTACGCCGACGCCCCGCCGATCAGCGACGGGTAGCCCTCGCCGCGCAGCGTCGTGACGATCTGGTCCGCGAAGGAGCGCACGTTCGCGCGCATCGTGGCCACGTCGGCGGCGGGCAGGTCGTTGGTGACGCTGACCAGCGACAGGGTCCCGGTCGCGGCGACCTCGGCCCAGTCGAACTGACCCATCTCCCGGTAGTGCGGCGAGCCGGTCACCGCGCTGCGGTAGCTCGACAGCGCCGTGTCGGTGCGCTTGAGCGCGGTCAGGTACAGCTCGGCGGCGGCCGCGTACCGGTCGTCGCTGTTCTTCGTGTCGCCGTAGTCGCCGCCGCCCTCGGCGTCGGAGGTGGTGTTGTAGTCCACGTTCGGCTGCGCCTCGGCCCTGGTCCAGGCGTCCTTGGCGATGCCCCACAGGGTCGCCGCGCGGGCCGCGTCATACGGTGCCAGCACCCGCGCGAGCTGGGCGTTGGTGCGCGCCACGGCGTACGTCGCGTTCGTCGACGGGCCCATCGCCGAGCGGGCCAGGCCGTTCTCGGCGTCGACCGAGGTCACCGGGAACGCGCTCCAGGCGTGGTTGTGCACCTTGTGCGAGGCCAGGCCGGTCGACGGGAGCAGGCCCGCCATCCAGCGCGAGCCGAACTCGACCTCGTCCAGGAGGTCCGGGCGGCCGTTGGCACGCTCCGGGATCGCCAGCGACCCGTCGCCGTACGCGGCGGGCTCGCGCTCCAGCAGGTTGAGCAGCGTCCACGCGGACACCGCGTGGTTGACCGCGTAGATGCCGAAGTCGCCCGCGTCGGCCCAGGAGTAGCGCACGTTCAGGCGCTGGCTGCCGCACCAGCTGTTGTAGCAGGGCACCGACTCGTCGCCGGGGTGCAGCGCGGCGTGGGCGTGCCCGGCGTTCTGCAGGTACTGGCCCTCGACGGCCGCACCCATGCGGTGGAAGTAGAAGTACTGCATCGCCTCGCGGCCCAGGGCCGGGTAGAGCGAGGACGCCGAGACGGTGAACGGCACGCTGGTGCCGACCCCGTCGACCCACAGCACGTAGTCGCCGGGCGTGCTGAGCGCGCTGAAGTCGGCCTGGTGCACGGTGTCGCCGGAGGCACGGTCGCTGCCGTACACGGTGGTGGTGCCGGACGCGACGACGGCGCCGCCGGAAGCCTGGCGCACCTGCCAGGCGCGGGCCCCGCCCGTGGTGACCACGGTGGCGATCTTGTCCGCGCCGGTGAGGTAGCCGACCTGGTTGACCCGCACGGGGCTGGTGTCGACGTCGGCCGCCGCGGGCGCGGCGGGCAGCGGAAGCAGGAGGGCGGCGGCAGCGGTGGCGAGCACCAGGCGAAGCCGCCGGTGGGTGGGACGTCTCATCGTTGACTCCGGTGATCGGCTGGATGGTGGGGAGTCCCGCGCCCGCGGAACGCGCCGGGGAGGAGGACGCGTTCCGCGGGCCGGGCGGCCCGCCGGGCCCGCGGACCAGGACGCACCTGCCCTGGTCGGGCCGCTTCGGACAGGCGGCCGGCCGGCGGCGGTGAGGGGCCCGCCGCCGGCCGGACTGGTCACGGCACCGCGATGGCGCAGCTGGTCACGGTGACCGTGCCGGAGCCGCTGGCCACGAACCCGAAGGTCGTGCTGGTCGACGGGGCCAGCGAGCCGTTGTGCGGCGCGTTGGTGACCGTGTTGCCGGTCCGGTTGCCGTTCCACAGGTTGCTGATGGTCAGCGTGGCCGGGATGTTCAGCACGACCGACCAGGCCGCCGACGTCATGGTGCTGGTGTTGGTGACGGTCACCTCGCCCTGCATGCCGCCCTGCCAGGAGCCGGTCACCCGCAGGGTCGCCGTGCAGCCGCTGCCGCCGCCCCCACCGCCACCGGACGTGGTGCCGGTGACCGCGGCCGACGCCGCCGAGATGTTGCCCGCCGCGTCCCGCGCCCGGACCGTGTACTGGTACGCGGTCGACGCGGACAGCCCCGTGTCGGTGTAGGTCAGCCCGGAGACCGTCGCCACCTTGGTCCCGGCGCGGTAGACCTCGTACGCCGTCACGCCGACGTTGTCGGTGGCCGCGCCCCAGGACAGCGACACCGAGCTGCTGGTGACGCCGGTGACGGACGGGTTGCCGGGCGCGGACGGGGCGATGGTGTCGCCGCCGGTGCCCCCGCCGCCGTACACGTCGGCCAGGTGGTAGCCGGTGGTGCTGGTCGCGCCGCCCAGCCGGACCTGGTGGTCGAGGCTGACGAACTTGCCCTGGTGCTGCCACAGCGCCGGCTTGAGCAGGTTGTACTTGGTGGTGTCCCAGGTGGCCCAGTCGTCGAGCAGCAGACCGCCGGTGTCGCCGGAGTTCGGGTTGAGCACCCAGAACGTCTGGTGCAGGCGGTACTGCACGATCAGGTCACGCAGCGCGGTCATCCACTTGTCCTGGCGGGCGTCCTGGCCGAGCCGGCCGCCCCACTCGCCGATCAGCAGCGGCGCGGTGCCGTTCTCGTGGATGTAGAGCCAGTTCGGCCGCCACACGTCGTTGGTCAGCGTGGTCTTGTCGAACGTGCCCTGGAACCACGGCTGCTCGTAGACCAGCGGGCCGTAGTCGTGCGGCGAGTACATGAGCTGGTCCTGGTTCGCGCCCAGGTTGACCGGGTAGTCGCGCACGCCGCGCAGGTTGCCGCCCCACCAGTTGTAGAAGTAGTTCGGCGTCAGGTCCGGGTCGGTGTTCGGGGAGCTCCAGGTCTCGCCCGGCCGCGGGTAGACCTCGATGCCCTCGCACAGGATCAGCACGTTCGGGTTGATCGCCAGGATGCGCCTGCCCGCGGTCTCGCAGGCGTACTTGAAGTTGTCCTGGTCGGTGCTGTTGTCCCACTTGGCCCGCGGCGGGGAGTTGGGCGTGCCGTGCGGCTCGTTCTTGATGTCCATCGCGACGATGGTGTCGTTGGTCTTGTACCGGTTGGTCACCCACTCCCACGCCTGGTAGAACTGCTCGACCGTGATCGTGCCCTTCCACCACACCGGGTGGATGTGACCGGAGTTGTCGGCCTCGGCGCTGTGCACGTCGAGCATGACCTTGATGCCGTACTGCTCGCACAGCTGCAGCCAGTAGTCCCAGATCTGCAGATTGTTCTTGCCGGCGAGCTCGGGGTTGGCGTAGGTGTTCACGTTCGGCGCGGCGACCGTCTGGCCGTTCTTCCACTCCAGCAGCAGCTGGGTGGAGATCGGCACGCGGACGAGGTTGATGCCGCGGTCGGCCATGCCCTTGGTGATGGTGGTGATGTTGCCCGACCACAGGCCGTGGAAGACCCGCTCGGAGGCGTTGAAGCCGAACCAGTTGACGCCGGTCAGCCAGACCTCGTTGCCGGCCTCGTCGACCACCTTGTTGCCCTGGACGTGCAGCCAGTCCTTCTCCGGCACCGCGGCGGCGGCGGTGGTCGGGGCGAGCACGGCCGCGCCGGCCGCCAGCGTCGTGGCCAGCGTGGCCAGCGCGAGGGGGATGCGCAGTCGCCTGCGGATCCCCGCCTTCCTACTGAGTGCCATGGAGAACCTTCCGGAAGCGGTGGTGCGGTCGGCGATCGGTGGCCGCCGCAGGTCGGGAGCGCTCCCAGTCACGGGCCGGGTACGCCCACTCCCCCGGCGGGCACCGGGGGTGACACGAGCGGCCCGCCGAAGCGGTTCCGCCCGGCTCCCGACCCTGTCGACGACTCTCCGGAGTGGACCAGGCATCGACGACAGTGAACGGGAGCGCTCCCATTTGTGTTGGAGCGTAAGGCTCCCGTAACCCGGACGCAACAGTCTGCGTCAATCTCGCGCCCGACCCGGGCCGAAGGCGGTTGCGACAGGAAGCGCTCTCACGGCACGATCCGACCCATGCGCAGTATCACCAAGCCCGTCCTGTCCGATGCCGACATCACCCGCTTGATCAGGCAGGGCCTGGGTGACGACGCCGTCGTCACCGGGCACGAGGAGTTCACGGACGGCTTCTTCAACGCCGCCCACGCCGTGCGCCTGACCGACGGCCGTGAGGTGGTGCTCAAGGTCGCGCCGGAGAAGGGCCTGACGATGCTGACCTACGAGGTCGACCTGATGCACACCGAGATCGAGTTCTTCGAGCGGGCCGCCGCGGCGGGCGTGCCGCTGCCGACGATGTGGCACGCCGACGCCGAGGGCGGGGTCATGGTCATGGACCGGCTGCGCGGGGTGTCCTTCGAGCAGGCCAAGCAGACCATGGCCGCCGAGCACGTGCTCGCGGTGCGCCATGAGCTGGGCCGTGTCGCCGCTGCCGTCACCGCCGTCACCGGCGAGCGCTTCGGCTACCCGCGCCGCGACGGGCGCACCCGCTCGACGTCCTGGCGGGAGTCGTTCCTGTGCTTCGTCGACGACATCCTGGCCGACGCGACGGCCACCGACCGGCCGCTGGCCCGTCCCGCCGCCGAGATCCGCGAGCTGGTCGCCCGCCACGCGCCGCTGCTCGACGCGGTGACCGCGCCCGCGCTGGTGCACTTCGACCTGTGGGACGGCAACGTGTTCGTGCTGGGCGACGGCGACGGCTGGCGGGTCGAGGCCATCATCGACGGCGAGCGGGCGTTCTACGGCGACCCGATCGCCGAGCTGGTCTCGCTGGCGACATGGATTCCCGAGGAGCAGGCCGCGGCGGCGATCGACGGCTTCCTCGGCCGGCCGCTGACCGCCGACGAGCAGACCCGCCTCACCCTGTACCGGGTCTACCTGTGGCTGATCCTGGTCGCGGAGACGGCCGTGCGCGGCTACCCCGAGAAGGAGAACGCCGAACTGCTCGCCATGGCCGGCGGACAGCTCGCCGCCGATCTCGACCGGCTCGCCGCGGTATGAAAGTTACCGATGTGACCGGGGGTGTCATTGTGATCAACCCGCCATGGAAACGGCCGCCGAAGGTGTTTTGATAGGTGACATGAGCACTCCGGCGATCCTGACCGTGGACGACGACCCGAACGTCTCCCGCGCGGTGGCGCGTGACCTGCGCCGGCATTACGGCGAGAACTACCGGGTGGTGCGGGCGAGTTCGGGCACCGAGGCCCTCGACGCGCTGCGCGAGCTGAAACTGCGCGGGCAGCAGGTGGCCGTGCTGCTGGCGGACTACCGGATGCCGCAGATGAACGGCATCGAGTTCCTGGAATCGGCGATGGACCTCTACCCGCGCGCCCGGCGGGTGCTGCTGACCGCGTACGCCGACACCGACGCGGCGATCAACGCGATCAACCTGGTCGACCTGGACCATTACCTGCTCAAGCCGTGGAACCCGCCGGAAGAGCACCTCTACCCCGTCGTGGACGACCTGCTGCAGTCCTGGCTGGCCACCCCCGACGCGGCCACCGCCGAGCTGCGTGTGGTGGGCCACCGCTGGTCCGCGCACTCCTACAAGATCCGCGACTTCCTGGCCCGCAACCTGGTCCCGTTCCGCTGGTACGTCGCCGACGACCCGGAGGGCGCCCGCCTGCTGGCCGCGGCCGGCCTGACCGCCGACGACGTGCCGCTGGTGGTGACCGCCGAGGGCAAGACCCTGGTCCAGCCCAACGAGGCCGAGCTGGCCGGCAACATCGGCCTGACCACCAACCCGGCCTCGGACTTCTACGACGTGATCGTCGTCGGGGCGGGCCCGGCCGGGCTCGGTTCGGCCGTGTACGCCGCCTCCGAGGGCCTGCGCACCGTGCTCGTCGAGCGCCGCGCGACCGGTGGGCAGGCCGGGCAGAGCAGCCGCATCGAGAACTACCTCGGCTTCCCCGACGGCGTGTCCGGCGCGCAGCTCACCGAGCGGGCCCGGCGCCAGGCGCTGAAGTTCGGCGCGGAGCTGCTGTCGGCCCGCGAGGTCACCGCGTTGGAGACCTGCGGCTCGGCCCGGGTGGTGCACTTCGCCGACGGCAGCCGCATCGCCGCGCACAGCGTCGTGCTGGCCACCGGTGTGTCGTACCGGATGCTCGACGTGCCCGGCTGCGCCGACCTGACCGGCCGCGGCGTCTACTACGGCTCGGCGGCCACGGAGGCGCCCGGCTGCAAGGACCAGGACGTCTACATCGTCGGCGGGGCCAACTCGGCCGGCCAGGCCGCCGTCTACTTCTCCCGGTACGCCAGCCGGGTGCACATGCTGATCCGTGGCGAGGACCTGCGCCGGTCCATGTCCCGCTACCTGATCGACCAGATCGACGCGATCGAGAACATCACCGTGCACCCGTTCACCCAGGTCCGCGAGGGCGGCGGCGACGACCACCTGGAGCACCTCACGCTGGTCGACACCCGCACGAACACCGAGACCCGGGTCGACGCGTCCTGGCTGTTCATCTTCATCGGCGCGGAGCCGGGCACCGACTGGCTGGACGGGGTGGTCGCCCGCGACGAGCACGGCTTCGTGCTCACCGGGCCCGACCTGCTCAGCGGCGGCAAGCGCCCCGCCGGGTGGCGCCCGGACCGCGACCCCTACCACCTGGAAGCCAGCGTGCCGGGCGTGTTCGCCGCCGGCGACGTGCGGTCCGACTCGGTCAAGCGCGTCGCCTCCGCCGTCGGCGAGGGCGCCATGGCCATCTCACTCGTACACCGATACCTGGAGGGGCAGTGACCATCGAACTCACCCCCGAGCTGCTACGCGAGCTGTTCCTGTTCGAATCGCTCAGCGACGGCCAGCTCGCCTGGCTGGCCGAACACGGCCGCATCGAATGCATCCCCGCCGGCCCCGTCTTCGCCGAGGGCGACGAGGCGAACTGCTTCTACGTGCTGCTGTCCGGCACCGTCGCGCTCAGCCGCCAGGTGCACGGCGACAGCATCGAGGTCAGCCGCACCGACCAGCGCGGCGTGTACGCCGGCGCCACGCAGGCATACCTCGGCGACCGGGTGCCGCAGAAGTACGTGCACTCCCTGCTCGCGGTCACCGACACCGAGTTCTTCGTGCTGCCCGCCGCCGACTTCGGCACCGTGATGCGCGAATGGTTCCCGATGGCGATGCACCTGCTCGAAGGCCTGTTCTTCGGCATGCGCAGCATGCAGACCCTGGTCGGCGAGCGGGAACGGCTGCTGGCCCTGGGTTCGCTGTCGGCCGGGCTGACCCACGAGCTGAACAACCCCGCCGCCGCGGCGGTGCGGGCCACCTCGGTGCTGCGCCAGCGGGTCGCCGGGATGCGGCACAAGCTGTCGCTGATCGCCGACGGCCGGCTCGACGGCAGCAGGCTGCGCCAGCTCGTCGACCTGCAGGAGGAGGCGGTCAAACGGATCGACGGGGCGGCCCAGCTGACCCCGGTGCAGACGTCCGACGCCGAGGACGCCCTGGCCGACTGGCTGGAGGAGCGCGACATCACCGGCGCGTGGGACATCGCGCCGACGCTGGTCGCGGGCGGCGTCGACGAGGAGTGGCTGGAGCAGGTGTCCGACACGGTCGGCGCGGAGAACTTCGAGTCCGCGGTGCGCTGGCTGACCTACACCCTGGAGACCGAGCTGCTGATGGGCGAGATCGACGACTCGGTCACCCGCATCTCGGGCCTGGTCGCCGCGGCCAAGCAGTACTCGCAGCTGGACCGCGCGCCGTACCAGGAGGTCGACGTCAACGACCTGGTCAAGGCGACCCTCGCCATGTTCGCCGGCAAGGTCACCAAGGACCTCACCGTGGTGAAGGAGCTGGACCGCACGCTGCCGAAGATCCCCGCGTACGCCGCGGAACTTAACCAGGTCTGGACCAACCTCATCGACAACGCGCTCGGCGCGATGCAGGGATCCGGCACGCTGACCATCCGCACCGGCCGGGACAACAACTGCGTGTTCGTCGAGATCGGCGACACCGGTCCGGGCATCGACCCGGCGATCCGGCCGCGCATCTTCGAGCCGTTCTTCACCACCAAGCCGGTCGGCGAGGGCACCGGGCTGGGCCTGGACATCTCGTACCGCATCGTGGTCAACAAGCACCACGGCGACATCCGGGTCACCTCGGAGCCGGGCGACACGCGCTTCCGGGTGGTGCTGCCGATCGAAGCGCCCGCCGAATGACCGCCGGCCGCCGCGGCTAGTCGAGGTCGCGCAGGATGCCCTCCAGGATGCCCGGGGTGTCCTGGGGCGGCGCGGCGTCGACGCACAGCTGCTCCATGACCGCGACGTACTGCTCGACGTCCTCGCGCTTGTCGAGGTAGAGCGCGCTGGTCAGCTGCTGCAGGTAGACGACGTCGGGCAGGTCGTGGTCGGGGAAGCGGAGCAGCGAGAACGCACCGCTGTGCGCCGCGTGGCCGCCCTTGTCGAAGGGCATCACCTGCAGCGTGACCTTCGGCTGCTTGGTCGCCTTCAGCAGCGCTTCGAGCTGGCCGCGCATCACCGCCCGCCCGCCGACGGGCCGGCGCAGCGCCGCCTCGTCGACCACGGCCCACAGGTGCGGCGGCTGCTGCCGGTGCAGGATCTGCTGCCGGGTCATCCGCAGCTCGACGCGCCGGCGCACCTCGGGCTCCGGCTTGCCGCCGTGACCCAGCATGATGACGGCACGGGCGTACTCGGCGGTCTGCAGCAGACCGGGCACGAACTGCACCTCGTAGGTCCGGATGATCTGCGCGGCGGACTCCAGGCCCAGATAGGACTGGAACCAGGCCGGGTAGACGTCGCCGTACTGGTGCCACCAGCCCGGCTCGTTGGCCTGCCGGGCCAGGGCGGCCATCGCCTCCCGCTCGGCCTCGTCGGTCACCCCGTAATAGGTGAGCAGGTCGGCGACGTCACGCTCCTTGAAGCCGACCCGGCCCAGCTCCATCCGGCTGATCTTCGATTCCGAGGCCCGGATCTGCCAGCCCGCGTCCTCCCGGCTGATCCCGCGGGACTCCCGCAACCTGCGCAGCTGTGCCCCGAGCAGCATGCGCAGCACGGTAGGACCGCCGCCCGACCCACTCTCCGGGTCTGCCGCCATACGTGCGCCCTCCGCCTGCCCGCCCGTGTGCACTCCTGCGCATACTGTCGCAAAGGGAGGACGGACTGTCGAGGATCAACGGTCAAGAAAGTAGATCGTCGAAGTCACCGTCGTACACACCCAGCAGAAACGCGTTCATCTCCGCCCTCGTGTAGAGCAGCACCGGGCCCAGCGGGTCCCGCGAATGGCGTACGGCGAAACCCGACCCCCCGGGCAGCCGGCCGATCTCCACACAGTTCCCGTCAGCTCCACTGCGTACGCTCTTGCGCCACGCGATCGCGGCGAGCTCCGGTGCCCCGCCGTGCATGTGCGTCATCGCGATCCTCCGCCCCCAGAGAGAAAACGTCACCGCCCCGTGCAGACGACACGATCATCTGCACGTGCATCAGCGCTTGCTTTTGCACAGGATAGCCGTGCATCATGGGGTCGGCTAAGCGAACACAGTCAATGGAAGCGCTTCCGTCGGCCACCCCCGCGGCAGCGTTACCCCCCTCCACCTGGGCAGACGGCACGGACCCCCTCCCGGACCGGCAGGCTCAGCCTTCTCGGGATGCGGCTACCTCCCGGGCGCGTCGCGCTACGCGGTGTGACCGAAGGCGGCCTTGTCCACGGGCGTGGGGAGTCGCCGGCACGCGCGGCACGAGCCACGTTCGGATTGTTCCGCCCCACAGGAGGACACCCGATCCATGGCACCACCGAAGACGCACCCCGACTCGCGATCCGTGGCCGACGTCGTACCCACCGACGCGTACGCGCCCCACGACCGGGTCTGGGTGTACCGCGACGGCCAGTGGCGCGCCGGCATCGTCTATGAGGCCAGCAGCCACGCCGCCACCGTCATCTGCCGCTCGCCCACGGCGCGCGGCACGGAAGTCGAGATCAGAACCGCGCGCTACGTCGCCCGGCGCGACCTCATCGACCTGTCGATCGACGCGTTGAGCTACGTCTGACCCTCCTCAGGTCACCGCCGGGCGGGGATGGACAACGGTGCGAGTTGCCCTTCCCCGCCCGGCGGCGGGTCGTCCAGGACGACCGGTGACCGGTCAGCAGGTCAGCGCTTGCGGGCCATGCCCGCCCAGTAGAAGGCGCCGTTCGGGTCCGCGAGCTCGCCGTCGGGGTGCCAGGCCATGACCGGCACGACACCCGGCTCGACCAGGTCCCAGCCCTCGAAGAAGCGCGCCACGTCCGCCTTGGTGCGCGGGATCACCGTCATGCCGCCGCGCTCGGCCGAGGAGCGGATGACCTCCATCGCCTCCTCGTCGAACTCCCGGCCGGGATGGGTGATGGTCAGGTAGCTGCCCGAGGGCAGCGCGTCCATCAGCTCGCGGGTGTGGCCCCACGGGTCCTCGGCGTCCTTGAGCAGCATCAGCACGGCGACCATCATCAGCGCCACGGGCTTGCTCAGGTCCAGCGTCTGCAGCAGGGCCGGGTCGGACAGGATCTCCTGCGGCTTGCGCAAATCGGCGTGGATGTACTCGCTGCGGCCCTGCTCCGAGCTGACCAGCAGCGCCCGCGCGTGGGCCAGCACGATCGGGTCGTTGTCCACGTAGACCACCCGGGTCTCCGGCGCGACGGCCTGCGCGTCCTCGTGCAGGTTGGGCCGTGTCGGGATGCCGGTGCCGATGTCGAGGAACTGCCGGACACCCGCGTCGGCGACCAGGTAATTCACCGCGCGACCGAGGAACTTCCGGTTCTCCTTGGCCATCGTCTTGATGGTGGGGATCGCCTGGATGAAGGCGTCACCCATGGCCCGGTCCGCGGCGAAGTTGTCCTTGCCGCCCAGCCACCAGTCGTACATCCGCGCCGAGTGCGGCGTGCTCGTGTCGACGCCCGGCGGCGCGACCTCCTCGCCACCCGCACCCGGACCGCCGCCCTGCGACACTGACGCCTCCATTGACCGTCGTGGTGATGCAGCGGAAGCATAGACCCGAGCGGTCGCGTCAGGCCACACCCACAGCCACGGAAGTGCTACGCACAGATCATCAGAGTGCTCCACCCAGGACGGCCGGTTGCGCCGCGGCGGCCCTCGGGCGAGTGATCAGAGCCGGCACCTCCGCGGTGAGCGTGGCCGCGGGCCCGTCCCGGTGGTCGACAACGGACTGCAGGATCTCGCCCGCCCGCACCGCGGTCGCCGACAGCAGCGAGGACGTGATGCCGTGCGAGTGCTCCGTGCCGCCCTGCAGGTACACGCCGCAGGCCAGCTCGGCACCGGCGGCCAGGCGGTAGTCCCGCCCGGCGGCGAGGCGGCCGTCGCCGTCACGGCGCAGATGCCCGGCCAGATCCCCGAGCAGCCCCGACGGATCGGCCTGGTGGTAGCCGGTGGCGCACACCAGGATGTCCGCGTCCAGCGTGGTCTGCTCGCCGGTGAGCAGCGAGGACACCTCGACCTGGACCCGGTCGCCGTCGTCGCGCACGCCGGTCATCCGGCTCGCGTTGAGGATGCGCAGCCGCTCCTGGCCGCGCACCTTCTCCTGGTAGACGCGCCGGTAGAGGTCGTTGATGAGGTCGAGGTCGACCACCGAGTAGTTCGTGCTGCGGTGGTAGTCCAGCAGCATCTGCTTGGTCTGCGGCGGCGCGGTGAAGAAGTCGTCGACCGCGCCCGGGTCGAAGATGCGGTTGGCGAACGGGCTGTCGTCGGCCGGGCTGTAGCCGTAGCGCGAGAAGACCGCGCAGATCTCGGCCGCCGGGAAGCGCTCGTGCAGGAACGCCGTCGCCTCGGCCGCGCTCTGGCCCGCGCCGACCACCACGAGGCGCCGCGCGCCGGACCACTGGCCGACCTGGTGCAGCAGATCCTGGCTGTGCCAGACCCGCGGCGACGCCGTCACGCCGTCCGGCAGCTGCGGGGACAGGCCGGTCGCGAACACCACGTTGCGGGCCCGCAGCGCCGTCGCGGTGCGCGGGCCCTGCGCGACCACCATCAGGTGGTCGGCCCGGCCGCGCTCGTACACCGGGTGCACGTCGACTACCTCGTGCCCGTACCGGACCATGCCGCTGACCTGCGCCGCCGCCCACTCGAGGTAGTCGTGGAACTCGACCCGCAGCGGGTACAGGCTCTTGTGGTTGATGAAGTCGATCAGGCGACCGCGGCTGTGCAGGTAGCACAGGAAGCTGAACCGGCTCGCGGGGTTGCGCAGGGTCACCAGGTCCTTCATGAACGAGACCTGCATCGTGGCGTCGTCGAGCAGCATGCCCCGGTGCCAGCCGAACGCGGCCTGGCGCTCCAGGAAGACCGCGCTCACCGGTGCTGGGCTCTCCGCGGCGGCGATCGCCAGGGCCAGGTTGGACGGACCGAATCCCACGCCCACGATGTCATGGACGACGTCCCCGCCAAACGATTGTTCTGTCATTGCGGTCCCGTTCCTAAGCATCGCCGGCGCGCCTCCTCGCCAGCACTTAGGTTAGGCTAACCTACGCCATTCGCCTTGCCAATACGGGGCCGCTTTCAACGCAGGTCGTGAATGGAATTCTCATCCACCTCGATGAATTAGGCAAGGCAAACCTGAGAGACGCGCGGTCCGTGGTCACGGGGCCGCGGTCGTGCGGCGGGTCAGCCGTACAGGTGCTCCGGGACCAGGCCGAGCAGGCGGTCGGCCAGGGAAAGGTCGAACGGGACGGTGCGGCCCGGCATCGGCGCGCGCCGCGGCACCCCGGGGTGGAAGCGGTCGAGCAGCTCCTCGGTCGGCAGCGCGGCCAGCGTGATCGGGGCCGCCACGAAGATCTCATGAGCGCCGGACAGCGGACGGGTCAGCGCCAGCCAGTTCGCCTTCGCCGCGTCCCGGTCCTCCAGGTACGCCCACAGGGACCGGGCGCCCTGCACCGGGTCGGCGCGGTAGTGCGAGGCGAACGTGGGCAGCCGCTCGGTCATGCCGCCCAGCAGCGGGAACCGCAGCGTCACCACGGTCATGCCGTAGCGGCGCGCGATCATCTGGCCGATCTGCTCGTCGACCTGCTTGCTCAGTGCGTACGGGTCGGCGGCCAGCAGCGGGTGCGCCTCGTCGACGGGCAGGTAGAGCGGGGCGATCGGCTGCGGCGACCAGGCGAAGCCCAGCGCGGATTGGCTGCCGGCCAGCACGGCCCGGGTCACCCCGGCCTGCGCCGCCTCCTCCAGCACCACGAACGTGCTGCGGGTGTTGCCGCAGAACACGTCCTCCGGCGTGCCGAGCGTCGGCGACGGGATCGCCGCGCAGTGCACCACCGCGTCCACCCCGGCCAGCGCCTCACGGACCGCCTTCACGTCGCCCGTGTCACCGACGACGACCCGCGCCGCGGGCAGGTCACCGGGATCGTGCAGGTCGAGCGCCGTGACGGCGACCCCCTCCCGGGCGAGCAGTTCGAGCGTGGCCCGCCCGAGGCGCCCTGCCGCCCCGGTCACCAACACGCGATTCACCGACGCCACCGTCCGACCCCACTGCGAATAATCACGACACCGTTCTACCCCGCACCCTCCCCCACCCCGCACTCGGCCACCCAGAAATGGATCTAGGAGAGTTGTGCTCGTGCCGGCGACTGTCGTGCCAGCGACCACAACTCTTCTAGATCCAGATGCGAGGACGGGCACCGGCCGGCACGCACGGCGCTAATTGGGATAAAGCGCCCATCGGTCGACGCGGGCGGGCATTGGTCCAGGCGTGGCATGCTTGGCAGTCCGACCATTGAACAAGGAGTACACGTGTCGACTGGCGAGGCCGTACAGGCCGCCCCGGCACGGCGGTCCCTGCGACCGCTGCTGTTCGGCCTGACCGTGACCACCGTGCTGGGCCTGCTGTTCGGCGTGCCCTGGTGGACGCTGCTGCTGGCCGGCACGCACTGGCCGACCCCCGTGGTAGCCGCCGGCACCGCCGTGTTCGCCATGGCGGCGCTGGCCTTCCCCGTGCTGATGTTCCAGGGCCACGCCCGCGGCAAGGACTGGGCGTCCCGGATCGCCGACACCACGCTCGGCGTGATGTGGGTGCTGTTCGTGTGGGCGCTGCTCGGCAACGTGCTGCGGGCCGCGCTGGCGTTCGGTGGCGTCGCCGACCCGCTGCGTTCCCGGATCACCGCCGCCGCGGTCGCGGTGGTCGCCCTGGTCCTGGTCCTCTGGGGGTACGCCGAAGCCATGCGCGTGCCTCGCGTGCGCCGCGTCGAGGTGGTCCTGCCCCGGCTGGGCAAGGGCCTCGACGGCCTGAAGGTCGTCCTGCTGACCGACACGCACTACGGCCCGATCGAGCGCTCCCGCTGGTCAGCAGGGGTGACCAGAGCGGTCAACGCGCTGGACCCCGACATCGTCTGCCACACCGGCGACATCGCCGACGGCACCGTGGCGCAGCGGACCGCGCAGGCCGCGCCGCTCGGCGACATCCGCGCCAAGCTGGCCCGCACCTACGTGACCGGCAACCACGAGTACTACGGCGAGGCCGAGGGCTGGCTCGCGCACATGCAGCACCTGGGCTGGGAGTGCCTGCACAACCGCCACCTGGTGGTGGAGCGCGGCGGCGACCGCCTGGTCGTGGCCGGGGTCGACGACATCACCGCGTCGCACTCGCGCACGGGTCACTCCATGGACCACGCGGCCGCCCTCGCCGGGACCGACCCCGACCTGCCGGTGCTGCTGCTCGCCCACCAGCCCAAGCAGATCGACACGGCCGTCACGCACGGCGTCGACCTGCAGATCTCCGGCCACACCCACGGCGGCCAGATCTGGCCGTTCCACTACCTGGTGCGCCTGGACCAGCCCGCCGTGCAGGGCCTGTCCCGCCACGGCGCGCGCACGCAGCTCTACACCAGCCGCGGCACCGGCTTCTGGGGCCCGCCGCTGCGCGTCTTCGCCCCCAGCGAGATCACCGAACTCACCCTCCGCACCGCCTGACCCCGGTCCCGCCCGCTCCGCACGGCCCACGCCGGCCAAGATCGCAAGTCCGATGATCAAGGCCGCGCCGCGCGGGGCGGGGCGGGGCGGGGCGGGGTCAGGAGTCGGTTTCGGCTTCACGGCGGGCTTTGGCGCGGCGTTTGCCCTCGTGCATGGCCTGGACGCGGGCGATGGGGATGGTGTGGCCCTCCGCGATCAGGTCGGCGGGCAGGGTCTGCGGGGCGGGCATCAGGTCGGCCCACGGGTCGGTCTTGGCGACCAGGTCGGGCACGGTGCGCATGGTGAAGTCGGCGGGCTTGACGCTGTCCAGGTCCGCCCAGGACACCGGGAAGGACACCGGCAGGCCGGGCCGGATGCGCGGGCTGTAGACGGCGACGACCGTCGCGCCTCCGGAGCGGGTGGCGTCGAGGAAGACCTTGCCGTGCCGGTCCTCGCGGATGAACGCGGTGGTGGCGAGCTGCGGGTCGAGCCGTTCGGCACGGGCGGCCACGGCCCGGGTCGCCGCGGCGACCTCCTCCGGGTCGGCCTTGCCGTCGAGCGGCACGAACACGTGCACGCCCTTGCTGCCGCTGGTCTTGACCGCGCCGTCGAGCCCGCAGTCGGCCAGTGCCTGGCGCACGAGCAGCGCGCCCTGCACCGCCTTGCCGAAGGTGTCGTCGCCCTCCGGCGGGTCGAGGTCGAGGATCAGGTGGGTCGGTGACAGCGGGGACTCGACCAGGGACAGCGCCGCGTGATACTCCACGGCCCGCTGGTTGGCGAACCAGATCAGCGTGCGCCGGTCGTTGCCCAGGGCGTACGTCACCTCGCGGTGCGACGCCTCGGCCCAGACCGCGGCCCGCGGCACCCAGTCGGGTGTGTACTTGGGCAGGTTCTTCTGCATGAACGCCGGCTGACCGGGGCGGATCCGGATCACGGACAGGGCCCGGTCCCGCAGCGCGGGGATGATCCGCTCATGTACCGCGTCCAGGTAGTCCACCAGGTCGCGTTTGGTCGCCCCGGACTCGTCGAACAGGGGCTGGTCGAGGTTGGTCAGCGCCACCCCGTCGCGGGTCTCACCGTCTTTCGGCATGTGATCACCATTACCCGACGGTGGCCGCGCGTCAACGCGAGTACGGAAAACGGGGTGGACATCCGTCCACCCCGTTCGCCGTCAGCGGGTCACTTCGCGGGGGCGCGCTTGACCTCGGTCGCCGGGTCGCCGTCGACCGCCGCGGCCAGCTGCGGCACCAGGCCGTCGAGCAGGTACGGCAGGCTCAGCGGGGTGATGAACGAGGTGGCGCCGCCGAGCAGCTCGCCGTTCTCCAGGAACACCTCGCGGGCCTGGGTCTTGACGTCGAGCTTGGCGTACAGCGGGTCGGCGTGGATCTTGGCCTTGTCGGCGTCGTGCTTGTCCACCAGCCAGATCATCACGTCGGTGTCGAGCAGGTCGGTGCGCTCCCGGCTGATGCTCTTGCCGAACTCCTTGCCGGTGATCGCGTCCAGGCCGTCGGGCATCTTGAAGCCGAGGTCCTGCAGCAGGCGGCCGCGCGGATCCTGCGCGCCGTAAACGTAGTAGCCCTCCCACTGCGTCGCGACGAGCGCGGTGGCCCCGGCGAACTTCGGGTTGGCGGCCTTGGCCGCGGCGAACTCGGCCTCGACGTCGGCGACGACCTTCTCGGCCTGCTCCTTGCGCCCGACGGCGGTGCCGACGATGCGGGTGGCCTGCTGCCAGGAGACGCCGTAGTCGATGGTGTCCTTGGGCTGGGCGAGCGTCGGCGCGATCTTCGACAGGGTGGCGTAGTCCTCGGCGGTGAGGTTCGAGTACAGGCCCACGATCAGGTCGGGGCGCAGCGCGGCGACCTTCTCGAACTTGATGCCGTCCGTGTTGGTCAGCACCTCGGGCTTGGCCGCGGAGCCGAGCTCGTCGCTCGCCCAGGGCCAGACCGCACCGGGGTGGCCGCCGAACCACTCGGTGGTGGCGACCGGCACGACGCCCAGTGCCAGCAGGGCGTCCTGCTCGACGAGGCCGACCACGACGACCCGCTTGGGCTGGGCCTTGAGCTCGGTGGTGCCGTACTTGTGCTCGATCGCGACGGGGAAGGCCGCCGAGGTCGCGCCCTGGCTGCCGGAGGTGCCGGACGGCTCCTGGCCGGTGCCGCACGCGGCGAGGCCGAGGCCGAGGATCACCGCGGTGGCGGTGGCCGTCAGCGTACGGACGGGAGAGAGAAGCCGCACGGTTGGTCCTTTCTGTGCTGGTGGGAGCCGCCCCCTGGCAGGTCCCGGCGAGGAGCATAGGTTAGCCTCGCCTAATCTCAAACACGGGGTTGATACGAGGAGCGGTGATGACCCAGACGACCGGCGTGCTGCCCGCGCCGCACGCGGCCGAGCCGGTCCGTGCGCCGCGCGCGGGCCACGCCTGGCGCCGCGCCGGGCTGGTGCTCGGCGTGCTCGCGCTGGCCTGCGTGCTCGCGCTGAGCATCGCGGTCGGCAGCCGCACCATCCCGCTCGACACGGTGTGGCACGTGCTCTGGCACGACGACGGCTCCGCGCAGTCGGACATCGTCCACCAGCTGCGTATCCCCCGCACGCTGCTCGGCCTCGGCGTCGGCGCGGCGCTCGGGCTGGCCGGCGCGCTGATGCAGGCGCTCACCCGCAACCCGCTGGCCGAGCCCGGCCTGCTCGGGGTGAACCTGGGCGCGTCCTCGGGCGTCGTCGTCGCGATCGCCTTCCTCGGCCTGACCTCGCCCAGCGCGTACGTGTGGTTCGCCTTCGGCGGCGCGGCGCTGACCGCGACGGCCGTGTTCGCCCTCGGCGGGTCCGGCCGCTTCCCCACCCCGGAACGCCAGGTGCTGGCCGGGGTGTCCATCACGGCCGTGCTCGGCGCGCTGGTCTGGGCGGTGCTGGTCACCAACCGCGGCACGTTCGACCGCTACCGGCACTGGGACGTCGGCTCGCTGGCCGATCGCGACAGCGACACCCTGCTGCGCGTCGCGCCGTTCCTGATCGCCGGTGTCCTGCTCACGCTGACCCTGGGCGGCCGGCTCAACGCGTTGAGCATGGGTGACGGGGCCGCCACCGCGCTCGGCGCGCACCCGGGCCGCATCCGCGTGCTCGGCGTCGTCGCGATCACGCTGCTGTGCGGCGCGGCCACCGCCGCCTGCGGCCCGATCTGGTTCCTCGGGCTGGCCGTGCCGTACATCGCGCGGCTGGTCACCGGACCCGACCACCGCTGGATCCTCGCCTACTCCGTGGTCCTCGGCCCGATCCTGCTGCTGGGCGCGGACGTGCTCGGGCGGGTGCTGACCGCACCGTCGGAACTGCAGGTCGGCATCGTCACCGCGTTCCTCGGCGCGCCGGTCTTCATCGCCCTGTGCCGCCGCCGAAAGCTGGGTGCCCTGTGAACATCATCACCGAACCTGCGCCGGACACCACGTCGAGCGCGAGCACGAGCGACGCCCAGGCCACCGACCGGCGTCCAGCCACGACGGTCTCGTCGACCGGGCGCTCCCGCCGCCGCGCGCGGCAGTTCGTACTGCGCACCCCGGGTGGCACGCTGTCACTGCGGGTTCGGACCCGCGCCTTGCTCGTGGGCGCCGTGCTGATGCTCGCGGCGGCCGCGATCGCCGTGGTCAACCTGTCCAGCGGGGACTTCCCGATCCCCGTCGGCGACGTGCTCCGCAGCCTCGTCGGGCAGGGCGACCCCGGCACCGACTTCATCGTGCACGAACTGCGGCTGCCCCGTGCCCTGGTGGCGCTGCTGGTCGGCGCGGCGCTGGGCGCGAGCGGCGCGGTGTTCCAGGGCCTGACCCGCAACCCGCTGGGCAGCCCCGACTTCGTCGGCATGACGGTCGGTGCGGCCACCGGCGCGCTCGTGGTGATCCTGCTGCTGGACGGCAGCGGCCTGCAGGTCGCGCTGGGCGCGATCGTCGGCTGTGTACTCACCTCGATCGCCATCTACCTGCTCGCGTTCCAGCGCGGCACCCAGGCGTTCCGCCTGATCCTGATGGGCGTCGGGGTGTCCGCGCTGCTGGAGGCGCTGAACTCGTACCTCATCGTGAAGGGCCGCCTCGACGAGGCGCTCGCCGCGCAGGTCTGGCTCATCGGCAGCCTCGGCGGCCGTGGCTGGACCGAGGTGACCATCGTCGCGATCACGCTCGCCGCGCTGCTGCCCGTGGTCCTCTACTACGGCCGCCACCTGAACATGCTGGCGCTGGGCGACGACACCGCGACCCTGCACGGCGTAAGCGTCGAGCGCAGCCGGGCCGTGCTCGCCCTGGCCAGCGTGGGGCTGGCCGCGGGCGCGACCGCCGCCGCCGGTCCGATCGCGTTCGTGGCGCTGGCCGCGCCGCAGCTCGCCGCGCGGCTGACCCGCTCCCCCGGGCCGGGCATCCTGCCCGCGGCGGCGATGGGCGCGGCGCTGCTGGCCGGCAGCGACTGGGCCGCCCAGCGCGTGCTGCCCGACAACGACATCCCCGCCGGCGTGGTCACCGCCGCGATCGGCGGGCTCTACCTGACCTGGCTGCTGGCCCGCGAATGGCGGCGCGGCCGATGAGCACGAAGGAGCACGCGATGCAGGCACGGCTGCGGGCGCAGGACCTGACCCTGGCGTACGACCGCCGGGTGGTGGCCCGCGACCTCGGCGTCGAGATCGCCGACGGTTCGTTCACGGTCATCGTCGGCCCCAACGCCTGCGGCAAATCCACCCTGCTCAAGGCCCTCGCGCGGGTGCTGAAGCCGCAGGCGGGCACCGTCTACCTGGACGGCGCGGCGATAGCCTCGCTGCCCTCCAAACAGGTCGCCAAGCAGCTGGGCATGCTGCCCCAGTCACCGGTGGTGCCCGCCGGGATCGTGGTCGAGGACCTCGTCGCCCGGGGCCGGTTCGCCCACCAGCGTCTGCTGCGCCAGTGGTCCGCCGACGACGAGGCCGCCGTGCGCGACGCGATGGCCGTGACCGAGGTGTCCGATCTGGCCGACCGGTTCGTCGACGAGCTGTCCGGCGGGCAGCGCCAGCGCGTCTGGCTGGCCGTCGCGCTGGCTCAGCAGACGCCGATCCTGCTGCTGGACGAGCCGACCACGTTCCTGGACCTGGCGCACCAGTTCGAGGTCCTCGACCTGTGCGCCGAGCTGCACGAGCAGGGCCGCACCGTGGTCGCCGTGCTGCACGACCTCAACCAGGCCTGCCGCTACGCCACCGACCTGATCGTCATGCGCGGCGGCGAGATCGTCGCCCAGGGCACGCCCGAGACGGTGATGACAGCCGACCTGGTCGAACACGTCTTCGGCGTCGCCAGCCAAGTGATCACCGACCCCCAGACGGGCACCCCGATGGTCGTACCCGCCGATCGCCACCGCCGCCGCACCACCCGCCCCCCGCAGCCGATCGCGTCCGCCTAGCCCCCGTCGCAACTTTTCAAGACTCGCGGCCTCCTAGCGCTTCAGAGGCCGCGAGTCTTTAAAAGTTGCCGCTCGGGTCAGGCCAGGGCGGGCGAGGTGAGTCGGGTTAGGGAGTGGGCGATCTCGCCGGCGCGGACGGCGGTGTTGGACAGGAGGGTCGAGCTGATGCCGTGGGTGTGCTCGGTCGGGCCCTGGACGTAGATGCCGCAGCGGACGTCGCCGGTGGTGGCGACCCGATAGTCGCGCTCGACCTGCAGCTGACCGTCGTCGCGGCGGGCGCAGTGCTCGCCCAGCTCGCCGAGCAGCTGCAGCGGGTCGCTGCTGCGGTAGCCGGTCGCGCAGACCACGGCGTCGGCCTCCAGCACGGTGCGCTCGCCGGTGGGCAGGAACTCCACCACGACCCGCACCCGGTCGGCCTCCTCGGCCAGCTCGGCGAACACCGCGCACACCTCGGCCTGCGGGAACGTCCGGTGCAGGTGGTCGGCGGCCTCCGCGCCGGACTGGCCGGCGCCGATGACCAGCACGCGGCGCGGGTCACGCAGCCCGGGCAGGCGGCGCAGCAGGTCACTGCTCGAACCGCTGCTGCTTCTCCAGGAAGTCCGCGTCCACCGGACGGTCCAGCTCGCGCAACGCGATGGCCAGGGCCAGGTTGGAAGGGCCGAAGCCGATCCCTGCGAGATCGTGGAGATGTGCGTCCGACGTGGACATATGACCCCTTCCGTGTGCGGCCCCCGAAGATTACATTAGGGTTACCTTAGCAAGGTAAGCCTTGCCTTTCGGTTCGCGTCAGCGGGCCGCGACGGTTCAGTGTTCCGGTCCAGAGGAGGGCACCCATGCGGGTCGCGATGTTCGGTTACCAGACCTGGGGGCACCGCACGCTCCAGGCGCTGCTGGAGGCGCCAGACCTCGAGGTCGTCCTCGTCGTCACGCATCCCAGGAGCGACCACGCGTACGAGCGGATCTGGAGCGACTCCGTGGCCGACCTCGCCACCGAGCACGGCGTGCCCGTGCTGATCCGCGAGCGCCCCGACGACGAGGAGCTGATGGCGGCCCTCAAGGAGGCCGACCTCGACGTCATCGTGGCCACCAACTGGCGCACCTGGATCCCGCCGCAGGTCTTCAACCTGCCCCGGCACGGCACCCTCAACATCCACGACTCGCTGCTGCCGAAGTACGCCGGCTTCTCCCCGCTGATCTGGGCGCTGCTCAACGACGAGCCCGAGGTCGGCGTGACCGCGCACATGATGGACGACACCCTCGACGCCGGTGACATCGTGCTGCAGCGCTCGGTGCCGGTCGGGCCGCGCGACACCACCGCCGACCTGTTCCACAAGACCCTCGCCCTGTTCGGGCCGCTGACGGTCGACGGGCTGCGCCTGATCGCGTCGGGCCGCACCGACTGGACGCCGCAGGACCGCTCGCAGGCCAGTTTCTTCCACAAGCGCGCCGACGAGGACCTGCGCATCGACTGGACGTGGACCGCACAGGAGCTGGACCGCCTGGTCCGCGCCCAGTGCGACCCGTACCCGAACGCCTACACCTACTACCGCGGTCAGCGCATCCGGGTGCTCAAGGCCTCGGTCTCGCAGGCCGTCTACGGCGGCACACCCGGCCGGATCTTCTACCGCGAAGGCGACGGCGTCGCCATCGTCGCGGGCGCCGATGCCCGGCGCGGCAGGAGCAAGGGCCTGGTCATCGAGCGGGTACGCCTCGACGACGGCACCGAGCTGGCGGCCACCGAGCTGTTCCGGACCATGGGCGGTTACCTGGGACACTCCCCGTCATGACCGAACTGACCGAGCTGCTGTCCGAACTCGTCCGCGTCCCGAGCGTCGGCGGCTCGCCGCACGAGGCGGGCATCCAGGCGATGCTGGCCGACTGGATGCGCGCCGAGGGCCTCGACGTCGACCTATGGGAGCTGCCGCTGCCGGAGCTGACCGCCCAGCCGGCCTTCCCCGGCATGGAGGTCCCCCGGGAGCGGGCGTACGGGCTGGTCGGGCGGCTGCCCGGCACCGGCGGCGGCCGGTCGTTGATGTTCAACGGGCACGTCGACGTGGTGCCGCCCGGTGACCTCGCCGCCTGGACGGACGACCCGTACAGCGGCCGGGTCGACGGCGACCGCCTCTACGGCCGGGGCGCCTGCGACATGAAGGGCGGCCTGGTCGCAGCGCTGCTCGCAGTCCGCGAGCTGAAGCGCGACCGTCCCCGCGGCGACGTGCTGATCGCGTGCGTGGCCGGTGAGGAGGACGGCGGGCTGGGCACGTACGGCCTGCTGGACCGGGGGTGGCGGGCCGACGCGTGCGTCATCCCGGAGCCCACCGGCCTGGCCGTGGTGCCCGCCAACGCGGGCGCGCTGACGTTCCGGCTGCGCGTGCCGGGTGTGTCGGCGCACGCGTCCCGGCGCACCGCGGGCGTCAGCGCGGTGGAGAAGTTCCTGCCCGTCTTCACCGCGCTGCGGGAACTGGAGGCGGCCCGCAACCGCGACGTCGACCCGCTGATGAAGCGCTGGGACGTGCCGTACGCGCTGGAGATCGGCACCGTGCACGCGGGCGACTGGTCGTCGTCGGTGCCCGATGTGCTGGTCGCCGAGGGCCGCTTCGGCGTCGCCCTCGGCGAGTCCGCGCAGCAGGCCAAGGCGGCGCTCGAAGCGGCCGTCGGCAAGGCGTGCGCCGCGGACCCGTGGCTGGCCGAGCACCCGGTCACCGTCGAGTGGTGGGGTGGGCAGTTCCTGCCCGGCCGCAACCCCGACCCGGCGTTCACCGCGGCCGTCGTCGGGGCCACCGGGGTCACGCCCGAGCAGTGGGGCGCGCCATACGGCAGCGACCTGCGGCTGCTCGCCGGGGCGGGCATCCCCACGGTCCAGTACGGACCCGGCTCGATCGAGCTGGCCCACGCCCCCGACGAGTACGTGCCGGTCTCGGAGGTGGTCGCGGCCCGCGCCACCCTCACCCGGCTCGCCGCGGCGCACTGCGCCTGACCGAAGCACACCCGGCCCGCCCGCGGCGGCGCACCGGCACCGGCCTGCTGCCGGTGGCGGGCGCACACGCCGTTCCGGGCACCGATCATCGCCCGCACGCAAGGCGGTTCGACCTGCCGCCCCGACACACCGACCCCCAGGAGGGGACATGCCACAGCTGACCGGCGGTCGCGTCCTGCGCGAAGCCCTGCGCGGCCAGGCGGGCCGCATCACCGGCAGCGCGCTGCTCAGCACCGGCCACCAGGCGGGCGAGGCCATGGTGCCGGTGGTGATCGGCGTGGTGGTGGACCGCGCCGTCGGCACCGGCTCCAGCTCCGAGCTGCTGGTATGGCTCGCCGTGCTCGGGGCGGTGTTCGTCACCCTGTCGTTCAGCTTCCGCTTCGGCGCGCGGCTCGGCGAACGCGCCGCCGAGCAGGCAGGACACGTGCTGCGGGTACGCCTGACCGACCGGGTCCTCGACCGGCGCGGCGGGGCGGACGCCGGCCGGCTGCCGGGCGCGCTGGCCAGCGTCGCCACCAGCGACGCCGGACGCGTCGGCATGGTCGCGCTCGCCCTGCCCCTCGGCGTGGCCGGCGTCCTGGGCCTGGCCGTCGGCGCGGTCGCGCTGCTGCGGGTGTCGCTGCCGCTCGGCCTGCTGGTGCTGCTCGGCACCCCGCTCATGATGGGCCTGGCCCACCTGCTGGGCCGTCCCCTGCAGCGCCGCAGCGAGGTGGAGCAGGACCGCATCGCGCACACCGCCGGGCTCGCCGCCGACATGGTCGGCGGCCTGCGCGTGCTCAAGGGCATCGGCGCCGAACGCGCGGCTGCTGAGCGCTACCGGCTCAGCAGCCGGGCAGCGCTCACCGCGACCGTGCACGCCGCCCGCGCCAAGAGCTGGCACGACGGCACCCTGCTCGCCGTGAACGGGCTGTTCCTGGCCGTCGTGGCGCTGGTCGGCGGACGGCTGGCCGCCGACGGCACGATCAGCGTCGGCGCGCTGATCGCCGCGGTCGGCATGGCGCAGTACCTGATCGGGCCGCTGTCCATGCTGGTCTGGGTCAACGGGGAACTCGCCCAGGGCCGCGGCAGCGCCGCCCGCATCGCCGAGGTGCTGGCCTCCCCCGCCGCCGTCGGCGGCGACGCCCCGCTGCCCGGCCCGATCACGGGCCGCCTCGCCGTACGCGGCCTGACGCACGCCGGGCTGCGCGACCTCGACCTCGACGTCGCCGCCGGCCAGCTCGTCGGCGTCGTCACCGCCGACCCCGCCCACGCCGAGACGCTGGTCGACCTGCTGGGCCGCGAACGCGAACCCGAGGCGGGCACCATCACCCTGGACGGCCACGACCTGTCCACCCTGGACCCCGACGCGGTACGGGCCGCGCTGCTGGTCGCCGCCCACGACGCCGAACTGTTCGAGGGCACCCTGCGCGACAACGTCATGGCCCCGACGGTCGCGAGCACCGCCGACCGTGGCGGCCTGCCCCAGCAGCGCACCGGTCCGGCAGGGCCGCACACCCCGGCCGCGTCCGGCGGCGACGGCTCGCTCGCCGCGGCCTCGGCCGGGGCCGACGACCTGCTCACCGCCGCGCTGGCCGCCTCCGGCGCAGACGAGGTCGCCGCGACCATGGCCGGCGGCGTCGACGGGGCGCTCGCCGAGCGCGGCCGGTCCCTGTCGGGCGGGCAGCGCCAGCGCGTCGCCCTGGCCCGTGCCCTGGCTGCCGACGCCCCGGTGCTGGTGCTGCACGAGCCCACCACCGCCGTCGACGCGGTCACCGAGCTGCGCATCGTGCACGGCGTACGCCGCCTGCGCGCCGGGCGCACCACGATCGTCATCACCACCAGCCCGGCGCTGCTGGCCGCCGCCGACACCGTCCACTTCGTGGCCGACGGCGCGCTGACCGCGTCCGGCACCCACGAGCAACTAGTGCGCGAGCACACCGGCTACCGCGCGACGGTGCTGGTATGACCGGCCGGGAGGCGACCCCCATGACCGAGCAGCGGGAACTGCTGCCCACGGCCACCGGCCGGCAGGCCGTCACGGCGCTGCGCGCGCTGCTGCGGCCGCGTCGCCGGCTGGCCGCGGCCGGGCTGTTCGTGCTGACCGCCGCCACCGCCGTCGGGCTCGCCGTCGCGCCGCTGCTCGGCCACGTCGTCGACCTCGTCACCACCGGCGCGCCCGCGTCCGCGATCACCACCCCGGTCGTCGCCCTCGCCGTGATCGCCGTCCTGTCCGGAGCCGCCACCGCGTACGGCCTCACCCTGATCGCCCGGCTCGGCGAAGGGGCCCTGGCCGAGCTGCGGGAACGTTTCCTCGACCGGGCGCTGCGGCTGCCGCTCGGGCAGGTCGAGCGGGCCGGCTCGGGTGACCTGACCTCCCGCGCCGGCAACGACCTCAACGCGGTCGCCTCCGTCGTCCGCTCCGGCCTGCCCGAGCTGGCCCGGTCGCTGCTGGCGATCGGCCTCACCCTGGCCGGGCTGGCCGTGCTCGACTGGCGCTTCATGGTCGCGGCGCTGCTGGCCGCACCCGTGCAGCTGTACACCGTCTGGTGGTACGGCGGCCGGGCCCTGCCCCTGTACGCCCGCCAGCGCATCGCCGTCGGCGCCCAGCAGCAGCAGCTCCTGGAGACCATCGGCGGCGCGCCGACGGTCCGCGCGCTGCGCCGCCGCGAGCAGCACCTGGGCCGGGTCACCGGGCGCTCGCAGGACGCCGTCGACCTGACCATGCGCGGGGTCAACCTGGTCACCCGCTTCTACGCCCGGCTCAACCTGGCCGAGTTCATCGGCCTGTCCGCGGTGCTGGCCACCGGCTTCCTGCTGGTGCGCTCGGGCGAGGTCACCATCGGCGCGGCCACGGCCGCGGCGCTGTACTTCCACAACCTGTTCACGCCCGTCAACATCGCGCTCGGGCTGATCGACGACGTGCAGTCGGCGACGGCCGCGCTGGTCCGCATCGTCGGCGTCGCCGACCTGCCCGAGCCGGTGGCGCCGCCCGCGCCGCGTACGCCGGCCGACGCGTCCCTGCACGCCGACGCGGTGAGCCATGCGTACACCGCGGACCGTCCGGTGCTGCACGCCGTCACCATCGCGGTGCCCGCCGGGCAGCGGGTGGCCCTGGTCGGCGCGAGCGGCGCCGGCAAGAGCACCCTGGCCGGGCTGTTCGCGGGCGTGCACGAGCCGACGTCGGGCAGCATCCGGGTCGGCGGGGTCGGCATCGGCGACCTCGACCCGGCCGGCCGCCGGGCCGTCGCGCTGATCACGCAAGAGGTGTACGTCTTCGCGGGCACGCTCGCCGAGGACCTGCGCCTAGCCCGCCCCGACGCCGCCGACGCCGACCTGACCGCCGCGCTGGAGCGGGTCGGCGCGGCGGAGTGGGTGACCGCGCTGCCGGACGGGCTGTCCACCGTGGTCGGTGAGGGCGGGCACCGGCTCACTGCCGCCCAGGCGCAGCAGCTCGCCCTGGCCCGCTTGGTGCTGGCCGACCCGGCCGTGGCCGTGCTGGACGAGGCCACCGCCGAGGCGGGTAGCGCCGGCGCCCGGGTGCTGGAGGCGTCGGTCGTCGCCGCGCTGCACGGGCGCACCGGCCTGCTGGTCGCGCACCGGCTCACCCAGGCGGCGCTCGCCGACCGGGTGGTGGTGCTCGACGAGGGCCGCATCGTGGAGAGCGGCTCCCACGACGAGCTGCGCGAGATCCCCGACGGCCGCTACGCCGAACTGTGGCGCGCCTGGTCCGGCCGCCGCGACTCATGACCACGCCGAGCCCGCAGCTTGCCTGCTGCGGGCTCTCGCCGGCTACCGGGGCGGGGCCTCGTCGCCGTCGGACTGTCCACCGTCCTCGCCGGACCGGGCCGCGATCGCGGCCTGGATGCGGCGCTGGGTGCGCAGGGCCTTCTTCGCCGCGACGCTGACCCAGCCGTCGAACACCGTCTGGCCCTTGTCCTGGTCCATGAGGCGCTCCAGCGTCGGCACCACGCTCGGGTCACCGGTCGAGCCGAGCGCGACGGCGGCCCAGTAGCGCAGGTCCGGGTCGTCGTCGTCGGCTGCGGCGAGCAGCCTCGGGATGACGTCGGGCGTGAACTTCGACAGCGCGCTGGCGACGTAGCCGATCCGGGTGAAGCCCCGGTGCTCGAACGCCTCCCACAGGGCCGTCAGCGCCTCCTCGCCGCCGATCGAGGCCAGCGCGTCGGCGGCGCGCTCGCGCAGCCACTCGGGCTCGGACCACAGCGCCGGGACCAGTGCGGGCACCGCGGACTCGTCGCCGATGCTGCCCAGCGCGCGTACGGCCTGCTCCTGGGCCATCCAGTCGCCACGTTCCAGCAACGCCACCAGGCCGGGCACCGCCTCGGGCAGGCGCAGCGCGGCGCAGCCCATCGCCGCCCAGGCCTGGCAGTTGTAGCGGGTGTCGGCCAGCGCGGCGAGCAGCGGCTCGGCCAGCGACGCGTCGACGAAGACCTCGGCCTGGTTCATCGCCCGGCTGTAGAGCGAGCGGTGGTAGTTCGGGTAGTCGCGCACGAGGGCGCGCAGTGCGGCCAGCGCGGATGCGTCGCCGTCCGCCTTCGCGCGGTCGAGGAGGCGGTACAGGTGCTCCTCACGCGTGTCGAGGTCGCCGTCCTTGAGTGCGCGCTGATCAGGGTCCACCCGGCAACGGTAGTCCCCGCTGCTCCCGGCGGTGCAGTCGGTGCCGTCCGCGTCCGTCGACGGGTTCATCGGGATCGGGCGGGCGGATGCGCACCGCTGCCCGACGCCACGGCCACGTCACTGGATCACCTGCTCGGTGTCGGGAACACTGGTGCCGGCCGGTCGTGGCTCGCAGGGCGGTGACCGGCGCACAGGGCACAGGAGGAACAGTGATGGCCGGCCGCCGGGTCCTGGTCTCCGGCGCGAGCATCGCCGGTCCCGCGCTGGCCCACTGGCTGCACGAGTACGGGATGACCGCGGTGGTCGTCGAGCGGCATGACGGCATCCGTCCCGGCGGGCAGACCGTCGACCTGCGCGGTGCGGGCCGCACCGTGGCCCGGCGGATGGGCATCGAGGATGCCGTCCGGGCCCGCTCCACCGGCGAGGACGGGGTCGCCTTCGTCGACGCGCGAAACCGGGTCAAGGCGGCGTTCCCCGCGCAGGCGTTCGGCGGGGAGGGTTTCGTCGCCGAGCTGGAGATCCTGCGGGGCGAGTTGGCCGGGCTGCTCCACGAGCGCACCCGCGGGCACACCGAGTACGTCTTCGGCGATCGCATCACCGCGGTCGACGACCGCGACGACGGGGTCCGGGTGTCGTTCGCGCACGGCGCCGACCGGTCCTTCGACCTGGTCGTCGCGGCTGACGGCATCGGCTCCACGACGCGAGGGCTGGTGTTCGGCGGAGAGGCGCGGGTGGTGCCGCTCGGGCTCTACACGTCCTATCTCACCGTCCCCCGCGCCGCCTCTGACGGTTCGTGGGCGCGCTGGCACAACGCGCCCGGCGGCCGGGTCGTCGCGCTGCGCCCGGACAACCTCGGCACGACCAGGGCGCTGATGTCGTTCCTGTGCCCGCCTCGCGGCTATGAACGGCTCCCGGTCGGCGAGCAGAAGCAACTGCTCCGCCGCGTCTTCGCCGGTGTCGGCTGGGAGGCGCCGCGGGTGCTGCGCGCACTCGGCGACGCCGACGAGTTCTACTGCGAGCTGGTCGGCCAGGTGCATGCGCCGCGCTGGAGCAGGGGCCGGGTCGCCCTGGTCGGCGACGCGGGCTACTGCGCCTCACCGATCAGCGGCATGGGCACCAGCCTGGCCCTGGTCGGGGCGTACGTGCTGGCCGGTGAACTGGCCTCGCACAGCTCGCACCGCGACGCGTTCGCCTCGTACGAGCGCATCATGCGGCCGTACGTCGCGCAGGCCCAGCAGCTGCCGCCGTTCACGCCGCGCATCGCGCACCCGCGCAGCCGGGTCGGGATCGGTGTGCTCAACATGCTGCTGGCCACCGCCGCCAACCCGCTGGTGCAGCGCGTCGCCGCCCGCTTCCTGTCGCCGCCCGCCGACCGGATCGACCTGCCGGACTACACCGACCGGCGCAGACGATGAGCCCGGCTCACGCCAGCACGGCGGCGCTGACGGTGTCGGCGTACCAGCGTTGGAACCGTTCGACGGACCAGCCGCGCGTGCGTACCAGCCAGTCGTAGTTGCGCGCGTCCATCGCGAGCCACAGCACGTCGGCGACGCTGTCCACGTCGTGTTCGGGAGGCACGCCGCCGGTCGCGACGAGTTCGGCGGCGAACATCGTCATGCCGCGCCGCCGCTCCTCCACGCTCTCGCGCCAGATCGCCGCGGCGTCGGCGGGCGGTGCCCCTGGACGCAGGGGTGCCGCCTGTCTCGCATCGCACGTTCAGGCACGGCCCCGCAGGTCGTGGACCAGCTCATAGGTCAGCTCGGCGATCTGGCCGTCCTGCACGATGCGGGTCAGCCGCACCTGCGACGACAGCAGCCGCCGCGGGAGCAGCGGCGCTCCCCCGCCGAGAAAGACCGGCGTGACCCCCATGATGATCTCGTCGAGCCGCCCCTGGTCGGCGAACCGGCCGACCAGCTCACCGCCGCCGACCAGCCACACGTTCGCCGCACCGGCGGCCGCGAGCATCGCGTCGTGCACCGGGGCGACGTCACCGGACACGAAGTGCAGGTTCGCGCCCGGGATCGGCGGCAGGTCCCGATGGCTGAACACCCAGCAGGGCGTATCGCCGTAGTAGACCTGCCACCCCTCGGGATGGTCGAGCAACTGGTCGTGAGCGAGCACCCACTCGTACGTCGTCGCGCCCATGCACATCGCGCCGACCCCGGCGAAGAACTCCTTGAACCGGTCGGGGCCGCTGCGGTCGACGACGAACAGCCAGTCCAGCGAGTTGTCCTGGTCGGCGATGAAGCCGTCGGCGCTGGTCGCGGTGTAGTACTGCGTCTTCGTCACTGTCTCAGCCTGGCACGGACGACCGACATCGCCCGGCCGACGGGCCCGTGCGGCGGGGCCGGTAAGCCTGGCGTGAAACGGCTTCACGCCACCGTCGCAGGCACATGGACAGTGATACATGGCGATGACACCATATGTCGATGCGTCGCATACCCCTCCTGTGCGTGCTCGCCATGCTCGGCACCACCGTGCTGGCCGCACCCGCATCCGCTGCACCCGTCGCGCTGCTCAGCGACCCGGTCTACGACTACGCCACCGCCATCCGCGAGACGGTGTACGTCGAGACGACCCTCGACAACGACGGCAACGGCACCCCCGACAAGGTCGTCGCGGACATCATCCGGCCCCGCGAGGCCGCCACGGCCGGGGTGAAGGTGCCGGTCATCATGGACGCCTCGCCCTACTACCAGTGCTGCGGGCGCGGCAACGAGTCCGAGAAGAAGGCCTACGCCGCCGACGGCACGGTGGCCAAGTTCCCGCTGTACTACGACAACTTCTTCGTGCCGCGCGGGTACGCGTTCATCGCCGCCGACCTGGCCGGCACCAGCCGCTCCACCGGCTGCGAGGACGTCGGCGGCACCGAGGAGGTGCAGGGCGCCAAGGCGGTGATCGAATGGCTCAACGGCAACGCCGTCGGGCGCACCGCGAGCGGCACCGTCGTCAACGCGACGACCTGGACCACCGGCAAGGTCGGCATGATCGGCAAGTCGTGGGACGGCACCGTCGCCAACGCGGTCGCCGCCACCGGCGTGCCGGGCCTGGAGACCATCGTGCCGATCGGCGCGATCTCCAGCTGGTACGACTACAACCGCGTCAACGGCATGGTGAACCCGAAGGTCAGCTCCGTGCCGAGCCTGCACACCACCGTCAACGGCCGGCCCTCGGGCACCTGCACCGCCGTGTCCAGCGCCCTGAGCAGCGGAGCCGTCAGCAACGGCAACTACAACTCGTTCTGGGCCGCCCGCAACTACGTCCCCTCGGCGGCGTCGGTGCACGCGAGCGTCTTCGTCGTACACGGCATGAACGATCTGAACGTGCAGGGCGTGCACTTCGGACAGTGGTGGGACGCGCTCGCGGCCAACAACGTGCCCCGCAAGATCTGGCTCTCCCAGGAGGGCCACGTCGACCCGTTCGACTTCCGGCGTGCCGCGTGGGTGGACACGCTGCACCGCTGGTTCGACTTCTGGCTCAAGGGCATCGACAACGGCATCATGAGCGAGCCGATGGCCGACGTCGAACGGGCCGCCGACGTCTGGCAGACCAGCGCGCTGTGGCCGCCGTCGGGCACCACCACGACCAACTACGTGCTCCAGGGCACCGGCAACCCGGGCGTGCTGGCGTCGTCGGGCGCGGGCTCGGGCAGCCTGTCGCTGACCGACGCGCCGTCGCTCAGCGAGGCCAACGCGGTCAGCTCGCCGACGACCGCCCGCACCGGACGCAAGGTCTACCAGACCCCGGTGCTGACCTCTGACCTGCGCATCTCCGGCACTCCGACGATCACGCTGCGGGTCCGCTCCAGCAAGGCGACCACCACCCTGACCGCGAAGCTCGTCACGTACGGCACCGCCACCCGCGTCAACTACCGCGCCTCGGGCGAGGGCATCAGCACGCTGACCACCGAGTCCTGCTGGGGTTCCTCGTCGAGCACCGACGACGCCTGCTACAAGAACACCGCGAAGGTCGTGTCCAGCGCCGCATACCAGGTGCTGTCCCGCGGCTGGATGGACGGCCAGCACCGCGACTCGCTGACCACCACCACCGCCATGAACACCAGCACCTACTACACGATCACCTGGAAGCTGCGCCCCATCGACCAGATCATCCCCGCCGGCCAGCGCCTCGGCCTGGTCCTCACCCTGACCGACCCCGAGTTCGCCACCGCCCACTCCACCGGCGCCACCGCCACCATCGACCTGACCGCCAGCGTCCTGAAGCTGCCGATCGCCCCCGCCTCCGGCCTCACCGCCCAGACCCTCTCCCCGCAGACCGCTCCCCCCGCCGTCGTGGACGGCACCTGGAGCCCCACCACCGGCACCCGCTTCCAGTGACGAAGGAAGGGCACCTTCCCATCGGATTCCGTAGTGGAAGGTGCCCTTCTTAACAGGTGCGTCGTCGGGCGCTGCGCGCGCTCGGCGGCCATCACCAGGAAGTTCGGCAATGCCGGCCACGCCCTGCGGTAGCGGAACACCAGCCGGCTATCGCCTGGCGTGGGAGGCCCACCGGAGGCCGAGCTCCCCGGACTCATCGACGTTGAGGTTGCCGCAGACGACGAACCCGTCGTGTGTCCCGTCCGACACCGTGAGGTACGCGTACCGGTGCCGGATCCGCTCCGGAATCTCGGGAAAGCCGTCGACCTCGGTGAGATCGCCCAGGTCGGCGATGAACAGCTCGCGGTAGTAGGCCCTGGTGTTCATGGCGAGCACATCCACGAACACGACGTCGACCGACGTCTCGAACTCGCTGGTGCCGTGGCCGGGGTCGGTGCGGCCGTGGCTGCGCAGGACGAGGGTGCGGTGCGACACCGTGTACACCCACGGCCGGAACGGCCGCTCGACATGCAGCGGCAGGCTCAGCGCGAGTGGGCGCACGGCGGGACTCCCTCCATCACCATGGATGATCGGCTCCCGTCACCACGGCCGAAAGCGGCCCGGCGGCAGGGTCTGCCAGGCTGACGCACGATGATCCCGTCAGCGTTCGGCGGGGACGCCTTCGCGAGCGTCGAGCAGCTCGTCCCAGTGCTCCCGCGCCCACGCGCACGCCGCGTCCATCGGGGCGAGCATGCTGCGGCCCAGCGGAGTCAGCTCGTACGACACCTGGCGGTCCGCGACGCGGCGGCGCACCAGACCGTCGCGTTCCATCAAGCGCAGCGACTTGGTCAGCACCTTCGCGGTGACGCCGCGCAGCGGCACCCGCAACTCGGAGAAGCGCCGCGGCCCGCCCTCCAGGCAGCGCATCACCATGCCGGTCCACTTGTCACCGAACCGGATCGGCGACAGGTCGGACGGGCAGATCTCGTCGAACATGTCCGGGGCCAGGGGCACGATCACGCGGGCGATGGTAGCCGGTATCCGAACGGATACCACGCCGCTGGATAACGTCCGCTGCGTGGCCGGCACACGCCCGGCCCACACCATCGAGAGGCGGCGTCATGAGCAGGATCGTCATCTTCGGAGCCGGCGGCAGGGCTGGCCGGGCCGTCGCGGCCGAGGCACGGCAGCGGGGACACCGGGTGACCGCGGTGGTACGCGATCCCGCGCGCCACGTCGACCTCGCCGCCGACGAGGTGCTGGCCGGTGACGTGACCGATCCCGCCGACGTCGCCCGGGTCGCGGCCGGGCACGACGCCGCTGTCAACGCGTCCGCCGACCTCGCGGCGGATCCCGCGACGTTCTTCCCGGCGGCGGCACAGGCCCTGCTCGACGGGCTGGCCCGGGCCCGGGTCGACCGGCTCGTCACCGTCGGCCTGGCATCGGTGCTGGACACGGCGTCCGGCACCCCGCTGATGGACACGCCCGGCTACCCGCAGGAATACCGGTCCTTCTACCTCGGCCACGCGGCGGGCACAGCCGAGCTGCGGGCGGCGGCGACCGACCTGGACTGGCTGGTCCTGAGCCCGGCCGGGGACTTCGACCACGCCGCCGGACGCACCGGCCTGCACCGCGTCGCCGCGGCCGACGCCGCCAGCCGCATCAGCTACCCCGACTTCGCCGTCGCCGTCCTCGACGAGATCGAGAATCCGGCACGCCGCCACGTCCACCTGGGCGTCGAGGCCGGATGAGCGCCGAGGAGGTCACCGACAGCCCGGTCCCGTGGGTGGCCGGGCACATCCGGCGCTTCGTCGAGACCGGCGGCCAGGCCCGGCCCGGCATGAACGACCTGCTGCTGACCACCCGTGGCCGCAGGACGGGCACCCTGCGCCGCACCGCACTGGTCTACGCCCGCGACGGCGAGCGCTACGTCGTCGCCGCCTCCAACGCCGGAGCGGACCGGCACCCGGCCTGGTATCTCAACCTGGCCGCCGATCCGGCCGTCACCGTCCAGGTCGGCTCGCAGACGTTCGCGGCGACGGCCCGCACCGCCACCGCGGCGGAGCGGCCGCGCCTCTGGCGGCTCATGGTCGAGACCATGCCGAGCTACCAGCGTTATCAGGAGACGACCGAGCGGCAGATCCCGGTGGTCATCGTCGAGCCGACGGCCTGACGCCGACCACCGACGCGCCGCTCCGGATCCCTGCCGTGCGCTGCCCGCGCGGTGGCTGGACGACGTGCCGACCGTGTGAGAATCGAGGTATGCAGTCTGTCGACGGCATGGTCGACGATGTCGTCCGGTCGGCTGCCCGGTTCACCGCGGCCGCCGCCGCGCTGACCGACACCGGCCTGCGAGCTCCTTCGGGCCTCGCGCGTTGGACGCGGGCGCATGTGCTGGCCCACGTAGCAGTCAGTGCCGACGCTTATGTGCGCCTGCTGCGCTCGGCCCGCACGGACCATCGTTCGCCCCGCCGTCCCGCAGACGCCGCCGTGCTGGCCCACGCCGCCGAGGAAGGCGCCACCCTGCCTGCCGCCTCACTCGTCAGGCAGTTGAACGACGGCCTGGAGCGGTTCACGCACGAGGCACGGACCATGTCGACGGACGCGTGGGACGGCATGGTCACGGCACTGGCGGGCTGGCGCCACCCTGCCTGGTACACCCTCCGTCGGTGCCTGCGCGAACTCGAAACCCATCACCTGGATCTCGACGTCGGCTACCGGACAGCGGACTGGCCGGCCGGATACGTCACGTGGGCGCTCGCGGAGACGTTCGCCGCGCTGCAAGCGCAGGGCTTTCCACTTGCTCGGGTGAAGGCCACCGATCTCGGCCGGACCTGGGACATCGCGGGCGACGGCCCCACCGTCGCCGCCCCGGGACACGTCCTGCTCGGCTGGTTCAGTGGCAGGGCGTCCGCCGACGGGCTGGCGTCCGACCTTCCACCGACGGCCCTGCCGACCCCACCGACCTGGCAGCAGCCACCGGTCCCCGGCTGGGGTCGCGACTACTGACGCTGCTCCCGTACCGCTGCGGCTAGCGGCGCACCCGTTCACGGATGGCGAGCAGTCCGAGGGCGAGCAGCAGCGGTGCGACCAGGCGCAACACGAGTTCGATCCAGTCGCCCGTCGGCGTCAGCGCCACATCCGAGCCGCGCAGCAGTGTGGAGGCGGCGCGCAGGGTGTAGCGCAGCGAGTCGCCGTACCCGGTGGGGGTCTGGAAGCCCCAGCGGGCCAGGGCCGCACTCGCGGCGGCGACGACCAGCCCGAGGGTCACGAAGGCCCGCCAGGCGCGCTGGCCGTAGCCGGACAGCAGCCAGTACAGGCACAGCAGCAGCCACTCCCCGAGGGTGCTGAACGCCGCCCGCCAGTCGCGGGCGCGCAGATCGGCGCGCACGCTGCGGCGCAGGCCGATGCGGCGCATCTCCATCTCGCCGTAGTAGAAGTCGGACGCGGCCCGCTGGTCCTTGCGGTCCTGCATCATGCTGCGCAGCGAGTGGTAGTCGGTCTGCACGCTGTCGACCGAGGGCGCTTCACGGCCGTCGGTGCCGGGCAGCGCCCACCGGGCGTGGCCGCGTACGCGGTGCTCGTCGGCGAGGGTGACGCGGTGGGTGACCCACAGGCCGCGCGGTGAGGTGCGCCAGCTGTGCCAGTCGTCGACGGTCAGCTTGTCCAGGTGGTGGGCGCCGGTGAAGGAGCACTCGGAAAGGTCTACGTAGGACAGCCGGACCTGGCTGAGGTCGGTGCCGAGGGTGCGCCCGAGGATCGGCCGGTCCTGCATCCGCCAGGCTTCGACAGTCGAGGCGGCGGCGGCGATCGCGGACGGCCCGCCGAGGTCGACTTCGACCAGGTCGAGCCGGGTCGGTCCGGCGCAGGTGAGGCGCACGCCGCGCTGGAAGCCCGACCGCTGCAGGTAGACCCGGGGCACGGCGCCGAGCTGCAGCAGGGCGCGATGCTGGAAGGTGGCTCGGCGCAGGTCCAGGCTGTGCGCCCGCAGGCCGTCGATCTCGACGGATCCGGCGAAGGTGGCGCGGGCCAGTGTCGTCACGCCTTCGCTGGCCACCCTGGAGAGGTAGACGTCGCGCTCCAGCAGGGCGTCGCGCATGCGCAGCGCGCCGCCGACGGCCAGGCCCGAGATCGAGACGTACGCCTGCATCTGCGCGTTGTTGAAGTCGGCGAGCCCGCCGACCGTGACGTCCCGGATCCGCAGCGTGCCGCGAAAGACCGTGCCGGCACACTTCAGATCGCCGGTGATCACCAAGTTGGCGAGCTGGACCTCGTCGAGTCTCATGCCGCTGAGGTCCAGTTCGGCGAGCACGCGCCGGTCGTTCTCGTCGGTCGCGCAGTTCTCGATGTGGTGCGTCAGGCACCGTTCGCCGACGACGACCTCGTTCGAGCACTGCACGCAGTTCGCCACGGGCGCGACCTTAACCCATGCACACGAGCCCGCTGACAGCCGTCTGTCCATAACGGAGCACGGCCGCGCAGGGATCAGCGGCGGCTGGGCAGGCGGACCACACTGACGAAGAAGTCGTCGATCTGCTTGACCACGGAGATGAACCGCTCGAAGTCGACCGGCTTCGCGACGTACGCGTTGGCGTGCAGCTGGTAGCTGCGCAGCACGTCCTCCTCGGCCTGCGAGGTGGTCAGCACCACGACCGGGATGCGGCACAGCTCGGGATCGTTCTTGATCTCGCGGAGCACCTCACGGCCGTCGCGGCGCGGCAGGTTGAGGTCCAGCAGGATCAGGTCGGGGGTGTTGGCCTCCGCGAACTCGCCCTCCTTGCGCAGGTAGGCCAGCGCCTCCACACCGTCGCTGACGACGCGCAGGGTGTTGCGCATCTTGTACTCCTCGAACGCCTCGCGCGTCATGAGCACGTCACCCGGGTCGTCCTCGACCAGCAGCACCTCGATGGGACGCCCACCCTTGTCGTCGATGGTCATGCGGTCAGCTCCCTGTGCTGCGTCGGCACGGCGGGCAGGGTCGCCGCGCCGGAGTTCTCGCTGATCGGCAGCGCGAACGTGATGGCCGCACCGTCGGTCCGGGCGGAGTCCACCCAGATGCGGCCGTCGTGATACTCCACGATCTTCTTGGCGATGGCCAGTCCCATGCCGGTGCCCGGGTAGGCGTCCTTGGCGTGCAGGCGCTGGAAGATGATGAAGATCTTCTCGGCGAACTCGGCCTCGATCCCGATGCCGTTGTCACTGACCGTGATGTCCCAGGCGTCGTCCGTGCGCACCGCGTCGACCTGGATGCGCACCGGCACGTCGGTCCGGCGGAACTTGAGGGAGTTGCCGACCAGGTTCGCCAGCAGCGTCTCCAGCAGTGCCTGCTCGCCCGCCACCGTCGGCAGGTCGTGCCAGGTGACGGCGTCGGCGCCGTACTTCTCCTCGATGTTGAGCTGCTCGGCGACGTCGCGCATCACGGCGTCGAGCGAGACCTGCTGGAAGCCGCTGGTGTTGCGGCCGATCCGGGAGAAGGCCAGCAGGTCGTTGATGAGCCGCTGCATCCGCTGCGCGCCGTCGACCGCGAACAGGATGTACTGGTCGGCGCGCTCGTCGAGCTGCCCGGCGTAGCGGCGCTGCAGCAGCTGGCAGAAGCTCGCCACCTTGCGCAGCGGCTCCTGCAGGTCGTGCGAGGCGACGTAGGCGAACTGCTCCAGGTCCCGGTTCGACCGGGTCAGCTCGGACGCCTGCAGCTGCAGCTGCTGGTTGATCGCCTCGACGGCCTGCCTGGCCTGGCGGACCTCGCTCAGGTCGGCGGCGATCTGGCGGCGCATCGCGTCGACGTCGCGGCCCAGCCGCTCCAGCTCCGGCGAACCCGTGGCGACGATCTCCGTGTCGTACGCGCCGTCGGCGACGTGGCGCACCTGCTCGGCGAGGTCGGTCACCGGCCGGCTCACCATCCGGTTGATCAGCACGACCAGGCTCGCGCCCATGACCAGCACCACCAGGCCCGCCGCAATGAGCAGGACGACCAGGTTCTCGCTGCCCGACTGGACGTTGGCGACCGCTATGTTGCGCAGCGTCACGATCTCCTGCTGCAACGTCGCGACCTGCGCCCGTGCCTGATCGAACCGCTCTCGCCCACCGACCTCGTTGAGCAGCTGCTGGCCGACTTCGGGACCCTGGTCGCCGGTCGCCGTGATGGCCGGCTCGGCGACGGTCGTACGCCAGGTGGTGGCTGCGGCACGGGCACGCTCCAGCTGCGCCCGGATCCCCGGCTCGTCCGCCAGCAGCGGGATCATCGTCTCGTAGAGCCGCTCCTCGGCCTCCCGGCCCGTGCGGTAGGGGCCGAGGTCCGCGGAGTCTCCGCTGAGCGCGTATCCGCGCACGCCGGTCTCCTGGTCGACCAGGGCCATGCCGAGCTGCTCGCCCGACAGGCGCAGCACGCCGGTCTTGTTGAGCACCACGTCGAGCTGGTCCAGGTTGGCCGTGGCCAGCAGCGCGGCGCTGACGGCGAGCACGGCCAGCAGCGCCGCGGTGGCGCCGGCCAGCGCCGTCACCCGAGCACGCAGGGACCAGGTCCGCGGGTGGGTGAACTGCACGCGCTTGATCACGGAGTTGGTTCCTTACTCAGCAGCACGATCGCGATGTCGTCGGCCATCGGGCCGCCGTTGAGCGTCTCCGCGGACTCGACCAGGCTCGCGGGCAGACGTTCCATGGTGTCGCCGCGGGCCAGCCGGGTGCCGCACAGCCCGACCAGGCCCTCATCGCCGAGCCGGTCTGGGCTGTCGCCCAGCCGGCCCTCGACCAGGCCGTCGGTGTAGAGCAGCAGTGACCAGTCGGTGGGCAGGTCGGCGTCGCCCCGCTCGCGGGGCGCGTCGCCCACGCCGAGCAGCAGCCCGTACGGCACGTCGAGCGGTGCGGCCCGCGTGCCGGACAGCAGCAGCGGCGGCGGGTGCCCGGCCAGCCAGCACGACGCCCGTGAGGCGGCCAGGTCGATGCGCACCACCGCCATCGTCGCGAATGTGCTCGGGTGGCTGCGCTCGCTGCTGAGCACCTGCTCCATCGCGGTCAGCGTCTGTTCGGGGGCGACCCCGGCCAGGGTCAGCGCCCGCCAGGCCACCCGCAGTTCGACGCCCAGCGCGGCGCCGTCGACGTCGTGGCCGCTCACGTCGCCGATCATCACGTGTACGGTCTCCGGGCTGGTCTGCACCACGTCGAAGAAATCCCCACCGAGCGTCGCCTCGTAACGGCCCGGGCGGTAGAACGTGTGCACGGCGAGCTTGTCCGTGGTCATCAGCGGCTGGGGCAGCAGGCCGCGTTCCAGCCGGGCCGACTCGACCTGGCGCAGCTCGACCTCGCGCAGCCGGCGCGCGTTCTCCTCGGCGTACTTGCGCTCGACGGCGTACTGCACCGCGCGCTCCAGCAGCGCGCCGTCCACCTGGCCCTTGACCAGGTAGTCCTGTGCGCCTTCGGCGACGGCGTTGATGCCGATGTGGGTGTCCTGCTGGCCGGTGAGCACGCACACCGCGGTGCCGGGCGCGTCCGCGAGCACGCGGCGCAGTCCGTCGATGCCCTGCGCGTCGGGCAGCCCCAGGTCCAGCAGGATGCAGTCGACCTCGCCCAGCAGCGCCCGCGCGTCGCGCAGGCTGCGCGCGACGGTGAGCTGGATCGCCGCGTCCTGCTCGCGCAGCAGCTCCTCGACCAGGAACGCGTCGCCCTCGTCGTCCTCGATGAGCAGCACGCGCAACCGGGTCAGCCGGGCCGGTCCCCGCGGCTGGGTCGGCACGGATGCAGCGGTGAACATGAATTCCCCAACGTCTCGTGCCGCCGGTCGGCAATGAACACGGTTTCCCCACCGCAGTGCAGATCATGCCTGCGCCGGGCTGCTCCGCACAACTCACGGAAGCGGGCCCATGCCGAAGCGTTATGCCGTCCCAAGTGGCCGCTCAGCCTCCTGGCGGCCGTTCGGCGACGACCCGCCGAAAGCCCTTGTGCGGCTTGCACGCGCGACGCATCCTCAAGGTGATCGCGGGTGGTGTGAGTCCCGACACCGTACGGGCGCAATGCCCGCTGATCGCCTGATCTGATGCGGTTTGCGGGGGCTCGAGCCAACGCACCTGACCAAGGCGGTGACCCCATGAGCTCGCGCTACCGCAACCCACTGGTCAACCTTGGGTCCATGCTGATCTGCGGGCTGCTGGCCGGGGTGGTGGTCGCCGCGGCGGTCTTCCCCGCGGTGGCCCTGTCCGGCATGGCCGCGATCGTCGGCGGCGACGCCTTCGGCAAGCTGCCCGACGAACTGATCGTCAAACGCTCGCCGCAGCTGAGCTACCTCTACGCGGCCGACGGCAAGACCCTGCTGGCCACCATGTACGACGAGAACCGGCGCGACCTGCCACTGGCCGACGTCCCGCTGATCGTCCGCCAAGCCGTGCTCGCCGCGGAGGACCAGAAGTTCTACGAGCACAACGGGGTCGACATCAAGGGCATCGCCCGCGCCTACATCGCCAACAAGAAGGCCGGCGACGTCGAGCAGGGCGCCTCGACGCTGACCATGCAGTTCGTCCGGCTGTCCATCTCGTACTCGGCCGACACCGCGCAGGAGGTCGTCGACGCGACCGAGGACACGGCCAAGCGCAAGGTGCGCGAGATGCGCTACGCGATGGCCATCGAGCAGCGGATGAGCAAGGACGACATCCTCGAGGGCTACCTCAACACCGCATACTTCGGTAACCGGGCATACGGAATCTTTGCTGCAGCTCAGGTCTATTTCGGTAAGGAGCCCATGACGCTGACCGCCGCCGAGGCCGCCTTCCTGGCCGCGCTGGTCAAGTTCCCGGGCGGCTTCGACGTGATCAGCCTCAAGGGCCAGGCGCTGGCCGTGGACCGGCGCAACTACGTGCTCGGCGAGATGGTGGAGACCGGCGCGCTCACCGCGCAGCAGGCAGCCGTGGCCCAGAACGAGCCGCTGAAGGTGACCGGCAAGTTCACGCCGAACGGCTGCGTGCAGTCCACCAACATCAAATGGGGCTTCTTCTGCGACTTCTTCCAGCGCTGGTGGAACCAGCAGCCGGTGTTCGGGGTCACCCCGTACGACCGCGAGCGCTCGCTGAAGTCGGGCGGGTTCCGGATCGTCACCTCGCTGGACGTCACCGCGCAGACCGCGATGGACCGCGGCATCGACCGGGCGGTGAACAAGAACCCCGACCTGCCCGGCGGCAAGTGGAAGTATCCGTCCGACGCGGTGCTGCTGGCCGCCGTGGAACCCGGCAGCGGCAAGGTGCGCGGGCTGGCGGCCAACCGCAACTTCCGGATCGACAGCAAGCAGAAGCCGCAGAACGGCAAGGCGTCCAACCCGGCGCTGGCCCGTCGCGGCGTGCGGGGCAGCTACCCGAACACCACGAACCCGCTGCTGACCGGCGGGCCCGACATCGGCGGCTACCAGCCCGGCTCCGTCATGAAGATCTTCACGCTGGTGGCGGCCCTGGAGAAGGGCTACCCGCTGTCGACAATCATCAACACCCGCGCGCCGTACGTGTCCCGTACCAGGATCACGGGCTCCCCGAACTGCGGCGGCTACTGGTGCCCGACCAACTCCGGCGGGCGCAACTTCGGCGCGCAGAACATGTGGAACGGCTTCGGCAGCTCCATCAACACGTTCTTCGTGCCGCTGTTCGAGATGACCGGCGGGTCCCGGGTCATCGACACCGCCAAGCGGATGGGCCTGACCTTCTACGACAACCCGCGGGCGACGCTCGACGACTTCTACTACTCCACCCAGGCCGCCGACGGCTGGGGACCGTTCACCCTCGGCGCCTCCGACCACACCCCGCTGCAGATCGCCAACGCCTTCGCCACGCTGGCCGCCGACGGCCTCTACTGCGAGCCCATCCCCGTCGAGTCGATCACGACCAGCAAGGGTGAGCAGCTGAACGTCGGCGACCCGCGCTGCAAGCAGAACATCGCCGTCGACGTCGCCCGCGCGGCGATCGACGCGGCCCGCTGCCCGGTCGGCGACCAGTCGCTGTACGGCAAGTGCCAGGGCGCGACCGCGCGCGACTCCCGCGAGATCATCGGTAAGCACATCGCCGGCAAGACCGGCACCACCGACAACTCCAAGTCGGTGACGCTCACCATCACGACCAAGCAGCTGGCCATCTCCGGTTTCCAGACCGACCCCGACTGGGCGCAGGTCAACCACCAGATGTCGCACCGCGTCATCAACCCGGCGGTGCAGTACGCGCTGCGCGACGCGATGAAGGGCAAGCAGTCGATCCAGTTCTCCCGGCCCAGCAACACCCGCCTGATCACCGGTTCGCAGGTCACCATCCCCGCGGTGACGTGCAAGACGCTGCCGCAGGCCCGGTCGATCCTCAACGGCAAGGGCTTCAAGCCCGAGGTCGCGCCCAAGCAGGTCGACTCCGACTGCCCGAAGGGCACCGCGGCCGGCACCAGCCCGTCGGGCCGGACCATCAAGAACGGCGTCGTGGTGATCGAGATCAGCAACGGCAGCAAGGCCAAGCCCAGCGCCCCGCCCAACTCACCCCCGAGCCCCGGCAACCCGGGCAACGGCGGGAACCCTGGCAACGGGCCGAGTCCACCGCCGCCGCCGAACATCGCCGCGGCGTTCGACGGATGACGCGTGGCGGGCCGCTCGCCCTCGCGGGTGAGCGGCCCGCCGCGTCACGACCGGAGGTTCGCCACGATCGTGGCCGGCATCTCGATCACCTCAGCGGCCGGCGGCGCTTTCACCACGACCGGCACACCATAGGTGTACGACGCCGTCATCACCAGGTTCGGCGTCAACCCGGTCAGGTCGACCCGGAACGTGGACAGCCTGCCCTGCTCGTCGACGGTCGCCTGGAAGGGCACCGCGCTCAACTTGTCAGCCAGCGCCCCGGCCGTGGCCGGGTCGTACGTCGGCGACGTGGTCATGTCCACCGTCCCCTGGTACCGGCGCGTGCCGGCGCTCTCCACCTTGTTCACGGCGTTGACCAGCCCGAGCACCCCACCCGGGTTGTCCGGCGCGGTGAAGTCGAAGGTGGTGCCCGCGAGCTGCGCGGCGGTCGCGTGCATCCACTTCTCCGACGGCGAATCGGCATCGATCTTCAACCACACGTCGTCGGCCGTGCCGAGCATGTGGACCGCGGTGCTCTTGCCGTCGATCGGCATGGACCCCATGACCTCGGCCGTACGGGCGGTCACGTCCATCCAGCCGTTGATCGAGAACAGGCCCCGCATCTCCATCTTGAACTGCAGGGGCTGGGTCGTCAGCGCCTCGGCGGCTGTGGCGAACACCTCCTCGGCCGCGAGCGCGGGCGCCGACGTCGCCGGGGCGGCGGGCTCGCCCGAGCCGCCGCATCCCGCGAGCCCGATCAGCACCGTGGCCAGCGCGGTCACGACACCGGCAGCGCGTCTTCTCACCTTGGACAGCTCCTCGCTCGAAACGATCATCGCGAGCGGGGACTATACGGGCCCGCACCGACCGCCGTCCGGCGCCGATACGGACACCTCGCGCCTCATGCGGACACCGGGAAGGTCGCGCCGACCGCGGGCGACCGGGTGAAGGTCGCCGGCATGCCGATGTAGCCGTTGATCGCACCGATCGACGGATAACGCCGCGCGGCGTGCTCGTCGACGACGTAGTCGGGGATGCGGCGCAGGATCTCCTCCACCATCACCACCGCCTCCACCTTCGCCAGGTGCGCGCCGACACACCGGTGCACCCCGGAACCGAACGCGACGTGCCGGTTCGGGCTGCGGTCCAGCCGCATCTCGGCGGGGCGGTCGAACGCCGCCGGGTCCCGGTTCGCCGCGGCGAAGGCCAGCATCACCCGCTCGCCCGCCGCGATGCGCTGGCCGCCGAGTTCCACGTCGCGGGTGGCCGTACGCGACATGAACTGCACCGGAGCCAGCACGCGCAGGAACTCGTCGACGGCGCTGGGCAGCAGCGCCGGGTCGGCGATCAGCCGGGCCCGCTCGGCGGGATTGCGGTGGAGCCAGTGCAGGGCGTGCGACACCAGGGCGGTGGTGGTGTCCACTCCCCCGGCGACGACCAGCCCGGCGGTCGAGATGACGTGATCCAGCGGCAGCAGCTCGCCGTCGTCGCCGGTGGCCGTGGCCAGCACGCTGACCAGGTCGTCGGCGGGCTCGGCGCGGCGGGCCACGACCAGCGCGCCGAGCATGGCCATCATCTCGCCGACCGCGGTCATCGCCTCCGTCCAGGTCGGGCTGCCCGGCGGCGAGTAGGTCAGCAGGTGGATGGGCCCGGCATAACGCTCCCAGTCCGCCAGCGGCATGCCGAGGATGCCGAGGGTGACGATCGCCGGGACGGGGTTGGTCAGCTCGGTGACCAGGTCGGCCTGCCCCTGCTCGGTGAACCGGTCCAGACAGGCGGCCGTGACCTGGCGGATGAACGGCTCGCGGCGGCGCGACTGCTCCGGCGACAGGGGTCCGTTGAGCAACCGCCGGTAGACGGTGTGCAGCGGCGGGTCCAGCTCCTGCGGCACGTTCAGATACGCGATCGGCGGGTTGCTGGTGCCCCGCATGGGGCCGGACGGATCGGTGTGGTCCTGGAAGGAGGAGAACACGCTGTGGTCGCGCAACGCCTCCACCACCGGTACGTAGCCGGAGACGACCCAGGTCCCGCCGTACGCGGCGGTGTGCGCGACCGGGCACGAGACCACGTTGCCGTCGGAGATCTCCTGCCAGCGGTCGCGGTAGTCCGCGCCGTGATGGTCGAGTTCGATGGTCGGCCGGGTCGTCTGGTCGGATACGGCGTCCGAGCGGTGTGCCTCCATGGCAGTCCTCCTCCGTCACCGTCCATCATGGACTCGAATCACGTCCCGCACCCGCCTCCCACCGGTGGCGCGACTCCCGGCGCGGTGCCATCATCTCCTCATGCTGGTCGGTCGCCGCACGCTGCTCGGAGCAGGCCTGGCCGCGGTGGGGGCCGCGGTCACCGGATGCGGCGAACCTGCCCCGAGCACCACGCCCGCCTGGGTCGAACCCGACGGCGTGCCGACCGGCGCCGACCTGATCCGCCCGAGTTCGACCCCGACGACCTCGTCCAGTGCCTCGGCCTCGGCGACCACGTCGACCCAGGCCGCGTACGCCGTCGACGTCACCAAGGCGCTCCGCCGCCACCTGCCGGCGACCGCGCAGACCGTGCAGCACCACGGCTTCCCCGGGGCGGTCGCGCTCGTCCTGGTCGACGGCAAGGCCACCGTGCACACCGCCGTCGGCGAGGCGCTGCGCTACGACGCCGGCCCGAAGCTGCTGCCCGCCGACCGGCGGGTGCCCATGCGCCCCGATTCGATCTTCGACCTGGCCTCGGTCACCAAGGTCTACACCGCGATCCTGCTCCTGCAACAGGTCGACAAGGGCAAGGTCGCGCTCGACGCGCCGGTCGTGGAGTACCTGCCCGGGTTCACCGGCGACGGCAAGAGCACGATCACCGTCGCCATGCTGCTCACCCATACCAGCGGACTGCCCGTCGGCGCGAAGGTCACCGGCCTGCCGGACGCCGCCGCCCGGTGGCAGGCGGTGCTGGCCACTCCGCTGGTCTCCGGCGCGGCACCCGGCAGCACGTTCCGCTACTCCAGCGTCGGCCTCATGGTCGCCGGGAAGATCGTCGAGAAGGTCACCGGCCAGCGCCTCGACCAGGTGCTCAGCACCAACCTCACCGGCCCGCTCGGGCTGCGCGACACCTGCTTCACCCCGAACAGCCGGCTGTCGGCCGCCACGCGGAGCACCCGGCTCGTGGCCACCGACGCCCGCTCCTCCCGGGGCCTGCTGCGCGGCACCGTCCACGACGACGTCGCCAACCACCTCGGCGGCATCGCCGGGCACGCCGGCATCTTCGCCAGCGCGGCCGACGTCGCCGCGATCGGGCAGCTCCTGCTCGACGGCGGCGTCCACCGGGGCAGGCGAATCCTCGCCGAAGCGACCGTCCGGAAGATGCTCACCAACGCCAACACCGGCAAACCCGCGATCGACCCGGAGCGCCCGAACCGGACCTCCGCGCACGGCCTCGGTGTGGTGCTCGACCAGCGCTGGTTCATGGGCCGTCTCAGCGGCGCGCGGACCTTCGGCCACACCGGTTTCGCCGGGCCGTCGCTCGTCGTGGACCCCACCCGCAGGCTAGTGCTGGCCCTGCTCACCAACCGCGCCCACCCCAACTGGAGCTGGGCCGACCCGGACCCGGCCCGCGTCGCCGTGGCCGACGTCCTGGCCAAGGCCGTGGGCTGACCTGCGGCTCAGGTACGCAGGTACGACGCGCCGTTGAGGTCGATGATCGTGCCCGCCGCCCACTCCGCCTGGGGCGAGGCGAGCCAGTGCACGGCGGCGGCGACCTCCGCCGGCTGGGCGACCCGGCGGAACGGGCTCTGCGCCCGGATCTCGTCGGCGCGGTCGGACTTGAGGTGCTCGCTGACCATGTCCGTCTCGACGAACCCCGGCGCGACCGCGGCGACGGCGATCCCGTACGGGGCGAGCGCCACCGCCAGCGACTGGGTCAGCGAGTTGAGACCGGCCTTGCTCGCGCCGTACGCCACCTGACCCGGTTCGCCGCGGAACGCGCCGCGCGAGGACACGTTGACGATCCGGCCGCCGCGCTCGCGCATGTGCCGGGCCGCGCACCAGATCGCGTTGGCCGCGCCGACCAGGTTGGTGTCGAGGGTGGCCCGCCACTGCTGCTGCCAGTCCTCGTACGAGGTGTCGAAGATCGGATGCGGGGTGAACACGCCGGCGTTGTTGACCAGCACGTCCAGCCCGCCGAGCGCGGACGCGGCGCCGTCGACCATGGCGCGGACCGCGTCCGGGTCAGCCAGGTCGGCCCGCACCACGACGTGGCCGTCGCCGGGCAGCGAGTCCCGCAGTTGCTCGGCCGACTCGACCGACTGTCGACAGTGGATCGCCACCCGGTCGCCGCTGTGCGCGAACGCTTCCGCCACCGCCTTTCCGATACCTCGGGAGGCCCCTGTCACCAGCACCGCGCGCCCAGTCATGTAGATCATCCTGCCAGGGCGCACACCCGCCGCCCCACCGGGCCGGGTCGCGATGTGCTGAAGTGGACCGGTGGACGCCAGGGACATCGCCGCGCAGTTCGATCTCGGCGCGGGCGCGAGGCTGTCGGCAGGGCCGGTCGCCCAAGGCCGCCAGGGCGCCGTGTGGCGGCTGGAGACATCCGACGGCCGCTGGGCGGTGAAGGTGCTCTTCCAGCCGGTCGGTGAGGACGAGGTGCGTCCGGCGACCCTGTTCCATGAGGCCGCCCACGCCGCGGGGGTGCCGACTCCGCGGGTGCGCCGGACCGCGACCGGGACCGTGTTCGCCCGGGTCGGGGAGGCGCAGGTCCGGGTGTACGAATGGAAGGATCTGAAGGAGTGCGACCCCGGCCTCGACCCGGCGCTGGTCGGCGAGGTGGTGGCCGCCGTCCACCAGGTGCCGTGGACCGAGGACGGGCCGGTGCACCCGTGGTATCGCGAACCCGTCGGCCCCGACCGCTGGGACGAGCTGGTCGGGCAGCTGTCCGCCGCCGGAGCCCCGTTCGCCGGGCGGCTGGCCGCGCTGCGTGACGAGCTGGTGGCGCTGGAGTCGTGGCTGGAGCCGCCCACGGCGCTGCGGACCTGCCACCGCGACCTGTGGGCCGACAACGTGCTGCCCACCGCCGACGGCGGCCTGTGCGTCATCGACTGGGAGAACAGCGGCCCGGCCGACCCGAGCCAGGAACTGGCCTGCGTGCTGTTCGACTTCACGCGCACCGACCCCGGCCGGGCCCGTGCGCTGACCTCCGCCTACCGGCAGGCGGGCGGACCCGGCGACGTGTCCCGGCGCGGACATTTCGCCATGCTGATCGCGCAACTCGGGCACATCACCGAGATCGCCGCCACCGACTGGCTCCACCCGAACGCCCGGAACCGCCGGCGCGAGGACTCCGCCGCATGGATCGGCGAGGTCCTCGACGAGCCGCACACCCGCGTCCTGCTCGACGGCCTGCTGCTCGCCGCCACCGCTGCCGATTCGCACGATCGGTAGGATCAGGCAAGAGGTGGGGAGCATGGTTCTAACGTTCCCCCAGATCAGGTTGATTAGCTGGTTACGTCGATATAGCAGGGGTGCGAGAGCGCCCCGCGAGTGAATCAGGCGGAAACCATGCAGATCGCGATCATCACCGGGGCCAGTTCCGGCATCGGGCAGAGTGCGGCCGTCCAGCTCGCCAAGCGCGGCACGGGCGTGATCCTGACCTACCGCGGCAACCCGACCGGGGCGCTGGACACGGTGGCGGCCGTCGAGAAGGAGGGCGGCACGGCCGTCGCGCTCCCGCTGGACGTCGGCGACAGCGCGGCCTTCCCGGCCTTCCGCGCCTCGGTCGTCGCCGCGCTGCGCGACACGTGGGGCCGGGACACGTTCGACTACCTGGTCAACAACGCCGGTTTCGGGCAGATGTCGATGTTCGAGGACACGACCGAGGAGCTGTTCGACACGTTCCTGCGGGTCCTGCTCAAGGGCCCGTACTTCCTGACCCAGGCCATGCTGCCGCTGCTGGCCGACGGCGGCGCGATCGTCAACGTGGCCAGCAACTCGGCGCTGCTGTCCGGTATGGAGCCCGGCTACTCCGCGTACGCCTCGATGAAGGGCGGGCTGCTGGTGCTGACGCGATACCTGGCCAAGGAACTGAGTCCGCGCGGCATCCGGGTCAACGCCGTCTCCCCCGGCCCGACCCGCACCGGCATCGCCGACTGGGACCAGCACGCCGAGGCGATCACCGCGATCACCGCCCGGACCGCGCTCGGCCGGATGGGCGAACCCGACGACATCGGTGTGCTGATCGCGGCTCTGCTCGGGACCGAGGGCCGCTGGGTCACCGGCCAGAACATCGAGGTCGCGGGCGGCTACAACCTCTGACGGCAGACGTGCCGGGAGCCCGCGCGCCGCGCCGGAGCTCCCGGCACGCCCGTCAGATCAGAGCCGGCACCGTGCCGAACGCCGAATCACGCAGGCGTACCGCGTCCTGGCTGGGCGGAGCGCCGAACTGGCGGCGGTACTCGCGGCTGAACTGCGACGCGCTGTCGTAGCCGACCCGCGCGCCGACGCCGGTCACGTCGCCGGGGTTCGTGGCCAGCAGCAGCCGGGCCTCCTGCAGCCGGATCTGCTTCTGGAACTGGATCGGGCTCATCGCGGTCACCGCCTGGAAGTTGCGGTAGAACGCGGACACGCTCATCCCGGCCAGCTGCGCCACCTCCTCGACCCGGAACGCCTGCGCGTAGTGCTCGCGGATCCACCGGACCGCCCGCGCGACATGGGTGAGGCTGCTGTCGGCCAGGCCGAGCTGGCGTACGACGGAGCCCTGCTCGCCCGTGATCAGCCGCCACAGGATCTCGCGCTTGATCAGCGGCGCGAGCACGGCCGCGTCGCGGGGCCGGTCCAGCAGGCGCAGCAGGCGGATCACCGCGTCCACCAGCTCGTCGGGCGCGTCGCTGACGGCCAGGGCCGACGGCGTGCCCGCAGCCGCGGGCGGCATGTCCCCGGGGCCGGCCTGCAGCAGCAGTTCCGCCACGGTGGCCGGGTGCAGGACCAGGCCGAAGCCCAGCGCGGGCCGGTCGGGGCTGGCCTTGGTGAAGTGGCCGGTGACCGGCAGGTCGACCGAGGCGACGAGGTACTGGCCGGCGCGGTACTCGTACACCCGGTCGCCGAGTGCGATGCGCTTCGCGCCCTGGGCGATGAGGGCCATGACACTGCCGGTCATCGACGGCGCGGGCTGGCTCTGCCGGTCGACCTTCGAGACGAGCACGCCCTCGATCGCGGTGCTCATGTCGGGCCGGGCGTGCCGATCCAGCAACGCACGCAGCTCAGCAAGACCCATGCACCGATTGAAGCACGCACCGCCGGCGTGCCGGTGCCTCCATGATCTGTTTTTGTGGACGCTGAATGTCGCTATAGCAACACCTAGCGTCCACAAAAACAGATCATGGCCGGTGACAACGTCACCGATGACCTTCTCGCCCTGGCCAATCCAGGCAATCGACGCGCTTCATCCCCGGCATCCGCCGACCAAGCCGCGGTCATCGAACCCGCCTCACCAGGTCATGATCGCTGAACTTGCCGGGCACCTGTGCGAATCAACGTGCAAGATACGCACAGGTGCCCGGCAAGTCGGATGCCCTTGGACGCGACCTTGGTCGGGCGGTGGGCCGGGTCAGGCCGTGGCGGCCTTCATGCGCTCGCGGAGGGTGCGCGGGCGCAGGTCGGTCCAGTGGGTCTCGACGTAGGCGAGGCACGCCTCGCGGGTGTCCTCGCCGAACACGGTGCGCCAGCCCGCCGGGACGGCCGCGAACGCGGGCCACAGCGAGTGCTGGTCCTCGTCGTTGACGAGCACGAGGTAGCGGCCGTCGGCGTCTTCGAACGGGTTGGTCATTGCTTCATCTCCTGAACATCGGTGCCGGCCGCGGCCGGCGGGAACTCTGCGAGCGGGGCGAGCCCCGACAGGGTCGTCACGGGCGACGCCACCGCCGCGGTGAGCACGCCCACCAGGTCGGCGGCGATCCGCTGTGCGGTGGCCCGGTCGAAGCGGGCCGTGGCGTACTCCAGCTCCACGTGCACCGGGCTGTCCCCGGCGGGCTCGTAGAAGCTGACGGTGAGCTCGGCGCGCACGGTGCCGGTCGGGATCTGGTCGAAGCGCAGCACGCCGTCGCCGAGGCGGGCCTCCTCGTGGTGCACCACCATCACCCGCGGCCCGTCGACGCCCGGCGCGACGGCGTCGAGCACGGTCGCGAACGGCACGTCCTGGTGGTCAAGCGCGGCCAGGTCGGTCGCCCGGACCCGGTCGAGCAGCGCGCGGAACGTCGGGTCGCCGGAGGTGTCGGTGCGCATGACGACGGTGTTGTAGAAGCATCCGGCCAGGTCGGTCAGCGCTTCCTCGGTCCGGCCCGCGACCAGGCTGCCGACGGGCAGGTCCGTGCCGCAGCCGTACCCGGTGAGCAGGGTCGCGAACGCGGCCTGCACCACCATGAACATGCTGGTGCCGGTGCGGCGGGCCAGCTCGTCGATGCCGCGGTGCAGGTCGGTGTCGAGCAGGAACTCGACCGTCTCGCCGCGCCGCGACACGCCCCCGTCGCGGGCACGGTCGGCGCGCAGGTCCAGGTCCGGCATCCCCGCCAGGGTGTCGCGCCAGTACGCCAGCTGCCGCGCGTGCCTGCTCGCCGGGTCCTGCGGGTCGCCCAGCAGGGCGTACGCCCACCGCGTGTAGTCGGCGTAGTCGACCGGCAGCGACTGCCAGTCCGGAGCCGCTCCCCGCTGCCGTGCCTGGTAGGCGGTCGCCAGGTCGCGCAGCAGCGGGACCACCGACCACTCGTCCACGCCCAGGTGGTGGGTGGTGAGCAGGAGCGCCCGCTGTGGCGTGCCGTGCTCGTCGGCGCCGATGACCAGGCGCGCCCGCAGCGGCGGACGCTCGGTCAGGTCGACGGTCTCCCGGGCCAGGGCGTCGAGGCGCCGAGCGAGGGGGGTTCCGTCGTCGGCGACCGGTTCGAGCACGCGTTCGCCGAGCACGCAGCGCAGCGTGCCGTCGGAGCCGGTCACGGTGTGCAGCGGCTGATGCCGCGTGATCACGTCCCGCAGGGCCGCTTCCAACGCCACCACGTCCAGTTCGGAGGCGGGCACCGCGAACGCGATGTCCCAGCCCGGCCGGTCCACGACCCGGTGCAGCCCCCACGGGTGCAGCTGCACCGGCGCGAGCCGATCGGCAAGCCCGCCAGTGCCGCCCTGGCCAGTGCCGCCCTGAACGGTGCTGTCGCGGCCGGTGGCCTTGCCTGTGCCGAGTGGGTCGACGGTGGTCGACACGGCGCGGACCAGCTGCGGGCGGTCGCCCGCGACGGCGCGGTCGAGGCGTTCGGCCAGCTCGGCGACGGTCGGGGCGTCGAAGACGTCCCGGATCGCGAGGTCAGCGCCGAGCGCGGTGCGCACGCGGCCGATCAGGCGCATCGAGGCCATGGAGTGGCCGCCCAGGTGGAAGAAGTTGTCGTGGATGCCGACCTCGGGCAGGCCGAGGACCTCGGCGAACAGTTCCGCCAGCTGGTGCTGTCGGGCCGTGACCGGCTTGGCGTCACCGGCCAGCGAGCCCCAGTCCGGCGCGGGCAGCGCCCGGCGGTCGACCTTGCCGTTCGGGTTGACCGGCAGCGGCCCGTCGAGCACCGCGACCAGCGACGGCACCATGTACTCGGGCAGCACCGCGCCGACGTGGGCGCGCAGCACGGCCGGGTCGGCGGGGCCGTCGGGCGACACGTACGCGACGAGCCTGGTGGTGTCGCCGGTGCGGTCGGCCACCACGGCGGCCTGCCGTACGGTCTCGTGCCCGGCGAGCACCGCCTCGATCTCCCCGGGCTCGATCCGGAAGCCGCGGATCTTCACCTGGTTGTCGGACCGGCCCAGGAAGTCGATGTTGCCGTCGGCCTGCCAGCGGGCCCGGTCGCCGGTGCGGTACATGCGCGCCCCCGGCCCGGCGAAGGGGTCGGCGACGAAGCGCTGCGCGGACAGGCCCGGCTTGCCGAGGTAGCCGCGGGCCAGGCCGCGACCGCCGACGTACAGCTCACCGACGACGCCTACCGGCACCGGCCGCAGCCACTCGTCGAGGATGTAGGCCAGGGTGTTCGGGTCGGGGCGGCCGATCGGCACCGGCGCGTCCCACTCGGGCACGGCCCGCCACAGGGTCGAGTTGACCGTGGCCTCGGTGAGGCCGTACGCGGCGAACAGGTTCAGGTGCCCGGCCCAGCGGTTGATCAGGCCGGCGGGCACCGTCTCCGTGCCGACCAGCACGCACAGCCCCGCAGGCAGGTCGGCGTCGGGCGGCAGGATGGAGACCAGCGACGGCGGCAGGATCGCGTGGGTGACCCCGTGGGCGTACAGCAGCTCGGACAGCGCCGCCCCGGGCGTGCGGGCCTCGTCGGGCGTGATGACCAGCGCGGCCCCGGTGCACAGCGCCATCGACACCTCGAACGCGAACACGTCGAAGCCGATCGAGGCGAACTGCAGCACCCGGCTGTCCGCGGTGACTCCCATCGGGTCGACCGCGGTCTCGACCAGGCTGCCGATGCCCTCATGCGACACCGTCACGCCCTTGGGGCGGCCGGTGGAGCCGGAGGTGTAGATGACGTACGCGGCGTGGTCCAGGCCATGCGGCGCGGGCAGCACCGGGCGCACCGGGGTCACCTCGGTGATGTCGTCGAGCACCAGCACCGGCGCGGCCGTCTCCGGCAGCAGGCCCTTGGCCTTGCCGGTGGTCACCACCAGCGCCGCGCCGGAGTCCTCGATCATGTACGCGAGGCGGTCGGCCGGGTGGTTGAGGTCCAGCGGCAGGAACGCGGCGCCCAGCCGGTTGACGGCGAGCACGGTCACGATGGTCTCCAGCGAGCGGGGCACGGCGACGCCGACCACGCTCTCGGGGCGTACGCCCTGGTGGGCCAGGACCCGCGCGAGCCGCCCGGCGCGGGCGGCCAGCTCCACGTAGGACACCTCGCGCTCGCCGTCGATGACCGCGACGGCCTCCGGGGCCCGCGCCACCCGCAGCGCGAACGCCTCGGGCAGGGTCAGCTCGGCCACCGGCCGCGCGGTCGCGTTGAACCCGCGCAGCACCTGGTCGAACTCGCTGTCGACGAACAGGTCCAGGTCGGCCAGCGGCTGGTCCGGTGCGGCGCAGACCGCCTCGGCCAGGCGCGCCAGCCGCCGCCCGAGCAGCTCGACCGTGCCCCGGTCGAACAGCGCGCTGCGGTAGGTGAGCAGGCACTCCAGCTCGCCGTCCGCACCGTCGAGCAGCTCCACGACCAGGTCGAACCGGGCGGTCGTGGTGTCCAGCGGCTCGTCGGCGACCGCCAGCCCGGCCAGACCGGACCAGTCGCCGGTGTGGTTGCGGTGCACCACCATCACCTGGAACAGCGGGTTGCGACCCGGCGAGCGGGCCGGGTTGACCGCCTCCACGACCGCGTCGAACGGCACATCCGCGTTGGCGAACGCGGCCAGGTCGGTCTCCCGCACCCGGGCCAGCAGCTCGGTGAACGACGGCGACCCGGTCAGGTCGGTGCGCAGCACCAGCGTGTTGACGAAGAACCCGACGAGGTCGTCCAGGCCCTCCTCGCCCCGGCCCGCGATGGGCGCGCCGAGCGGCAGGTCGTCGCCCGCGCCGACGCGGTGCAGCAGCGCCGCCGTCAGCGCGTGCGCGGTCATGAACATGCTCGCGCCGGACCGGGCGGCCAGCTCCCGCAGGCCCGCGGCCACGGGTGCGGGCAGGCCGAGGGAGATCGAGCCGCCGTGGGCGTCCGGCGCCGCCGGGCGGGCCCGGTCGGTGGGCAGGGTCAGCTCCTCGGGTGCCCCGGCCAGGGTCTTTGTCCAGTACGTGAGCTGCCTGGCGGCGAGGCTGGCCGGGTCGGCCGGGTCGCCGAGCAGGTCACGCTGCCAGAGCGTGTAGTCGGCGTACTGCACCGGCAGCGGCGTCCAGTCCGGGGCATGCCCGGCGAGGCGGGCCTCATAGGCGGTGGCCAGGTCGCGCAGGAACGGGCCGTCGGACCACTCGTCGGTCGCGATGTGGTGCAGCAGCAGCGCCAGCACGTGCTCGTCCGGCCCGGCCTCGATCAGCGCGCCGCGCAGCGGCAGCTCACCGCTCAGGTCGAACGGCCGCGCCAACACCTCGTCGATCAGCTGCGCCACGGTCGACGCGGGGGCCGTGACCAGGTCCAGCACCGGCCGGGCCTGGTCGGCGGGCAGGATGCGCTGGTGCGGCTCGCCCTCGACCGTGGTGAACACGGTGCGCAGGGACTCGTGCCGGGCGACCACGTCGTGCAGCGCGTCGTGCAGCGCGGCCCGGTCCAGCGGGCCGCGCAGGCGCACGACCAGCGGGAAGTTGTACGCCGCCGACGGACCGGCGAGCTGGTCCAGCAGCCACAGCCGCTGCTGTGCCGCCGACAGCGGCAGCTCGCCCTCGCGAGGACGGGCCACCAGCTCGGCCCGCGCAGTGGCTGCCGCCGGGTCGATCCGGGCGGCGAGCTGCGCCACCGTCGGGGCCTCGAACAGGTCCCGGATGGACAGCTGCGCGCCGAGCGCGGTGCGGGCCCGGCTGACCAGGCGGATCGCCAGCAGCGAGTGGCCGCCCAGGTCGAAGAAGCTGTCCTCGACGCCGACCGCGGGCAGGCCCAGCAGCTGCGCGAACAGCTCGCACAGGGTCTGCTCGGCGGGTGTGGCCGGCGGGCGGCTCGCCGCGCCGGTGGCCACGGTCGCCTTCGGCAGGGCGCGTACGTCGAGCTTGCCGTTGACGGTCAGCGGCAGCCGCTCCACCGCCATCAGGGCCGCGGGCACCATGTAGTCGGGCAGCGTGCGCTTGAGGTGTTCCCGCAGCGCGGGCAGCACGACCTCGTCGGTGCCGTCCCAGCCGGGGCCGCGTACGACGTAACCGGCCAGCCGCTTCGCGCCGTCGCCGGAGCTGTCCACGATCACCGCCGCGTGCGCGACGGCCCGGTGGGTGCCCAGCGCCGACTCGATCTCGCCCAGCTCGACCCGGTACCCGCGGATCTTGACCTGGTCGTCGGTGCGGCCGAGGAAGTCGATGTTCCCGTCCGCGCGGCGGCGCACCAGGTCACCGGTGCGGTACATGCGCTCGCCCGGTGCGCCGAACGGGTCGGCGACGAAACGCTCGGCGGTCAGGTCCGGGCGCAGGTGGTAGCCGCGGGCCAGGCCGACGCCGGCGATGTACAGCTCACCGGGTGAGCCGGGCGGCACCTCGCGCAGCATCGCGTCGAGCACGTACGCCCGGGTGTTCCAGATCGGCGCGCCGACGGTCGGGGTGTCGCTGTCGAGGGTGCCGCCGCCGAGGGTGTTGATGGTGTACTCGGTCGGCCCGTACAGGTTGTAGCCCAGCGTGCCGGGGGTGTCGCGCAGCGCGGCCCAGACCGCGTCGGAGACGGCCTCGCCGCCGAGCAGCACCAGCGGCGGCCGGTGCCGGCCCGGCCCGTCGGCCAGCAGCCCCTCCTCGATCAGGTGCTGGGCGTAGGTCGGGGTCACGTTGACGACGTCGATGCCGTGCCGGTCGCAGTACGCCACCAGCGCGGGCGCGTCGCGGCGCAGCTGCTCGTCGCAGACGTGCACCTCGTGGCCCTCGACCAGCCAGAGCAGCTCCTCCCACGACATGTCGAAGGCGAACGACACGGTGTGCGCGACCTTCAGGCGGCGTCCGCCCGCGGCCTCGATCACCGGGTTGAAGATCGCCTCCCGGTGGTTGAGCTGCATGTTCGTCAAGCCGCGGTACGCCGTGACGACACCCTTCGGGCGGCCCGTCGACCCCGACGTGAAGATCAGGTATGCGGGGTGGTCCAACCGCCCGGCCACTCCGGGCGCGAACAGCGGCCGCTCCGCGTCCGCCAGGTCCCCTCCCGCGTGGGCGGCCAGCTCGGCGCGGGTGTCCGCGTCGTCCAGCAGCACCAGGTTCGCCAGGCCGCCCGGCAGGCGGTCGGCGACCGTGGACGTGCTCAGCACGCACATCGGCAAGGTGTCCTCGATCATGAAACCGAGGCGCTCGACGGGCAGGTCCAGTTCCAGCGGCAGGTACGCCGCACCGGTGCGCAGCACCGCGAACAGCGCCACCACCATGTCCACGGTGCGCGGCAGCGCCAGGCCCACCACCGTCTCCGGGCCTGCGCCACGGGACAGCAGCAGCCGCGCCATCCGGTTGATCCGCGCGTCGAACTCGGCGTAGGTCAGCGTGAGCGCCCCGTCGACCAGCGCGGTCACGTCCGGCGTCCGGGCGGCCTGCTCGGCGAGCAGGTCGGCGACGGTCAGCTCGCCGATGTCGTGCTCGGTCCGCGCCCACTCTGCCGTCTGTGCGGACCGCTCCTCGGCCAGCAGCAGGTCCAGCCCCCGCACCGGCGCGTCCACGTCGGACACGAGCCGGTCGAGCATCGTCAGCAGCCGGTCCAGCACCGCCTGGGCGGCCGGGCCGTCCACGATGTCGGGCCGGTGGTCGAGCGCCACCCGGATGGCCCGCTGCGGCGTCACCTCCAGCGTCAGCGGGTAGTGCGTGGCGTCGACGCCGTCGACGGCCTCGATGCCGTGCCGGGCGCGCAGGTCGGCGCTGCCGTCCTCGTCCACGAAGTTCTGCAGCACGTAGAGGGTGTCGAACAGGGTCGCGTGCCCGCTGCCGCGCTGCACCTGGCCCAGGCCGACGTGGTCGTACGGCATCAGCGCCAGGCGCTGCTCCTGCACCCGGGCCAGCAGGTCGCCGACCCGCTCGCCGGGCGCCGGTGCGATCCGCATGGCGACGGTGTTCAGGAACAGGCCGATGACTTCCTCGACCCCTTCGACGTCGCTGTGCCGCCCGGCGACGGTCATGCCGAACACCGCGTCCGGGCGGCCGGTCAGCGCGCCCAGGGTCAGGCCCCACGCGGTGGTCAGCACCGTGTTCAAGGTCAGCCCGTGCGCCTGCGCCACCTGGCGGACCCGGTCGCTGATCTGCTCGGGCAGCACGGCCTCGACGCGCTGCGGCACGGCCGGGGCCGGGATGCGGTCCGCCGGGCCGATCAGCGTCGGCTCGGCCAGTCCCGCCAGCGCTTCGCGCCACGCGGCCGCGGCCACCTGCTCGTCCTGGGCGGCCAGCCATGCCAGGTGATCACGGTACGAGCCCGGCACCGGCAGCCCGGTCGCGTCCGCGTCCCGCTCGTACAGGGTGAACAGCTGCTCGACGAACAGCTCCTCGGACCAGCCGTCCCACAGGATCAGGTGGTGCGTGATGACGAGCCGGTCGCGGCCGCTCGGCATCCGGATCAGCAGCATCCGGCACAGCGGCGGCCGGGCCAGGTCGAACCGGGCGACCCGGTCGGCGGCCGTCAACTCCGCGGTACGCGCCGCGGCCTGCTCCTCGCTCAGGTCCGACAGGTCGGCCTCGGTCAGCGGCAGATCGAGGTCGTCGGCCACGAACTGCACCGGCCTCGGCAGCCCCTCGCTGGTGAACCCCGCCCGCATCGCCGTGTTCCGGCCCAGCAACACCCGCCCGGCCCGCCGCAGCCGCTCCCCGTCGACCCGGTAGCCCAGGTCGAACGTGTCCTGTCCGGTGTAGACGTCCAGCGTCGCCGTGTCATAACTGGCGTGGAAGAACAACCCTTCCTGCAGCGGCGACAACGGCCACACCTCAGACACCGGCCCCGGGCTGACCACCGCCAGCCGCCGCATCTCCTCCGCTGTCATCTCCAACAGCGGCCCCGACGGGTCCGCGCCTGCAGTTTCGCGGAAACTGCGTGAAAGCGGTCCGTCATTCGTGCTGTTTCCCTGCAACTGCACGTCGCCTGCGGCGGTCGCCAGCGCGGTCAGGGCGTCGTGCCAGAAGGTGGCGAGGTCGGTGAGGTCGGTGTCGGAGAGGGTGCCCGAGGGCCAGGTCCAGGTGGTGGTGAGAGTGGTGCCGTGTGGGCCCTCGGCGGCGACGATGTCGAGCTGGAGCAGGTGGGTTGCGGGCAGGCCGCCGTTGAGCGGGGTGATCGCGGCGGATTCCGGCGCGGGTGACCACGGCGCGCCGGTCGCCGCCGGGAAGCGGCCGAAGTAGTTGAACAGCACCTGCGGCGAGGCGAGGCGGGCCAGCAGAGGTGCGGTCTGCGCGTTGAGGTGGCGCAGCATGCCGTGGCCGATGCCGCCGTCGGGCACCGCCCGCACCCGCTCACCGACGGCCGCGATCAGCGCGGCCGGGTCGGCGCCGGCGACCGGCAGCCGGACCGGCTGCACGCTGGTGAACCAGCCGACGGTACGGGACAGGTCCAGGTCAGGTTCCACCTGCTCACGCCCGTGGCGCTCCACATCGACGAGCAGCTCGCCTGCTACCCGGCCGTGCCGCTCCTGCCAGCCGCGCACCGCGGTGGCCAACGCGGCCAGCAGCCCGTCGGTGATCTCCCCGCCGAGCGCGGGCACCGCCGCCAGCAGCGACGCGGTCACGTCCGCGGGCAGCGTAGTGGTCCGGCTGGCGACGGCCTCGGCTGCGGTCACGCCCGGCAGCAGGTCCGCGCAGGGGGCGAGGGTGCGCGCCCAATGCTCCAGCTCGGCAAGGCGCTGCGGCTGCTGGGCCTGGGCCGTGACGACCTGCCCGAACCTGCGCAGTGAGGTGTCCACCGGCGGCAATGCCGCGGCGACGCCCGAGGTGGCCGCCTGCCAGGCGGTGGCCAGGTCCTCGAACAGGATGCGCCAGGACACGCCGTCGACGGCGAGGTGGTGCACCGCCAGCAGGAGGCGACCCGGACGGTCGCCCGCGTCGAACCAGACCGCGCGCAGCATCGTGCCCGCGTCGGGGTCGAGCAGCGCGGTGGCCGTCGCGGCGTGCTCGGCCAGCAGGCCGGGCAGTGCGCCGTCGTCCACCCCGGACACGTCCACGCGGACCAGAAGGTCCGTTGCGGTCAACGTGTCGGCGGGCTCGGTGCGCAGCGTCCACAGCACGGACGCGATGCGCTGCAGCCGCAGCCGCAGGACGTCATGGTGGTCGACCACGGTCTGCAGCGTCGCCGCGATGGACCGCCGGTCCGCCCCGGCAGGAGTGACCAGCAGCATCGGCAGCGTGAACCGGTCGATCGCCGCGCCGCTGTCACGCAGCCAGTGCACGATCGGCAGCAACGGCACGTCACCGACGCCGTCACCAGCCGACACGGCTGCCGTTGTGCCGGACGTCTCGGTGTGCGGCGACATCCCGGATGTCGTGGCCACATCAGCCGTGGCGCGGGGCGGCGGCTGGACGCCTGCCGCCGCGGCGACTTCGGCCAGGCGGCGCGGGGTGCGGGCGCCGAGCACGTCGCGCGGGCTGACCGGCAGTCCGGCCCGGCGGGCGCGGCTGGACACCCCGATGGACAGGATGCTGTCGCCGCCGAGGGCGAAGAAGTCGTCGTCCGGCCCGACCGCCACGCCCCCGAGGACCGCCCCGACGATCTCGCACAGCGTCGCGACCGGTCCGGTCACGGCCGCGCCGGTGATCGTCGGAGTTGCCTGGCACTCGTGCGTATCCTGGGCGTGCTTTCGCCCACATGCCTGGCAAGTCGGGTGATCGAGGAACGTCGGCCTCGGCGAGGCCGGGTGATCGAGGGACGACGGCCTGGGTGGCGTCGGGACGGGCAGGGCGGCGCGGTCGAGTTTGCCGCTGGCGGTGCGCGGGAGGGCGTCGAGCACGACGAACGCGGCGGGAACCAGGGCCGGGGGCAGCGCGGACGTGGCAGCGTCGCGCAGGGCGGCCGGGTCGAGCGCGCGTCCGGCGGCCGGGACCGCGTAGGCGACGAGCTGGACACCGGGACCGTCGGCGCGGGCGATCACAGCGGCCTGGACGACGTCGGGGCGGCTGGTCAGCCACGACTCGACGTCGGCCGGGTCGATGCGTACACCCCGGATCTTGATCTCGTGGTCGGTGCGGGCCAGGTAGGTCAGCGTGCCGTCGGCGTCGCGGAGGACCAGGTCGCCGGTGCGGTACATGCGCTCGCCTGGCGCACCGGCCGGGTCCGCGACGAACCGCGACGCGGTCAGCGCGGCACGGCCCAGGTAGCCGCGGGCCAGCTGCGCGCCGGAGACGTACAGCTCGCCGGGCACGCCGGCGGGCACCGGGCGCAGGCAGTCGTCGAGCACGTGCAGCCCGGTGCCGGCGACCGGGCCGCCGATCGGCACGGCCGCGCCGTGCTCCCCGCCGTTCGGCCACCAGGTGACCTGCACCGCGGTCTCGGTGGGCCCGTAGAAGTTGTCCAGGCGGGTGCCGGTCGCCTGCGCCCAGCGCCGGGCCAGGTCACCGGTCAGCGCCTCGCCGCCGCAGGAGACCCAGCGCAGGTCGCGGGCCCACGAGGTGTCGGCGAGCACGTCGTCGGCGAGCAGGAACGCCTCCGCCATGGACGGCACGAACGTCGCGGCGCTGACCCGGTGGGCGCGCATGAGCGCGGCCAGCTCGGCGGGGTCGTGCTGCGCGCCGGGCTCCGGCAGCACCACCGCCGCACCGGCGGTCAGCGGCCAGAACAGCTCCCACACCGAGGCGTCGAAGGTGGCCGGGGCGAGCTGCAGCATCCGGTCGGCGGTGTGCAGCCCGAAGGTGCGCTGCGACCACTCCAGCTGGTTGCCGATCGCCCGGTGGGTGACCAGCACGCCCTTGGGCCGGCCGGTGGAGCCGGAGGTGTAGATGACGTACGCGGGGTGCTCGGGGTCGACGGCGACGGGTGTGCCCGCGATCTCGTCGGTCCCGGCCAGCACAAAGGACAGCCCGGCGCGGCGGGGCAGGCGGGAGAGCAGGTCCGGGGTGGTCACCACGGTGGTGGCCCCGGCGTCGGCGAGCACGGCGTCCAGGTTCGGCTGGGCGGGGTCGACCGGCAGGTACGCCGCTCCGGTGTACAGCACGCCGAGCGTGGCGGTGACCTGACGGGCCGAGCGCGGCAGCGCGACGGCGACGACGTGCTCGGGCCCGGCGCCCCGGGCGGTCAGGCGCGCCGCCAGCGCCGCCGCGCGACCGGCCAGCGCGGCATAGGTGAGCTGCTCGTCGGCCGCGATGACGGCGACCGCGTGCGGGGTGCGGGCCGCCTGCGCGGCGACCAGCGCGGCCAGGCCCAGGCCGCTCGTGGTGGCGGGTTCCCCGCGCAGCGGTTCGGGCGCGCCGCCGAGGTCGACGGCACCGGCGGGCAGGTCGGGCGAGGCCAGCACGGCGTCGAGCAGCGCGGGCAGCCCGGTGCGCAGCCGTGCCAGGGCCGCCTCGGGAAGGCGAGCCGGGTCGTACTCGATGACCAGCGAGAGCGCCTCTCCCGGGGTGGCGAGCAGGCTGACCGGGTAGTGCGTGGCCTCGCGGTAGGACACGCCCGCGACCCGTACCGCGCCGGAGGCGTCGCGCAGGTCGCCGTCGGCGGGCAGGTTCTCCACGGTGACGAGGCTGTCGAACAGCTCGCCGCCGCCCGCGAGGCGGGTGATCGCGGTCAGGCCCAGGTGCTGGTGGTCGAGCAGGGCGGTTTGCGACCGCGTGAGCCGGGACAGGATCTCGCGCAGCGGCTCGTGCGGGGCCCAGCTGACCCGGACCGGCACCGTGTTGATGAACAGGCCGATCGTCGACTCGACGCCGGGGGTGTCGCCGTCGCGGCCGGACACGGTGCTGCCGAACAGCACGTCCCGGCGCCCGGTCAGGCGTCCGAGCAGCAGGCCCCAGACGCCGTACAGCAGGGTGCTCGCGGTCACGCCGCACGCCCGCGCGGTCGCGGCCAGCCGCGCGCCCGTGCCGTCGGCGACGGCGACCTCCACCTGATGCGCCTCGGCGGCGTCCGTGGCTGATCCCGTCCGCGCCTGCTCGGCGTCCGGAACGGGCGAACCTGCGGACCCCGGCGCGACGAGCGTAGGGCCATCCACACCGGACAGCGCCGCGCGCCACGCGGCTTCGGCCGCCGCCTGGTCGCGGACCGCCAGGTGGCTCAAGTGCTCGCGGTAGGGCGTCACGGCGGGCAGCCGGACCGTGCCTTCGCCGGTGGTGTACAGCGCCATCAGCTCGCGCAGCGCGACCGTCGCCGACCAGCCGTCCGTGACGATGTGGTGGTGGGTGAAGACCAGCGTGTGCCGGTCGTCGCCGTGGTCGACCAGCAGGTGGCGCACCAGCGGCGCGACGGCCGGGTCGAAGACGTCGGCCTTCTCGTCGGCGAGCAGGTGCGCGAACAGCTCCGCGGCCGCCCCGGCGTCCATCCGCGACAGGTCCACCTGCCGCCACGGTGCGACGGCCGTCGCGGAGACCGCCTGGACGAGTCGGCCGTCGGCCAGCTCGTGGAACGATGCGCGCAGCGGCGCGTGGCGGGCGACGATCGTGTCCACGGCACGGCGGACCGCGTCGGCGTCGACCGGTCCGTGCAGCTCGACGACCTGCTGCACCTGGTAGCTGCCGTCCCCGGCGTACGCGTGGAACAGCAGCCCCTCCTGCAGCGGCGACAGCGGCAGCACGTCGTCGAGCCCCGGCACCAGGGCGGCGAGCCCGTCGACGTCGGCCTGGCACAGCTCGACCAGCGGGAAGTCCGACGGGGTGTGCCCGCCCGCGCCCGGCACGGCGGCGGCCTCGGCCAGCTCGCCGAGCGCGGCGAACCAGCCCTCGGCCAGCTCGCGTACCGCGTCCTCGGTCAGCAGGTCCGCCGGGAACGCCCAGGTGACCCCGAGCGCCGGCCCGTCCGGGCCCTCCTGCGCGAACGCGTTGACCTCCAGCGTGTACGGGGCGACCGGCATCGCGGCGTCGTACCCGCCGGCCAGCATGCCGACGCCCGGCAGCGCGGTGAAGTCACCGGCCTCGTCGACGCCGAAGCGGCCCAGGTAGTTGAAGCTGAGCTGCGGCTGCGGCAGCGCGGCCAGCAGCGGGGCGGTCTCCGGGTTCAGGTGCCGCAGCAGGCCGTATCCGACGCCGTGGTCGGGCAGGGCGCGCAGCCGCTCCTTGACGTGCTGGAGTGCCGCGCCGAGGTCGTCGGGGTCGGGTCCGAGGTCCAGCCGCACCGGGAAGATGCTGGTGAACCAGCCCAGAGTGCGGGACAGGTCCGCGCCGGGCACGACGTCCTCCTCGCGCCCGTGGCCTTCGAGGGCCACCAGCACCGGCGGGGTCGCGGTGTCGCGGGCGGCACGCCACCGGGTGACGGCCACCGCCAGGGCGGTCAGCAGCACGTCGTTGATGCCCGCGTGCCACGTGGCGGGCACGGTGGTCAGCAGTGGCGCGGTCGCCGCGGCGGGCAGGTGCAGGGTGAGGTGGCGCACCGAGGCCAGGTCGCCGACCGGGTCGAGGGCGCGGTGCGACAGCGCCGGGTCGTCGCCGGTGAGCATGCCGGTCCACAGGTCCAGCTCGGCGAGCCGGTCTTCGGCGGCGGCCGTCAGCTGCTGGGCCCAGGTGCGCAGCGGGGTGCCGACCGGGGCGAGGCGGGGCAGGCGTCCCGCGGCGGCGTCGGCGTACGCGGCGGCGATGTCGGGCAGCAGGATGCGCCAGGTGACGCCGTCGACGATCAGGTGGTGCAGCATGACCAGCAGGTGTCCGGCGGCGTCGGCCCCGGCGTCGAGCCAGACGGCCTGGAACATCACGCCGCGAGTCGGGTCGAGCCGCTGCCCGGCCTCGTGCGCGGCCGCGTCCAGGTGCGCGCGGAGCGCGCGGTCGGGCGTGCGGCTCGCCTGCCCGCCGGAGGGCTCGTGGCCGCCGCTTGGCCGCGTGGCCTCGGCTACCTCGCCGGTAGCCGGGCTGTCCGCCGGCACCGACACGGCGGTCAGGTCGACGCGGTGCAGGTGGTCGGCTGCCGGGACGGCACCGGGGGCGGCGACGACGAGCCGTCCGGCCCGGCCGGGCGCGGCCCGGTCCAGCCGGGAGCGCAGCACGTCGTGGCGGTCGGTGACCGCTTGTAGGGCCGCGACCAGGGTCTCCCGGGTCGCCCCGGCGGGCACGCGTACGGCGAGCCACTGGCTGAACGCGTCGATCTCGCCGCCGCAGCCGTCCAGCCAGGACATGATCGGCGTCAGCGGCAGCTCGCCGACCCCGGCGAGGGGGTCGTCCTCGCGGGCCGGGTCGGCCGCGACCGCGACCCGGGCCAGCCGGGCGACGGTGCGCTGCTCGAAGACCTGCCGCGGGGTGACCGTCAGCCCTGCGCGGCGGGCCGCGATGACGAGCTGGATGGACACGATGCTGTCGCCGCCGAGGGCGAAGAAGTCGTCGTCGACGCCGACGCCGGTCAGGCCGAGCACCTGGTCGTACAGGTCGCACAGCAGCTGCTCGCGCGCGTCGCGGGCGGCCTGGCCGCCGGTCAGCGCGGTGAAGTCCGGCGCGGGCAGCGCGGCCCGGTCGAGCTTGCCGCTGGTCGTCACGGGCAGCCGGTCCAGCACGACCACGGCCGCGGGCACCATGTGCTCGGGCAGGAACCCCTGGGCGTACGCCCGCACCTCCGCCGGCGCCGCGGACTGGCCGTCCCGGGCCACCACGTACGCCACGAGCCGGGTGTCGCCGGGCCGGTCCTGGCGCACGACGGCCACGGCCTGGCCGACGGTCTCGTGCTGCAGCAGCACCGACTCGACCTCGCCCAGCTCGACCCGGTACCCGCGGATCTTCACCTGGTCGTCGGCGCGGCCGGTGAAGTCCAGCCGGCCGTCGGGCAGCCAGCGCACCAGGTCACCGGTGCGGTAGAGGCGCTCCCCGGGCGCGCCGAACGGGTCGGCGACGAACCGGGTCGCGGTCAGGCCGGGCCGGTTGAGGTAGCCGCGGGCCAGTCCGGGCCCGCCGAGGTAGAGCTCGCCCAGCTCGCCGACGGGCACCGGGCGCAGCTCGGCGTCGAGCACGTAGCAGCGGGTGCCCGGGTCCGGCCCGCCGATCGGCACGCCGGCCAGCGGGTCCATGTCGGGGTCGCACAGGCCCAGCGTCGAGTTCACGGTCGCCTCGGTCGGGCCGTACGCGTTGAACATCTCCCGGCCGCGGGCGAACCGTGCCACCAGCGCGGTCGAGATGCGCTCGGTGCCTGCCAGCAGGGTCGCGCCCTCGGGCAGGTCGCAGCCCTCCGGCAGGGCGGCCAGCAGCGCCGGGGGCAGGATCATGAAGGTGATGCCGTGGGCGCGGGCGTAGTCGGTCAGCTCCGGTCCGGGCACGCGGCGCTCGGCGGGCAGGACCACCAGCCGGGCCCCGGTGAGCAGGCCCAGGCACAGGTCGAAGAAGGCGACGTCGAAGCTCGGCGAGGCGAACTGCAGCACCCGGCTGTCCGGCCCGACGCCGAGCCGCTTGGTGGCCGTGGCCAGCAGCTTCACCACACCGGCATGGGACACCACGACCCCCTTGGGCCGCCCGGTCGAACCCGACGTGTAGATCACGTACGCGGCCCCGAGCGGGCCCAGCGGCCCGCCGCGCTCCTCATCGGACGGCGTGGTCTCGGCTGACGCGGACAGTTCGGCCTGCACGGAGACGTCGTCGAGCAGCAGCACCGGCACGGCCGACCGCTGCGCCCGGTCCGGCCCGGCGGTCGCCGGGTCGGCCTGCCCCGGCAGGACAGCGGCGAGGTCGACGGTCGTGACCAGGCACACCGGGCGCGCGTCGGCGACCATGTACGCGATGCGGTCGGCCGGGTAGTCCGGGTCCAGCGGCAGGTAGGCCGCACCGGCCTTGATCACGGCCACCTGCGCGACGATCATCTCCGCGGAGCGGGGCAGGCACAGGCCGACCACCCGCTCCGGGCCCGCGCCGCGCGCGAGCAGCGCGTGCGCGAGCCGGTTCGCGGCGGCGTCGAGCTGGCCGTAGGTGAGGCTGGTCTGCTCGTACACCAGCGCGATGGCGTCACGCCGCGCCGCGACCTGGCCGGCGAAGAGTTCCGGCCAGGTCGCGGGTGGTTGGCCGCAGGCGGTGTCGTTCCACGCCACGAGGATGCGGTGCAGTTCCTCGTCCGATACGGGCTGGGACACGGTCTCGGTCACGGGGAGACACCTTTCGGGGGCGGTACGGGTGGCGCGGTGGTAACGGTGGGACGGGGGCTCAGCCGAGCAGCGGGACCAGCTGGTCCAGCGCGTACGGGATGCTCAGCACCGTGCCGAAGGACAGCGCGGCGCCGACCGGCGGCGTCTCGTACGGCAGGAACACGGCCCGGTTCTCCTTGGCCACCTTGAGCGTGGTGTAGACCTTGTCGGCCTTGACGGTCTTCTCGGTGGACGCGTCGGCGGTGAGGAAGACCAGCTTGTCGACGTCGATCAGGTCGAGCCGCTCGGAGCCGATCTCGGCGGCATACTCGCTGCCGGCGGCCTTGACGATGGCCTCCGGCACGGTGAAGCCGAGCTGGGTCAGCAGCACGACCTTCGGGTCGCTGGGCGCGAACACGGCGTACTTGCCCGGCTCGTACGGCTCGACCACGGCCACGGTCTTGCCCGCGAACTGCGGGTTCTTGGCCTTGAGGTCGGCCAGCCGCCGGTCGATCGCGGCGATCAGCTCGGCGGCCTTGGCGGACCGGCCGAGCGCGCGGCCGGCGTGCATGGTCATCTCCTGCCACGGCGCGCTGTAGTCGTCGTAGCCCTTGACCTGCGCCACGGTCGGCGCGATCTGGGTGAGCTTGGTGTACTGCTCCTGGCTCATACCGGAGTACATCCCGATGATCAGGTCGGGGTTCAGCGCCGCGATCTTCTCCAGGTTGTACTCGTCGCGCTCGCCGACGACCTCGGGGGCCTTGCTCCCCCACAGCGGCTGCGCCCACGGCCATTTGCCGTAGGGGCGCTCGCCGAACCAGTCGATCGAGCCGACCGGCACCACGCCGAGGGCGAGCACCGGGTCCTGGTCGCTGAGCCCGAGGGTGACCACGCGGGTCGGGGCCTTGTCGATGACGGTGTCGCCGTACTTGTGCGACACGGTGACGGGAAACGCGGCGCCCTGAGCTGCGGAGCCACCCGGCGCGGGCGTCGCGGCCGGGTCACCGCCGCAGGCGGTGAGGGCCAGCGCGGCCACGGCGAGCGCCGCCGACAGCCGGCCGGTGACCGGCCACAGACGACGTGCGCGCACGGGGCCGACGTGCTTCGGCAGGGTGGACATGACTTCCCCTCGGCTTGGGTGGGCAACTGAGGGGATGGTAAAGTAAGGCTAACCTAATTTCAAGATTCACCGCATTTGCCCAGCTCATGCCCTGTCGCGCAGTAAGGCAAGGCTCACCTTAAGATGACCGCCATGAGGTCGGTATGACCCCCGCTCCCCCGCCACCCGCCCCGTCGCGCCGCGCCGCCGCTTACCTGCCCGCGGCCGCGCTGCTGCTGGCCGTGCTGTGCCTGCTCTCGCTGGCCTTCGGCAGCCGCGCCGTCCCCATCGGACAGGTCGCCGACGCGCTGTTCGACCGCGCCCACGTCGACCCTCAGATCGAGGCGATCGTGTGGAGCGTGCGCCTGCCGCGCACCGCCACCGGGCTGCTCGTAGGCGCGGCACTCGGCCTGGCCGGCGCGCTGATGCAGGGCCTGACCCGCAACCCGCTCGCCGACCCGGGCCTGCTCGGGGTCAGCGCCGGGGCCTCGTTCGCCATCGTGGTCGCGGTGGCGGCGTTCGGCGCGAGCACCGCACCCACCAACCTCATCTGGTACGCGTTCGCGGGCGCGCTCGCCGGCGCGGTCAGCGTCCACCTGCTCGGCGGCCTCGGCCGCGGCGGCGCGACCCCCGTCAAGACCGCCCTGGCCGGCATCGCGGTGACCTTCCTGCTCGGCTCCTTCACCAGCGCCCTCGTGCTGCGCAACCCGCTCGCGCTGGACCGGTTCCGGTTCTGGGCGGCCGGGTCGCTCACCTCGGCCGACGCCACCACGCTGTGGCAGGTGACCCCGCTGCTGGCCGCCGCCGCGGTGCTCGCCCTGGCGACCGCGCCCGCGCTGAACAGCCTCGCGCTGGGCGAGGACGTCGCCGCGGCACTGGGCCGCCGCGTCGGCCTGGTCCGGCTGCGGGCGACCCTGGCCATCACCGCGCTGGCCGGCACCGCCGTCGCACTGGCCGGGCCGATCGTCTTCATCGGACTGGTCACCCCGCACCTGGCCCGCATGGTCACCGGCCCCGACCACCGGCGCATCCTCGCGCTGACCCTGCTCGGCGCGCCGAGCCTGCTCATCGCCGCCGACGTGCTCGGCCGGGTGGTCGCCCGCCCCGAGGAGATCCAGGCCGGCATCGTCGTGGCGTTCCTCGGCGGCCCGTTCTTCATCGCGCTGGCCCGCCGCCGACGCCTGGCCGAGATGTGACCGCCGTGACCCCGCCGACCCCCGGCGCATCGCCCACCGCCCCCGACTCGGTCGCACCGGCCGGTGCCCGACCGGTCGCCACCGCCGCGCCCGAGTCGGACCGGCCCTCGCGCGCCCTGCGGACGGCGGTGCTGGGCCTGCCGCTGCGCCCACGACTGGTCGTCATGTGCGTCGCCGTCGCGCTCGCCGCGTTCGGGGTGTTCTGCCTCGGGCTGGCGCTCGGCGACTACCCCGTGCCGCTGGTCGACGTCGTCCCGGCACTCTGGCGCTCCGGCGCACGCGGCACGGTCTTCGTCGTCCACGAGGTGCGGCTGCCCCGCGCGCTCACCGGCGTGCTGGTCGGCGCGGCGTTCGCGGCCTCCGGGGCGGTGCTGCAGGCGATCACCCGGAACCCCCTCGCGAGCCCCGACATGGTCGGCATCAACGCCGGGGCCACCACGGCGGTCGTGGCAGGGATCGTGCTCGGCTTCGGCGACACCCTCGGCGCACCCACCCTGGGCCTGGCCGGCGGGCTGCTCGGCGCGCTCGCCGTCTACCTGCTGGCCTGGCGGCGGGGCAGCACCGGGTTCCGGATCGTGCTGGTCGGCATCGGCGTGTCCTGGATGTGCACCAGCGCCACGGACTACCTGCTCACCCGAGCCAAGATGCACCAGGCGCAGGAGGCGGTCGGCTGGCTGGTCGGCAACCTCAACGGGCGCGGCTGGGAGGCCGTACGCCCGCTGGGTTTCGCCGTCGCGGTGCTGCTGCCCGCGGCGTTGCTGCTGGCCGGCTGGAACCGCAACCTGCAGCTCGGCGACGACGTCGCCCGCGGCCTCGGCACCCCCGTGCAACTCGCCCGCGGCCTGCTGCTGCTGGTCAGCGTCGCGCTGGTGTCGTTCGCCACCGCCGCGACCGGTCCGGTGCTGTTCGTGTCGCTGGCCGCGCCGCAGATCGCGCAGCGCCTGGCCAGGCTGTCCGCGCCGCCGGTCCTGCTGTCCGCGCTGACTGGCGTGCTGCTGGTGTCCGGCAGCGACCTGCTGGCCCGGCACCTGCTCCCCGACACGGACCTGCCGGTCGGCGTGGTGACCGGTGCCATCGGTGCCGGTTTCCTGCTCCGGCTCCTGGTCCGCGCCAACCGTGCCGGCAGCGGAGGCTGACGTGACCTCTTCGTTTCCGCCCCCGCCCGCGGGCAGCCAGTCCACCAAGGAGGTCCGATGACGGCACTCCGGGCCGAGAGCCTGACTCTCGCCTACGACGACCGGACCGTCGTGTCCGGTCTCGACCTGCAGATCCCCCAGGGCCGGGTCACGGTCGTCGTCGGGGCCAACGCCTGCGGCAAGTCGACGCTGCTGCGCGCGCTCGCCCGGCTGATGCGCCCCGCGCACGGTGCGGTGCTGCTCGACGGGCAGGCCATCCATGCGCTGCCGACCCGTCAGGTGGCGCGTCAGGTGGGCATCCTGCCGCAGACGCCCGTAGCGCCCGAGGGCATCAGCGTGCTCGACCTGGTCGGCCGGGGCCGCTCGCCACACCAGACCTGGTGGCGGCAGTGGTCCGCCGACGACGAGGAGGCCGTCGCCGCCGCGCTGGCCGCCACCGGCATGACCGAGCTCGCCCACCGGCCCGTCGACGAGCTGTCCGGCGGGCAGCGGCAGCGGGCCTGGATCGCGATGGCCGTCGCCCAGCAGACCCCGGTGCTGCTGCTCGACGAGCCCACGACCTACCTGGACCTGGCGCACCAGGTCGACGTGCTCGACCTGGTGACCGACCTCAACCGGCGCGACGGGCGCACCGTGGTGATGGTGCTGCACGACCTCAACCAGGCCTGCCGGTATGCCGACCATCTCGTGGTGATGCGCGACGGGCGGATCGCGGCCGAGGGCGACCCGGCCGCGGTGGTGACGGCGGAGCTGGTCACCGAGGTGTTCGGGCTGGGCTGCCAGGTGGTGCCCGACCCCGTCACCGCCACCCCGATGGTCATCCCGCTGAGCCGGCACCACCCCGCCCGGACCGTCACGGCGTGATGCGCGGCGGCGGGTCCGCGTACACCTCGTCGTTGCTGTCCGTGACTCCACTGCCGAACGACGCCGGTCTGAGGCCGACCGCCGCACGGGTGCCCGTGGAGCCGCCGTCGCCACGGCCGCGTGGGGCGGCGACCTGGGCGGCGGTGGACGCGGTGGCGCGGGCAGCCGGCCAGAGAGCGGCCAGGATCAGCAGGCCCGACAGCGGCAGCAGGTCCAGCGATACGGGCGGCATGAGGATGCCGACGAGCAGCACGACCGGGCTCCACCACGGCAGCCGCCGCGCACGGGCCGCCAGGATCGTCAGCACCAGCAGGCCGACGAAGAACAGCTGCGGCCCGACCTGGTAGACGACCAGGTCGACGCCGGGAATGTCGCCGAAGTCGCCGGACAGCGCCTGCATACCGGCCTTGTCGTCGGCGCGCAGCGCGAACCAGATGTCGGCTCCGAACTGGACCGCCATGGCGGCGAGGCCGAACAGCGTCACGGCGACCGTGCCGGTCCGCCACGGGCCGCGTGGCAGCAGCCCGCCCAGGTGCAGGACTCCGGGCACGAACAGGAGCACGCCGGCGAGGGCGAGCAGGTGCGCGGCCTGCCAGTCCAGGCCCGGCCCGTAGACGCCGTCGGACTTGCCGACGATGCGGACGAGCCCGTAGGCGGCGAGCAGGAGCGGTGCGGCGATCAGCGCGATTGCGGCAGGTTTCTTCACGCCTTGATCCTCGGCGCGTACCGCATGGTCTGCCTCCGGGACCGTCCCCCACCGCGACCCCGAAGTCCCGCCAGGGGATCCACTGAGCCGGATCTCGCCGGTGTTCCATATCGCACGGCGGCACCGGCGCGTCCGCGAACGTTCACGGGCTCCTCACGCCCAGGTCACGGCTGGTATCGGGCGGGCACCTACGGTCGGTCGGTAAGTAGATCTTGAAGAAACCGAGGTGCCCCATGTCCCTACGTCACGTCCTGGCCGCCCTGGCGGTGGTGCCGGCGCTCGCCGTGCCGACCGCCGCGTTCGCGTCGCCGCACGGCGGCCACGGGCCGCGCCCCCAGCACGCGCGCTTCGACCTGCAGGCCCACCGCGGCGGCATCGGCATGACCACTGAGGAGTCCCTCGAAGGCTTCGCCAAGGCGCTGCGCCTCGGGGTCAGCACGCTGGAGCTGGACACGCAGATCACCAAGGACGCCAAAGTCGTCGTCACCCACGACCGCAAGGTCAGCGCGCAGAAGTGCGCCGACACCGCGCCGGTGACGCCGGGCGACCCGATGTACCCGTACGTCGGCAAGTACGTCAAGGATCTGACGCTTGCCCAGGTCAAGACCATGGACTGCGGATTCCAGCAGCTGCCGGGCTTCCCCGAGCAGGAGCAGATCAAGGGCCAGCGCATGGCCGAGCTGCGCGACGTGCTGGACCTGGTCAAGCGCTACCAGGCGCACCAGGTCACGCTGAACATCGAGACCAAGGTCGAGGCGGGCGCGCCGGAGCAGACCGCGCCTCGTGAGCTGTTCGTGCGGCGGGTGTTCGAGGAGATCCACCGTTCGGGCATCGAGAAGCAGGTCAGCATCCAGTCGTTCGACTGGGGTGCGCTGATGGCGATGCACCGCCTCGCGCCGAAGTGGCCGCTGGTGGCGCTGACCAACTACGACTTCCTGCAGGTCGGCCAGCCGGGCGCGTCGCCGTGGCTGGGCGGCATCGACGCCGACGACTTCGGCGGCGACTTCGTGGCCGCGGCCGCGTCGATCGAGGGCGTCACCGCGCTGTCGCCCAACTACGGGTTCCCGCAGAACGGCAAGATCGGCGACCCGGGCTTCCGGTTCTACCCCGACAAGGCCATGGTCGACCGGGCGCACGCCCGCGGGCTGAAGATCATCCCGTGGACCTGCGACGACATGCCCACCGTCGCCGCGCTCATGGACATGGGCGTCGACGGCATCATCACCGACTACCCGAACCGGGTGCGCGAGCTGATGGCCGAGCGCGGCATGAAGCTGCCCAAGGCGTACAAGGCACGCTGACAAGCTGGGCGACGGGCGGACGACCTCCTCCCCGCCCGCCCGTCGCCGGTCCGCCGACCTGCACCGACGTCAGGCGGCACAGTCGGCCCCCATCCGAACACTCGTTCGGATGGGGGCCGATCGTCGTGTCGATCTCGGCCCACCGGGCGATGGCTGCCGCCTGGTCCCTTGCGGCCAACAGATGATCTTGCTCGCCCGGTGTTCGGCGAGTGATCCGACTCACTGATGTCACAAACCGCCGAGCGCGCGGTGTCTTGAGGCCGCACCTTGAAGACGAAGGAGAGGTCCATGGCTGAGAACACCAAGGTCATCGTGGTCGGCGGCGGATACGCCGGCGTGGTGGCGGCGAACCGTCTGACGCAGCGCGACGACGTGGCGGTGACCCTGATCAACCCGCGCCCGGCGTTCGTCGAGCGGATCCGCCTGCACCAGCTCGTCACCGGATCCGACGACGCGCTCGTGGACTACCAGCGGATTCTGGCCCCCCGCATCCGGCTGGTCGTCGACACCGCGACCCGGATCGACGCGGCCGGGCGCAGCGTGACCTTGGCGAGTGGCGACACCCTCGACTACGACTACCTGATCTACGCCGTGGGGAGCGGCTCGGCCGCCCCGAGTGTGCCCGGCGCGGCCGAGCACGCCTACCCGATCTCCACCCTGGAGGAGGCACAGCGGCTGCGGCCGGTCGTCGACGCCGCCCCGTCCTCGGCCGCGCTGACCGTGGTCGGCGGCGGCTCGACCGGCATCGAGACCGCTTCCGAGCTGGCAGAGCAGGGCCGGAAGGTCACCCTCGTCTGTGGCCGGGTGTTCGGGGCCTACCTGCACCCCCGTGCCCGGCGGGCGGTGGCCGAAAAGCTCACCAGCCTCGGCGTGACCGTGCTCGAAGGCGCCGGCACCACCGTGACGGGCGTGACCGGTGAATCGGTCCTGCTCGCCGACGGCCGCGAGCTGCCGAGCGCCGTGACCATCTGGACCGCCGGATTCGGCGTGCCGGACCTGGCCGCCCGCAGCGGGCTGAGCACCGACGCCCTGGGCCGCCTGCGCACCGACGAGACGCTCACGAGCCTCGACGACGTACGCATCATCGCGGCCGGGGACTCGGCGGCGCCGTCGGACCTGCCGGTGCGGATGAGCTGCCAGTCCGCGATGCAGATCGCCCCGCAGGCCGCCGACACGGTGCTGAGCCGGATCGCCGGCAAGCGGCCCGCCGACTTCAACGTCGGCCTCTTCGGCCAGTGCATCAGCCTGGGCCGCCGCGCCGGAGTCGTCCAGTACGCGAAGAAGGACGACACTGTGACCAAGGTGTACCTGCTGGGCGGCAAGCCCATGGCGATGCTCAAGGAGGGCGTGTGCAAGAGCACCGTCTGGCAGATGACCCACGAGGCCCGCAAACCGGGCTCGCTCAACCTCTGGTTCAAGGACCCCAGCCGGCGGGCGGCGCTGCGCGTCAAGGCCGGTGAGGCACGTGCCGCCGCCCGGCGGGCCTGAGGAGGTGCCGAGATGACCGACCACACCGGTGACCAGGCGACCGAGGCCTTCGTCGAGCACCGGAACCTGCTCTTCACCGTGGCCTACGAGATCCTCGGATCGGCGGCCGACGCGGAGGACGTGCTGCAGGAGACCTGGCTGCGGTGGGTCAAGGTCGATCTGGATCAGGTACGCGACCAGCGCGCCTACCTGATCCGGATCACCACCCGCCAGTCGCTCAACCGCTTGCGCACCATGCAGCGGCGCAGGGAGTCCTACGTCGGACCCTGGCTGCCCGAGCCGCTGCGCACCGCGCCGGACACCGCCGAGGACGCCGAGCTGGCCGAGAGCGTGTCGATGGCGATGATGCTCGTCCTCGAAACGCTCTCGCCGACCGAGCGTGCCGTCTTCGTGCTGCGTGAGGCGTTCGAGGTCAGCTACGACGAGATCGCCGCGGCAGTCGACAAGAGCCCGGCGGCCGTACGCCAGATCGCGCACCGCGCGCGGCAGCACGTCGACGCCCGCCGTCCCCGCAAGGTCGTCTCCGCGGGCGAGCGGCGGGCCGCGCTGGACGCGTTCCAGCGCGCCGTCGAGACCAGCGACCTGCAGGGCCTGCTCCAGGTGCTCGCACCGGACGTGGTCGTGGTCAGCGACGGCGGTGGTCTCAAACAGGCCGCGCTGCAGCCGGTCTTCGGGGCGGAGAAGGCGATCCGCCTGTTCGTCGGCAGCATGCAGAAGGTCGGCGGCACCCTCACCACCGAACCGACCGTCATCAACGGCGGCCCCGCGCTCGTGTTCCGCCTCGACGGGGAGATCGACGGCGTCGCCGCGCTGCGGATCGAGGATGCCCGCGTCACCGGCATCTACTACGTCCGCAACCCGGAGAAGCTGTCCCGCATCGAGTGCGAGACGCCGCTGGCCTTGCACTGACCCCTTTCAGGCCGCCCAGGGCATGGGCAGCGGCGACGGGAACCCCGACGAGACCTCGACCGGGGCTCCGGTCCGCTGGGACTGCGCGGCGGCGGCGAGGATGTCGACGATGTGGGCGGCGTGCTCGGCCGAGCAGCGGTGCGGGCGGCCCTCGTTGATCGCGGCGACGAACTCGGCGATGCCGCGGCCCCACGGGATGCCCCGGTAGGGGTCGCCGAGCAGCGCGACCGGCTCCGGGGGCAGCCCGACGCGGATCTCGGAGTCGAAGTTGGTCCAGTCGGCGATGTGGATCGAGCCGCGCTCGCCGTGCAGCTCGATGCCGGACTGGCGGGTGCCCGCGCCGACGTAGAAGTTCGCGGTCAGGCGCACCGTCGCGCCGCCGGCCAGCTCCAGCACGACGACGGAGAAGTCGGGGGCCTGCGGGGAGAACATCTCGCCGGACAGGGTGACCCGGTCCGGCTTGAGGATCGTGCCGTACGCCCAGACCTTGCGGGCCGGGCCGAGCATCGCGGTCAGCGCCGTCAGCGAATAGACGCCCACGTCGAACAGCGGCCCGGCCCGGTACGGCCCCTGCGGAGCCGGATGCCAGGACTCGATCCGGTCGTGGTTGACCTCGGCGTACACCAGCTTGATCGGCCCGACGGCGTCGTCGCGGACCAGCTTCCACGCGGTCTGGATCGCCTCCCCCAGGTACGTGAACGGCGCGCAGCCCAGCCGCAGCCCGTGCGCGGCCGCCTCGGCGATCAGCGACCGCGCCTCGTGCGCCGTCGGCGCGAGCGGCTTCTCACTGAACACGTGCTTGCCCGCGCGCAGCGCCGCCCGGGTGACCGGCACGTGCGCCGACAGCGGCGTCAGGTTGACCACCACGTCGACCTTCTCGTCGCCGAGCAGCTCGTCGAGGCTGCCGTAGATCGGCAGGTCGTGCGCGGCCCCGAACGCCGCGGACCGCGCCGGGTCGCTGTCGTAACCGCCGACGACCTCGATGCCCGGATAGGTGCGCAGGTCGGTCAGGTAGCCGGCGGCGATGTTGCCGGTGCCGACGATCGCGAGTGTGGTCACGGCGCCTCGATCCCCCCGTCGGGCCGGCGTACCCGGGCCGACCATCGTTCGTGCAGGTGGGTGACGGCCGGGTACTTGGCCGCCGCCTTCTCGTCGACCTCGATGCCCCAGCCGGGGGCGTCGTTCGGGAACAGGTAACCGCCGCGCGGGTCGAGCGTGCCTGGGAACACCTCGCGCACCGGGTCGGGCCACAGGTGGCCCTCCTGGATCGAGAACGCCGGGCTGCTCACGTCCAGGGCCACGTTGCGGGCCGCGCCGATCGGCGACACGTCCGCGGGCGCGTGCCAGGCCGTGCCGACCCCGGTCAGCTCGCACAGCGCGACCAGCTTGCGGGCCGGGGTGAGGCCGCCGATCGCGGAGATGTGCAGCCGCAGCAGGTCCACCCCGCCGCCGGTGACCAGCCGGGCCGCGTCGGCGACGGAGGCCACCTGCTCGCCGACCGCGATCGGCATCGGTGCGGCGGCGCGCAGCTCCGGCAGGCGGTCGTACAGCTCCAGCGGGATCGGGTCCTCCAGGAAGAACAGCCGGTACGGCTCCAGCGCGCGGGCCAGGGCCACGGCCTGCTTCACGGTGAGCCGGTGGTGCACGTCGTGCATCAGGTTCGGGGTCTCGCCGAGCACCTCGCGGGCCGCGGCGAACAGCTTCGGGGTGTCGCGCAGGTACTGCTGCACGTCCCAGCCGTCCGGGTAGGGCGCGTCGGGGTAGCCGCCGGGCGTGCCGGGTGCGCCGTAGGTGCCCAGGCCCGGGCCGCCGGCCTGGAGGCGGACGTGCCGGTAGCCTGAGTCGAGGATCTCCCGCGCGTGCTCCAGGGTCTGCTCGATCGTCGCGCCCGCGGCGTGCAGGTACGTGTCGGCGGCGGCGCGCACCCGGCCGCCGAGCAGCTCGTACACCGGCATCCCGGCACGCTTGCCGGCGATGTCCCACAGCGCCTGGTCCACCCCGGACAGTGCGCTGTTGAGGACCGGGCCGCCCCGCCAGTACGACGACAGGTGGACCATGCGGGTGATGTCCTCGATGTCGGCCGGGTGCCGCCCGATCAGCATCGGGCCGACGTGCTGGTCGACGGCCGCCACGACGGCGTGGAAGCGCTGCGTGAACGTGGCGCAGCCGTAGCCGTACAGGCCGGGGTCGCTGGTGTCGACGCGGACGACGACCAGGGGCAGGCCCTCGGGGGCGGTGACGATCGCGCGTACGCCGGTGATCCGCAGACCGTCCCGCGCCGCCCACGGCGCCTGCGTCTCCTCCATCACGGCCGGCGGGTCCGTCGTCTGCTCCTGTGACATGGCTGTCCTCACGTGCGTCATAGGCCGGAGCTACGTGAGCGGACGCCGTCCGGCAGGGATCATCGCGACCCTACCCGCAGCAGGGCATTCCGCAAGATCGGGTCCACGGGTGGGGACGACTCGGTGCGCCGCTGGAGGTAATCACCCGTTCGAGTCGAACGGCAGGTCACGATTCGGCCTGGCACGTCCGTGTCGTGGCGAGCACGACTTAGTCGATGGAGAATATCGAGCGAAGGGCACGCCGGCCGGCTCGGACCACCCGGCAGCTGACACGGGGAGGACGAAAGGTGAGTCAGACACATGAACAGCGGTTGACCGCCCTCGAGAGCGAGGCGTTCCGCAACAACCGCCGGTTCTCCGACGTCGGAGGCCAGGTGGCGCTGCTCCGCGGCGCGGTCAACGAACAGATCCTGGCTGTGGTCACACCGGCGACTCCCGAGGTGGTCCGGCAGCACGTCGGCACACCGACCGGCTGACCACCGGCGTACCCGATGAATCGCGTGGCCGCGCCCGCAGCGGACTGCTGGCTGCACACCGACGTCGAGGTCGGCACTTCCCCGATCGCCGGCAAGGGCCTGTTCGCGCGCGCCGCCCTCCCGGCCGGGACCGTCGTGTCCCGGCTGGGCGGGCGCCTCGTCAGCGAGGCGGAGCTACGGGAGCTGTTCGCGCGGGCGGCCCGCGAGCAGCGCTACGTCGACACCGTCAGCGTCGCCGACGACCTGCACCTGGTGCTGCCGCCACGCCAGCCCAACGGGTGCGGCAACCACAGCTGCGACCCGAACCTGTGGTGGGTCGACGCCTGCACGCTCGCTGCCAGGCGCGACATCGCAGCCGGTGAGGAACTCACCAACGACTACGGCACGAGCACGGCGGTGGCGGACTTCCGCATGGACTGCGCCTGCGGCACCGCGCGCTGCCGCGGTGTGCTCACCGGCTACGACTGGCAACTGCCGGACCTGCGCGAACGCTACGGCAACCATGGGATTCCGCTGCTGCTCGACCGCATCCGAGCGTCCTGACGACGAGTCCCGCGCCGCACGATGCCCGCGCGACCGTGCACCCGGCCGGTATAAAGGCCCGCATGACGTCGAGGACCCGCAGATCCGCCCGCTTGCGAGGAGTCCCGTTGTGGGCGTGGTGCCTCGGGGTCGCCGCGTTCGGCAGCGCGACCGTGGTGCCGCTGGTGGCCGCCGAGCGCGCCGGCAGCGCCTTTCTCGCCCTGGCGGGTCTCGGCTACGCGGTGGGACTCGGCGGCGCGCTGCAGCGCCGCAGCGCCGAGCGCGAGTACGCCGCGCGGGTCGCGCGAGGGTCGGCGCCGAGCTGGTCGCTGCTGAAGGTCGAGGCTGTCGAGCTCATCGACGACGACTGGCCCGGCCAGGTACGGGTGCGCCTGGTCGACGCCGACGGAAGGGCCGCCACCTTCGTCGGCAAGATTCCGATCTTCTTCGAGGACCTCACCTCGGCCGCGCCGCTGCCCGCGCCCGGCCACATCAGATGCTGGGTGCGCGGGTTCGCGCTGACCAGCAGCGGGCGCCAGCTCGTCGTGTCGACGGCGATCGACGGCGTGGCGAGTGAGGACGGACGCGACGAGTTCCACGTCCGGCCGGATCAGATCGAAGCGCCGCACGGTGTCTGGGCAGGATCGTGAGCGGGCTCCGGCCGTGACGGATCCCGGCCGCCGGCGGACGCCGCCCGCGGCCGGGGACTGCCGAGCTGCGTGACGATCAGCAGGTGGCGAGCATGCCGTTGAGGGCCGACTTCTCCGCGCTGTCGACAGTGAGGCTGTAGTACCACTTCACCTGGATCCAGGCGCGGGCGTAGGTGCAGCGGAACGAAGACAGCGACGGCTGCCACTCCGCCGGGTCCTTGTCGCCCTTGGACTGGTTCACGTTGTCGGTGACCGCCCACAGCTCAGGCCCGCCGAGGTCGTTGGCGTAGGTCTGGCGCTGCGCGGTCGTCCACGCCCACGCGCCGGACGCCCACGCCTCGGCCAGCGGGACCATGTGGTCGATGTCGACGTCGGAGGCGGCGGTCCAGGTGGCGCCGTCGTACGGGCTGTACCAGGACCCGGAGGTCGCGGCGCAGCTGCTGTTGACCACGACGCCGACGCCGTCGCGCTTGAGGACCTGCTCGCGGGTGTTGCAGGCGCCGGTGATCGTGATCCAGTGCGGGAACAGGTCGCGGTTGTACGTGGAGCCGTGCGACTCGGCCGTGACGGTCAGCGCCGCGAGGCGGCTCACGGCGGTGCTGTAGGAGGGGATGTTGGGCGGGGTGGCGTGGGCCGGTGTCGCGGTGAGGGTGAACGACATGGCCAGGGCGGCCGCGGTGGCGGCCAACGCCTTCAGGACACGGGACATTGGAGGGTCTCCCGACTGTCCGTCGCCGCGGCCGGTGGGGGTCCGGCTGGGGTCACGACGACGACAGATGGACCATCTCAAATGTGTGGCTGTTGATCCAGACCGCAGCCGAACGACGGCATGAATATCTTGTGAAAGCACCGCCCCCGCTGTGCCGCCGCACGGCCGGTCGGCATCGGACCACCACGGGGAACACGTCATGCCGCGCAGGTCAGCGGCGTGTGGCGTTAAGAAGGGCACCTTCCTCTACGCAGAGCGATGTGAAGGTGCCCTTCCTTCAGGTGGTGGCTCGGACGGTGAGGTGGAGGACGTCTTCGATGGGGACGGGGGTGGGGCGGTCGCCGGCGAGGCGGGCGACGGCGGCGCGGGCCAGGTGGCGGGCGGTCGCGGCGGGGGCCACGGTGACGGTGGTGAGGGGTGGGGCGCTGTAGGCGGACAGGGGGATGCCGTCGACGCCGATGAGGGCCATGCGGGTGGGCACGGGCACGGCGAGTTCGCGCAGGCCGTGCAGGATCGCCAGGGCCACCTCGTCGTTGTACGCGCAGATCGCGGTGACCTGGGGTGCGGCGGCGAGCAGGGTGCGTACGGCGGGGACGACGGCGGACGGGTCGTCGGGCACGGTGAAGGTCACCGGCATCGGCAGGTCGCGCTCGGCGCAGGACTGGCGTACGCCGTCGTGGCGGGGGTCGGCGAAGACGGACAGGCGCGGGTCGGCGGGCAGCGCGTACGCGAGCCGGGTGTGTCCCGCCGCGACGAGGTGCTCGACCTGCATCCGGCCCTGCCTGCGCAGCAGTGCGGAGGTGGCGAGCCCGTCGGACGCGGTGCCGGCCGGTACGACGCGGATGCCCGTCCGCCGCAGGGCGGCGTTGTCGGCGTCGCGCAGCGGGAACAGGCTGAGCACGGCACGCACCGACAGCATCGCGGCCAGGCGCGGCAGCCGGGGCGCGGACGGCACATCGAAGTGGACGACCAGGGTCAGGCCCTGCGCGGCCAGCGAACGGGTGACCGCGTCGACGAATCGTGAGGTCAGCTCCCCGGACGGCGCATCGGGCATGGCGAGCAGCACGATGTCGCTCTGCCCGTTGGCCAGCGTCCGTCCGGCCAGTGACGGGGCGTAGCCCAGGCGCGCGGCGGCGGCGAGCACCCGTTCCCGGGTCGGCTGGGCGATGCGCTCGCCCGGCGCGTCGTTGAGCACGTAACTCACCGTCGCCCGGGACACCCCGGCTTCTCGGGCCACGTCGGCGCTGGTCGGGCGGCGACCGGTCATCGCCGCCGGGCCCGGGCGAGCCGGCGCAGGCCGCGCAGCCAGCGCCCGTTGACCAGGTCGAGCAGCCCTTCCTGGAGCGGGCGGCCGACCTTGCCGCGACTCATCATCGACAGCAGGCGCAGTGGTGACTCGTCCAGCATCGCGCCGATGAGCAGCGCCATCGGGCTCTTCGGGTCCTTGACGAGGCCGCGGGCCTGCCGGCGGGCGGAGGCCTGCAGCAGCCGGGTCACCGGTGAGCTGCGCATGTCGTGGAGGGGGGTGTTCAGCGTGAACGCGCCGGGCGAGTCCGCGGTGTTGTCGGGCAGCGGGCGGCCGAGGACGGCGACGAAGCGGTCCCGGTCCCACTGCCGTCCGGCGGCGGGCACCGGGTAGGCCGGGGCGGCCACGCCGTCGCCGGTCACCTCGACCGTGGTGGTGGCGCGGATGTCACGGGACGACGCGCCGACGCGGATCTCATACCGGCCGCCGGTGACGGCCCAGCGTGCGCCGGTGACGTCATACCAGGCGAAGGCGCGCCGGTCGAGGCTGATCGTGACGGCGCGCGACTCCCCCGGTGCGAGGCGCACCTTGGCGAAGCCCTGGAGTTCCTGGTCGGGGCGCGCCCCGGTGGCGGCCGGGTGGTGCACGTACACCTGGACCACTTCGCTGCCGGTGCGCTCGCCGGTGTTGGTGACGGTGACGGTGACCTCGACCGGGCCGGTGCCGGTCGCGGTGACGTCCGCGAAGGCGAATGACGTGTAGCTCAGCCCGTGTCCGAACGGGAACAGCACGTCGGCGCCCGCAGTGTCGTAGTAGCGGTAGCCGACGTAGACGCTCTCCCGGTATTCGGCCTGCCGCGGGCCGTTGGCCAGGGCGTGCACCGGGTTGTCGGCCCAGCGGTGCGGGAACGTCTCGGCCAGCCGCCCGCCCGGTTCGCACCGACCGAACAGCACGTCGGCGACGGCGCTGCCGCCGGCCTGCCCGCCGAGGTAGGCCTCGACGATCGCGGGCACGTCGGCGTGCCAGGGCATCTCCACGGGCGCGCCGTTGTGGAGCACCACAACGGTCCGCGGGTTGGCCGCGGCGACAGCGGCGACGAGCGCATCATGGCTCGCGGGCAGGCGCAGGTGGGTGCGGTCGAGGCCCTCGGTCTCGTAGCTCTCGGTGAGGCCGACGTACAGCAGCACGGTGTCGGCGGCCCGTGCCGCCTCGACCGCCTCGGCGAGCAGCGCGTCGTCGGTCTCGTCGGAGTCGCGCCGGTAGCCGGCGGCGTAGGTCACCTCGGCCAGTTCGGACAGCCGGGCGTACGCGTCGTCGAGGCGGTGCGGGTTGATGTGCGAGCTGCCCGCGCCCTGGAAGCGGGGCTGCTGGGCGAACGTGCCGATGACCGCGATCCGCCCGCCGGACGCCAGCGGCAGCAGCCCGCCGCCGTTCTTGAGCAGCACCGTGCCCTCGGCGGCGACCCGCCCGGCCAGCGCGTGGTGGGCGTCGCGGTCGTAGGTGTGCCCGCCCACGCGGGCCTGCGCGGTGCGCCCGATCAGCGTGAGGAAACGGCCGACGGTCCGGTCGAGCACGTCGACGGGCAGCAGCCCGCTGTCGACCGCGTCGACGATGTGCTGGTCATGGTGGCCGCCGAAGCCGGGCATCTCCAGGTCGAGCCCGGCGGCCAGGCCGTCGACCCGTTCGTTGACCGCACCCCAGTCGGAGACCACGATGCCGTCGAAGCCCCACTGCTCGCGCAGCACCCGGGTCAGCAGCCACCCGTGCTCGGCGGCGTAGACGCCGTTGAGCCGGTTGTAGGCGCACATCACCGTCCACGGCGCGCCACCGGCGATCGCGGCCTCGAACGCGGCGAGGTACACCTCGCGCAGTGCCCGCTCGTCGACCAGCGCGTCGACGCTGAACCGGCGGTGCTCCTGGTTGTTGGCAGCGAAGTGCTTGAGCGAGGCGCCCACGCCCTGGCTCTGCACGCCGCGGATCCAGGCCGCGCCCATCCGCCCCGCCAGCAGCGGGTCCTCGCTGAAGTACTCGAAGTTGCGCCCGCACAGCGGGGTGCGCTTGATGTTGACGCCGGGGCCGAGCAGCACGCTGACGCCCTCGGCCCGGGCCTGCTCGCCCAGCGCCCGGCCGACCTGCTCGATCAGCGCCGGGTCCCAGGTCGAGGCCATGCCCGCCGAGGTCGGGAAGCAGGTGGCGGGCACGCTGGCGCCCAGCTGCACCTGCTCGGTGCTGAGCTCCTTGCGCAGCCCGTGCGGGCCGTCGGCGACGAGGATCTCGGGGACGCCGAGCCGGGGCACGCCGTACAGGGACCAGAAGTCGCGCCCGGCGCACAGCGCCGCCTTCTCCGCGAGGGTCATCGACGCCACGAGCTGATCGGTATCCGCCGTCGCCGTCATGCGCGCTCCCCATCTCGTGGTCACCGGCCAACGGTGATGGTTACGCGCGTAACCACCGCCGTCAAGGCCGCGACGTGTCGGAGAAAGTTGACACGTCGGGATTCTCCGACGTATTGTCACCGACCGTGACCACTGACGTGTTCAGCGCATTGGCCAATCCGGTACGCCGACAGCTGCTCGACTCGCTGCGGGAGAGCCCGCGCGCGGCCGGCGAGCTCGCCGGGCAGTTCTCGCTCAGCCGGCCCGCGGTCTCGGAGCACCTGCAGGTGCTGCGCGGCGCGGGCCTGGTGCGCGAGGAGCCGCGCGGCCGCCACCGGTACTACCACCTGCAAGCGCAGCCCCTGGCCGAGGTCGGGCAGTGGCTGCATCCCTACGAACACTTCTGGCGCGAGCGGCTCAAGTCGCTGCGCGACGTACTCGACGAGGAATTCTCTTGACCGAACCAGGTGTCATCCGCTGCGACCAGTTCCTCAGCCACCCGCCCGCGCGGGTGTGGCAGGCACTGACCGATCCCGAGCTGCACGCGAAGTGGTGGGCCGCGGGCGACGTGCGGCCCGTGGTCGGCCACCGCTTCACCCTCGACATGGGCAGCTGGGGGGAGCAGCCCTGCGAGGTGCTGGCGGTCGAGCCCGAGAAGCTGCTGAGCTACAGCTTCGCCACCGGCTCGCTGGACAACATCATCACCTTCCGCCTGGAGCCCGAGGGCACCGGCACCCGGCTGTTCTTCGAGCAGGCGGGCCTGGACCTCGACTCCCCGCTGGGCCGCACCGCCTTCGAGGGCATGTCCCGCGGCTGGCCCGGCCTCCTCCGCCGCATCGAATCCGTCCTCGCGACCTGACGCCCACCCCCCTTTTGCCGCAACTCTTAAAGAGGCGCGCCTTCGGCACAACCGGCAGGCCACGACTCTTTAAGAGTTGCGGCAAAAGGGCGGGCCGTCAGACCTCCAGGTGCTCCGGGCCGTGTCCCAGCACCAGGAGATCCACGTCGGACTCCACCGTCGCGGTGCCCCGCGCGCGGCTGCCGACCAGCACGACCGGCTCACCGAGCAGCCGCCCGCGCCCGGTCAGCCCGGCAACGACGTGCTGGCAGAAATCCATCACGTCCGGCATTCCCGCACTCCGGTCCCATGGCCATAGACACTCGTCTGACCTGGCATGATGCCCGACATGACCACCCCTGTCACGCCTGTTCCCGTCCGCCTCGCGCCCGTCGACGCCGTCAATTGGCGCGCCGTCACCGCGCTCACCGTCGCCGAGTCGCAGTCGGACTGGGTCGCCGCGCCCGCCTACTACCTGGCGTTGTGCCACTACGGCGAGGCGGGCTGGCAGCCGCTGGCGGTGCTCGACGCCGAGGGCGACGTCGTCGGTTTCCTCATGTGGACCGTCGACCCCGCCGACGGGGCGGCCTGGCTCGGCGGGATCATCATCGACGCCGCCCGGCAGGGCCGGGGCTACGGCCGGGCCGCGGTGCGCGCCGCGCTCGGACTGCTGTCCACCGAGCACGGGATCAGCAGCTTCGCGCTGTCGTACGAGCCGGCCAACACCGCCGCCCGGCGCTGCTACGCGGGCCTCGGCTTCACCGAGACCGGCGAGACCGAGGACACCGAGGTCGTGGCGAGGCTGCACATCACCGGTTGAGGGGACGGCGCACCTGCGCACCGGGTGCTAACGTGCCCGGCCATGGCGCACTCGATGCCCGCTCCGCCCGCCGTCGCCGACGCCGAACTCGACGCGTGGTGCCTGCGCTGGCTCGCTTCCGGCGTCTCCGAGACCCTGTTCACCGCCACTCACCTGTCGACCGTCGTCGGCGTGCGGCTCAAGGACGACCGCGAGGTGGTCGTGAAGGTGCGCCCGGCCGCGGCTCGGCTGGCCGTGTGCACCGCCGTGCAGCAGGCGCTCTGGCATGCGGGATTCCCCTGCCCTCGCCCGCTGCTGGGCCCGGTCCCGTTCGGCGGTTACGCGGCACACGCCGAGGTCCTCGTGCCTGGCGGCGAGGTGCTCGCGGTCGGCGGCGACGCGGTCGAGCGCTACGCCACGCTGCTCGCCGACCTGATCCGGCGGGCGCCGAGGCCGCAGGTGGCGGGCGTGCTCGCGCCGCATCCGCCGTGGACGGCCTGGGACCACGAGCACGCCGGTGTCTGGCCGCCGCCCGACGACCGCGACGCCGACCTCAACGCCCAGCCCGGCAGCGTATGGCTGGACGACGTCGCCCGCCGGGTGCGGCAGCGCCTGCGCGACCTGCCGGCCGGGCCCACGGTCGTCGGGCACGGCGACTGGTGTGCACAGAATCTGCGCTGGCGCGACGGACAGCCGTGGGCGGTGCACGACTGGGACAGCGTGATCAGCGCGCCAGAGCCGGTGATCGTGGGGCTGGCCGCCGCGGTCTGGCCTGCGGGCGCGGTGCACCGCGCCGCCACGGTGGACGAATCCGCTGCCTTCGTCGAGGCATACCAGCACGCGGCCGGTCTCCGGTGGAGCGCCGAACAGGTGCAGGCGAGCTGGGCAGCGGGACTGTGGGTCGATGCCTTCGATGCGAAGAAGCTCGCGCTGGGCGACCGCCAGTGGCTGTCACCCGACGACGCCGAGGAGAGACTGCGCCGCGCGGGTGCCTGAGCCGCGCCGGAGCAGCCGGGCCGGCCGCGCGAATGGCACGGCCATGCCCGCCCGGCATCGGATCAGCGGCGGCTTCACCCGGCCCGGACGGCGAGGCCGCGGTGCCGACGCCTCCACCGCAGCGGCGCTGACGCGCCTCGGCCGGTCAGCGCAGGTAGGGGTCGAGTAGTTTGCGGGCGCCGAGGGCCAGCAGCTCGTCGGCGGCCTGCCGACCGAGCAGGGGCGCGACCGTGCGGTCGCCCGCTACGACGGTCGACAGCATGCGGTCGCCCTCCGGGGCGTAGACGGCGGCGCGCAGCGTCACCGTGTCCCGCTCGACGCTCGCGTGCCCGCTGACGGCGCTGTTGCAGCCGGCCCCGAACCGGTGCAGCAGCGCCCGCTCGGCCAGGCTCGCATCCCGGCTGTCCGGCTCGTCCAATGCCATGACGAGGGTGTACGCCTGCCCGGACGTCCGCGTGGTGACCACGATCGTGCCCGCGCCGACGGCCGGGCCCATCAGTTCGGCGTCCAGCAGCTGGGTGATGCGGTGCGCCTGACCGATGCGGTGCAGCCCGCACGCGGCGACCACGATGGCGTCGACGTCGCCGGAGTCCAGGCGCGCGATGCGGCTGTCCACGTTGCCGCGGATCGGCTTGACCCGCAGGTCGGGGCGGGCCCGCTGGAGCTGCGCCTGGCGGCGTACCGCACTGGTGCCGACGACCGCGTCGCGGGCGAGCTGGTCGAGCCGCAGGCCGTCGCGGCTGATCAGCGCGTCGCGGGGGTCGTCGCGCGGCAGGTGGGCCGCGATGCAGATCCCTTCGGGCAGCGCGACGTCGCCGGGGATGTCCTTGAGGCAGTGCACCGCCAGGTCGATGTCACCGGCCTGCAGCAGGGCGTCGATCTCGCTGGTGAACGCGCCCTTGCCGCCCGCCGTGGCGAGGCTGCCGGTCCAGCGGTCGCCGTGGGTGGACACGGGCACGATCCGCACCGCGAGGCCCGCGTGCGCGGACTCCAGCTCGCGGGCGACGTGGCGGGCCTGCGCCAGGGCCATGGTGCTGCCCCGGGTGCCGAGGCGGACGGTCGTCGTCACCTGAGGAACCCTACGGCCAGCCGACATGAACAGGCCGTGAAGCGATCCAGGCGTGTCGTGCGGAAGGTTTTCTCCGTCGTTAACGGTGGCATTGACGTACTTCGCCGACCGTGATCTGATCTCGCGAACCGTTCTCACATTCCACTTCGGAGAGGAAGCTCAGTGCTGAGACTTCGCAAGGCGATGGCGGGCGCCGCCGCCGTCGCGCTCGGCTGGGCCGCGTTCGCGGTAGCCGCCGCCCCCGCCACGGCCGCCCTGCCCACGGCGGCCGTCGCCATCGGTGACAGCTTCATCAGCGGCGAAGGCGCGGGCGCGTACACCACCGTCGTCGACGTCAACGGGGTCGCCCAGGGCTTCCCCGGCTGGTCGGCGGCGAACGCCAACGCCTACTTCTGCCACCGTTCGGCCAACGCGTCGCTGAACAAGGCCGCGCTGTCGGGCATCTCCGCCCGGTTCAACCTGGCCTGCTCGGGCGGCCAGCCGTACGACATCGCCGCCGCCTCGAACACCCGCACCAGCGGCCGGCAGGTCGCCGCGCAGCTCGACCAGCTGCGGGCCGTGGCGCAGACCCACGACATCGACCTGGTGCTCGTCGGCCTCGGCTCCAACAACAGCTCGTTCACCTTCGGCGACGTGGCGACGCTGTGCGCCAACCGCTTCATCGCCGACGCGTGGACCGGCTGGTGGGAATTCTGGGCCTATATCAACGGCCCGGTGCCGCAGGAGCCGTGCACCGACGCCGACCTGGCCAGCGCGGCCGAGGTCGCCGCGGCCACCACGGAGACCACCAACGCGCTCCGCCAGCTGATCACCACTTTGGACCAGATCGACGCCGACGGCCAGCACCGCATCGTGTTCCAGGACTACACCAACCCACTGCCGACGGACGTGTACTCCTCGTTCATCGAGCAGGACGGCCGGGAGGACGACCGGGACAAGTTCCGCGACCTGGGCGCCGAGCGGTACGCGGCCGGCTGCCCGATCCACCGCGCGAGCCTCGCCCCCGGCCACCGCTTCTCGGCCAACCTCGGCGTCGTGGTGCGCAACTCCCACGCCAACCTGACCGCCGAGTTCCCCGGCGCGGACCTGGTCTACCTCAACGTGCAGCGCGCCTTCGACGGCGCCCGGCTCTGCGAGAACGCGAACAGCCCGACCGGCGCGCTGGCCACCCCGGTGCGGGTGATGGACGGCCCCACCGGCACGCACATCACCAGCCTGTCCGGATACGACAAGATCGCCATCCAGCGCATGGCCAACGCCTGCGTGACCTACTTCCAGACCTGCCAGGAGTCCTGGCACCCGAACGCCGCCGGCCACGCCGTCCTCGGCCAGTGCCTGTCCGCTGCCGCCACCACCGCCAACCGCACCATCGCCTGCATCCGCAACCCCAACGGCACCCTCACGTTCCAGTGACGAAGGAAGGGCACCTTCCCATCGCCATACGTAGCGGAAGGTGCCCTTCCTGACATCAGTGGGCCGTTGACCTGCTACGCCGGGAACAGCCAGCGCATCGCGGCGTGGCACCGGCCGACGTAGCCGTCCCGGCCCGTCTCGACGCCGTAGGCGAGATCCTCGAAGACGCTGCACCGGGCGTAGAAGACCGCGCGTTCGGCGAGCGCCGCGATGTCGGCGGCGTCCCTGCGGCACCGGCCCAGGGCGGCCCGCAGCGCGTCCGGTCCCAGGTCCCGGTACACCAGCCCGAAGTCGTACGCCGGATCCACCAGCGCGGCGTCGCTCCAGTCGATGACACCGGTCACCGTCCACCCGGCCGGGTCGACGAGCACGTGCTCGATGCCCAGGTCGTTGTGGGAGAACACGAGACCCCGGCCCGCGTCCGGCGGCGGCGAGTCCAGGAACGCCGCCACCGCGCGGCGGTGCGCCACCGGCACGTGCCCGGCGACCGACCGGTAATACTCCGCGGCCTCCCCGAGCCACTCGGCCGACGGCTGGTCATCGACATCCACCAGGCCGGCCCACCGCTCGACCGGCGTGGTCTGCAGGGCGTCGAGCAGCCCGCCCAGCACCGCCGCGATCGACGTGCCGTGCGCCGACCACTGCTGCCGGGGCAGCTCCGCCAGCGGCACACCGGGAAGTCTGGCGTACCCGAGGCAGCCCTGCTCCGGGGCCGTGAACACCGGTTCGGGCACCGGCACCGGGCAGACCTCGGCGACGGCGGCAAGCAGCCGCGCTTCTCGCTCGACCAGCGCGGCCCGCACCACGGGGTCGGGCTCGCGGCTGAACCGCACGACCAGCTCGCCGTCGACCTCGTACGCCACGTTGTCCAGGCCCGAGCCGAGCTCGACCACCGAACGGATCCGGTGGCCAGGCAGGTGAGCGGCGATGACGTCGCGGACGTCGGCGGTGGGGTGGCGACCGGACACGCCCTCACCCTACCGAGCGCATCGACCGCGACGGGACCGCTACGGCGCGGCCGTGAGCGCGGTGCGCAGGTCGCCGACGGCCGCCAGCGCGTCCGCCGGGTCGCCGGTGTCCTCCCACAGCTCACGCCACTCCGAGTCGTCGCCGACGACCCGGTCCAGGGCCCGCACCGCGAGCGCCGCGACGTCCTCGGGGACCACCAGCGACCCCCCTTCGAGCAGGAAGTCCGGCGCATACGGCGAGGTCAGCGGCTCCGCGCCGGGCCGCTGCGACACGATGACCGCCGCCGCCGCGACGGCCCGCACCCCGAGCCGGTCGTCGAGGTATCCGGCATGGTCGGCCGCGGCGGCGAGGGTCTGCCGGACCATGCCGAGCCGCTCGGCCGGATCGGCCTCGTCCAGGTCGCCGCACCAGTCGGCGGCGCCGTCGTTGTCGAATGGACCCGAGTCCCATGTGCCCACCAGTGCCTCCTCCGCAGGGCGCAGCGGGACGGTACCGGCCGCATGCGACAAAGCGTGTCCGGCCTGTTCGGCCACGCGGGTGCGGCCACGGCCGGGACACTCGACAGATGGCACGTGATCAGGCGACCGAGGTGACCGAGTTCCGCGACGTCCGGGTGTTCGACGGGGTGGGCCCGACGCTGTCCCCGCCCACGACGGTCACCGTCACCGGCAGCCTCATCACCCGGGTCGGCGCGCGGGCCGAGGCCGGCGCCACCCCGGCCCGCACGGGCGACGACCCGGCGGGCGGGACCATCGAACCGAGCGGCGCAGCGGACCGCCCACCCGGCGGGCAGCGAGCCGTCACGATCGTCGACGGCGGCGGACGGGTCCTGATGCCAGGCCTGATCGACGCGCACTGGCACGCCATGATGGCCGCCGTGTCGCTGCCGGTGCTCGCCACCGCCGACCCGGGCTACCTCCAACTGATCGCCGGCCGGGAGGCGGAACGGACCCTGCTGCGCGGGTTCACCACGGTGCGCGACGCGGGCGGCCCGGTGTTCGCGCTCAAACGGGCCATCGACGAGGGGATCGTCACCGGCCCGCGCATCTACCCGAGCGGCGCGTTCATCAGCCAGACCGCCGGGCACGGCGACTTCCGGTCACTGCTGGAGGTGCCCCGCGAGCCCGGTGCGCCGCTGACCATGGTGGAACGCACCGGCACCGCGGCCATCGCCGACGGCGTCGACGCGGTGCTGCGGGCGACGCGCGAGCAGCTGATGCGCGGCGCGAGCCAGATCAAGGTGATGGCCGGCGGCGGCGTCGCGTCGCCGTACGACCCGATCGACGTCACCCAGTACACGTTCGCGGAGCTGGCGGCCGCGGTGGAGGCGGCCGGGCACTGGGGCACGTACGTGATGGTGCACGCGTACACCCCGGCGTCGGTGCAGCAGGCAGTCCGGGCCGGGGTGCGCTGCGTCGAGCACGGGCACCTGCTCGACGACGAGACCGCCGCGCTGATGGCCGAGCGGGGCGTGTGGTGGTCGATGCAGCCGTTCCTCGACGACAGCGACGCCATCCCGATCCCCGATCCGGCCGGGCGGGCCAAGCAGCTCGCGGTCACCGACGGCACCGAGACCGCATACCGGCTGGCCCGCGAGCACGGGGTGCGGCTGGCCTGGGGCACCGACACCCTCTTCGACGCCGGGCTGGCCACCCGCCAGGGCGCGCAGCTGGCGAAACTGGGCCGCTGGTTCTCCCCCGCCGAGGTGCTGCGCATGGCGACGTCGGAGAACGCGGCACTGCTGGCCATGTCCGGGCCGCGCGACCCCTATCCGGCCCCGCTGGGCGTGGTGCGGGCGGGCGCGTACGCGGATCTGCTGCTCGTCGACGGCGACCCACTGGCCGACCTGGCCGTGCTCGCCGACCCCGGCAACCTCCGGGTGATCATGAAGGACGGCGTGCCGGTCCGGAACACCCTGCCCTGACCGCCAACGCGCCGTCCATGCCTACCTGCCCATCCGGACCGCCGAGGCCGTGCCGACCGCGGCCGGGTGCCAGGATCCGTAGTCTGGGCCCATGGCCGTCGACGAGATCCACCACCCGGGCACGGCGATGTCCCCGCCGCGTCGGCGCGGCCCCCGGCGCATCCCGGTCTTCCTCGTCCTGCCCGCCGGGCTGGGGCTGGCGTTCCTCGTGCTGCCGCTGGTCGCGCTGCTGCTGCGGACCCCGTGGCGGGAGCTGCCACAGCATCTGGCCGAGCCCGCGATCCTCGCCGCGCTACGGCTGTCGCTGCTCACCGCCTCGCTGGCCACCGTCTGCTGCATCCTGCTCGGCGTGCCCCTGGCCTGGCTGCTGGCCCGGGTCGAGTTCCCCGGGCGGCGGCTGGCCCGCGCGCTGATCACCGTGCCGCTGGTGCTGCCGCCCGTCGTCGGCGGCGTGGCCCTGCTGCTGCTGTTCGGCCGCCGCGGCCTGATCGGGTCGTGGCTCGACGAGACGTTCGGCTTCACGCTGCCGTTCACCACCGCCGGCGTCGTCGTCGCCGAGGCGTTCGTGGCGATGCCGTTCCTCGTCATCGCGGTGGAGGGCGCGCTGCGCGGCGCGGACACCCGCTACGAGGAGGCCGCCGCGACGCTGGGGGCCGGCCGCTGGACCACCTTCCGCCGGGTCACCCTGCCCCTGGTCGCGCCCGGCATCGCCGCGGGCGCGGTGCTCTGCTGGGCGCGGGCGCTGGGCGAGTTCGGCGCGACGATCACCTTCGCCGGCAACTTCCCCGGGCGTACGCAGACCATGCCCCTCGCCGTGTACCTGGCCCTGGAGACGGACCTGGAAGCGGCGATCGTGCTCAGCCTCATCCTGCTCGTGGTCTCGGTCACCATCCTGGCAAGCCTGCGCGACCGCTGGATCAGCAGCCCCTGACCGGCACAGTCGCCGCCGCCACATGATCGGCGAACACGATTCCGTACTAGGCTGGCCCGTATGCAGATCGCGGCACGGGACCTGGTGTTCGACCTCCACGCGGGCGGCCCGGCGGACGGGCCGGTGGCCCTGCTGCTGCACGGCTTCCCGCAGCACGCAGGCGAGTGGGAGCTGGTCGCCGACCGCCTGCACGACGCCGGTGTCCGCACCTACGCGTTCGACCAGCGCGGCTACTCCCCCGGCGCCCGCCCCACCGCCGTCGCCGACTACGCCATGGGCGAGTGCGTCGCCGACGCGCTCGCGGTGCTCGACGCGCTGGGCGTGGCGCGGGCCCACGTGGTCGGCCACGACTGGGGCGCCGTGGTCGCCTGGCACCTGGCCGCCGCGCACGCCGACCGGGTGCGCACCCTCACCGCCGTCTCCGTACCGCATCCGGTGGCCTTCGCCAAGACCATCGCCACCGACCCCGACCAGCAGCAGCGCTCGGCCTACATCGGACTGTTCCAGCAGGAGGGCAAGGCCGAGGACCTGCTGTTGGAGCACGACGGCCGGCGGCTGCGGGAGATCTTCACCGGTGTGCCCGCCGAGCGGGTCGAGCGCTTCGTCGCCCCGATGCTGGATCGCGCCCGGCTCACCGGCGGCCTGAACTGGTACCGCGCGCTGACGCTGGGCTCGGGCTTCACCCCGGCCGGCCGGGTCGCGGTGCCGACCACGTTCCTGTGGAGCGACGGCGACTGGGCGATCGGGCCGAAGGCGGCCGAGAGCTGCGCCGACTACGTCTCCGGCGACTACCGTTTCGTCACCCTGCCCGGGGTCAGCCACTGGATCCCGGACGAGGCGCCCGACGCCACGGCCCGCGAGATCCTGGCCCGCATCGCCACGCAAGCCTGACCGGAGGTCCCCGTGTTCGTGAAGATCTGCGGACTGTCCACTGCCGAGACAGTCGCCGCCGCCGTCGACGCGGGCGCGGACGCGGTCGGCTTCGTGCTGACCCGAAGCCCGCGCCAGGTGACCCCGGACACCGCGCGCCGCCTGGCCGCGGCGGTCCCGCCGCACGTGCTCACCGTCGCGGTCGTCGCCGGGGTGGACGTCGCGACCGTCCGGGAGCTGGTCCGCGACACCGGCCTGCGGGCGCTGCAGCTGCACGGCGACTACTCCCGGGCCGACTTCGCCGCCGTCGCCGACCTCGGCCTGACCCTGGTCCGGGCGGCCAGCTACCAAGCCCCGGACCTGCGCATCGGCGCGTACGGCGAGGACCTGCTGCTGGTCGACGCGCCCGAGCCGGGCTCGGGCGGGGCATGGGACTACGCGCTGCTGCGCGAGCGTGGCCTGGGCGAGGGCTGGATCCTCGCGGGCGGGCTGAGCGTCGACACGGTCGCCGACGCGATCGCGCAGTCCGGGGCGGGCGGCGTGGACGTGTCCAGCGGCGTCGAGTCGGCCCGCGGCGTCAAGAGCGAGGATCTGATCAGGGAGTTCGTCGCTGCCGTACGCAAAGCGGGCTGATCGGCCGGACCCGGAGGTTGCCCGCCGTGACCATGATGGTCGGTGACCCCCGGCGCGTTGCGGCCGCCGGCGGCGCGAGCATCCGGTCGACGGGATGAGGTGAGGTCAGGTGGCACTCGGCCCGGACGAGGAAAGCCGGCTGGCGGAGCTGGCCGAGCGCACCCGCGCGGAGGACCCGCACTTCGCGCTCGGCCTCGGCGCCGGCGAACCCCGCCCGCCTGCCGAATACCGCAAGCGGCGCCGGTCCGGGCTGCGGATCGCGCTGAGCCTCACCGGGTTCGCGCTGGCCGTGTTCCTGTTCGCGACGGGTGCTCCGGGCGGCGGCTTCCTCGCCGCGCTGGGCGCGGTGCTGGCGCTGGCCGCGGTCGGCGACGGCTTCGCCGACCCGACCGACTGACGTGCCGCCGGGGTCCTGATCACGGCCGTGGGCGTCGGTCCTGTCGGAGTGCACGGACTGTCGGCAGGCCAGGATCACCCGCCGACAGATAAAATCCAGGGTCGCCGCAACGTCCGCCGGCACCGCGACAGCAGTCGCCGCATGTGGCGGCCGTGGCCGCGCGTGACCCAGAGCAAAGGATCGTGTTCTCCTTGTTGCCGCAAGCCAGTCGCCTTAAGAACGTCCGGTACGACATCCGCGGTCCGGTCCTACGCAGGGCGCAGGAACTCGAGTCCGCCGGGCATCGCATCCTGAAACTGAATCTGGGCAACCCGGCACCGTGGGGCCTGAACACCCCCGAGCCGATCGTGCGGGACATGATGCAGAACATCGACGCCGCGCAGGGCTACAGCGATGCCCGCGGGATCCACTCCGCCCGCCTCGCGGTCGCCCAGTACTACCAGGAGCGGGGGGTCCGCGATGTCGGGCCCGATGACGTGTTCCTTGGCAACGGCGTCTCCGAGCTCATCGTCATGTCGATGCAGGCGCTGCTCAATCCGGGTGATGAGGTGCTGATCCCGTCTCCGGACTACCCGCTGTGGACCGGTGCGGTGAACCTCTGCGGTGGACGTGCCATGCATTACCGCTGCGAGGAGTCCGCGGGCTGGGCACCCGACCTCGAGCATCTCGCATCACTGATCACCGACCGCACGCGCGCCCTGGTGATCATCAACCCGAACAACCCGACAGGTGCCGTCTACTCCGAGGAAACCCTACTCGGGCTGCTGGACATCGCGCGTCGGCACCAGTTGCTCGTGCTGTGTGACGAGATCTATGAAAAGATCATCTATGACGGCGCGGTGCATCACCACGCCGCGGTACTTGCACCCGACCTGCTGATCCTGACGATGGGCGGCCTGTCGAAGACCTACCGAGCGGCCGGCTTCCGCTCCGGATGGCTCGTCGTCACCGGTCCGGCCGTCGGCGCCGAAGAGTATCTGGAAGGCCTGCAGCTGCTGGCCAACATGCGCCTGTGCCCCAACGTGCCGGCGCAGTTCGCCATCCAGACGGCACTGGGCGGCTACCAGAGCATCACTTCTCTCGTCCGTCCCGGCGGGCGCCTGCACGATCAGCGCGAGAGCGCCTGGAGCAAACTCACCGACATCCCAGGGGTGGAGTGCACGAAGCCCGATGGAGCCCTCTATCTGTTCGCGCGGCTGGACCCCGCGGTGCACAAGATCAGAGATGATCAGCAGCTGGTCATCGATCTGCTGAATCAACAGCACCTGCTGCTCTCACACGGCACCGGATTCAACTTCCCGACTCCCGACCACCTGCGCCTGGTGTTCCTCGCGCCGACCGACGTGATGGACGACGCGATCGGGCGGTTGGGCCGGTTCCTGGAAACCTACCGCCAATGACACCCGCCAGAGACTAGCCCGCCGCGCGGTACGCCTGGCCGGCCGCGGTCGGGCTGTCGCCGTCGCGGTAGAGCGCGGTGCCCTGGTGGCCCTCGGTCGGCCAGGGCAGCGCGAACCACGCGTAACGTTCCACGTAGGACAGGCCCTGCATCAGCTTCGTCGAGCCGGTGACGAACGCGGCCTGCTGCGCGTCGCTCGGGTACACCGCCCCGTTCGCCCCCCACTTGATCAGCGCGTACTCGGTGACCCAGATCGGCATGCGGTAGCGCTGGTACACCGCCTGCAGGTAGTTCTTCAGGTGCCCGACCGCGGCCGCGGAGAAGTCCGCCCCGTACCAGTGCAGGGTGATGAAGTCGACCCGGTAGCCCCGCGCCTTGGCCCCGCTGAGGAACCGGTCCAGCCAGCCACCCGCCTTGTCCGCGCCGACGGCGACTGCCGGGCTGCCCAGCCGCAGGCCGGTCGCCTGCAGCCGCGGCCACAGCTCCAGGGCGCGTTCGACGGTCATGTTGGCCTGGCTGGCGAAGTCGGGCTCGTTGAAGCCCAGCAGCACGTGGCCCGACTTCTTCGCCCGCGCCAGCTCGGCGTCGGTCACCGACTTCTCGCCCCAGATCATCGGCACGAAGGCGGCGCTGGTGCCCGCGTCCTTGCTCGGACCCGCGGACCAGTTGTAGTACCAGCTCGCCCGCACGTCGGTCAGCGCCGCCTTCAGCCCGCCGAAGTTCCAGACGCTGACGCCCTTCTTGGCCGACGTCTTCGCCGGGCCGCCGGGCTGAGCCTGCGGACTCGTCGACGCCTTGGTACTCGGCGACGCCGAAGGCCGCGGGGTGGCGGACGCGCTCGCCGACGGCCCCGCCGACGCGGCACCGGACCCCGCCGGATCCGGCGCGCCCTCCGTCACCGCCGCAGGCTCCCCCGGACCGGCCGCCGCGCTCGGCTGTTCGCCGCTCCACAGCCGCACCGCCGCGTAGGAGCCTCCGATCAGGACCGCCACCGCCAGCGCCACCGCCAGCCACCGCTTGCGGTGGTCGCGCCGAACGTGCCTGCCGGGTTGCCGCTGCGAGGTCTCGTCCACGAGCGGACACCCTAGCCGCCGTGGATGAACGCGGCGAGGCAGGGCACTGACTGCCGTGGACGAACAGCCCCCGGGCCGTCGACCGGGCGCAGCAAGCAGCCGGTGCCGCGGGACACGAGCCCTACGGCGTCCTAGGCTGCTGGGTCGACGCCGACGTTACCGTCGCACCGCCACCGCCACGGCGGCAAAGCCGTGGCCGTGGCTTGCCGACACCGGGTGTGCCGCCGCCGAAACGACGCGGATCTCCCGAGTCCGCCTCGGCGCAAACGGCGGCCCCGCCTCGGAATGCCTCTCCAGCGCATTTGCTCTGCACCCATTTGCTTGCTCTGCACCCACATACGCAACGGGGCGAGCACGTGGACTGTTGCGCCGGTGGGTGCAGAGCAAGGCTTTGGGTGCAGAGCAAATGCGCTTGGCGGGTATGTATTCGGGCGGTGACCGAGAATCACCGGCATGGCATCACGCCGTGACGCGGGCCGCCCAGTCGATGCGGTGGTCGAACTGCCAGGCCATCTTCTCCGGCTTGGCCAGCAGCTTCATCGCCGTGGGCAGCAGCGCGTCGCGCAGCACCCGGGCCACCGGGCCCGCGGCCTTGTCGCTGTTGGTGCGGGCCGCCGCCGCGATGATGCGCTCGACCCGCTCCCGGCGCAGCCGCTCATAAGCCATGAACGCCTGCTCGGCGGGCAGGTCGCGCAGGCATCGGGCGAGCTGCACCGCGCTCTCCGCGGCCATCGAGGCGCCCTGGCCCGACGACGGCGATGTGGCGTGTGCGGCGTCGCCGACCAACACCATCCGGCCACGGTGCCAGTGCGGCACGCGCGGGATGTCCTCCATGCCGCCGATCGCGACGAACTCGGACTCGTCGGACGCCCGCAGGATGTCGAGCACCGGCATCCGGTCGTCGGCGAACGCCTCGACGAGCTGCCGCATCCAATCCTGCGGGCTGGTCCGGTTGGCCTGCGACCAGGACATCGGCTGCGGGTGCGGCAGGTTGGCGAACCAGCCGCAGCGCCCGTCGTCGAACACCTGGTAGCCGAAGAACGCGCGCTTGCCGAACATCATGTACATCGCGTCGCCGGTGCTCGGCAGGCCGGTGCCGGTCGACCAGCCGCCGAAGCCGAGCAGGCCGGTGTAGCGGGGCTGGGGCGCGGACGGGTCGATGACCGTACGCACCGTGGAGCGGATGCCGTCCGCGCCGATCAGGACGTCGGCCTCGGCGGCGGTGCCGTCCGCGAAGTGGGCGCGCACGCCCGAGGGTGCCGTCGGCGAGCCCAGGTGCTCGGCGGAGACCAGGCGTTTGCCGTGCTCGACGGCGATGCCGCGGCGGGCGGCTTCGCCGTACAGCGCCCGGTAGAGGTCGGGGCGCATCACGAACCGCTGCGGTTCCATGCCGCTCGGCCCGCCGAACTCGGCCAGCCGCTTGCCGGTCCAACTGTGGATCACGATGCTGGACATGGGCAGGCCGATCGCGCGCACCACCTCGTCCGCGCCGATTACCTTAAGCGCAGCCAAGCCGTTGGGGGCGATGCTCAGTCCCCCGCCGACGTTCTCGGCGGTGCTGCCGTACGCCTCGTACAGGCGTGCTTCGATGCCCGCCTGTTGCAGGGCCATCGCGGCCACCGGGCCGGCGATGCCGCCGCCCACGACCAGTGCGGTCTTCACCTTCGTCATGACTGTCTCTCCCCAGGGATAGCCGGCCGGTCGGTCGACCGGCTCGGGTTCGGATCGGTGCACACCGAACCGGCAGGGGGAACCCGGCTATCCTTTGGTTGCCACCTCTCGTGGCCGGGCCCCTGCGGTGCGGTGCGAGGGTTGAGGTCTCCGGTGGCGTGTTGGCGCACGCCGCCGGGGACCGTTTTCAGGGTTGCTGCGGGTGCAGGCCCCTCTCCATCAGCTCGGCGAGCTCCGGTGACACGACCCCGGTCTCGCTGAAGACCTGCCAGTCCGCCAGGCCCGGGAACGTTCCCGAGGTCAGCTCGCCGAGCAGCCCGCGCACGAAGCCGACCTCGGCCTCGGCGACGGCCAGCTCGTACTCCTCCTCAACGAGGAACAGCCGCGGGACCTCGCGGGCGGCCTCGGCCAGGGCCGCGCGCCGTGCGGCGAGCCCTTTCTCCAGCGCGGTGAGCCGCTGCGCGAGCAGGCCGGCCGACTCGGCGGGCGACAGCACCGCCATGACCGACAGCGCGGCCGTGAACCGGGACTGCTCCTGCTCGGGCGTGGCCAGCAGCTCGCGCACCCAGTCGGTCAGCTCGGCCCGGCCCGCGGCGGTGATGCCGTAGACGGTCCGCTCCGGGCGGCCGCCCTGGCGCGTGCTCTCGGTGGCCTCGATCAGGCCGTGCTTCTCCAGGTTCTGCACGACCGTGTAGAGCGAACCCCACTTGATCTTCATGTTCTGGTCCTTGCCGTACTCACGCAGGACCGAGGCCATCTGGTACGGGTGCATGGGCCGCTGGACGAGCGCGGACAGCACGGCCAACGCCATCAGATTGCCGACCTTGCGCCGCTTCGCCACGCCCGTCGCCACCCTTCGTCTTGATTACTCGTTTCCGAGTATACGCACCCGAGCAAGGGCCGCGCCACCTCTCGCCGACCGCTAACCTGCCGCGTATGCGACTGCTGATCCTCGGCGGCACCCGTTTCCTCGGCCGAGCGCTCGCCACCGACGCCGTCGGCCGCGGCTGGCAGGTCACCGCGTTCCACCGGGGAGTGTCGGGCGCCCCGCCGGCCGGCGTGACGGCCGTGCACGGCGACCGGACGCAGCCGGGCGACCTCGCGCCGCTCGCCGACCGCGCCTGGGACGCGGTCATCGACACCTGGGACGGCCCGCCACAGGTCGTCGCCCGCAGTTCCGCCGTCCTGGAACCCGCCTGCGGCCGGTACGTCCACGTGTCGAGCCGGTCGGTCTACCGGGATCTGTCCACCCAAGGACTCACCGAGCTGTCCCCGCTGGTGTCCGCCGACGTCGACAGCTTCGGCGCGTACAAGGCGGCCGCCGAGCACGTGGTCCGGGCGACGTACGGCGACCGGGCTCTGATCGCCCGGCCCGGCCTGGTGCTCGGCCCGCACGAGCAGCCCGAACGGCTCGTCTGGTGGCTGCGGCGGCTCGCCCGCAGCGGCGAGGTCCCCGTCCCCGGACCGCCCGAACTGGGGCTTCAGTGCATCGACGTCCGAGATCTCGCCTGCTGGCTGCTCGACGCGGCACACGCGAACCTCGGCGGGGCCTACAACGTGGTCAGCCGGCCGGGTCACACCACGATGGGGGCGCTGCTGTCGGCGTGCGCCGAGGCAAGCGGCTCGCGTGCCCGGCTGCGCTGGGTGCCGCCCGCCGCGGTCCTGGCGGCCGGCGTGCGCCCCTGGTCGGACCTGCCGATCTGGGTGCCGCAGGACAGCGACGTACGCGGACTGCACGAGACCGACGCCGAGCGCGCACACGCGACCGGGCTGCGCTGCCGCCCTGTCGAGCAGACCGTCGCCGACACCTGGGCCTGGCTGACCACCACCGCGGGACCGCTGGCGGCCGAGGGCCTCGGCCCTCGGCTTGAGGCGATGATGTGAGGATGCGGCCTACCGAGCCCCCCGAAGATCCCATGACGCCATCGGTCGACCAGGATCGCGTCGCGAAGGCGACTGCGGCAGGAAAGTATCGCCGGACACCGCTCGAACGCGCCGATCAGCAAGTCTCCTGGGAACGGTCGGACCAGGCATTCTTCGCGGCCGGAGCCTGCCACATCCTGGCCTGGGTCTGCCGGGAGTCACACCCTGACAAATCGATCGAGCTCACCGGCCTACGCCTCGCCGCCGAGCCGCAGGTCTTCCACGTCTACGCGACCTGGAACGACTGGGCGTTCGACCACTCCGGGTGGAACCCCGAGTCGCAGCTGTTCACGGTCAATCAAGACTTCGAGGGCCGCCCACTCGATCGTGTCAGGATCACGGCCGACCTCGCCGCCTTCTGCGCGGAGCACCACTCCCGCATGCCCCACCAGTACTGGCAAGACCCGCTGCCGCGCGCCCACGGGTATCTGCGCCGATACTCACCGCCGTGGGAATCCGGCTACCGACGAACATGATTCGCCGGCACGCGGAGACATCTCGATCAGGAAAGCGCTTCCGCCCAGAGCACGGCGTGGGTGTCCAGGTAGGCAGCGGTGTCGCGCCAGTACGGGCCGTCCTCCGTGAAGATCCGCGCCCAGGGTTGCCGGTCCTCCCGGGCTCCGGTCTCCAGCAGGTCGTACATGGCCCGCGCCCGGCGGCCGAGCAGCACGGCCAGTTCCGGGCCCTGTGCGGGGTCGAGGCCGTAGCCGTCGGTGTAGGCGCGCAGCCGGGCGGCCGACTCCGCCGGGTCGCGGCGCGGGCTCATGCCGGCCATGCTCTGCGCCGCGTACGCCAGGTCCCACAGCCGTGAGCTCGGCGCCGCCCCGTCCCAGTCGATCAGCACCCAGCCGCGGTCGGCGCGCACCAGGTTCCACGGCGCGACGTCGTTGTGGCAGACCAGCTCGGCCCGGTCGGGCGGGATCGGCGTCTCCCACCGGGTCCCGGGATCGGGGACGAAGGCCGCCGCCGCGTCGTGCAGCTCGCGTTGCATCCGGCCGATCTCGGCCAGCTCCGCGACCGTAAAGGTCCCGGTCGCGTCGCTGATCTCACCTGACACGTACTCCAGCATCTGGCGGCCCTGCTCGTCACGGCCGAGTGCCCGGGGCGCGCCGGTGAACCCCGCTCGCTCCAGGTGCCACAGGAACGCGTCCACGCCCGCCGTCCACGGCCCGGCAGGCCGCCGCACCGTCTCCCCGACCCGCACCACACCCGCGGTCACGTTCCCGACCAGCGCCTCTTCGCTCTCCCGCACACCATGATCCTCGGCAGCGCCTCCGACGACCGCAAGCGCATTCCCGGCCGCCCGACGCGCCCGCGCACCGCACCGCCCCGTCAAGATCGCGCGACTTGCCAGGCGGATGGGCGAATGCGCGCTCAAGATACGCCCGATTGCCCGGCAAGTCGGACGATCTTGACGGGGTCGCGCACGCCCGACGCGGCGCACGCCCGACGCGGCGCACGCTAGGCGTGGCGGGTGACGTGGGCGGTCAGCGGCGGCGGGTGAGGCGGGCCAGGATGCGGCCGGGGGTCATCGGGACGACGGAGATCATGAGGCGGCCGGACGGGTCCTTGGCCGGGGTGATCGCGTACACCCGCAGGCCGCGACGCCAGATGAGGGGCCGCGGCAGGCGCAGGCCGGCGGCACGGAGCGGCGCGGAGCCTTCCTGCCCGCGGGCGTGCACGCTCACCCGCACCGAGCGGCGCTGCCCGCTGACGGCGCTGGCGTTGACCACGTCGGCGACGGCGAACTCGGCCTGCACCACGGTCGCCGGGCGGCTCTCGGTGACTTGGACCGGTGCGGTCAGGTCCTCGGCCTGGACCCGGATCTCGCCCTGCGCGGCCAGGTCCGGCAGCGGGCTGCGGGCGGAGATGGCCAGCACCGTCGCGCCGTCGGCGCGGCGCCGCCACACCGCCTGGGTGGCGTCGAGCTTCGCGGCCCAGCCGGCCGCCTGCGCGGTGACCTCGAAGACCTCGTCCGGCATCGACGAGCCGGGGGTACGGAATCCGGGGTAGGCCGCGTACCAGCGGTCGCCCTCGACGACGATCGGGGCGATGCCGTGCTGCACGTCCTGGCGGATCACGGCGAGCAGGTCGTCGACGTCGCCGGCCTGCACGACGCCGATGCGCAGCCGGGTCTCGACCTCCAGCTCCGCGCCGGTCTCGGCGGTCAGGTGCCGGTCGGCGAGCTCGCGTACGCAGGCGTGCACCGCCTCCTGCACGGAGCGGTCGACATTGATCAGGTCGTCGCGCAGCACGACGGCGACCTCGAGCGCGAACAGCCGGGACAGCACGGCGTCGCGGTCCTTGCCGGGCGGCATCAGCCCGACGGTGAACTCCATCAGGCGGCGCATGCAGTAGAGCCGGTCGGCGGCGTTGCTGAGGTGGGTGACGTTCTGGGCGTTGAGCCGGCGCACCGCGTAGTAGCAGTCGTAGTCGGCGACGACGGAGATGCGCGCGGCCCGGAAGCAGGCCTCCAGCGTGAACGGGAAGTCGCTGCCGATCGGCATGTCCTCGGGGTAGCGGATGCCGTGCCGCTCGATCAGGTCGCGGGAGAACAGCTTGATGTTGGCCAGCGACCAGGGCAGCCCGGACCCGGCGAAGCTGATGTCCGCCTCGTTGCGGGCGAAGACCTGCTGGTAGATGAAGCGGCTGTTGACGCCGACGGTCTTGCCGAGCACGACCTCGGAGCCGTACCGGTCGGCGGCGTCGACCAAACGCTCCAGCGCCTCGGGGCCCAGGTAGTCATCGGCGCCGACGAAGAAGACGAACCGGCCGGTGGCCAGCCGCAGGCCGTGGTTGCAGGGGCCGGCCGGGCCGCCCGAGTTGGGCTGGCGGACCACCTTGACGCTGCCGGGGTAACGGTCGGCGAAGCGGGCCAGCTCCGCGGCGCTGCCGTCGGTCGAGCCGTCGTCCACCGCGATGATCTCCATGCGGTTCAGCCCGAGGGTCTGCCCCACCAGCGAGTCCATGCAGCGCCGGAGATAGGGCATCGTGTTGTAGACCGGGACGATGACACTCACGTCGACAGGGGTCACGTATGTGCCTCCAGCTCTCGGCAGGGGTGCCGGGGTCGGCGTGGGAGACACCCGGGTGCGGCTTGCTGGCGACTACGGTAACAATAAGCCGGCAGCACGCGTAGATCAGGAGCGGACGCGCGCCGGCGGTCCAGTAGGCTGCGATCCGCCCAGGCACCGGCATCACCCAGAGAGGCGGACCATGGGAGTCGAACGTCGCGGCCGTGGTCGTGTGGTCATGATCGTCGACACCGGGGTCCACGGCGACTCGCGGGTGCAGAAGCAGGCGATCTCCGCGGCCGAGGCGGGCTGGGACGTGACGCTGATCGGCCGCTCCCCGACGAACGAGCCGCAGGAGTGGCAGCTCGGCGGCGCGCTGGTGCGGCTGGTCGTGGTCGGCGGCGGCGCGGGCACCGGCGGTGTCGGCGGTGGCGGGGGTGCCAAGGCGGCGCTGCGCCGCGTGCGGACGGCGATGCCCGGTGCGGTCAAGCACGCCCGCCGCCCGGTCGACGTGGCCCTGGTCTGGTACTGGCAGCGCAAGCTCGGCGACAGGTCCTGGCGGCGGCTGGAGCCGCAGCTGTGGAGCTTCGAGGCCGCGTTCGGCAAGGTCATCGACGAGCTCGATCCCGACCTCGTGCACGCCAACGACTTCCGGATGCTGGGTGTGGGGGCCCGCGCGGTGCAGCGCGGCCGGGCCCGGGGACGCGACGTCAAGCTGGTCTGGGACGCGCACGAGTACCTGCCCGGCGTGATCCCGTATCGCGACCACGCCCGCTGGCTGCCCGCGCACCTGGCCTACGAGCGCGAGTACGCCCCGGTCGCCGACGCGGTGATCACCGTGTCCGACGAGATCGCGGCCCGGCTGCAGCGCGACCACAAGCTGCCGGTGACCCCTGCGGTGGTGCTCAACGCGCCCGAGGTCAGCCACGATCCCGGCCCGGCCGACGCCCCGACGCTGCGCGAGCTGTGCGGCATCGGCCCGGACGTGCCGCTGATGGTCTACAGCGGGGCGGCGTCGCCGCAGCGCGGCCTGGGCCTGGTCGTCGAAGGGCTGCCCCAGCTGCCCGGCCTGCACGTCGCGATGATCATCAACCAGCCGGACGGGCCGTACGCGACGACACTCAAGGCGCGGGCCGCCGAGCTGGGCGTCGCCGACCGGATCCACCTGATGGGCTACGTCCAGCACGACCTGGTCGTGCCGCTGCTGGCCACGGCCGACCTCGGCGTCATGCCGATCCGCCACCACCTCAACCACGAGATGTCGCTGGCGACCAAGTTCTTCGAGTACTCCCACGCCCGCCTGCCGATCGTGGGCAGTGACGTGCGCACCCTCGCCGCGACCGTGCGCAGCTCCGGCCAGGGCGAGGTGTTCCGCGCCGACGACGTGGCCGACTTCGTCCGGGCCGCGAAGGCCGTGCTCGCCGACCCGGAGCGCTACCGGGCCGTCTACGACAAGCCCGGCCTGCTCGACGGCTGGACCTGGCAGCACCAGGCCGACGTGCTGGAGCGCGTCTACTCCTCGCTGCTGCCCGGCCACTGACCGAGATCACGCGACACGGGCGGCGCTCCCTCGGGGACGCCGCCCGTGTCGTGTCTCAGTCGCCGTACCAGCGGCGGGCCGTGCCGTGCCACAGGTCGCCGCGTTCGGGTTCGGTGCACTCGGCGAAGACCTGCTCGTAGGCGTCGTAGAGGTGGTCGAAGCCGCCGCGCAGCCGCTCGATGGGCAGGTCCGAGCCGAGCATGCACCGGCTCGGGCCGAACGCGTCCACGGCCGCCAGCAGCCAGGGGCGCACCCGGTCGGCGGTCCAGTCGCCGAACACGGTGCCGAGCGCGTCGATGCGGGTGGCGGTGTTCGGCGCGGCGGCCACCTCGGCCAGCCGCGCCGCGTGCGCGCGTGAACCGGCGGTGGTGAGGTCGGCGGGCCAGCCGAAGTGGTCCAGCACCACGCGGACCCGGGGCAGCTCGCGGGCCAGCCGCGCGACCTCGCCGAGCTGGTCGGCGGCGGCCTCGACGGTGAGCGTGAGGTTGTGCTCGGCCAGCAGCCGCAGGTTGGCCAGGGCGTCCCCGGCCAGGGCCGTGCCGCCGCCCAGCCCGCTGACGAGCCGGATGCGCACCCCGGTGGCGGCGGGCAGCTCGGCGAAGGAGCGCAGGAACGCGGGCCAGCCCGGCGAGGCGGGGTCGCCCAGGGTCACCAGCAGCACGTCCAGGTCGGCGGCGTCGGCCTGGCGCTGGACCCAGGCTGCGGCGTGCAGCGGGTCCGCGCTGCCCGCGTCGGACCAGACCACGCCGTTCACCGGGTGCGCGGCGGTCTCGGCGCGGTAGTCGGCCAGCGTGTAGACCTCGGGCAGCGAGTCGTAGTTGCCGAGCAGGTCCCGCACCGCGGTGCGGTCGGCGAGCCAGCCCACCGGGTCGTCGCGCTGATCCCACAGATGCACGTTGCAGTCCATGATCGGCCTCACCGGCCGACGGTATCGGCCGGATCGCCGCGGACCCGGCGGACACGCGCGGTTACTCCAGGATCTCGACGTGGCACGTGCAAATTTTGCGCCATGCGTTGACAGCATCAGCGTCATGGGTGCAAATTTGTGACTGCCCCGAAACATCGGTGCAATCCATGCGCCGCAACGGCTCTGCCGCACCCTGCTCCGCCGCACCGCTCCCCTCCGGGGCCGCTCACCCGCGCCAGGGGTTTCCGCCGTCCGTCCCCGACGAGGAGACCGTCCATGCCCCTCGCGTCATCGACCCTGCATCCACCCCTGTCCAGGCTGTTGCGCCTGCTGGCCGTAGTCGTGCTGGCCGCGGCCGCGGGCCTGCTCGCCGTGCCGCAGCGCGCCGACGCGGCCCCGTTCTCCGTGCTGGTCTTCTCCAAGACCGCCGGGTTCCGCCACGACTCGATCCCGACCGGCGTCACCGCCATCCGCAACCTCGGCACCGCCAACGGCTTCACCGTCGACGCCACCGAGGACGCCACCGCGTTCAACGACACCAACCTGGCCAAATACGCCGCGGTGGTGTTCCTGTCGACCACCGGCGACGTGCTCGACGCCACCCAGCAGGCCGCCTTCGAGCGCTACATCCGCGCGGGCGGCGGCTTCGCGGGCGTGCACGCCGCCTCCGACACCGAATACGGCTGGTCCTGGTACGGCAGCCTGGTCGGCGCGTACTTCTCCAGCCACCCGGCCGAGCAGACCGCCACGGTGAAGGTCGAGGACCCGGCGCACCCGTCCACGGCGGGCCTGCCGCCGCTGTGGTCGCGGTTCGACGAGTGGTACTCGTTCCAGACGAATCCTCGGACGAATGCGCACGTGCTGGCGAGCCTCGACGAGCGCAGCTACACCCCCGGCAGCTCCGCGATGGGCGCGGACCACCCGGTCGCCTGGTGCAAGCCGTACGACGGGGGCCGGTCCTGGTACACCGCGCTCGGGCACACCGCGGCGGCGTACAGCGACGCGAACTTCCTCAACCACCTGCTCGGCGGCATCCGCACGGCCGCGGGCCAGGTCGCGGGCGACTGCACCGCCACCAGCACGGCCAGCTTCCAGAAGGTCGCCCTGGACAGCAACACCAGCAACCCGATGGAACTGGACGTGGCCGCCGACGGCCGGGTCTTCTACATCGAGCGCGACGGCCGCGTGCAGATCATCAAGCCGAGCACGGGCACCACGGTGACGGCGCTGACCCTGCCGGTGTTCACCGGCAACGAGGACGGCCTGCTCGGCATGCGCCTGGACCCCGGGTTCGCGAGCAACGGCTTCATCTACCTGTACTACTCCCCCACCACCGGCTCGGCCCGCAACCAGCTGTCGCGGTTCACCGTCTCCGGTGACACGATCAGCACGTCGACCGAGAAGGTGCTGGTCCAGGTCGCCACGCAGCGCAACACCTGCTGCCACGCGGGCGGCTCGATGACCTTCGACGCGGCGGGCAACCTCTACCTGGCGACCGGCGACAACACCAACCCGTTCGAGTCCAACGGCTTCGCGCCGCTGGACGAGCGGTCGGGCCGGTCCGACTTCGACTCGCAGAAGAGCTCGGGCAACACCAACGACCTGCGCGGCAAGGTGCTGCGGATCAGGCCGCAGGCCGACGGGACGTACACCATCCCGAGCGGCAACCTGTTCCCGCCGGGCACCGCGCTGACCCGGCCCGAGATCTACGCGATGGGCTTTCGCAACCCGTTCCGGATCGGCACCGACCCGGCGACCAACACGCTGTACGTCGCCGACTACGGCCCCGACGCGGGCGCGACCGACCCCAACCGCGGTCCCGAGGGCACCGTGGAGTGGAACATCGTCGGGCAGGCGGGCAACTACGGCTGGCCGTACTGCATCGGCGCGAACTACGCGTACAACGACTACACGTTCCCGTCCGGGCCGTCGGGCGCGAAGTACAGCTGCGCGGCTCCGGTGAACAACTCGCCGAACAACACCGGCCTGACCAACCTGCCGGCCGCGCAGCCCGCCACGGTCGACTACGACTACGGCGGCAACCCGCTGTTCCCGGAGATCGGCGGCGGCGGCGCGCCGATGGGCGGGCCGGTCTACCGGTACAACGCCGCCTCGACGTCGGACCGCAAGTGGCCGCAGTACTTCGACGGCAAGGCGATCTTCGGGGAGTGGAACCAGAACAAGCTGTACACGATGCAGGTCACCCCGAACGGCCGGTCGCTGGTCGACATCAACCAGCTGTTCGGCTCGATGAGCTTCCTGCGGCCGATGGACCTGGAGTTCGGGCCGGACGGCGCGATGTACCTGATCGAGTGGGGCACCGGCTTCGGCGGCAACAACGCCGACTCGGGCGTCTACCGGATCGACTACATCGCCGGGGACCAGAACCCGATCGCGGTCGCCTCGGGCAACCCGACCTCGGGCGGGGTGCCGCTCACGGTGCAGTTCTCCAGCGCCGGGTCGCGCGACCCGGCGGGGCAGCCGATCACGTACGCGTGGACGTTCGGCGACGGCGGCACGTCGACCGCGGCCAACCCGTCGCACACGTACTCGACGGCGGGCAACTTCAACGCCCAGCTCACCGTGCGTGACCCCGGCGGGCGTACCGCGGTGGCCAACGTGCCGATCACCGTGGGCAACACCGCTCCGACGGTCACGCTGACCGCCCCGGCCGACGGCGGCTTGTTCGCCTGGGGCGACCAGGTGCGCTTCACCGTGACGGTGACCGACCCGGAGGACGGCACGATCAACTGCTCGCGGGTCAACGTGCAGTACTACCTGGGTCACGACGCGCACGCGCACCCACTGCAGGGGTACACCGGGTGCACCGGGGTGATCCAGACCTCGATGGGCACCGGCCACGGTGACGACGCGGACATCTTCGCCGTGATCGAGGCCAGCTACACCGACCTGGGCGGGGGCGGCGCCGCGCCGCAGACCGGCCGGGCCACGATCAAGCTGCAGCCCAAGCACAAGCAGGCCGAGTTCTTCAACAGCACCGGCCGGGCGCCGGGCGCGATCGGCGGCGGCGACCCGGGCGTGCAGCGGGAGGCGACCACGGACACCGCGGGCGGCTTCCAGAACATCGGCTTCATCGAGGACGGCGACTACTGGTCGTACACCCCGGTGAACCTGCGCAACATCACCTCGGCGCGCTTCCGGGTCGCCTCCCCCGGCGCCGGCGGCCGGATCGAGGTCCGCACCGGGGCGCCGGACGGCCCGCTGGTCGGCACCGCCACCTTCGGCGGCACGGGCGGCTGGCAGACCTATGTCGATGCCACCGCCACCCTGTCGGCGAGCACCACCACCGGCCCGCTCTACCTGGTCGCGAAGAACCCGGTCGGCGACACCGGCCAGGGTTCGATCTTCAACGTGAACTGGGTCGACTTCGTCGGCCAGGGCGTGGCCGACGGGTCGCAGCTGCAGATCACCCCCGGCAGTCTGGCCTTCGGCTCGGCGAACGTCGGCACCACCTCGGCGGCGCAGACCGTCACGGTCAGCAACCCGGGCACGGCGGCGGCGAGCATCAGCGCGATCACCGTCTCCGGCCAGTACACCCAGACGAACACCTGCGGCAGCTCGCTGGCCGCCGGGGCGTCCTGCACGGTGAGCGTGCGCTTCGCGCCGACCTCGGCCGGCGCGCAGAACGGCACCCTGTCGGTGGCCAACTCGACCACCGCGTCACCGCTGACGGCCGCGCTGACCGGCACCGGGGTCAGCAGCACCACCAACCTCGCGATCGGCGCGGCGATGTCGGCCAGCAGCAGCAACGGCGGGTTCCCCGCCTCGGCCGCCAACGACGACAACACCGGCAGCTACTGGGAGTCCAGCAACAACGCGTTCCCGCAGTGGCTGCAGGCCGACCTGGGCAGTGCCAAGCAGGTCGGCTCGGTGACGCTCAAGCTGCCGCCGCCGTCGGCGTGGGGTGCCCGCACCCAGACGCTGTCGATCACCGGTAGCACCGACGGGACCAACTTCAGCACGCTGAAGGCGTCGGCGGGCTACCTGTTCGACCCGGCCACCGGCAACACGGCGACCGCCGCGTTCACCGCGGCCTCGGTGCGCTACCTGCGGGTGACCATCACCGCGAACACCGGCTGGCCCGCCGGGCAGGTCGCCGAGCTGCAGATCTTCGGCGGCGGCGGGCAGCCCGGCCCGGCGACGCTGGCCGCGAACCCCACCTCGGTCGCCTTCGGCAACCAGAACGTGGGTACGACCAGCGGCGGCTCGGCGGTGACCATCACCAACACCGGCGGCACCGCGGCGGTCATCTCGGCGGTGTCCGCGTCGAGCCAGTTCGCCGCGAGCGGCTGCGTCGGCACCCTGAACGCCGGGGCGTCCTGCACGGTCACGGTCACCTTCAGCCCGACCTCGGCCGGGGCGAAGACCGGCACGCTGACCGTGACCAGCAACGCCAGCAACCCGTCGCTGACGGTCGGCCTGACCGGCACCGGCACCACCGTGCAGACCCCGGCGACGCTGGCGGCCAACCCGACGTCGATCGCGTTCCCGAACACGAACGTCGGCAGCACGATCACCCGTACGACGCAGATCAGCAACACCGGCGGCACCACCGCCTCGATCTCGTCGGTGGCGGTGTCCGGCACCGGGTTCAGCCTGTCGGCCAACGGCTGCGGGTCGGCCCTGGCACCGGGGGCGAGCTGCACGGTCACGGTCGCCTTCGCGCCCACCTCGGCGGGAACGAAGACCGGCACGCTGACCGTGGCCAGCAGCGCGTCCAACCCGTCGCTGTCGGTCGGGCTGACCGGCACCGGGACCACAGCGACCAGCTCCAATCTGGCGCTGGGCAGGCCGGTGACCGCCGGGCACGTGCAGAACTACGTGCCGGGCAACGCGGTCGACGGTGACGCCAACTCGTACTGGGAGAGCCCCAACAACACGTTCCCGCAGTCGATCACGGTGGATCTGGGCGGCAGCGCCTCGCTCAGCTCGATCGTGCTGAAGCTGCCGTCGGCGTGGGGTGCGCGCACCCAGACGCTGTCGGTGCTGGGCAGCGCCGACGGGTCCACGTTCAGCACGATCGTGGGCTCGGCGGCGTACCAGTTCAACCCGGCGGGCAACACGGTGACGATCACCCTGCCCGCGAACACGACGGCCCGCCACGTCCGGCTGACCTTCACCGCGAACACCGGTTGGCCCGCGGCTCAGCTGTCGGACTTCCAGGTCATCGGGGTGATGAGCTAGCCCCGTCCGTGCCGGTGGCGCTGGGCGGGCTGCCCGGCGCCACCGGCACGGTCGTCGCTGTCCGGGAGTGGTTTCCTTCCGCTCTCGGATGGTTCACGATGTGACGATGCGTATCTCCTGGCGTGCCGCCGTGGGCGGGCTGGCCGGTCTGGTCGGGGCCGTGACGTGGGCCATCAGCTCCGCGGTTTACCAGCCGATCATGGAGCCTTCCGGCGTGTGGTACGACGAGGCCGGCGTGGCGGTGCAGCAGACCGCCGAGAACAACACCTACTGGCCCCGCGAGCTGCGCCACCTTGCCATCCTGCTGGCGGTCGCCGGGATTCTCGTGCTCTGCCGGACGGCATCACGCGCCGTCGCCACGGCGGTCGTCGCCGCGGGCGGCTGGCTCACCGCCGACGTGCTGCTCGACCGGTTCGACGTGCACGGCACCGGCACGGCGATCGTGCTGGCGAGCGCCGCCACGGCATACGTCGCCACCGCCGCGTTCCTCGCGTCCCGCCTGTCCCGTGCGGACACCGGCGGCCCTGCGGTCCGGCACGTGGTGGCCGGCACCCTGGCGCTGCTCGCGGTGACCTCGCTGCTCGTCGTCACCCCCTGGGTCGAGCAGACCACGCCGGCGCAGATCCGGGCCGAGGCCGAGCTGACCGCGCTCAAGATCGTGGTGTCGGTGCTGTTCGCCGTGCTCGCGGCCACCACGGTCGGCCGACCTGCGGCACGGGCTGGTGCCACGCTCGGCTTCGGGCTGGTCGCCGTCGCGGCCGGCGTGTTCGTCGCGGTCGGCGAGTACCGGTTCGTCTACTCGTACGCCCTGCTGATCGCCGTCGTCGCGGCGCTGGTCGCGGTGGCGGCACCGCGGGTCCGCAGCGTCGCCGGGCTGGTCGGCATGACCGTGCTCGGCGCCGTCTGCGCCGTCGCCTCGTTCGCCGTGCTGATCATCGGCGGCATGGTCGTGGGAAGCGTGCTGACCAGCCTGGCCGGCAACCCTCCGGTCAACGGCGCGGACACCGACATCTCGGCGCCCCTGCTGGTGACGGTGCTCGGGGTCGCGATGTCGCTGCTCACCCTGGCCGTGACCGCGCTGCCCGGGGCGCTGCGCGCCGTCCAGGCCGGACCGCCGGGGAGCCCCGCCGCAGCCGGGTGATCTGCCGGCGCCCGGCGCCCGCCGCGGCCTTACCATCGATGCGGGTGCTCGTGACGGACTCCGCCGCGTCGTGCGGCTCCCGCAGCCTGCCACGCCTATACGCTCGGCAGATCGACACGGCGAGGAGTTGAAGTGATCCGCTGGACGTACGCGTTCATCGACCGGCCCGCTGACGTGTTCACCGAGGCGGCGTCGTTCTGGTCCCGGGTGACCGGCACGCACCTGACCGCGCGCCGGGGCGAGCACGGCGAGTTCGCGACGCTGCTGCCGATCGGCGCCGACGCGTGCGTCAAGCTCCAGGCCGTGCACGAGGGCGGCGGCGCGCACCTCGATCTGAGCGTCGACGACCCGGCGGCGCTGGCGGCCCGCGCGGTGGAGCTGGGCGCGACACACGTCGCCGACCTGGGCCACCAGGTGCTGCGCTCGCCCGGCGGGCTGCTGTTCTGCGCGGTGCCCTGGCATGACGAGTTCCGCCGCCCGATGGCGCACACCACGCCCGACGGCGCGCTCAGCCGCCTGGACCAGGTCTGCATCGACGTCGGCCCGGCCGGCTACGACGCCGAGGTGGCCTTCTGGGGCGAGCTGACCGGCTGGGACTCCTCGTTCGGCTCGCGGCCGGAGTTCCACGTCGTAGCGCCGCCCGCCGAACTGCCGGTGCGCATCCTGATCCAGCGGCTCCAGCAGGAGCGGCCGACCTCGGCGCACCTGGACCTGGCCTGCTCGGACGTCGAGGGCGTGCGGGCCTGGCACGTCAAGTGCGGGGCGACCCACGTGGCAGACGGCGCGCGCTGGGTCGTCATGAGCGACCCGGCCGGGGGCGTCTACTGCCTGACCGCGCGTGACCCGCAGACGGGCGGCCTGCCCGGAAAGTGATCACCCGGCTGCGCCGTGGCTCGCCGGTGCGGTATCTTTGGCGATTCGAGCACAAAAAAGAACGGCACGCTGAATGCGTCCGTTCGGGCTTCAGTATAGACACGAAGGAGCCAGGTTTGTCAAGCGACGCCGCCGACGAGATTCACCGCGAGCAGGAGTACGTCACCGACCTCTACCGCCGCCTCGACAACCTGCGCGAGCAGGCCGAGCACCGGCTGTCGCAGGCGCTGCTGCAGACGGGCGGCACCCAGCAGGAACGCTCGCAGCGCGAGTCGACGGTCGCCCTCTACACCGAACAGCGGGCCTCCCTGGGCGCGGTCGAGAGCGGCCTCTGCTTCGGCCGGCTCGACCTGGTCGAGGAGGGCGCGCGCTACATCGGGCGCATCGGCATCTTCGACGAGACCGCCGAGTACGAGCCGCTGCTGGTGGACTGGCGCGCGCCCGCGTCCCGGCCGTTCTACCTGGCCACGGCCGCCTCGCCGCAGGGCGTGCGGCGTCGCCGGCACATCCGCACCGCCGAGCGCACCGTCACCGCGCTCGACGACGAGGTGCTCGACCTGGCCGACGCCGCCGCGACCGCGCCCCACCACGAGGGGTTGACCAGCGAGGCCGCGCTGTTCGCCGCGATGGACGCGGGCCGCACCGGCCGCATGCGCGACATCGTCGAGACCATCCAGGCCGAGCAGGACCACATCATCCGCGCCGACCTCAACGGCATCATGGTGGTGCAGGGCGGCCCCGGCACCGGCAAGACCGCGGTCGCGCTGCACCGCGCGGCGTACCTGCTGTACACGTACCGCAAGGAGCTGTCCACGCGGGCGGTGCTCGTGGTCGGCCCGAACACCACGTTCCTGAAGTACATCTCGCAGGTGCTGCCGTCGCTGGCCGAGACCGGCGTGGTGCTGCGCACGGTCGGCGGGCTGTTCCCCGGCGTCACCGCCACCGGCGTCGAGCCCGACGAGACCGCCGAGGTCAAGGGCCGCGCCGTGATGGCCGAGGTGCTGGCCGCAGCGGTGCGCGACCGGCAGCAGGTGCCCGACGACACGGTGGAGGTCGAGTTCGACCGGGAACCCCTGGTCCTCGACCGGGCCGCCTGTGAGGCCGCCCGCGAGGTGGCCCGGCGCAGCGGCAAGCCGCACAACCTGGCCCGGCCGCTGTTCGACGTCGAGATGATCCACGCGCTGTCGATGCAGCTCGCCGACCGGATCGGCACCGACCCGTACGCCGACGACCCGCTCGGCGGCGACGACGCCCCCGGCGACCCGCAGCTGCTCGACGAGGCGGACCTCGCCGAGCTGCGCCGGGAGCTGCAGGCCGACCCGAACGTGCAGACGGTGCTGGACTGGCTGTGGCCGGTGCTGACCCCGCAGCGGCTGCTGTCCGACCTGTACGCGAGCGAGGCGCGCCTCGCCACGGCCGCGGCCGTGCTCACCGACGCCGAGCGGGCCCTGCTGCGCCGCAGCCGCGACGCCGGGTGGACCCCGGCCGACGCGCCGCTGCTCGACGAGGCCGCCGAGCTGCTGGGCGAGGACGACCGTGACGCCGAGGAGCTGGCCGAGCGCCGGCGGCGGCAGCGGCTGGCGTACGCCGAGGGCGCGCTGGAGATCCTGCACGGCTCCCGCTCCATCGACCTGGAGGACGAGCTCGACCCGGAGATCCTGACCGCCGCCGATGTGCTCGGCGCGCTGGAACTCGGCGAGCGGCAGGAGGACGAGCGGCGGCTGACCGCCGCGGAGCGGGCCGCCGCCGACCGCCGCTGGGCGTTCGGGCACGTCATCGTGGACGAGGCGCAGGAGCTGTCGCCGATGGCCTGGCGGCTGCTGATGCGCCGCTGCCCGAGCCGGTCGATGACCATCGTCGGCGACGTCGCCCAGACCGGCGACCCGGCCGGCACCTCCTCCTGGGACGCGGTGCTGCATCCGTACGTCGCCGACCGCTGGCGGCAGACCCAGCTCACGGTCAACTACCGCACGCCCGCCGAGATCATGGACCTGGCCGGGCAGGTGCTCAAGTCGATCGACCCGATGCTGGAGCCGCCGCGTTCGGTGCGCCACACCGGCCAGGCTCCGCAGCTGACGGAGGTCGGCCCGGCGGAGCTGGCGGCACGGCTGGCCGAAGAGGTGCGCCGCGAGGTCGCCGCGCTGGGCGACGGCACGCTCGGCGTGCTCGTGCCGGCGGGCCGGATCGACGAGCTGGGCGCGGTGGTCACCGCCGCGCTGCCGCAGGCGCGGGTCGGCGAGCAGACCGAGCTGACCGATCCGGTGGTGGTGCTGACCGTACGCCAGGCAAAGGGGCTCGAGTTCGACGCGGTCGTCATCGCCGACCCGGGCGGCATCGTGGCCGAGTCCCCGCGCGGGCACAGCGACCTGTACGTGGCGATCACCCGCCCCACCCAGCGCCTGACCGTGCTGCACCACGGCGACCTGGACCTCTGACCCGCGTCGCCGCGGGTCCGTCATCCCGCGGCCGAGCCCGTCCGGGCCAGGTCAGGAAGGGCACCTTCCACAACGCGGAGCGTTGTGAAGGTGCCCTTCCTTCTGTCCGGTCCCGCTTGGCGGGTGCGGGTTAGTGAGATGGGTCGATGTGGACGGTCCGTGGGCCGTAGACTGCGACGATGGGATCGCGCTGGGTAGCGCTCGTCGTCGTCGCCCTGCTCGCGGCGACGGGCTGTGGCGCGCCCGCGGGCCAGGCCCCCGTGCCGCGACCCGCCCCGCAGGCGACCGTGGTCCGTCTGGAGCTGGCCATGGACGCGACCGCGCCGCAGCGCACCGCGATCGAGTCATGGCTGCGGACCCGGCCGGAGGTCGCCTCGTTCACGTTCGAGAGCCGCGAGCAGGCGCTGGCCAGGTTCCGGGAGGCCTACCGCGACTCGGCCGAGCTGGTCGGCTCGATCAGCGCCGCCGACCTGCCCGAGTCCTTCACGGCGACGCTCGCCGCGGGAGCCGACGTCGACGGTTTCGTGGCGGCGGCCCAGCCCCTGGCAGGACTCGACCACGTCGGCCGCGACGCCGACTCCCCGCCGCCGGGCTGACCGCCCCGACCCTGCGACCATCGGCGTGCCGGGCCGACGCGGGCCGCCCGCCGGGTGGCGAATGTACAGCCTTGCCGTCTTCTGCGACGCTGCCGGTGGGCGCGGCGCAGGTCCGCGGCCATCGTGGAGGTCACCATGGCGGACTCGCCCTCTGTCCCGGCCAAGGTCGTAGGGGCGCTCGGCATCCTCGCGCAGCTCGTCCTGTTCCCCTTCTATCTCTCCAGCGGCCTGGTCACGCCGTTGTGGGGACTGATCGTGCTGATGGTGATCTGGACCGCGCTGCTGGTGGTCGCGATCCGGCTGTGGCGCACCCGGCCGTTCCTGGTGCCGCTGGTCCCGGTCGTGGCGGTGTCCGTCTGGCTCGGGTTCGTCAGCGCCGGGGAGGCCTGGCTCGGCTGGACCGCCTGACCGGCGTCCACCCCCGACAGGGCCTCCGATCCCCTCCCCAACCGACGGTATGGCGACAGACCGGAGCCCATCCGGCGGATGCTTTGCCAACCTGGGGGCGACGTGACGTCACGCCCTGCCCGGACGGCGTCGCGTCGGAAGGGAGTCGGCGATGAACGCCACCGGCGCCCGCCCGGCGACCGCACCCCCGCACGCGTGCCACGCCGGGGTGCGCATCCTCGGGCCCATCGAGGCGGCCGGGCTCGACGGCCCGGCCGTGCTGTCCGGCGCGCGCCAGCGGGCCCTGCTCGCGGTGCTGGCCGTGCACGCCGGCACCGTCGTGCACCAGTCCCGCCTCATCGACGCGCTCTGGGGCTGGGACCCGCCCCGCACCGCGGTGAAGACGCTGCACAGCCACATCGCCCGGGTACGCCAGGCGCTGGACGCCTGCGGCCTGCCCGCGGCGCTGCACACCCGGCACGCCGGATACCTGCTCGACATCCCCGCGCTCGAGGTCGACGCCCACCTGTTCGAGTCCAAGGTGGCCTCGGCCCGCCGCCACCTCGGTGACAGCGTCCCCGAGGCCGCGGCCCGCGAGCTGCGCGAAGGGCTCGCGCTGTGGCGCGGCGACGCGCTGGCCGACGGCGAGCCCACCGGCTGGGCCGCCGCGGAGGCGGCGCGGCTCAACGAGGTGCGGTTGTGCGCCGAGGAGGACCTGTGGGAGGCCGAGCTGCGGCTCGGCCGCCACCGCACCGCCGTCGGCGAGCTGGAGCGGCTGCTGGTCGGCCACCCGCACCGCGAGCGCCTGGTCGGGCTGTCCATGCTGGCGCTGTACCGGTGCGGGCGGCCGGCGGAGGCACTCGACGCGTACCGGCGGCTGCGCGCCCACCTCGCCGACGAGCTCGGCACCGACCCGGGGCCCGATCTGCAACGGCTGCACACCGCGATCCTGCGCGAGGACCCGGCGCTGCACCCGGCCACGCCGGCGGTCGCGGATCCACCCGCGACGTCGGAGCTCGCCGGGCACACCCCTGCGTCCGCGCTCGTCGGGCAGGCCGCGCCGAACGCCGAGCCGGTGCCGGCCGAGCTGCCCGCGCCCGCGGGGCACTTCATCGGCCGCGACGAGGAGCTGTCCGCGCTGGACCGGCTGCTGGCGCAGGACGGGCCGCAGCCGCGCATCGGCTTCGTGGCCGGTCCGGGCGGCATGGGCAAGACCGCGCTCGCCGTCCGGTGGGCGCACACCGTCGTGCCCCGGTTCCCCGACGGCCAGCTGTACGTCGACCTCGGCGGGCACGACCCGGCCACCGCGCTGCCGCCCACGCAGGCGCTGGCACAGGTGCTGGCCAGCCTGGGCGTGCCGGCCGGGCGCATCCCCGCCGAGCTGCCCGCCCGGGCCGCGCTCTACCGGACGCTGCTGAGCGAGCGTCGGATGCTGGTGGTGCTCGACAACGCGGCCGGGCCGGACCAGGTGCTGCCGCTGGTGCCGCCGACCGCGGCGAGCCTGCTGCTGGTCACCAGCCGCAGCCGGCCGACCGCGCTGGCCGTGCACCACGCGGTGCACGCGGTGGCGCTGGACGCCCTCGACCGGCACGCGGCGGTCGCGCTGCTGGCGCAGGTGCTCGGCCGGGCCAGGGTGGACCGCGAGCCCGCCGCCGCGGTCGAGCTGGCCGGGCTGTGCGGCGGGATGCCGCTGGCGCTGCGCATCGCCGCCGCGAAGCTCGCCGCCCGTCCCGGCCGCACCCTGGCCGAGCTGACCGCGGAGCTGGTCGACGACGACCGGCTCGACGAGCTGTCCGTGCCCGGCGACAGCCGCAGTGTGCGCACCGTGTTCGGCTCGGCGTACCGGGCGCTGCCCGCCCCGGCGGCGCGGCTGTTCCGGCTGCTCGGCCTGCACCCGGGCGCCACGTTCACCGGGCACCTGGCGGCCGCGGCCGCCGACCTGACCCTGCCCGCGGCGCGGCGGGTGCTCGCCGAGCTGGTGTCGGCGCATCTGGTCGGCGAGGTCGCCCCGGACCGTTACCGCTGCCACGACCTGCTGCGCCTCTACGCCCGCGAGTGCGCGGCCGCCGACGAGACCGCCGCGGCCCGCGACGAGACCCTAGCCCGCATCGTGGACTGGCACCTGGCCGTCGCCGACGCCGCGAACCGGCTCGTCGACCCGGGCCGCGACCGGGTCCGGGCCGCGCCCGCACACCCGCCGGCGCAGCTGCCGTTCGCTGACGACCCGGTCGCCGCTTTGGCGTTCCTCGACGGTGAACGGGCGGGCATGCTGGCGGTCGTCCGGCACGCCGCCGAGCACGGGCACCACACCGCGGCCTGGCAGCTGACCTACCTGCTGACCGGGTTCTTCGACTCGCGCGGGCACTGGGCGGACCGGGTCGAGCTGTGCCGCCTGGGTGTCGCCGCCGCGGCCCGCTGCGGGGATCCCGGCGCGGAGGGGCTGATGCGCAGCGGTCTGGGCGTCGCCCTGATCATGACGCGGCGCTTCGACGAGGCGCTCGACGTGCTGCAGCATGCGCTGGCACTGACCCGCCGGTGCGGCGACACGCGCGGCGAGGGCCATGTGCACAACAACATCGCCGTGGCCAACGCCGGGCTGCGCCGCCACGACGAGGCCGTGGAGGCGTACCAGCAGGCGCTGGCCCTGCACACGTCGATCGGCAGCGCGCTCGGGGTGGCGCTGGGTCTCAACAACATCGGCGACGCGTACGTCCGGATGGGACGGGCCGAGCTGAGCCTGGAGTACCTGGCCCGGGCCCTGCCCGCCGCCCGGGAGCTGGGCAACGCCCGGCTGGAGGCGGCGGCGCTGAGCGGCCTGGGCCAGGCCCACGCGGCGCTGGGCGACCTGGACGCCGCGCTGGACCACCTGCGCCAGGCCCTGGCCGTACGCCGTCACCGCGGCGACCGCCGCCACGAGGCCGACACCCGCAACACCATCGGCACCGTGCACCTGCGCGGCGGCGACCACCGGGCGGCGCTGGACGAGTTCGGCCAGGCCCTGGAACTCAGCCGGGAGATCGCCGACCGGCACCTGGAGGCGACCGCGCTGGCCAACCTCGGCCGGACCCACCTGGAACGCGACGACCCGGTGGCCGCCGCCGGCTACCTGCGCCTGGCGCAGGCCCTGCGCAGCCGCGCACCCGACCACTTCGAGGCCGCCTGCATCGCCCGGGACCTCGGCGAACTCGCCCGCCGTGGCGGCGACCCCGCCGAGGCCCGTACGCAGTGGCAGCTCGCCGTCGACCTGTTCCGCAAGGCCAACGCCCCTGCCGAAGCAGAGGCGCTGGCCGACACCTTCGCCTGACCGGCGCGGCCCTAGTACGCGGCGGGGTCGCGGACGGTGACCGTGGACGTGCCGAGCACGCGGCCCTCCCGGTCGACGAACTCGACGGCGAAGGTCTCGTCCCGTTCCCGCACCGCGTCGCCTGCGACGAACACCCGCAGCTGGGTGACGCCCTCCCCGGTCACCGACAACTCCCCGGAGGGCACCGCGACATAATCGCCGGGGGCGGACGCGGTCCCGTCAGCGGTGCGGTACGACAGCACGAAACCCGCCGCCGGCACGGTGCCCTTCACCACGACCTTGACGGCGCACCATTCCTTCTCCCAGCAGACCGCGTCCAGGCTCTGCGCCAGACAGTCCGATCCGCATGGCAGGTTGCCGGCGGCTGCGGACGCGGGCTGCGGCAGCAGCACGATCGTCGCGAGGAGAGCCAGGGCTGAAGCGCTGAGCCAGCGTGCGATACGAGTCATGGCCCGCACGGTAGGCGGGCCGGGTTGTGGAAAGGTTGTGTGCCTGGCCACCGGCCCTGCGACCGGCGGCCAGGCACGAGCGGGGCTAGTAGAGCAGGCTCCAGCCGCGCAGGTGGCTCTGCTCGCCCTTGACGACGTCCTCGACGACGAGCGTCCACTCCCCGGCCTCGGCGACCCCGCCCAGGCGCACCTGGTAGACGTCGGCCAGGTCCGCGGCGCGGTCCTTGGCGTCGGGGGCCTTGAGCAGGTAGGACCGGCCGGCCGGGGAGACCAGCTCCAGGCGCAGGTCACCGCGGCGCGGGTGGGTCAGGTTGACGGCCACCTCGGCGACCTCGAGGGTGCCCTTCTCCTGGACCTTGGTGATCCACTTGATCGGGCCCGGGTCCAGGATCGGCGGCTGCGGCCACTCCTCCCAGACCAGGTTCCACTTGGGGATGCACAGCTTCCACGGGTAGCTGTAGGTGCCGACGCCGACCGCCGCCCACGCCATCGCCACGGTCCGGTAGGTGCTGCCGCACTTGCCGTAGAGGTCCGCGGTGGCGGCGAGGGTGTCCGCGCGGGCCTCGGCGAACGTCTCGTCGCTGGTGAAGTAGTTGGCCAGCGCGTGGTACCAGATCTGCGTGGCGCGGTCGCGGCCGATACCGACGACGGACGAGCCGTTGCAGGTGGGGCTGGCGCCGTACGGCGTGTTCCCGCTGCCCTCAGCCGCCAGGAAGAAGAAGTGGTTGGCCACACCGGAGGAGAAGTGCGGGTCCAGGTTGGCGATGCCGTTGTACCAGCAGTCCTTGGAGATCCCGTCCAGCGACGGCTGGTACATGTAGCGCAGCGGATCGCCGGTGCCGAAGATGTCGATCTCCTCGCCGAGCAGGTAGTCCGGCGTGTCCACGGCGTTGTTCGCGTAGAACTCGGCCATCGTGCCGAGGATGTCGCTGGTGCCCTCGTTGAGGCCGCCGGACTCCCCGCTATAGATCAGGCCGCCGACGGCCTGGGTGACGCCGTGCGACATCTCGTGCGCGACCACGTCCAGCGACACCAGCGGCCGCAGTCCGTTGCTGCCGTCGCCGTAGCGCATCACCTTCTGCGTCGAGCTCCAGCTGGCGTTGGCCCAGTCGACGCCGCGGTGGACCTGCGAGGTGGTGCCGACGCCGTCGTCGAAGATGCCGTGCCTGCCCAGCACGTTGAGGTAGAAGTCCCAGGTGTTGGCCGAGCCGTAGTGCACGTCCACGGCCGCGCTCTGGTTGTGTGCCGGGTCGCCGTTGCCCCAGATGTTGTTGACGTCGGCGAAGGTCACGCACGGCCCCGCCGTGGTGTGCTGCATGTCGCAGGTCTTCGAGTTGCCGCGCAGCGGGTCGATCATCTTGTAGTCGAAGATCGTCTGGGTGGTGTTCAGCGGCACCTGTCCGCCGTACACGCTGTGCCCGGTGCCGGTGGCCGTGTGTTCCAGCGCCTGGGTGCGCAGCACCCGGGGCTCGACGGCGTCGACGACCGCCTCCGCCTCCCCGGTCGCGACCGTCACCGGCAGCCGCCAGGCCAGCCGGCCCGTGCCGCCGACCCCGTCGACGATCAGCTGCGGCGTGCCGACCTCGGTCGCCCGCAGGGCGTCCCGGGCCGTGGTCACGGCCTGAGCCGCGGTGACCTTCGGCTCGGTCGCCGCGGCGACCGGCGCGTCCAGCGACACGGACACCCCGTCGAGGGCTCCGTCCGGCGCCACGTGCACCACGAAGTCCCCGCCCACCACCGGCAGGCCCTGGAACAGCCGGTTGAACCGGACGTGCGCGGAGCCGGTCCGGGTGACCGCGGCCCGGATCACCTCGTAGCGGTCACCGTCGGCGGCCCGTACCGCCGCGGGGTTGAGCCTGATCAGCTCCTGCGCGCGGGCGATCGCCGCGTCCTCGGGCGATCCGGCGGCCTGCGCCGGCGCGGTCAGCGCGACGGCGCCGCCGCACAGCAGCACCGCCGCGAGCGCCATGGAGATCCGTCTCATGACGACCTTCCCTTCCCTGTCAGCCATGGCCACAGGGATACGCGGGCGCGGCTGTCACGCGGTTGTGGAAGGGTTGTGCGGCAGGTCCGCTCGGGTGCAGGAAGCTGCAGCGATCGGGGGTTACCTCCGCGCGGGGCGGCTGGCATGATCCTCGCCATGACCGAGGCAAGCGACTCCGACCAGGTCGGCCACGTCCGGCTCACCACCGTGGAGCCGGACGGCCAGCTCATCACCGAGGTGCTGCCCGCCAAGGCGCTGCCGGGCGGGCTGGCGGAGCTGCTCGGCAGCCCCGGCCTGGTGACGGGGGCGGCCGCCGGGGACGTGCTGGTGCTGCAGGCGAGCGGCTTCCAGGTGGTGCGCCGCGGCCCGAACGAGGCCGTGCAGGTGTACGCCGACCCGCCGCTCGACGAGCACGCCATGGCGTGGCTGGCCAAGGCCTTCGAGTCCGTCGGCGGTTACGTCGAGGCCCCGCCGCAGCGGCAGTTCGCCGTCGCCACCGTCCCGTCCTCAGCGGGCCGGGAGCACATCGAGGCGATCATGGCCGAGGCCGGCCAGCACATCCCCGGCATGGAATGGCAGTTCGGCACACCCTGACCCAAGCCCGGACCGGAACGGTGCCTGCAGTTTCGGGGAAACTGCAGGCACTGCTGCAGTTGTTCGTGCAGTTTCCCCGAAACTGCAGGACGTGATCGTCGAGGGGTCAGCCGCCGACCTCGGCGAGCTGCTTGAGCGCTGCGGCGGTGCTGTCGGGGTGGGCGTCGAGCAGCGGGAGGCGTACCGCCGGGGTCGGGATGCGGCCCTGCGCGTGCAGCGCGGCCTTGACCACCGTGGGGTTGGGCTCGGCGAACAGCGCCTTGGACAGTGGCGCTAGCCGGTGCCCGAGCGCCCGGGCCCGGGTCGCGTCACCGGCCTGCCACAGCCGGATCAGCTCGGCGAACTGGGCGGTGGCCAGGTGCGCCGAGGACAGGATGCCGCCGTGCGCGCCCAGCGCCAGCAGCGGCGAGATGAACGTGTCGTCGCCGCCGAGCACGGCGAAGCCTGCCGGCGGGTCGGCCATCAGCGCCACGGTGTCGTCGTTGATGCCGCCCCCGGCGTACTTCACCCCGGCCACGTTCGGGATCGCGGCCAGCCCGCGCAGCGCGCCCGCGGTCAGGTACTGCCCGGTGCGGTACGGGATGTCGTAGACGACCAGCGGCACCGGGCTCGCCGCGGCGAGCCGGGTGAAGTGGGCGAGCACACCCGCCTCGCCGGGGCGCACGAACGGCGGCACGACGGTCAGCGCCGCCACGGCCTCCGGGATCGCGGCCAGGCCGGCGAGCGCCTCGGCGGTGGCCGCGCCGACGATCAGCGGGGCCGACCGCTCCCGACACACCCGGGCGGCGGTGTCGACCACGGACTGCCTCTCGGACTCGGTGAGCGAGCCGGGCTCGCCGGTGGTGCCGAGCGCCACGAGGCCGGTCGCCCCGTCGTCGAGCACCTGGTGGGCGAGCCGCTCCAGCGCGGCGAGGGCGACCGAGCCGTCGGCGTCGAACGGGGTGACCAGCGGGATGTACAGGCCATGCAACGAAGTCATGCCTTCATGCTGCCGAAACCCTTCCGGAAGGACCAGTTCCGGTTCCTGACGCAACCCGTAAGCTGACCTGATGCTTGATGTCCGCAGGCTCCGGCTGCTGCGCGACCTGGCCCGGCTGGGCACGATCGCGGCGGTCGCCGAGGCGCACACCTACTCCCCGTCCGCGGTCTCGCAGCAGCTGGCCACGCTGCAACGCGAGGCCGGCGTGCCGCTGATCGAACGCACCGGCCGCGGGGTCACCCTCACCCCGGCCGGCACCGCGCTGGTACGCCACACCGAGACCGTGCTCGCCGCGCTGGAGGCCGCGTCGGCGACGCTGGCCGCGGCCCGCACCGGCCTGCACGGCACGGTGCGCATCGGCGCGTTCCCGACCGCGGTGCGCACGCTGCTGCCCGCCGCGCTGGTCGCGCTCGCCCGCGACCATCCCGCGCTGGACCTGACGGTCACCGAGCTGGACCCGGTCGCGATGCCCGACGCGCTGCGCGAACGCCGCCTCGACGTGGCGCTGCTGCACGACTACGACCTCGCCCCGGTCGCGCCCGACCCGACCGTCGACTCCACCCCGCTGCTCGACGAGACGGTGTACCTCGCGGTGCCCGACGACTTCCCGGTCGGCGACGACCCGGTGCACGCGGCCCGCGACGCCGACTGGATCGTCGGCACGCCGGGCACGCTGTGCCACACCGTCGCGATCCGCGTCTGCCAGGCCGCGGGGCACCCGCTGCGGGCGCGTCACCACGCCGACGACTTCACCGCCGTGCTGGCGCTGGTCGCGGCCGGGCAGGGCGTGGCGCTGGTGCCGCAGCTCGGCGCGGTCCAGCCACCGCTGGGGGTCCGGCTGGTGCCGCTGGCCTCGCGGCGGCGCACCCGGATCGCCTACCGGCGCGGCTCCGGCGACCACCCCGCCGTCGCCGCCTGCGTAGCCGCCATCCGCACCGCCACCACCGCCTTCCTCGCCGAGCAGGCGTGAAGGAAGGGCATCGTCGACTCGCGTCAGCGAGGCGAGCAGCAGCTCGGCCCATCGCCATGCGTCGTGGAAGGTGCCCTTCCTAACCACTCACACGACGACGACCGTGTGCGGGCCGCGCATGACCTCGATCGAGTAGTACGTCGGACGCAGCCGCGGCGCCCCGCCCTCCCGGACCACCTCGAAGAAGCGCAGCTCGCCACGACGGTGCACGAGGTCGAGATGGTCGAACACGGTCACCACGACGAACTTGCCGTCCGCGTCGAAGGCGACACCCTCGGGCCGCAGACCGTCGAACAGTTCCTCGCCCACGGTCTCCAGCCGGCCGTCCGCCGGGTCGAAGGTGAGCAGGCTCAGCGAGCACTGCCGGTCGAGCCGCGGATCGCCCCAGGCGAGATGGCTCCTCCGCAGGTTCGAGGTGACCACGAGGCGGCCGTCGCGGCTGACAGCCAGACCGCCAGGATTCCGGCCCACGGCCGCTTCGCCGATCTTCTCGCCGGCCCCGGTGTCCGGGTCGATGCGCAGGAGCGACAGGCGCCCCTCCCCCGGTTCGCCCTCCGCGGCCTCGGCCTTGCTGCCCCACAGCACGTCCGTGGTGAGGAAGTGACGCCCGTCCGGGGTGAACCGGCCCGTGAACGGGAACCTCCCGGTCCTGATCGGCGGCCCGACCGGCTCGATCCACAGCTCGGGCACCCGGTGCGCGGCATACAGCCGCACCTCGTCCCGCCAGGGAAAGCACGCTGCGAACAGCTCGCCGTTCGGATGCCACTCCACGTAGGACGGCACCATCGGCTCGCCGTCCTCGCTGGGCGGCACCAGCACGGAGGCGTCGCCGAAGCCGCCCGGGCCGACGGGGATCAGCCGCAGCGACGGATGGGGGTCCGGGCCGAGGATCGCGAAGACGTCCCCGCACGCGATCGCGAGCAGCCCGCCGCGCGGGTGCAGCGACACGGCCTGCGGCATGTGCCCGGCCGGGTAGGCGAACAGCAGCTGCGGCTTCGCCGCGTCCCTGATGTCGTACGCCCGGACCGTGCTGCCCGCGTCGAGGTCGGTCAGCAGGTGCGCGTCCGGGCCGCGCTGGCCGAGGGTCTCCACGACGTACGCGTGCGCGCCCTCCGCGTCGACCGCGAGCACGCTCGGCGGTGGCGTCACCGAGTTCGACGCGGCGATCGTGCCCATCGTCGGCGGTGTGCCGTCGAAGGCCAGGGGCAGTGCGATGACGGTGAGCGTGTCCTCCTGCCCCGCCTCGCGCGGACCGAGATGCGCCTGCATCGGTGCGGACGGCACCGCGTCGGCGTCGCTGACCACCACGATGCGGCGTCCCTGGAACAGGCCGGCCGCGGGCGGACCCTGCAGCGGCTGGACACCCGTGGACGTGCTCATGTGCGGCTCCTTCGGCGACGGCGGCCGAGGGCGGAGACTGCGGGCGCACCGCGTCCGGGTAAGGCCGGGCAGTCTGCGCACTCACGGCTCAGGCTATGCCCGCACGCTGCGCGCGGACCGGCGATCGAGGATCTGACGGTCCTGGGCCGCCCCACCGGCCTCTCCCGTCACACGTCGCGCCGGGTAACGACGGTCCCGCCCTGCGGGCCCGGCTGCCGGAGACGGCCCGCGCCGAGCTGGCCGGTCTGCGGATCGCCGTGATCCACGAGACCGGCCCGGCGGTCGGCCGCGAACGGCGCTGCGCCATCCTGTTCCCCGACAGCGACGTGCTGTTCTTCGGCCACTCGCACATCCCGTGGGACACCACCGCCCCGTCCGGGCTGCGCCTGCTCAATCCGGGATCGCCGACCGACCGCCGCCGTCAGCCGTACGCCACGTTCCTCACCGCGGAGATCAAAGGCGGCGGGCTCTCTGCTGTCGAAGTACACCGCGTCGGCGGCTAGGCGGCGACTCACCGAAACCGGTGTTCCGCCGCTGCAGCGATCAGGGCCTTCGTCGCGCGAGTTCGTGGTTCGGCGCACATGGCGGCCCTGCCCCGGAAGTGTCTCTCCAGCGCATTTGCTCTGCACCCATTCGCTTGCTCTGCACCCACATACGCAACGGGAGCGGGTGCCTGTTGCGCCGATGGGTGCAGAGCAAGGCTTTGGGTGCAGAGCAAATGCGTTCGGGGGTATGCCATGAGGTGGCGGCACGCAGCGAGTCGTGATCGAACGGCCGGCGGTGACCCGGCGGACCGGGCTCAGCCGGCCGAGTTGGACCAGGACCGAGTGCTCAGGACCAGCCGGTAGCCGTCGGGGTCGGCGACGGTGACACCCCACCGGTCCCAGTACGGCCCCTGCGAGACCCGGACGCCCCCGGCGGCGGCCAGGCGTGCCACCAGCGCGTCGTCGACCGGCCCGGCCAGGTAGAGCACGAGCAGGTCCTCGGGGTTGGGCGCGGGCGGGGCCGCGAGGTTCTCTCCTGCGACCAGTTCCAGGTGCCAGGACGCGCCTGACCAGCCGAGCATCAGCAGGTCGTGCTCGCCGGGGCCGCTGGCCGTCGCCCGGTAGAGGACGTGCAGGCCGAGTCCGTCCACGTAGAAGCGTTCGGCGGCCGCGAGGTCGCGGCTGGGGCGGGCCAGGCGCAGGTGCGCCCGCGGGTCGATGGTCATCGCGACTCCCGTGCGGTCGGTGGTGCCCACCAGGCTGCCTGCTCAAGCCGGCTTGAGGTCAAGGTCGCGGGAGGCCGATCCCGTGCGGCCGGATCAGTGCGGGATGGCGCGGCGGGCCCGAGGGCGGTCCAGGTCCTCGCGGTACTCCTCGATGGCCAGGGCGACCTCGGCGCAGGTGCGGGTGTGTTCGAGCCGGGGCAGGTAGTGCGCGTGCCGGGCCAGGCCGTCGAGGTCCACCGTGAAGTACATCGCCATCAGCGGGTTGACGAACAGCTCCGTGCCCTCGGTGCGGCCAGGGTGTGCACGTCGCCGAAGTCGCCGCGCACCGCCGAGGCGATCTGCGTGTTGACGATGCTGGCGGTCTGCGGCGTGACGGCGGCGGCGTGCGCGACGGCGTCGCAGTAGGCGGCGGCGTGCGCGACGGCGTCGCAGTAGGCGGCGGCGTGCGCGACGGCGTCGCAGTAGGCGGCGGCCTCGGCGCTGCCCGGCGGGATCGAGAGCGCGCCCAGGAACGCCCCGTCTCGCTGCAGCGCGGCCAGGTTCTCCAGCACGTGCGCGTGGCAGATGCCGCGGTGGGAGTCGATGCCGAAGCCGAGGCTGACCACCAGTTTCTGTGGCACGGGCAGGCCCGCGACGGCGGCGAGGCTGGCCATGTCCTCCTCGGGGGTGCCCAAGCCCGCCTCGTCGCCGCGCATGAGGATGTCGGTGCCGCCGTCGGCGAGCACGACCGCGTCGATGCCGAGCAGGTCGACGAGCTTGCGGTACGCGGCGCGCAGCGGGCGCACGCCGGTGCGTTCGAAGGCGTACACGGTCGCGTCGTGGCCCTGTGCGGCCAGCCAGCGGGCCAGGGTGACCCGGGTGCCGGCGTTGCGCAGGGCGAGCGCGAGGGGCAGTCCGGCGTACACGTCGAAGCCGCCGCCCGCGCTCGCGACCAGGACGTGTTCGGCGTCGCGCAGGCGAGCGGACAGCGGCGGTTCGAAGACGGCGGGCATGTCCGGGAACGGTAGTTCGTGGGCAGGAAGCGGGCACCTGCTTATCCGCATAGCCCCGAGCGAGCACACATCCGTCATCTAATATGAAAACGGATCATAGGGATTAAGGCGGATCAGGTGGACGCGCTCCGGACAGTCGGCGCCAAGGCGTGGGCGATCGTCGGCATCGCCCTGGCCGCGGCCGTCCTCGTGTTCCTGATCATCCTGCTCAAGCCGCTGGTCATCGCCCTGGTCGGGGCGCTGATCGTCTCGCTCGCGCTGTCCCCCGCCGTGGAGGCCCTGGCTCGCCGCGGCCTACGCCGTGGACTCTGCGCCACCCTCGGGATCCTGTTCCTGCTCACGCTGGGCGCCGTGGTGACCTTTCTGGTCGTGAAGGGCCTGGCCAGCCAGTGGACCGAGCTCAGCGCGGCGCTGGGCAAGGCGGTGCAACGGCTGCACGACACGCTCACCTCGCTGGGCGTGGTGGGCTCCAACGCGGAATCGGCCCGGGACGAGCTGAAGGAGCACAGTTCCACGCTGCTGTCCGGGATCGTGCCGGCGCTGGGCAACCTGGCCGGCACCACGGCCAGCCTCTTCATCGGCACGTTCGTCTTCCTGTTCACCACGTTCTTCATGCTCAAGGACGGGCCGTCGATGGCCCGGGCGGCCGAACCCTGGATGCCGCTGGGCCGCCCGTGGATGGATCAGGTCGGCCGGATCATCCGCGGGTACGTGGTCGGGCTGACCCTGCTCGGGGCGTTCAACGCGTCGGTGGTCGGGCTGGGCGCGCTGGTGCTGGGTGTGCCCCTGATCGCCACCCTCGTGATCATCACCTTGCTCGGCAACTACGTGCCCTACCTGGGCGCCTGGGTGGCCGGGGCGTACGCGGTGCTCATCGCGCTCGCTTCCGGCGGCGTGCAGACCGCGCTGCTCATGACGGTCGTGGTGTTCCTGGCCAACGGCACGCTGCAGACCATGCTCCAGCCGTTCGCGTACGGGGCCGCGCTGCGCATGCGCCCGCTGACGATCCTGCTGTCCACGGTCGTCGGCGGGCTGGTGGCGGGCATCCTCGGGGTCATGCTGGCCGCGCCCGCCGCCGCCATCATCCAGCACACTGCCCAGCTCATGCGCTCGCGCCGGGACGGCGGCAGCGCCGAGGGCGAGGTCGACGGCGGTGGGCCCGACGGCGACGACGGGCCCGGCGATCTCGCACGGCTGGTGGCCGACACGCCCGAATGAGACGTGCCGCGCCTCGTGCGAGATCGCCGGGGACCGGTCAGTAGGTGAGGCCGTAGCCGTACGCGAACAGGGGTGTCTTCTCGTCGCCGGTGTTGACGGGTTCCTGGGCCGCGGTCGCGGGCCAGGACATGGGCAGCTTGCCGGTCGGCGCGTACGCCCCGAACAGGACGTCGGCGACGCCCGCGCCCTCGGTGCCGGGCAGCCAGGCGGCCATCAGCCCCTGCACCTGCGGCAGTTGTGCGGAGACGTCGACGGGACGGCCGGAGACCAGCACCACCACGACCGGCACGCCCGCCTTGCGCAGGGTCGCGAGGGTGTCCAGGTCGACCTTGTCGAGCTTGACCCCGTCCGGGCGGTCGCCCTCGTACTCGGCGTACGGCGTCTCGCCGAGCACGGCGATCGCCACGTCGTAGCCGCGGTTCACCCCGGAGCCGTCGGCGCTGTAGGTCACCGTGCCGCCGGGCTCGACGGCCTCCTTGATGCCCTGCAGGATGGTGGTGCCCTCGGTGATCGGGCCCGACTTGCCCTGCCAGGTCAGCGTCCAGCCGCCGGACTGGTTGCCGATGTCGTCGGCGTTGCGCCCGGCCACGAAGACCTTGCCCGTCTTCGGCTTCAGGGGCAGCACGCCGCCGGCGTTCTTCAGCAGCACCTGCGACTGGCGTACGGCCTGGCGGGCCAGTTCCCGGTGCGCGGCGGACCCGACCTGGTCGAACTGCGAGCGGTCGGCCAACGGGCGCTCGAACATGCCGAGCTCGAACTTCTTGGTCAGGATGCGCCGGTTGGCGTCGTCGATCCGGCTCGTCGGCACGGTGCCGGCGTTGACCTCGTCGCGCAGCACGCTGATGAACTCGCGCCAGCGCTCGGGCACCATCACCATGTCGATGCCCGCGTTGATCGCGGTGCTGACCTCGGCGGGGGTGAACGCGTCCCGGACGCCGTCGATCTGGTCGATCGCGTTCCAGTCGGAGACCACGAAGCCGGTGAAGCCGAGTTCGCCCTTGAGCACGTCGGTGAGCAGATACCGGTGGCCGTGCAGCTTCTCGCCGTTGAACGAGCTGAACGAGACCATCACCGAGCCGACGCCCGCCTTGACGGCCGCCTGGAACGGCGGCAGGTGGACCTTGCGCAGCTCCTCCTCGGAGATCTGCGCGTCGCCCTGGTCCTTGCCGCCGAGGGTGCCGCCGTCGCCGACGTAGTGCTTGGCGGTGGCCAGCACCGAGTTCGGGCCGCCCAGCTTCTCGCCCTGCAGCCCGGTCACGATCGTGGTCATCGAGGAGGCGATCTCCGGGTCCTCGCCGAAGGACTCGTAGGTGCGGCCCCAGCGGGCGTCGCGGGCCACGCACAGGCACGGGGCGAAGTCCCAGTCCAGGCCGGTCGCGACGACCTCGGTGGCGACCGCCTCACCGATCTTGCGGACCAGCTGCGGGTCGCGGGTCGCCCCCAGGCCGATGTTGTGCGGGAAGATCGTCGCTCCGCTGACGTTGTTGTGCCCGTGCACGGCGTCCACGCCGTAGATCATCGGGATGCGCAGCCGGGTGGCCAGGGCCTCGGTCTGGAAGCCGTCGTACATGTCGGCCCAGCCCTGCGGGGTGTTGTCGGTCGGCACCGAACCGCCGCCGGACAGCAGCGAGCCCAGGGCGTACGTGGTGACGTCGCCCGTGGTCACCTCGCGGCGCTCGGCCTGCGTCATCTGGCCGATCTTCTCGTCGAGGGTCATCCGGCCCAGCAGGTCGTCGACCCGCTCGGCCACCGGGCGCGACGCGTCGAGATAGGGCGCGTCGGGGTCGTATGCGCCGTCGTCGGCGTCGCGGGTCAGCCAGTAGACGGCGGCCGCGGCGGCCAGCAGGAGCACGAGGCCCGCGGCGAGCAGCCGGCCACGGCGGCGGCGGGACGGCGGCGGCGGGGGCGCGGCCGGCGGAGCGATGACGGTCGTGGTCATGATGCCTTCCTGGGGCGTCGCGACATGGGTGGCCGTGCTGCCGCGAGTGCCCTCATCGCCACGACGGCGTCCGTCAGCCAACACCTGTCACCTTCCGGTGTCAATGGATCGCTGGAACATAATGCTGCGTGCATGAAACAGAACCTGTAACAAGTCGCGAGCGTCGTCCGTTGTCGGTGCCGCAGCCGCGAGACATGTCCGCATAGGAGTACGTGACGGGCCGCGCCGCGGGAGGCTTCGTGGGCGGAGAAATCGCATCGACAGGCGCCGGCCCCGACACCGGGGACTCGGAGCACCGGTGTACGCATGAACGGCCTTGCGCGAGCTGTCGAGGCATACCCACAGCTCGCGCAAGGTCTTCGTGACATCGAGCGCTAGAACGCGCCCGCCTTGACGGAGATGGCCATGCGGCGGCCCGCGTACTCCGAGACGGTCCACAGTTCGTCGGTGCTGCTGCGGTAGGTGAAGTCCTCGGTGCCGACGGGCAGGGTGTCGTAGTGCATGACGACACCGCCGCCCGGGGTCCAGGTGCCCAGGTCGCCGTCGTTGCCGTCGCCGTCGCTGGTCGACAGGAAGTACTTGCCGTTGAGGCTCAGCGCGCCCTGCATCGAGGTCACGTCCACCCGGTAGGCCCAGCTCGCGGTCGCGTCGGTGGTGGAGCCGGTGTCGTGGACCAGCTCGCGGTCGGTGTAGTCGACGCCCCAGCGAACCAGGCGGGTCCCCGTGCCCGGGTTGCCGTACTCCCCCACCAGGAAGCTGTCCGGTGCGGTGGTGCGGTCCAACGAGATGAACGAGAAGCGCAGGGCCCCCGTGCCGACCTGGTCGTAGGCCAGCGACTGCGGCAGCACGTACTTGTAGCCGAAGGCCTGGTAGCTGCCGTCCGACTGGCGGCCGCACGCCGTCGACACCGTGCTGGACACCTGCCACAGGTGGTTCAGGTCGAAGACGCGCAGGCCGTTGCTGGTGTCGACGACGTAGAGGTGGTGGCCGTACCAGGCGATGCCGCCCGCGTGGATGTTGACGGGGCGGTAGCTGTGCACGCCGCCCGAGGTGTACGGCTCGACGAGCAGCACGTGGCGGTAGACCGGGGCGAGCGGGTCGGTGCGGTTGACGAAGCTGACGCGTACGCCCTTCTGGCCGTCGACGCCGGTGGAGTACCAGGACACGAGCACGGCCTTGCGGTCCTCGTACACCCCCGCGTCGAGCGCGTCGGAGCTGGTGGTGATGCCCTGCGGGATCCACTCGGCGGTGTTGTCGTCGCCGCTTTCGAAGTGGAATCCGGCGGCGAAGTTGGTGACCAGGCCCGCGCCCTCGCCCGCGGTGATGCGCGTGGCGGCGCGGTTGCCGTCGTCGAGGACGTGCTGGACGCTGACGTTGGGCAGCGCCGCGTCCAGCCCGGCGATCGCCGTGGCGTAGGAGCCGGCACGGCGGCGCAGCTTGAACGCGGTCCGGTCGATCGAGGCGGGGGCGGCCGCGGCCGGGCCCGCGCCGATCAGGGCGCCGGCCGCGCCGGCGGCGGGGATGGCGATCAGTCCGGTCAGGAGGGATCTGCGGTGAATCGACATCAGACCACCCTAGAGGAAGTGAAGGGAACCTTCACCACATAGACTTGGGTGAAGGTTCCCTTCGAATCGTCAGTGGCAGGTGCCGGTGCCGCTGTCGTTGTAGGTCTTGCCCGCCTGGGGGACGAACTGCCAGTCGTAGCTGTTGGCGTGGAGGGTGAACTTCAGGACGCCCCAGGTGTCGCTGTTGCGGGCCTGGCTGTTGGGCTGGATGGTGCCGAAGCCGTAGAAGCCCGCGCCGCCCATGCCCGCCACGAACGAGCGGATGCCGCGCGAGCTGTCGGCGGTGCCGCTGGGGTTCGTCGGTGCGAAGCGCTCGTACTGGTGGTTGTGGCCCCAGACGACGACGTCGGCGTTGTAGTCGTACAGCGCCTGGTAGAGCGGCCGGGTCGAGGTGGACGGGGCGTGGTTGGCGCCCGAGGTGAACAGCGGGTGGTGCCAGTACGCGATGGTGCACGGCTTGCTGCTGGCGGCCAGGTCGTTGCGCAGCCACGTCTCCTGGGCCGAGCCCGCCGACATGCTGATGTTCGAGTTCAGCGACACGACGTGCCAGTTGCCCAGGTCGTACGAGTAGTAGCCCTGGCCCGACGGGCCGGCGACCGAGCCGAAGTAGTTGTAGTAGCCGGTCGCGCCCGAGGTGTTGTAGTCGTGGTTGCCGGGCGCGGGGCGGGTGCGCGCCTTGTGGCGGCCCCAGGTCGGGTTGTAGTAGCTGTTGAACTCCGACGCGGTGCCGTTGGTGTAGACGTTGTCGCCGGTGGTGAAGACAGTGCCGGAGATCCCGTCGAGCAGCGCCGCGGTGGCGGTGTCGCCCGAGCCGGAGTCGGCGATGTCACCCGCGCCGACCAGCACCGGGTCACCCGACGGCGGCGGGGTGGACGGGCTCGGCGACGGGATGGACGGGCTCGGCGACGGCGTGGTGCCGGTGGTGACCACCAGCTGCGGCGAGTCCGCGCCGGTCTCGCGCGTGTCGTAGTAGGCGCCGTCGCTGCTGGTCGAGCTCGCGCCGATGCTGAACGTGCCGTTGCCGGTGACGTACGAGGTCACGTCGACCTCGTACCACCCGTTGGCGACGACGGAGCCGAGGCTGCCCAGCGACACCCCGTCGAGGGCGGGCTTGTTGTTCCACGTCGTGCCGGTCTCCGACCACGACGTGTTCGACATCGCGCGGAACGTGCCGCCGGCGGCGCTGCCGTCGTTGCCGCTGATGTGGCGCAGCCGCAGCTTCGCGCTGGTCACGGTGCCGCTGACACCGCTGACCGTGAAGCGCAGGAACATCTGGCGCTGCGGCGAGCTGTCGACGGTGATCTGCACCGAGGTGCCGTAGTTGGTCGACGCCGTGTCGGCTTGCACGTACGTGTCGGCGACCGGGGTGAACGTGGTCGTCGCGGCGGCGGCGGTCTGCGCCGACACCGTCAGCACGGTCGCGACCGTGGCGGCCGTCAGCACGAACGCCGTGCCGGCCGTCAAAGCCAAGCGGCCCTTGCGGATTCCCATGACTCGAGCCCTTCTGGGGGTGTACGGCCGCACGGTCGGCGCGGCCGTGCGAGGAATGTAGGGAGTCCTGGAAACAGCGGGCACACGTTCGGGTGAACGACATGGGTGAGTCGGATGAGCGTCCACAGCCGACCGGCCGCTGTGACACCGTCTGTTCATCGGAAGCACGCCCCGTGGTGGTGTGCGCGAGGGCCCTGCGTACCGCGAGCGGCTCAGGATGTGCCCGACGCGGGGTGCCCGCGGCGTGCCGCGACCGCGGTGGCCGCCGGACGGTCCGGGTCGACCCATCTGCACCGTCGTCGCGGGCGCTTTGCCGCGGGAGGAGCGTCACCGCGTGTACCTGTCCACCGTCACCAGTCCGACCGCCACACCCCCGGCGGAACGATCCGGACGACGCCGGTTCACCAAGGTCAGCGCGAACGTCTTCGCGCTGGGCACGGTCAGCCTGATCACCGACGTGTCGTCCGAGATGGTCACCGCTGTGCTGCCCCTGTACCTGGTGCTGGGGCTGCAGCTCAGCCCGTTGGCATACGGCATGATCGACGGCGTCTACACCGGAGCGACCGCGCTGCTGCGGCTCGTCGGCGGGTACGTCGCCGACCGCACCCGCCGCCGCAAGGCCGTGGCGGGCCTCGGTTACGGCCTGTCCGCGGTGGCGAAGCTCGCGCTGCTGGCCGCGGGCCGTTCGGTGCCCGCGATCGGGCTGGTCATCGCCGCCGACCGCACCGGCAAGGGCCTGCGGGCCGCGCCCCGGGACGCCATGATCACGCTGTCCACCCCGCCGGAGTCGCTGGGCCGGGCGTTCGGCGTGCACCGCGCCATGGACAGCGTCGGCGCGTTCCTCGGCCCGCTGGTCGCGCTCGGCGTGCTGGCGCTGGCCGCGAACTCGTTCGACGCCGTGTTCGTGGTCAGCTTCTGCGTCGCCGCGCTGGGCGTGATGGTGCTGGTGCTGTTCGTCCGCGACCGCCGCGAGGCGGTGCCCGCCACGGCGAAGGTGTCCCTGCGCGAGGCCGCGGCGCTGCTGCGCGACGCCCCGGTGCGCCGCCTCGTGCTGGCCGCCTGCCTGCTGGGCCTGGCCACCATCGGCGACGGCTTCGTCTACCTGCTGCTGCAGCGCCGCGAGGAGCTGAGCACCGTCTGGTTCCCGCTGCTGGCCGCCGGGACCAGCCTCGGCTACCTGCTGCTGGCCGCGCCGCTCGGCGTGCTCGCCGACCGGATCGGCCGCCTGCCCGTGATGCTCGGCGGCTATGTCGCGCTGACGGCCGCGTACCTGCTGCTGTTCGGGCCGCTGGGCGGCTCGCCGCTGCTGGTGGTGACCCTCGGGCTGTACGGGCTGTTCTACGCCGCGACCGACGGGATCCTGATGGCGCTGGCCGGGCCCGTGCTGCCGGACCGGCTGCGCACCACCGGCATCGCATTGATCCAGACCGGCCAGGCGCTGGCCTACCTGGTCTCCTCGGTCCTGTTCGGCCTCGCCTGGCAGACCTGGGGACCGGCCACCGCCTCCCGGGTCGCCGCGCTCGCCGTCGTCGTCGCCGTCGCGGCGACCCTGCTGCTGCTCCGGACCCCACGCGGCGTGGCGGACGCCGGCGGTCCGGCCGGCTCCCGCCCGCTGCCCGAACCGGACGACCCGACCGACCCGCCGCAGGCAGCGACGAGCACCGCCCGCACGAACCAGAATGCCGAGGTCGAACGATGACCGCACTGTCCACCCGCGCCCGCGTCGCCATCGCCGCCGCCGTCACCGTGCTGCTGGCCGCCGTCGCCGTCGGCTACATCCAGCTGGCCAGGGGCGAGGCGGCCTCGGCCGACACCGTGCCGTCCACGGAGATCACCTTGGACCCGGGCCCGCGCCTGCTGGTCGTCGCCGACCGCCGCGCGGCCACGGTCTCGCTTGCCGATCCGTCCGGCCCGCGGCTGGTGTCCGGCCTGGAGTGCGTACGCGTCTACGCCGCCGCCGGCACCGGCGTGTGCATCCACCCCGACACCGCCTGGTCCTACCAGCTGACGGTGCTGGACCGGCAGCTGCGCGCGACGCGCACGTTCGCCGTGCCCGGCCTGCCCAACCGCGCTCGGGTGTCGGCCAGCGGCCGGATGGTCGCCTGGACCACGTTCGTCGGCGGCGACTCCTACAGCACCGGCGGCTTCTCCACCCGCACCGGCATCCTGGACACCCGCACCGGCACGATGGTCGGCACGCTGGAGGACTTCGCGGTCATCCGCGAGGGCCGGCCCTACCGCAACGTCGACATGAACTTCTGGGGCGTCACCTTCACCGCCGACGACAACGCGTTCTACGCCACCGTGGCGACCGGGGGCAAGCGCTACCTGGTCCACGGCGACTTCGCGGCGCGCACGCTGCGCACGCTCACCGACAACGTCGAGTGCCCGTCGCTGTCACCCGACGGCACCCGGATCGCGTTCAAGCAGGCGATCGAGGGCGACCCGCAGCGGGGCTGGCGGCTGTCCGTGCTCGACCTGTCCACCATGGCGGTGACGAACCTGGCCGAGACGCAGAGCGTCGACGATCAGGCCGCCTGGCTCGACGAGCGCACCGTGGCGTACACCCTGCGCGCCCCCGACGGCGCCCCGTCGATCTGGTCCGTGCCCGCCGACGGCACCGGCACCCCGACGAAACTCCTGGACGGAGCCGAATCCCCCGCCGCCCTCGGCTGACCGTCCCGGCGGTTGCGCCGCAAGATCGCTGTTTCGTGACAGGAACCGGGCTTCCCTCTCAGCTCTGGACACGAAACTGCGATCTTGGCTGGTTCCCGGTCAGCGCCACCACGGGCGGCGGCGCTGGTCGGCCAGGGCGTGCGCCGGGGCGACCAGGTCGGCCAGGTGCAGTTCCAGGTGGCGCAGGTGCTCGCCGACCCAGCGGCGGCGCAGCCGGTGCAGGGGCGTGCCGTCCCCGCCGGCACCGAGGACCTCGTCGTCGGGCGGGCTCGGCGGCGCGAGCAGCGGCGGCATCGGCCCGGTCGGCTCGCCGATCTGCTCGGCGAGGCCCGCGTAGAAAGCGGCGAGCGCGTCGGCGTGGCGCAGCAGCGCGTCGCAGCGCGGGTCCGGGGCGGCGTCGCGCGGGGTCAGGTCGTCGAGCGCGCTCGCCGTCTGGCGCAGCCGCACCCCCGAGATGACCAGCCGCCACAGGTCCTGCCGGTCCATCCGCTTCGACCCGGGTTCGGCGAGGTAGCCGCGCAGCGCATCCTCCAGCCGGAACGCCGACGCGGCCGCGCGGACCTCCTGTTCGGGCGGCCGCGTCCGCCGCCCCAGCGCCCACGCCACCGCCTCGGTCAGGTGCACCCCGCCGACCTTGAACATCTCCGCGACGTCGTCGCGGACCAGATCACCGGCCCCGCGCGGCCAGACCAGCAGCCCGGCGACCAGGCTGACCAGGCAGCCGATGGCCACGTCCTGCAGCCGCACCAGGCCCAGTTTCCAACCGGTCGGCGCGAGGATGTTGTAGAGCACCAGGATGACCACGGTGAAGGCCGCCTGGCTCAGGATGTCCGGCAGCTTGCCCGGCCCGTACGCCACCACGGCCACCGCGACCGCCAGCGCGCCCCAGCTCGCCCACGGCGACGGGCCCAGCAACGGCAGCAGCGCCGCCCCGACCGCGACCCCGGCGGCAGTGCCGACGACCGCCTTGACGGCCTGTGTGCCCGTCGACGCGGCGCTCGTGCGCAGCACCGACAGCGCGCCCAGCAGCACCCAGAACCCGCTGCGCACCCCGCTCACCTGCACGATCACCACCGCGGCGGACAGCGCCAGCGCGCCGCGCAGCGCGTTGACGAACCACACCGAGCGCAGGCTCGCGTTGCGCAGCACGATCCCGGCGACCCCGGCCAGGGTGACCAGCCGGCGCAGCGGCGGCCGGTCCGGCCGGGACAGGCCGTACCAGCGGCGCACGCTGCTGGCGGCGGTCAGCGGATCGGCGCCCCGGGTGGCGATGAGCACGTCGGTGGTGAAGGCGCGGACGCAGTTCGCGGTGGTCTGGCCGTAGAAGGCGACCACCAGTTCCGTCGCGTCCGCGTCCGGCCGTCCCGGGCCGGTCAGCCGGGCCACGCTGTCGGCGCAGGTCTGCTCCAGGCCCTTCAGGTCGGGGTCGACCAATTCGCCGCGCAGCACCGCGGCGGCCTCCCGCAGCACCCTGGCCGACGCTTCCAACGGGGCCCGCACCGTCAGCGGCGTGTCGCGCAGGTCGCCGACCCGGTCGATGCCGTCGCTGACCAGGCCCTTGCACCATTCCAGCTGGTTGACCGCCCCGGCCATGGCCTGGTCGGCGATGACCAGCCCGCTCGGCCGGTACGGCGCGGACACGAACAGGGCCATCATGCGGTGGGTGGCATCCGCGACGGCGGCCCGCAGCTCCGGCAGCGCGGCCCGGAGTGCTCCCGCCTCCAGCAGGTCGGCCAGCCCGGTGGCCAGCGTGGCGGTGGCCTGGCGCAGCTCCGCGCCCGCCGTGCGGGGTGCCATCAGCACCACGGCCAGGCCGCCGACCCCGGTCGCGAGGACCCACCCGGCGACGCGGTCGCCGATGACGCCGACCGGGGCGGCCGCGGACGCCGCCAGCATGTACGGCAGCATCGCGGCGGCCGCGCCGGAGGCGTCGTTCGGACCGATCACGGCGGCGAAGTACGAGGTGAACGCGACGACCGCGGTGGCGATCGCGGCGGCCACCACGGCATGGCTGACCAGCGTGCCGATCACGATCAGGACCGCGCCCGCGGTGGTGAGCATGGCGTGCGCCACCGCCCGGTCCCGGCGGGTGCCGCCGAACGCCGCCAGCACCAGGCTCGCGAAACCGCCGAACGCGGTGAACGTGGCGACCTGCGGCGACTTGATCACCAGCAGCGCGAACGCGAACAGCGCCGGGACCAGCACCGCCGCCCGGATCGCCCGCAGCGCGGCGGTCGGCGACCACAGCCCACGCCACCAGTTCACGCGGCCGCCTTCCCGGCCGCGGCGCGCGGCCGGGGACCCGCTCCGTGTCCGGTGCCGGGTGCACGACACCCGGCCGGCTCGACCCGCCCGCTCACCCCCTCAGCGTCTCCCGGATCGGGTGGCGGCGCGGTCAGTTCCGCACGAGCGGGGTGACCTCCTGCGCGACGAAGGCCATGAAACCCTCCGGGTCGGGGTCGTCGGGGGTGGGCTGCAGCACCACCGTGTCCACGCCCGCTTCCGCCCAGGTGCGCACCGCCTCGGCGACCGCCTCCGCACCCCCGGCCACGCCGTGCCCGGCCATGGTGTCGTAGCCCCAGCGCACCCGTTCGGCCTCCAGCCGCGCCGCCGCATCCGGCCCGGTCGCCGCGTGCAGGTAGACGACGACCTGGTGATATTCGGTGCGCCCCGCCTTCGCCCGGCCCTCCTCGATCAGTCCCCGGCTCCGGCGCACCTGCTCGACGGTGGTGCCACCGGTGAGGATGGTGCCGTCGGCGACCTCGCCGGACAGCCGCAGCGTCCGGTCGCCGGTCGCCCCGGCCAGCAGTTCGGGACGGTACGGCGGTGGCCAGTCCAGGGCCACCCCGTCCAGCCGGACGTAGCGGCCGTGGGTGGTGACCCGCTCGCCGGACAGCAGCGCCCGCAGCGCCGTCAGGTGCTCACGCAGCAGCGCCATCGGTGACTCGGCCCGCGCGCCGACCTGGGCCATCCAGTCCTGCACGCCGTGCCCCACCCCGATCCGGGCGCGGCCGGGGAACAGCCGGTGCAGGGTCGCCAGCTCCATCGCGGTGATCGCGACGTTGCGCAGCGGCACGGGCAGCAGCCCGACCCCGACGGTGAGGCGTTCGGTCCAGGCCAGCGCCGCCACGGCCGCGGTGATGCCGCTCTCCAGGAAGCAGTCCTCCCACAGCCACAGCTCGTCCAGCCCCGCCTGGTCGGCGGCCTGTGCCACCGACCGCAGCCGCTCGGGCGGCAACTGCGGCACGAAAACCGCGCCCACTCTGGTCTCAGGTCGTGCAGTCAACTCGGTCACGCCGGAAATGATGCCGCAGCACGACCACGGGCGCGGTACGGCACCGCCGACGTCGGCCGGTCGGGCTAATCTCCGACCTGTGTCCGAAACCGACGCCCACCCCCGCCGTGCGGGCATGACCGAGGACGAGCTGCTCGCCCGCCTCCGGGCCCGGCTGCCGGAATCCCGGTCCTGGGCGGGCCCGGCCCGGCTCGCCACCCCTGCGGTGATCGCCGAGGCCGAGCAGGTCATCGGCTTTCCCGTGCCGCCGCTGCTGCGCCGGATCTACCTGGAGGTCGCCAACGGCGGCTTCGGGCCGCGGGACGACGTCCCCGGTGTCGGCGACGACGCCTGGACCAGCGAGGACATGGACATCGTCGCGATGTACGAGGAGACCAGCGGGCGGCCCGGCCACCCGCCGGGTGTGGTCCCGGTGTACGACGTCGGCTGCGCGATCATGTGGCTGGTCGACTTCCGTGACCCGTCCGGCCCGATGTGGGGCTGGGATCCGCACGGCTGCTGCCTCGACCACGCCCGCGCCCCGCAGGGGCTGACCCTGGCCGATTGGCTCGTCGAGACCCACGACGGCAGCGACGCCCGCAGCATCGAGCCGCAGTGGGTGTGCAAGCCGAAGCCCGTCTGGCCGCCCGAGCGCCGGCCCCGCCGGGTGCCGCGGGCCGACAGCACCGCACCGGCCGGACCACCCGCCGTGGCCACACCGTTGACCAGGCGAATCACCCGGCGCCAGTGGCCGCCGCCGCCCGTTCAGCCGCGCCCCGCCCCGGGCCGGGACACACGGCGCGGCGGGCACTGACCCGCACGGCTGCCACCGTTTCGGCACGATCGTGCCCGTCGGCCCGCTAGCGTGGGCAGAGGGCCGCCTGTCGCCGACCGTGCCCGATGATCGCGCCGGCTGGGCGTGGTGCGGCCCGCCGCGATTCGGACGGGGGCACCGACATGGCCACATCGACGATCGAGCAGCTGCGCGCCCGCGTGTCCGGGCAGGTGATCACGCCCGGCGACGACGGCTACGACCAGGCCCGGACCGTGCACAACGCCATGTTCGACCGGCGGCCGCGCGCGGTGGTGCGCTGCACGAGCACCGCCGACGTGCGGGCCGTGGTCGACTACGCCCGCGAGAACGGCCTGGACCTGGCGGTACGCGGCGGCGGGCACAGCGTGCCCGGTTTCGGCACGGTCGACGACGGCATCGTGGCCGACCTGTCCGGTATGCGCGCCGTCACCGTCGACCCGCACGCCCGCACGGCCCACGCCGGGGGCGGCGCGACCTGGGGCGACTTCAACGCCGCGACCGGCGAATTCGGCCTGGCCTCGACCGGCGGCATCATCTCCACCACGGGCGTCGGCGGGCTCACCCTCGGCGGCGGCATCGGCTACCTCGCCCGCGGCCTGGGGCTGTCCTGCGACAACCTGCTGTCGGCGGAGGTCGTCACCGCCGACGGCCGGGCGGTAGTGGCCAGCGAGAAGGAGCACGAGGACCTGTTCTGGGCGCTGCGCGGCGGCGGCGGCAACTTCGGGGCGGTGACCTCGTTCGAGTTCGCGCTCAGCCCGGTCGACGAGATCTACGGCGGCCCGATCTTCTTCGAGCTGGCGCACGTCCGCGACCTGCTGGCGTTCTTCCGCGACTTCATCGCCGACGCGCCCGAGCAGTACGGCGGCTTCCCGGCGTTCCAGATCGCGCCGCCGCTGCCGTTCATCCCCGCCGACCGGCACGGCGAGCCGTTCATCGCCATGGTCAACTGCTGGACCGGGTCGACGGCCGACGGGCAGCGCATCATCGACCGGATCCGCGCGGTCGCGCCGCCGGTCGCCGAGATGATCGGCCCGATGCCGTACGCCGCGCTCAACACCGCATTCGACGGCCTGGTCCCGGCGGGGCTGCAGCACTACTGGAAGGCGAGCTTCGTCAAGGAGCTGACCGACGACGCGATCGAGGCCCACCTGACGCACGGGCCGAAGGTGCCGGTGGTCAACTCGACGGTGCACATCTACCCGATCAACGGGGCCTGTCACCGGGTCGCGCCGGACGCGACCGCGTTCGCCTACCGGGACGCGAACTTCGCCGTGGTCATCGCGGGGATGTGGCCCGACCCGGCGGAGAACGAGGCCAACACGGCCTGGGTGCGCGACTACTACGCGGCCACCGCCCCGCTGTCGGAGGAGGGCGGGTACATCAACTTCATGGCCGGCGACGACCAGGAGCGGATCCGGGCCAACTACCGGGGCAACTTCGACCGGCTCGTCGAGGTCAAGCGCGCCTACGACCCGGACAACCTGTTCCACCTGAACCAGAACATTCGCCCGTGACAGGCCGTCAGTCGCGGCGGGCGGGCACGAAGAGCAGCTCGCCCGCGTGAACGGGGTGTGGCACCTGTCGCCAGTTCATCGCGTCCTGCTCGCGGGGCAGCCAGTCGGCGAACGGCAGGTAGGAGTAGCGCCAGACCACCCGGCAGGCCCACAGCACGGCATACCCCGGGACGAGCAGGAACAGCACGTCCCTGACGCGGTAGCCGACCTGCGGCGCCACCCAGCCCAGCGGGACCGCGAGCAGCGACAACACCAGCCATCGTGCCAAGTCGTCGGGCGAGGCGGTCGCGGGCAGCAGGCGAAGCGCCACATCCGCGACGAGGGCGGCCGGTCCCAGCGCTGAGATCAACAGCAGGACCGCCCGTGCCGTCCGCGCCCACCTGGCGCGCGGCATGCCGGTGGCGATCCGGTTCGCCGGAACGGGTGGCGGCACCGCCCGGCCCGATGGCACGAGATGGTCCGACCAGCGCTGCCCGGTCCAGTAGCGGACGTAGTCATCGGCACCGGCATACCAGCCGGCCGGCGGCGTGAGCGGCACTGTTTCTCCTGGTCATCGGGGTACAGCAGTGTATCAGCGGGCGTGCCTACCAGCCTGTTTCGCCTGAACCACAACCTCCGCACCCGAGACTTGACAACGTACAACCGTTTGGTTGTATGTTTGTGGCGTGACCGAGCGCAGCGAGGACCAGGCGGACGCCTTCTTCCACGCGCTGGCCGACCGCACCAGGCGCGACATCATGCGCCGGGTGCTGGCCGGGCAGCACTCGGTCTCCGCGCTCGCGGCGAAGTACGACATGAGCTTCGCCGCGGTGCAGAAACACGTCGCCGTGCTGGAGAAGGCCGGCCTGCTCACCAAGCTCCGCAGCGGGCGTGAGCAGCTGGTCAGCGGCGACGTGGCGGCGGTGCGCTCGGTGGCGTCCATGCTCGCCGAGCTGGAGCAGGTCTGGCGCGGCCGCATCGCGCGCATCGACGACCTCATCGCATCCGATCCCGACCAGGAGGACTGACCCATGCCCGTGACCGACGTCCGGCACGACCTCGACAACCTGACCCTGACCATCGTCGCCGACTTCGCCGCGCCGGTGGAGCGCGTCTGGCAGGTCTACGCCGACCCCCGCCAGCTGGAGAAGGTGTGGGGCCCGCCGACCTACCCGTCGACCGTGGTCGAGCACGACCTGCGGCCCGGCGGGCGGGTGACCTACTTCATGACCGGCCCCGAGGGCGACAAGCACGCCGGCTACTGGCTCGTCACGGCCGTCGACGAGCCGACGAGCTTCGCCTTCGAGGACGGTTTCGCCGACCTCGACTTCACCCCGAACCCGAACATGCCGGTCTCCCAGAACGTGTACTCGTTCGCCGCGCACGACGGCGGAACGCGCGCGACCTACGTCGGCACCTACGAGTCGGCCGAGGCCCTGCAGCAGGTGCTCGACATGGGCATGGTCGAGGGCGCCTCCCTGTCGATCAACCAGATCGACGCCCTGCTCGCCTCGTGAGCAGCCGACCGACCCGCCCGCTAACCGGCGGCGGGCGGCTCCGGCGTGGCGGACGCACCGGACGGTGCGGGCCGCTGCGCCGGAACGTCGTCGGCCCCGTCGACCAGGGCCACGCCGCCACCACCGAGACGGAGTTCACGACGCAGGTCGACCGCCTGCTCGCGTTCGGCCACGATGTGCTCGGCCTCCGGCGACGAGCAACGCACCCGCAGCTCGCCGCGGGCGGTGGTGTCGCCCGCGGTGAGCGCGATGAGGCGGCCCGCCTCGACGACGGCCGCCAGCGCGGTGACGGTGAGCTGCAAGGTGACCGCCGCAGTCAGCGTGGTGACCACGGAGCCGTCGACGACCACGTCCACTTCGGCCTCGTACTCCCAGGGCATGGTGAAGCTGCGGATGGTCACCTCCCGGCGCAGGCCGGGCGTCGCGTGCGTCTCCCGGGCCGCGGTCAGCAGCGCCGACCTGGTCTTCCACGCGCCGACGAACACGTCGGAGACCTCGATGTCCAGTAGCTCCGCGACCTTGGTCAGCACCGCGCGCGCCAGCGCCGCCGCGGGCGCCTGCGGCTGGTCGGCGACCACCCCGGCCCCGGCCAGCCGCTCCGCGGCCGCCGCGACCTGCCCGGCAGCCTCGCCGGCCTTGCCGGGAATCAGTTCCCCGAAGACGATGTCGCGGACGGTGGTCACAGATCCTCCCGGTACGCGTCGTCGCGGTAGCGGAAGCGGGCCGTCCGCACCACGACCTCGATGCCCGGCGCGGATGGCCCGGACCGTCGGCCGGACCGCCGCAGGAGCAGGGCCGCCAGCAGGATCAGCAGCAGCAACCCGAGCAGCCCGCCGGCCAGCGCCAGCGCCTGGTTCAGGCGCGCGCCACGGTCCGGGAGCAGATCGCTGGGCGGCTCGCTCGGCCGGACGACGCTGCCGAGGCAGACCGGCTCCACACGCACCCGGACCCGAGTGCCCTGCGCGGTGGTCCCGGTGAGGCTCACCGTCCAGCCGCCCGCCGACGCCGGACCGTCCACGACGGCAGCCTGCCCGGTCAGCGGCCCACCGGACACGATCCGGTAGCCGCCGCCGGTTAGGACCATGCCAGCGGGACACCGAGCGCCCCCCGATCCGGACTGCGGCACCACGCAGACGTTCGCGGCCGCGCCGACGACGCACACCGGCGAGGCCTGCTGCAGGTCGAACTCGGTGGGCTCGGTGGCGACAGCGACGACGGGACCGGTGTGGCAGACCACAAGGGCGGTCGCCGAGGAGCGGGCAGGCAGGTTCGCGGGCACGGTGAGGTCGACGGCCCAGCCCCGCGTCCCGGCGGGATGGCTGCCGTCAACGCGGGCCGCGCCGAGCCGGGCGTACCAGACCGCCCAGTAACCGCCCCCGGTGCGCACCGTGCCCTGCGGGCAGACCACCTCGACCGACGGGTCGGACGGGTCGGACTGGGTGCCGGCGTACACCCCGGCGGTGCTGTCGCCGCCGACCAGGCAGGTGACCGAGACGCTCAGCGTGCGGACGGCCTGAGCGGCGTTGACCACGCCGACGGTCCACGCCCGCGGCGCGGCGCCGTCGGCGACCGGGGTCCCCTGGCCGTCGGACGGATGGCTGGCGACGATCCTCAGCTGCGGGTCGACGCCCGCATAACCGCCGCTGACCAGCTGCTCCTCCGGGGCACAGGCCACCGTGAACTGCTGCGGCGCGGCGCCGGGGCCGAACTCGGCGGCCTCGGTGTGCACCGACACGCGGCCGACCTCCGCGCGGGCGGGCGACGCCGCCAGCACCGACGCGGCCAGGGCGGCCAGCGGCAGCGCGACTCTGAGCAGCGCGAGGGTACGCATCGCGCCCAGGGTCCCATGCGGACGGTCCGGCCGCTGTCCCCCGGCCGACAGGGCGGTTCACCGCCACTCGCGCAGCGCGGGCAGCGCCGCGGTCGCGGCGGTCAGGCGCAGCACCGCCGCGACGACCCACGCCGCGGACAGGCCCCACCAGGTCGCGGTGAGCCCACCGAGGTACGCCCCCAGCGGCTGCGCGCCCCACGTCACCATCATCCCGACGCTGCTCACCCGCCCGAGCAGGTCACCGGGCACGGTCCGCTGCCGCAGCGAGCCCGCCGCGACGTTCCACAGCGCCGCGCCGAACGACGTGACGAAAGCCAGCGCGGCCACCGTCGCCACGTCCCGGGCGGCCAGTCCGATCGCGAGCATCGCCAGCGGCGTGGCGAACAGCGTGAACGTGACCGTCCGCCGCCCGCCCACCAGCCCGACCACGCGCCCGCTGACCAGGGCGCCGGAGATGCCGCCGACCGCCATCAGGCCCAGCACCACGCCGTAGCCGACGTCGCCGAGGCCGAGCACCTGCTTGGCGAACAGCACGAACGTCGCCATGGCCAGGAAGTTGGCCAGGTTCGCCACCCCGGACAGCAGGGCGAGGGTACGCAGCAGCCGGTTGCCCGCCAGCCAGCGCACACCCTCGCCGATCCCGGCCCGCAGCGACACCGCAGGACGCGCGACGCGGGTCGTGGCACGGATCCGCCACACCAGCAAGGCCGAGGCCAGGAAGGTGAGCGCGTCGACCCAGAACGGCAGGGCGGCGGCGACGGTGAACAGCAGCGCGCCCAGCGGTGGACCGAGGAACTGCTTGCTGCTGAACAGCGCCGCGTGCTGTCGCCCGTTGGCGACCTCCAGCTGCGCGGGCGGCACGATCGCGGGCACGAGCTTCTGGAGGCTGATGTGCGCCAGCGTCTCGGCCAGCCCGACCGCGAACGCGATCACGTACACCAGGACCATGCCTCCGGCCCCGGCGGTCACCATCGCCGCGAGCGCGGCGACGAGCGCCGCCTGGACCAGCTGCGCCGCGGTCATGGTGCGGCGGCCGTCGTGCCGGTCGGCGTAGACGCCCATCGGCAGCGCGGCCAGCAGCCACGGCATGCTGCCCCAGACGGTGATCCCGGCGATCAGGCCGGGATCGGTGGTCATCGTGGCCGCCAGCAGCGGCAGTGCGGCGAGGAACGCGCCGTCCCCGAGCATGGAGACGGTCCCGGCGCTCAGCAGCAGGCGCCAGTCCCGGCCCAGTCGCGGCGGCGCGGCAGTGATCGTGGAGGTCATGCGCGCATCGTCGGAGCCGGAAACCCGGCGGTGCCACGATTAAGTCACGGCTACATTCGCCCCGTGGCCACAGTGATCCGGATGGGCGGCGCCGAGATGGCGCGGGTGCGCTTCGCGTTCTCGCCGGTGTACGAGACGGTCATGGCGCTGGACGCGCTGCTGCGGCCCGGGGTGCACGCGGTGCACCTGCCGTGGGTCGAACAGGTCAGATGGGTGCTGCAAGACGTGCCGCACCTGCGCCTGCTGGCGGATCTGCTGCACGACGACATGGTCAAGCCGTCGTTCCTGCTGCCGCCGCCGGACTCCCGGCTGCCGGAGCTGGAGCACGAGCTGCGGCGCATCGCCTCCACCCCGTCGTCACGGGTCCGCGCCGAGATCGCCGGGCTGCACCGCGCCCGGCTCGGGCCGCTGCGGCAGCTGGCCGCCGATCCCCGCACCGGCCTGCGCGCCGTCGTCGAGGCGCTGCGCGCCTGCCACACCGAGCTGGTCGCGCCGTACTGGACGCGGGTGCGCCGGGTGCTGGAGGCCGACATCACCCACCGGGCGGGGCTGCTCGCCTCGGGAGGCGTGGAGCGGCTCTTCGCCGACCTGCACGACGAGGTGCACTGGTCGGACGGCGAGCTCTCGGTGCACCACCGGCGGCCGCCGCACGCGCCGGAGCCGCTCACGCTGCGCGGGCACGGCCTGGTGCTGTGCCCGAGCGTGTTCTGCTGGCCGAGAGTCGCGGTCGGCACCCGGCCGGTCGCCGACGGCACGCTGCGCTACCCGGCCCGCGGGGTGGCCGCCCTGTGGCACGAGCCGGGACCGGTCCCGGACGCGCTCGCGGACCTGCTCGGCCGCACCCGGGCGGCGCTGCTGGTCACGCTGGCCCAGCCCGCCACCACCGGCGACCTCGCGGCCCGGCTGGACGTCACCCCCGCCGCGGTGTCCCAGCATCTCAACGTGCTGCGCGCCGCGCGCCTGGTGAGCACGCAGCGCGACGGCCGCGTCGTACTGCACCTGCGCACCGCACGTGGCGACGCCCTCGCCTCGTGACATCCCGTCCGCCTCAGCCCGGCAAGCGGACGGCCGCCGTGTCGGGCACGCCCGGGGCAGGGGCGTGTCCGGCACGGCGGCCGCGTTGCGCGGCCCGCGGTCCGCGTCGGCGTCGCGGACCGCGGGCCGGTTTCGGCCCGCCGGGGACGGCGGCGGTCAGCCGGCCCAGACCTCGAACTCGGAGACCTGCCCCGCGGGCCAGCCGGTGTTGGCGGTGAAGTTCAGCCGCACGTACCGGGTGGAGGTCGCCGGGAAGGTGATGGTGACGGTGTTGCCCGAGGACGGGTTGAACGTGTACCCGGCTGAGTTCACGATCGTGCTGAACGTCGAGCCGTTGGCGCTGCCCTGCACGGACAGCGTCTGGGTGCGGCTGGCCCACGACGCGGGCGGCGGCAGCTTGAGCACGATGCGGCTGATCGTGGTCGCCGCGCCGAGGTCGACCTGCAGCCACTGCGGGAACGCGTTGTTGGCGCTCTCCCAGTAGGAGTCGGCGTTGCCGTCGACGGTGTTGCCCGGCCCGTAGTTCTGCGTGTAGCTACTGGCCTGGGCGGGCTTGTTGCGGGCCAGGTTGGACGCGGGCGCGGAGCTGGTGGTGGCCGTGGCGGTGTTGGACGGCGACGACGTGTTGCCGGCGGCGTCCTGGGCGGTGACCGTGAAGCTGTAGGTGGTCGACGGGCTCAGCCCGGTCACCGTGTACGACGTCCCGGTCGCGCCCGCGACGACGTTGCCCGCCTGGCGCACCTGGTATCCGGTGATGCCGACGTTGTCCGTGGACGCCTGCCAGGACAGTGACACGCTGTTGCTGGTCTGGCCGGTGACGGTCAGGTTGCCCGGCGCGGTCGGGGCCTGGGTGTCGCCCTGCGGCGGCTGGGACGTGCCGTACACCTCCAGCCCGGAGCACTGCGCCGCGGGCCAGGCCGTGTTGCCGGTGATGTTGATCCGGATGTACCGGGCCGTGGCCGCGGTGAAGTTGAGTGTGGCGGTGTTGCCCGCCGCCGGGTTGAACACGACTCCGGCGGAGTTGACCAGCGTGCTGAACGACGATCCGTTCGTGCTTCCCTGCACCGACAGCGTCTGGGTGCGGGTCTCCCACCCGGCGGGCAGTTTCAGCACGACCCGGCTGACCGTGGCGGCCGCGCCGAGGTCGACCTGCAGCCACTGCGGGAATGCGTTGTTGACGCTCTCCCAGTAGGTCGCCTGGTTGGCGTCGACCGCGTTGGCGGGCACGAAGTTCGCGTTGGTGCTGCTGGCCGAGGTGGGCTTGTTGAGCGCGAGGTTCGTGTCCACGGGCGGCTGACCGCCGACGACGGGCTGCGTCGGCCGGGTCGGGGTCAACGCGAGCTGGCCCTTGAGCATGCGCCCGCCGTCGGCGGTGATGCGCAGGTAGTAGTCGGACGAGCAGACCGTGCCGTCCTCGTCGAGGGTGACGATGCCGGAGTTGGTGGGCACCTGTGAGGCGTTCTCGGCGGTCTTGGCGATCTGGTTGCCCTCGTTGTACTCGTCGAACATCGACACGTACAGGCCCTGGGCACCGACGCGGATCATGTTGTACAGGTGCCGCCAGTAGAAGTCGCCGTGGAAGCGGTGGTGCGAGGACAGGTCCCCGGGCATCACACACGGCTGGTAGTCGATCCCGCGGTTGTTGCACTCCGCCTGGTCGGGCACGTTGACGTTGGTGTAGAACCAGTCGAGGCCGGCGACGTCGCCGGTGCGGCCGACCATCCACGGCGAGATCATGTTGAAGGCCGTGTAGACGTTGAAGAATCCCGCGCGCGAGTCGTTGATGCCCTGCCGCCAGTAGGTCGGCACACCGCCGATGACGTAGCAGCCCTGGGCCTTGAACCAGTTCACCACTTCCAGGCAGACGTCCGGCGTGAACGGGCGGCCCGGGTCGTTGAAGCCGAAGCCCCAGATGCAGACGACCGGCTTGCCGTTCTGGCGGGCGTACGCCGGTGACGACGTGTACGCCGACATCTTGGTCGTCCAGTCGGTCTTCAGCTCCGACTGCATGTTCGTCCAGTTGGTGACGTCGTACATGAGGTAGAACTTGCGCCCGTAGGCCTCCGCGGCGGTGCGCACCTTGGCGGCCATCGCGTCGCGGGTCGGGCCCTCGCCGCCGAACGGGTTGAACCGCTGCAGCGCCGCGGTGTCGCAGCCGTGCTGCTGCATCCACTGGAAGTGCAGGTTCACCGTCGACTGGTCGTAGGACGAGAACAGCTTCGCGGGCTGGCCGCTGCCGAGGTTGGCGTACGCGGTCTGGTACTGGGCGGGGTAGTCGCGCATGTCCGGCCAGGACACGATCGCGTTGTTGCTCGGCGAGGGCGGCTGGCCCCAGTTGTTGCTCCAGTGCCACCAGCCGTTGATCGGGGCTCCGTCGCCGGTGCAGGCGAACCAGCCCTGGTAGCCGACCGAGATCTTGCCGACGACGTCGCCGGGCGGGCTGGCCGCCGCGGCCGGGCTCGCCGCGGTGAGCCCTCCCGCGACGGCGCCGCCGGTGGCGGCCAGCGCCGATCCGGACGCCACGGAGGTCACGAACCTCCGCCGGGATACTGCCATGACGCACTCCCTTCCTGCACTGCCGGAGGGGCGGGCGCGGGAGCGTGGCACCCTCCGTCGCCGGACATCGGATGTCCGGCAGCGAACGGCGGTGAGCGGGACCGCATCCCCGGGCGGGGATTGGCAAAACCCTATGCCCGTGCCCCGGGCACGGCAAGATGTCGACGGAAACAATTCCAAAACCGACTCGCAACATCACCGTTTGTAGCAACGGTCCGTGCAACTGCTTGCAATCGGCGAGTCATCGGGTCAGTGCGCGCGCCACCTCGTCCGCCGGGTACGGCGTCTGCATCGCGCCGTCGAACAGCTGCCGGTAGAAGTCGTTCATCACCGCGGCCACCGGCGCATGCCGAACGATCATGTCGGCGAGCTCGGAAGCGATGCCCTCGGGCCGCCTGCCCGCGGCGCACTCTCGGATGTAGGCGTTACGCTCGACGGGCCCGCCCTGTTCCGGCATCGGCACGCCGACCACGTGCTGGACGAGCCAGTTGACCAGCCTCATCCTGACGTATCCGGCGTCGTGGGTGGCGTGGTGGGCCAGGAACGCCGACTCCCGCGGCGACAGCGCGAACCGCGGCGACACCGCCAGCCCGAAGTCGACGAAGTAGACGTGGCGTCCGTCGGTGAGCAGGTTGCCCAGGTGCGCGTCGAAGTGGTGCAGCTCGTGCGACTGAAGGAAGTCCACACCGCCGACCAGGCCCTGCTCCATCATCCGGCAGGCCGCGACCAGCTCGTCCCCGCCCGCCGCGACCGGTCCGGCCAGCCAGTCGCCGAGCCGGTGCGGGAGGTGTTCGAGGAACAGGACCAGGCTCGCCGAGGCCCCCGCCAGCGCGTCGAGGCGGTCACGGACGGCCGGGTCGCCTCCCATGAACGCGACCGCACCCTCGACGTCGGCATGTTCCGAGGCGGCGGCCGGGGCGCCGGGCAGCACTCGCCAGTGGTACATCAGCGGGAAACCCGGATGCCGACCGGCCAGCACCCAGTTGGTGGTCAGTGTGTTCGCGGCCAGCTCCCGCCAGGCCCCGAAGCCGGGCGAGACGATGCCGTACTGGCAGTGCGGCGGCAGATCGTGCAGGTTGGCGGTGGAGCGCACGTGCTCGGGGCGGCGCTCCAGGTCGGTCAGCGGGATGCGCTTGACGAACACGGGCGTCCCGCCCAGGTCCAGCCGGGCAGTGACGCCGCCGATGCCCGTGCCGACGACCTGGGCCGCGGCCAACCGGTCGGCGAGCTCGGCGTCGCTGAGCAGCGCGAGCGCGGCCGAGGCCGTGTAGTGGCGGGCCAGCCGCGCGCCATAGGCCAGGCCGTCACTCTGCGGTGCCATGGTGGTCCTCCCCGTCGTCGTGACGGGAGGCTACCTCCAGTTGATCACTTTTGCTCGTCGGCGAAGGTCAGGCCGCGCTCGGCGAGCGCCTCCCGCAGGATCCGGATCGCCTTCGGCCCGACGCCGTGCAGGTCGAGCAGGTCTTTCTTGGTCAGCTGCGAGATCGCGGTCAGGGTGGTGTGTCCCGCCAGGGCCAGGGCGCCGTTCGCCGGCCCGCTGATCTTCGGGATCTCGTCCCCCGCCGCTGCGCCCATGGCCCTGATGGTAGATCAGCGCCCTGACACCGCCGGGCACGACGATGATGGAGGCGTGGACACCATGGCTGCGTGGGAGGTCGCCGCGCCGGGCCCGATCGCGACCCGGCCGCTGCGGGCGGTGCGCCGGCCGGTGCCCGTCCCGGCCGCGGACGAGCTGCTGGTACGGGTGCGCGCCTGCGCGGTTTGCCGGACCGACCTGCACGTCGCGGAGGGCGACCTGCCGCCCCACCGCAGCCCGGTGATCCCCGGTCACCAGGTCGTCGGCGAGGTCACCGCGCACGGCGACGCCGTGACCGGCTGGGCGGCCGGCGACCGCGCGGGCATCGCGTGGCTGCGCCACACCGACCAGACCTGCGTGTACTGCCGCCGCGGCCAGGAGAACCTGTGCCCGTCCTCGCGCTACACCGGCTGGGACGCCGACGGCGGCTACGCCGAGTACGCCACGGTGCCCGCGGACTACGCCTACCGCCTGCCGGACGGATACGACGACGTGCACCTGGCGCCGTTGCTGTGCGCGGGCATCATCGGCTACCGGGCGCTGCGCCGCGCCGAGCTGCCGCCTGGCGGCACCCTGGGCATCTACGGCTTCGGCTCGTCCGCGCACCTCACCGCCCAGGTCGCCATCGCCCAGGGCGCGACGGTGTACGTGATGACCCGCTCGCCCGCCGCCCGCGAGCTGGGCCTGGGCCTGGGTGCGGCCTGGGCGGGCGGCGCGGACGAGCCACCACCGGTGCCGCTGGACGCGGCGATCCTGTTCGCGCCGGTCGGCGACCTGGTGCCACCGGCACTGTCGGCCCTGGACCGGGGCGGCACCCTGGCCGTCGCGGGCATCCACCTCACCGACATCCCGGTGCTGAACTACGAACGGCACCTGTTCGAGGAGCGGCAGCTGCGCAGCGTGGCGGCGAACACCCGCGACGACGGGCGCGAGTTCCTGGCCCTGGCGGCGGCACACCCGCTGCACGTCACGACCACCGTGTACCCGCTGGACCGCGCCGACGACGCGCTGGCCGACCTCGCGGGCGACCGGGTCGAGGGCGCGGCGGTGCTCGTACCGTGAAGTTCGGATTTTGCTCGGGCATGTAAATTTCTTGCAGATTTTCGGTCTCGTTCCTTACGCTGGCGGCTGTGTCAGACGTGATCGCACAAGCCACGGGGCTCGTCAAGACCTACCCGCCGCGGGACAAACGCTCCGCCCCCTTCACCGCCGTCGCCGGCATCGACTTCGCCCTGCACCGGGGTGAGGCCTTCGGCTTCCTCGGCCCCAACGGCGCGGGCAAGTCCTCCACCATGCGCATGCTCGCCTGCGTCTCCCCGCCCACCGCCGGCACGCTGCGGGTGCTCGGCATGGACCCCGCCGCCGACGGCCGGCGCATCCGCGCCCGGATCGGCGTCGTGCCGCAGGACGACGCCCTCGACACCGAACTCAGCGTGCGCGAGAACCTGCTCATCTACGGCCGCTACTTCGGACTGTCCACCGACGTCATCGACGAGCGGGCGACCGGCCTGCTCGACTTCGCGCAGCTGTCCGACAAGGCCGCCGAGCGCGTCGACGCGCTGTCGGGCGGCATGCGCCGCCGGCTCACCATCGCCCGCTCACTGATCAACGAACCGGAGATCCTGCTGCTCGACGAGCCCACCACCGGCCTCGACCCGCAGGCCCGGCACGTGCTGTGGGACCGGCTGTTCCGGCTCAAGCAGCAGGGCGTCACGCTGGTGCTGACCACGCACTACATGGACGAGGCCGAGCAGCTGTGCGACCGGCTCGTGGTGATGGACGGCGGGAAGATCGTCGCGCAGGGCTCCCCCGCCGAGCTGATCGCCGCGCACGCCACCCGCGAGGTCCTCGAACTGCGCTTCGGCATCGGCGAGCAGGCCGCCGCCCTCGACAAGCTGCGCCAGGCCGTCACCGGCGACCGCATCGAGGAGCTGCCCGACCGGCTGCTGTGGTACACCGCCGAGGGTGACGCCGCGCTGGCCGCCGCGCACACCCTCGGCCTGACCCCGGTCACCGCGCTGGTGCGCCGGTCCAGCCTGGAGGACGTGTTCCTCGCGCTGACCGGCCGGACGCTGGTGGACTGATGACGCCCGCCACCGCGCCGCGGGGCATGGCCCTGCGCTTCTACCGCTACTGCTGGCTGCACTACCGGCGCAACTGGAAGGGCACCATCGTCATCAGCGTGGCCAACCCGCTGCTGTTCCTGATCGCCATCGGCGCCGGGCTGGGCACCCTGGTCGGCTCGGACGTGGCGGCCCTGGGCGGCGTCAGCTACCTGGCGTTCTTCGCCCCTGGCATGCTCGCCGCCGCGTCCATGCAGAACGGCATGATCGAATCGGCGTTCCCGGTCAGCTACCACCGCATGCCCGGCCGCGCCTACCCGGTCGCGGTGGCGACCCCGCTCGAACCCGTCGACGTGCTCAACGGGCACGCGCTGTTCATGGCCGTGAAGGTCGCCATCGGCGCGGCCGCGTTCTGCGCCGTCATGTTCGCGTTCGGCGTCGCGACGTCGCCGCTGGCCGCACTGGTGCTGCCCGCCGCCGCGCTGACCGGGTTCGCCTTCGCGATGCCGGTGACCGCGTGGGCGGTGACGCTACCCGACGTACGCCCGGTGCAGACGCTGTTCAAATGGGTGGTGATGCCGCTGTACCTGTTCTCCGGCACGTTCTTCGCCACCACCCAGCTGCCCGAGGCCGCACAGCACCTGGTCGCGCTCACCCCGCTGTGGCACGGCGTCGAACTGTGCCGCACCCTCACCCTCGGCACCGCCACCTGGGCGGGCAGCCTCACCCACACCGCGTACCTGTCGGCCATGGCGCTGGCGGGCTACCTGCTCGCCCGCCGCAACTTCCGCCGCCACCTGCACCCGTGAAAGGGACCATGATGCCCGCAGCGCACGTGATCGTCCTGCGGCACCTGTGGGTGCTGCGCAAGGGCCGGCCGTGGAACCTCGCCGTCAACGGGGTGTTCGAGCCGTTCCTCTACCTGATGTCCATCGGCGTCGGCATCGGACAGCTCATCGACGGCGACGGCGGCGCGGTCGCCTACGCGGCCTTCGTCGCCCCAGCGCTGCTGGCCACGTCCGCCATGAACAGCGCCATCGCGGAGACCACCGGCGCGGTCTGGTGGCGGCTGCGCTTCGAGAAGTTCTACGACGCGATCGTCACGACACCGCTGACCGTGCGCGACATCGCGTACGGCGAGATGGCCGCGTCGGTGCTGCGCAGCACCCTGTCCGCGGCCTGCTTCCTGGTCGTGATCGCCGGGTTCGGGATGGTCCACTCGTGGTGGGCACTGCTCGCGCTGCCCGCCTGCGTGCTCATCGCGTACGCCTTCTCCGCCGCCGGCATGGCCGCCATCACCGTGATCCGCGAGTTCCACCACCAGCAGTACCTGCAACTGGTCATGCTGCCGATGTTCCTGTTCGCGACCACGTTCTACCCGCTGTCGGTCTACCCAGCCGCACTACGGCCCGCGGTCGCCGCGCTGCCGCTCTACCAGAGCATCGAACTCCTGCGCGGCCTCACCACCGGCCACCTCCACCCCGGCATGCTCGTCGCCGTCGGCTACCTGCTCGCCATGGCCGCCCTCGGCTCCTGGCTGGCCACCCGCCGCCTCTCCCGCCTCCTCCTTCCCTAAGGAAGGGCACCTTCTTATCGTTATTCGTAGAAGAAGGTGCCCTTCTTAACCTCCCGGCAGCGCCCACCCGGCGTACGGTGTCGGCGCGCAGCGCCAGGACTTCGGCAAGTGCCGTTGACACCTTCCCGCGTGATCAAAACGGTGTGACTACCGCGCCGCAGCCGCAGGCCGCAGTGCGTTTCCGCCCGCATGCCGGGGTCGGCTGCGCTTGTGGCCATCCATCGACAGGTCTAACATCTCTGCCGGGAGCAGGGCACGCTACCGCCCAAAGGGCGAAACGGATGCACCGGGCACGCATCCGAGCCAGGCCGGTCAGGCGTCGACTCCGTCATCCACCGCATCGGGCCGCGCGCCCGCGACGGCGAGGCGACCCCGCCGGCATCCCGCCTGATCCTCCATCCCCCGATCACCGTGCCGGGCGCCTGCCCGGTCCGCACCCATTCCTCGGGAGAGGCACATGCCCACACGTACCCGACGGCGGCTCGCGGTGCTCACCGCCGCCACCGTCACCGTCCTGACCGCGGGCGTCGTGACCGCGGTCAGCGCCCAGGCGGCCGCCGGCTGCCGGGTCGACTACGCCGTCACCAACCAGTGGGGCGGCGGCTTCGGCGCCAACGTCACCATCACCAACCTCGGCGACCCCGTCAACGGCTGGACCCTGACCTGGGCCTTCACCGCCGGGCAGACCGTCACGCAGCTCTGGAACGGCAGCTTCACCCAGTCCGGCGCGAACGTCTCGGTCACCGACGCCGGCTACAACGCGCCCATCGCCACCAACGCGAGCACCGCGTTCGGCTTCAACGCCTCGTGGAACAACACGTCGAACCCGGCCCCGGCGAGCTTCGCGCTCAACGGCACCACCTGCACCGGAGCGCCCGCCCCGACCTCCGCCGCGCCGTCGCCGTCCGCGTCGGCGTCCCCGCGGCCGTCGGCATCGCCGTCCGTGTCGCCGTCGGCGCCCGCCTCGCCCAGCCCGTCACCGTCGGGCCCGCCGCCGTCCGGAGCCAAGCAGATGGAGGACCTCAACCGAGGGCTGGTCAGCGTGCGTTCCGGCAGCGCCAACCTGGTCTCCTGGCGGCTGCTCGGCACCGAGTCCTACAGCACCGGCTTCAACGTCTACCGCGGCGGCACGAAGGTGAACTCCTCGCCGATCACCAACTCCACGAACTACCTGGACAGCGGTGCCGCCGCCGACGCCTCGTACACCGTGCGCGCCGTCGTCGACGGCACCGAGCAAGCCGCCTCACCGGCGTCGCTGCGCTTTTCCGGCGGCAACTACCTGGACGTGCCGATCTCCGCGCCGGCGAGCGGCTACTCCGCCAACGACGCGTCCGTCGGCGACCTCGACGGCGACGGCCAGTACGAGATCGTCCTCAAGTGGGACCCCGACAACGCCAAGGACAACTCCCAGGCGGGCGTCACCGGCAACGTCTACGTCGACGCCTACCGGCTCAACGGCACCCGCATGTGGCGCATCGACCTGGGCCGCAACATCCGGGCCGGGGCGCACTACACCCAGTTCCAGGTGTACGACTACGACGGCGACGGCCGCGCCGAGGTGGCCATGAAGACCGCCGACGCGACCCGCGACGGCGTCGGCACCGTGATCGGCAACGCCAGCGCCGACTACCGCAACGGCGACGGCTACGTCCTGTCCGGGCCCGAATACCTCACCATGTTCAACGGCCTGAACGGCGCGGCCCTGTCCACCGTCAGCTACGAGCCGGCGCGCGGCACCGTGTCGTCCTGGGGCGACAGCTACGGCAACCGGGTCGACCGCTTCCTGGCCGGCACGGCCTACCTCGACGGCGCCCGCCCGTCGCTGATCATGTCGCGCGGCTACTACACCCGCACCGTCATCGTCGCCTGGGACTTCCGCAACGGCTCGCTGACCCGCCGCTGGACGTTCGACTCCAACAGCGCCGGCAGCCAGTACGCCGGGCAGGGCAACCACCAGCTGTCCATCGGCGACGTCGACGCCGACGGCCGTGACGAGATCATCTTCGGCGCGATGACCATCAACGACAACGGCACGCCGCTGTGGAACACCGGCCGCGGCCATGGCGACACCCTGCACGTCGGCGATCTGGTCCCGAGCCGCGCGGGCCTCGAAGTGTTCAAGGTCAGCGAGTCCACCAGCCAGCCCGGCTCGTGGCTGGCCGACGCGCGCACCGGCCAGATCCTGTGGAGCACCGCCTCCGGCGCGGACAACGGCCGCGGTGTCGCGGGCGACATCTGGGCCGGCAGCCCGGGCGCGGAAGCCTGGTCGGCCAGCGACACCACCCTGCGCAACACCGCCAACGGCGCCTCCCTCGGCCGGGAACCCAGCTCGATCAACTTCCTGGTCTGGTGGGACGGCGACCCGGTGCGCGAGCTGCTCGACGGCACGCACATCGACAAGTACGGCACCGGCGGCGACACCCGCCTGCTCACCGGCAGCAACGTCGCCTCCAACAACGGCACCAAGTCCACCCCTGCCCTGTCGGCCGACCTGTTCGGTGACTGGCGAGAGGAGGTCATCTGGCGTACCAGCGACAACACCGCGCTGCGCATCTACGCCACGACCAACACCACCGACCGGCGCATCCACACCCTGATGCACGACCCGATGTACCGGGTCGCGATCGCGTGGCAGAACACCGCCTACAACCAGCCGCCGCACCCGAGCTTCTTCATCGGCGACGGCATGAGCACGCCGAACTCGCCCAACATCTACGTGAGATGATCTCCTTCGTGGCCTGATCATCACGTCAGGCCGTCACCAGGCCGTCAGGGCCGTTCTCGTCGAACACGCCGTCAATGGCGCGGCGGGTCCGGTCCTGACGCCCCGGCGTAAACCGGGCACGGCAACCCCGCCTGACGTCCGCAGGAGCATCGGGGAGCCTGGGTGGTGCCACGAGTGGTCTGAATCATCCGCAGGTGGCGGCGCGCGCGATACCGAGAATCACCGCCGAGAGCCCACACACTCCCCACCCTGCCCCGATGGTCACGACGATGAGCCGCCTTTCGTCGTCCGGGGCCAGCAGCATCCAGAGCAGAGCGAATATGACGAAACAGACACCCAGACAGATGACAACCGGTGGCGAGGCGTCTTTGGGGGTATCGCCGGCCCCCAGACAGCTGCCCACCAGCACGGTCAAGTGATCAAGCACCGGCCCATTAGACACACGACCGTCAAGCCGAGCAAGGGCAGACGTCGGGACGACATACCGCTTGGCCTCGGCCCAAGATGTTCCCGCATGCCGCCCTAGACGGCCGGACTCAACCGGTGGCGGGTGGAGGATTCGAACCTCTGCAGCCGTCCGTGCCAGCGGACTCCACCTGACCGCACCCTTATCCGTCGGCCAGTCTTGCATGGAACAAAAGTGCATGAGCGGATCCGGGCCAGCTCATCCCGGCGCTCAGCCGCCCGTGCGCCCCGACGCGATCTGAGCTTCCACCCGCGCCAGCTCGGGGTCGCGCAGACCGACCGTGCCAGTGGTCCAGAACGCCTCGGGATAGATCAGCCGGCCGACCATCCACGGCTGGTACGACGGAAGAAGCGCCACCTGGAACCCCGGGTCCGGGATACGCGTCGAGGGCCGGTCGAACCCAAGGTCGGAGGCGGAGCTGAACCCGCGGCGTCCGTAGTAGTTCGGGCTGCCCTCCAGGAAAACGGCCGGCGCGCCACGATCTCCGGCGGTCTGCAGCGCCGCCGCGACCAGCGCGGTGCCGACGCCGTGGCGCTGGAGGTCGGGACGCACCGACAGCGGGGAGAGCACCAGAACCTCGACCAGCTCGCGTCGAGCGTCCACCCAGCCGCGCGAGAGACCGACGTGCCCGACCAGCTCCTCGTCGACAACAGCGACCAGACTCGCCCGAGCTGCTCCGCTGGCCTGCAGAGCTCGCATCATCTGCACCACGCGCCCGTCCGCCGGCTCGCCGAATGCCGCCGCGACGACCCCCTCGGCAGCCGGCTCTTCGGTCGGCATCACATTACGGATCTCCATGGCGCGACCTTAGTGTCGGTGGTCGGCCGGCGCACCGCAGTTTTCGGGAACTGCGGCGTCAGGGCCGTCCCCGCCGGACAGATCGTCGATCACGCGGTGGGTACGGCCTGGCGGGCCGGCATCAGGTGGGCTCCGCCCTGGCACGGCCCAGGCCTGTAGCCAGAATGTACAGAATGTGTAAGTCATCTTCGTAGATTCGCCTCACCGTGCACATCAGCTCCATCCTCGGGGAGGGAATCCATGTCAAGGAGAGTCGGACGCGCGCTCCGCGCCATCGGCGTATCCGTCGCGATCGCCGTGGTCGGCGTCGGCGCCGCCGCGGCACCGGCCCAGGCGGCGTCACGCGACGGTGTCTGCGACAGCGGCGAGTTCTGCTACTACTACAACAGCGACTTCGCCGGGTCGGTCTCCGACCACGGTTCGTCGCTGGCCGACTACGGCGCCACCCAGCCGACGTGCTACGAGTTCAAGAGTGCCGGCAACGGCCAGGGCGTGTGCGTCAAGAACAACGCGGCGTCGGCGTGGAACCGCACGGGCTCCACGATCCGCGTGTACTACAACAGCGACTTCGGCGGCGCGACGCAGGACATCGCGTCGGGCGCGAAGGTAAACCTGAACGCCACGCTGAAGAACAACAACGCCTCGCACCAGCCCGCCCCGACCGGTGGCGGCGGCAGCTACCCCGCGAAGGACGACTACCCCTACCGCGGGCAGACGACCGGCGTCGACCCGTGGAACTTCTACAAGGGTCAGTGCACCAGCTTCGCGGCGTGGGCGGTGCGCAGCCGCCTGGGCGTCGACTTCCACAACTACTACGACGGCGTGCACTGGGGCAACGCGAACAACTGGGCCAACGCCGCCCGCAGCGCAGGCATCCCGGTGTACGGCAGCCCCAAGGCCGGTGACGTGGCGGTCCGCCTCGGCGGCACCTTCGGCCACGTCGCGTTCGTGACCAAGGTGAACAGCAACGGCACGTTCGAGGTCGACGAGTACAACTACAACGGCGGGTCGGCCTACAGCCACCGCACCGTGTCGGTCGGTACGGCCAACAGCCAGTTCTCCCAGTTCGTCCGCTTCAAGTGATCCTCACCGGGTGACTCTCGCCGAGCACCCGGACACAAACCGTGACGCGGCAGGTCCCCGGCTCGCTGGAGCCGGGGACCTGCCGCGTCACCACGACCACGGCGGCTGCGGAAAATTCGATGCGGACGCAACCCGGAGCGCGGGAACTTCGTGTTGTCGCCGTCCGGCCTGACAGGGCCGGTAGGACGGATCGGATGGACAGGGATGGAAACTCGATGAACGCAGCCGGGGCGGGCTCGGCGACGCCGACGCACGGCGCCCGCCGTGCTCCTGAGCGCTCACGGTCCGGAGGAACGGGCGACGAAGGGCGGCACCACGACTTCGACGAGTTGTATGCGGCGCACTTCACCTCGGTGACCACGCAGCTGTTCGCGTATCTCGGCGACCGGCAGGAGGCGCAGGACGTCACGCAGGAGGCGTTCTGCCGCGCGCTGCAGCGGTGGCGGGAGGTCAGCGCGTACGACGATCCGGTCGCCTGGGTGCGTCGTGTCGCCTGGAACCTGGCCACCTCGCACTTCCGGCGGTCCAGGGTCGCCGCCGCGTTCCGGCGCAGGCACCGGGAGGTGCACACCCCGGAGCCGAGCCCCGACCGGGTAGCCCTGTTCGCGGCGCTGCGCGCGCTGCCGCCACGGCCCCGCCAGGCGGTGGTGCTGCACTACCTGGCTGACCAGGCCATCGTCGACGTCGCCGAGTCCATGCAGGTGTCGACCGGCACCGTGAAGTCGTGGCTGCACCGGGCACGGGTCGCGCTCGGTGAGCAGCTGCAGTCCCCCGCGAACCCGGGCGCAGAGGAGGTCCGCAATGCCTGAGCAGACTGAGCACGAGCCGCTGGCCGACGCCTTCTTCCAGTTCCGGATGCAGGTGCCGGATGAGATCGTCGTGCCGGGGGTGCCGGCCGTACGCCGAGTCGTACGGCGGCGCCGCAACACTCGCGTCTCGGCCGTCGCGGCCCTGACCGCGCTCGTGCTGGCGGCTGGCGGCTACTCGGCGGCGCGGCTGGGCGCGGCGGCACCCGTCGAGCCGGCGGCACCGTCCACGAGCCCGTCTCCCACGGTGCTCGCGGGGCCGACGCTGAGTCCGGACCAGTTGCGGCAGCTCAGCGTGAAGGCGCTGGAGCGCCTGGGCATGAAGCCCGAGAAACTGCGCAGGGGTGCCGTGTTCGGACCGGTGGCCGCTGCCGACGCGTCCGGTCATGTGCTCGGCACCGCCGAGCACCCCCTGCCGGCGGGTAGATACACCCTGTTCGCCGTCTGCCGGGGTGTCGGCAGCCTCACCGTGACCTGGCGGGCTGACAGCGGTGAGGGCACCATGGACGCACCGTGCACCGACCCGTCCGACAACCGCAACTACAACGCGGCCGCACGTGTCGAGGTCAAGCTGCAGGCACCGGGGCTCATCACGCTGTCGGTGGCCGGCGACCAGCTGGCCCGCGCCCGTTCAGGGTTCGCGGTGATGGTGAACGACCCGTTGATGACCATCGCGGAGACCGCGCTGGCCCGACCCAGCGGCGACCAGACGGGCGGCGGCGACATGTTCACCGGCGAGAAGCTGGACACCAACGTGGATGCCAAGGCGGGCACGTACGCGCTGACCCTGACCTGTGCCGGAACCGGCACCATCAAGGCGACGCTCAGGATGGGCGATGCCGGCAGCACCAGGACGGTGCGCTGCTCCGAGCAGCCCTCGCCGATCACGATCACCATCACGTCGAAGCGTGACGCCACGCTGAAGGTGATGCTCGTACGCCCTCCGGAGGCATCGGCGGTGGCCGTCGCCTACTACATGGTGACCAAGTGAGCCGACCCGCGAGGTGATCACGACGGCGGCCTGATCACGGATCAGGCCGCCGTCCGGCCTTTCGCGACAGCGGGCGCCCCGAGCACGAGTCAGTCCCAGAGGTTGAAGAGCAGGTCGCCGACTGTCGTCGGCCGCCAGTATGCGATCTGCTTGATCTCGGCAGCGGCGAGGTCCGCGAGGTCGGCGCTGCCGAGCGGCTGTAGCAGCTCGTCGCGGGTGAGGATGCGAAGGTCCGACACCTCGCCGATGGCCTCGGCGAGCTCGGTTCGATCGAGCCAGTCGCGTGGGGCCTGGCCGGGGCGGGTGGGCTTGGCGAGAGCAAGCCAGGGAAGCAGGCCATGCCGCAGCACGGCGATCCTGTCGTCGGGATAGGTGATCGTCGCGGTGTGGAAGTTGGGTGTCGCGCCGAGGGGGATCAGCTCAGCGACGGCGCCGCCGGTCCGGCGGGCGGCGTGGTGGCAGACCGCTGCCAAGTCTTGGAGATCCTTCTTCGATTGGCGAGAGTCGGTGCCGAAGCCGGTCGCGCCGGGCGGCAACTTCATGATCGGTCTCCGTCCTCGCGGTCGGCACCGGTCGACGTGAGCCGGCACCGTCTCACGTGCCGGCTCGACCGGCGACGTCCGGGGCGATCTGTCCAGTATGCCCGAACTGGACTGTCACGCCGCGCCGACCTCTCCTCGTCCGGGCAGCGCGTCAGGCACGTGGTCTGCCTCAGCCGAGGTGCGGAACAGGGCTGTGCACAGCGCGGTCGCCGCGGTCGCCGTGCACAGCACGCCCGCACCGATCAGGGTCGCCGCCGAGCCGTACCCGGCGGCCGCCGTGGTCAGCGCCGCCGCGCCCAGCGGGGTCAGTGCCGAGTGCAGGGTCCAGAAGGCCGAGGTGACCCGGCCGAGCAGCGGGGCCGGGGTCACCTCCTGCCGCAGCGACATCGACACGATGCCCGCGACGGCGGTGCAGCCGAGCACCGCGGTCGCCGCGGCGGCCACCAGCGGCACCCGCCCGGCCAGCCCGATTCCGGCCATGGCGACGCCGCACAGCGCCCAGGCCCCGGTCCACGTCGGCGCGAAGCCGTACCGCCGCCGCAGCCGCGCCGCCGCGACCGAACCCACCAGCGTGCCCACGATGCCGACCGCGAGCACGTAGCCGACGGTGCCGTCGCTCTGGCCGAGGTCGTGTTTCAGCCGGTAGATCACCACATCGGTGAGGCCGAAGGTGAGGCTGCTCAGGACGGTCAGCAGCACCGTCAGCGGCCGCAGCACCGGATGCCGTGCGATGAACCGCGCCCCGGCCAGCAGCACGTCCATCGGCCGCGTGCCCGCCTCGGGGCGGCCGGACGCCCCGGTCGGCCGGAGGCGGAGCAGGAGCAGCACCGCGGCGGAGACGGCGAAGGTGGCCGCGTCGAGCGCGATCGCCGCGGTCGGGCCGAACCGTCCGGAGAGCAGCCCGGCCAGAGCCGGACCGACCAGGTATGCGGTCGACGACGCCGCGAACAGGCGGCTGTTGGCACGGGTGATCTCTTCGGCGGGCACCAGGCTCGGCACGACGGTCACGTGCGCCACCCGGAACACCATGCCGAAGGCGCTCGCCAGTGGCAGCACCAGGTAGAGCAGCCACACCTGCGGTCCGGCCAGCCAGGCCAGCGGGATGCTCGCGTACAGCAGCAGCCGGGCCAGGTCGCAGCCGACCAGCAGCCGCCTGCGGTCGAACCGGTCCACGACGACGCCGGCGAACACGCCAGTCACCAGTGCTGCCGCGCCGCCGAGCGCGGTGACCGCGCCCATCTGCGCGACGGAGCCGGTGGTGTGCAGGACGAGCAGCGGGATCGCGACGTACGAGAACGAGTCCCCGAGCGCGGACAGTGTCTGCGCGACCAGCAGCGGCCACAGGCCGCGCCTGCCCTCAGGCCCCGACGGTGTGCTCGTCCCTGCCGCTGTCAGCGCCGCCTCCCCCGCCGTTGCCTGCCGCGAACCTATCCGCGGGCCGCGCGGCAGCGGTAGCGGGCATGCGGGCAGGGCCGCATGCCCGCACGCCCGGCCGACCTGGCCTGACGGCCCAGCTCAGCCGCTGGTAGCCGTCAAGAAGGGCACCTTCTACAACGCATGGCGAGGTGAAGGTGCCCTTGCTTTCAGACGAGGGCCTGCCACCAGGGGTCGAGGGCGGGCGGGGCCGCGGCGTCGACGCGTTCGCCGGGGCGGGGGACGGCGAGGTTGACGTCGCGGGCCTTCGCTTCGGCCCAGAGGCGGTCGACCGGCTCGGCCCACGGGTGCAGGGCCAGGTTGAAGGTGGCCCAGTGGACGGGGATGAGCAGGTCGCCGCGCAGGTCGAGGTGGGCGGCGACGGCCTCCTCGGGGAACATGTGGATCTCGGGCCAGCCCTTGTCGTACGCGCCGATCTGCATCAGCGTGGCGTCGAACGGGCCGTGCCGCTCGCCGATGGCGGCGTAACCGTCGAAGTAGCCGGAGTCGCCGGTGTAGAACACCCGCCGCTGCTCGCCGGCGATGACCCACGAGCTCCACAGGGTGCCGTTGCGACGCAGGGTGCGGCCGGAGAAGTGGCGGGCCTCGGTGGCGGTCAGGGTCAGACTGGCGACGTCGGCGCTCTCCTCCCAGTCCAGCTCGATGATCCGGTGGTCGGGCACGCCCCAGCGCTCCAGGTGCGCGCCCACGCCCAGCGGCACCAGGAACGGGGCCTGCTGGCTGCGGGTCAGCGCCTGCACGGTGGGCATGTCGAGGTGGTCGTAGTGGTCGTGGGAGATGACGATCGCGTCGACACGCGGCAGGTCGGCCAGCGCCACGGGCATCGGGTGCAGGCGCTTCGGGCCGATGCCGGGGGTCGGCGAGCACCGGTCGCTCCACACCGGATCGAGCAGCACCCGCGCGCCCTCGATCTCGACCAGCACGGTGGCGTGGCCGTACCAGGTCAGGTGCAGCCCGTCGGCGGACGTCGCGGGCTCGCCGGTGACCAGCGGCACCGGGGCGCTCGGCCGGCGGCGCTCGCCGCCGGTGAGGAACTCACGCACGCTGGGGCGGCTCTCGCCGCCGACCATGGTGCGGGTGGGCGTGCTGTTGCGGAAGGAGCCGTCGCGGAAGTGCGGCGACTGGCGTACCCGCTCGGCGCGGGCTCCGCTGGGTGTCGCGCCCAGTGCGGCGAGGATGGCGGGCATCTCGGTGTCCTTAGTGGTCGGTTGGTCGGTCAGACGGGGAAGGTGACGCCGGTGAGCTGAAGCGACTCCTGCCAGAGGCGGCGCTGGGCGAGCTTGTCGTGCGAGCGGGCGGTGGAGCCGACGCGCTTCGGGAATCCTTTGACCTCCCCGAGACCGTCCGGTCCGTAGTATTCCCCGCCGCGCGCGAACGGGTCGGTCGCCGCGCGCAGGGTCGGCAGCGCGCCACGCTCGGCGCTCTGGGTGACCAGCGGGCCGAACACCGGGTTGAGGAACCGGATCAGCGGCGGGGAGTTGCGCATGAGCTCGGTGCCCGCGCCGCCGGGGTGGGCGGCGAGCGCGACGGTGTGCGCGGCGGCGGTCTCCAGGCGGCGCTGCAGCTCGTACGTGAACATCAGGTTGGCCAGTTTCGAGGCCGCGTAGGCGCGGTGGCGGCCGTACGAGCGCTCGGACTGCAGGTCGTCGAAGTCGAGTTGCCCCGTGCGGTGGCCCATGCTGCTGATGGTGACCACGCGGGAGCCGACGACCGGCAGCAGCCGGTCGAGCACCAGGCCGGTGAACGCGAAGTGGCCCAGGTGGTTGGTGCCGAACTGCAGCTCGAAGCCGTCGGCGGTGGTGCTGCGCGGCGTCCACATCACGCCGGCGTTGTTGACCAGCAGGTCGATCTCAGGGTGGCGGCCGCGCAGCTCGGCGGCGGCCTCGCGGATCGACGCGAGCGAGGACAGGTCCAGGCGCAGGAACTCGACGCGGGCCCCGGGGGTCGACGCGGTGAGCCGGGCGAGCGCGTCCCCGGCCCGGTCGGGGTTGCGGCAGGCCAGGACCACGGTCGCGCCGCGGCCGGCGAGCACCTTGGCGGCCTCGAAGCCGATGCCGGTGTTGGCACCGGTGATCACGGCGACCCGGCCGGTCTGGTCGGGCACGTCCGTGGCGGTCCAGCGGCCCGCCGTGGTGGCTGTGGCGTTCATGGCGTCTCCTCGGAGTGCATATAATCGGAACGTGCGCCCCACTTACTATACGGAACGTGCGCCCCGGTTAGCCAGTGACCCACGTCTCCCCCGCCGGGCAGCACGATGACCGGCGAGACCGCACGGCCGCTGCGCGCCGACGCCCGCCGCAACCGCGCCAAGGTGCTACAGACCGCTTACGAGGTGTTTGCGGCCGAGGGGCTCGGCGTGCCCATCGACGAGATCGCACGGCGGGCCGGGGTCGGCGCGGGCACCGTCTACCGGCACTTCCCCACCAAGGAGGCGCTGTACCAGGCGATCGTGGTGGCCCGGGTGGAACACCTGGTGAACACTGCCCGCGAGCTGGCCGAGACCACGGACCCCGGGGAGGGATTCTTCAGCTTCTTCGACCTGATGACCACCGCCGGCGCCACCGACAAAGGCCTGGTCGACGCGCTGGCCGGGGAAGGCTTCGACATCGAGGCCGCGATGCCCGAGCACGAGCAGGCGTTCAAGGACGCGATGGGGGAACTGCTGGTACGCGCACAGGCCGCGGGCGCGGTCCGCGCCGACGTCACCGTCGCCGACGTGAAGACCCTGATGGTCGGCTGCCAGGCCATGCAGCGGTATGGCGGCGACGCCGCACCCGCCCGCGTGCTCGAGGTCGTACGCGAAGGGCTGCGGCCCGCCCGCTGAGTGCCCGCCCCGCAGCCACGGCCGCGCCGGCCCGGGGAGACACTGCCGGACCTGTGACCTGCGCCGCGCAGGATAGGTTCGGCTGATGAACGACTACGAGCACGTCGACGTGGACGGGGTACGGCTGGCGTACCGGGTGTGGGGCGAGCCGGACGCGCCGCCCATGGTGCTGCTGCACGGGATCGGCGGCGGCGGGCCGGGTGACTGGGACACCGTCGCGGAGCAGCTGGCCGACCGGTGGCGGGTGTACGCCGTCGACCAGCGCGGCCACGGCCGCGGCGACCGGACCTCCGGCTACGCGATCGACCTGCTCGTGGCCGACGTCGCCGGGCTGCTGGACGCGCTCTGGCTCAAGCGCGTCGCCCTGGTCGGGCACTCCCTCGGCGGCGTGGTGGCCTACCTGTTCGCGGCCCGGTTCCCGGAACGGGTCGACGCCCTGGTGGTGGAGGACGCGGGGCTGATGTACCCGCGCACCCCGGTGCCGCCGCAGCGGCCCGCGGGCGAGTTGTCGTTCGACTGGGACGCGGTTTTGGCGCTGCGGTCCCAGATCGACGAGCCCGACCCGCGCTGGCGGGACGAGGCGCGCGGCATCACGGTGCCGACGCTGCTGATCTCCGGCGGACCGGCGAGCTACGTGCGCCAGGAGACCATCGCCGAGCTGGCCCAGGCCCTGCCGCACGGTGAGCTGACCGTCATCGACGCCGGGCACATGGTGCACCAGGAGCGGCCGGCCGAGTTCGTCGCCGCCGTGCGCGGGTTCCTCACCTCCCGTACGTGACGAAGTCCTGGTCGTCGTCGGGCGGGTTGCCCAGGCGGCAGATCCGGCCGTACTTGGCCAGGACCAGGCGGCCGTCGCGGGCGTCGGACTCGTCGTCGAACACGTGCAGCACGTTGTCGTCGTCCTTGACCCGCCAGCCCTGACCGCCGCCCATGTCATTGACCTGCAGGTTGCCCCGGTCATATGACGAGCACGCGTCGTCCTCGCCGGGGATGGCGGTGCTCCGGCCGGAGGAGTCGCGCCAGTAGTCGAAGACGTAGGCGTTGGCGTCCTCGCGGCCGTTGCCGCGTCCGATGAAGCAGTGCCGCTTGTAGCGTTTCGCCAGCGCCAGGCCCTGGTCGCCGACGTTGCCGTCGGGGCCGCCGTGCAGCCGCGCGACGACCTTCGAACCGTCCATGACCTGGTGGATGCCGGCCGCGTACTGCACGGTCAGGTTGTTCGGGTTGTAGGAGACGCAGTCGGCCGGCGACGGCCAGGACGGCGCGGCGGGCGACGGGCGGGCCGAGGAGCGCGCCGGCGACGGGGCGGCGGATGCGGACTCGACGGGGGCGGCAGTCGGGCTGACCACGGTGGAGAACGTGGGCGCGGTGACCGGATCGCCCTCGTCGGAGCCGCAGGCGGTGCCGGCGGCCAGCACGCAGGCGGCGGCGAGAAGCAGGCGAAGGGTACGGCGCATGCCGGGAGCCTAGGCGCGCCCGCCCGCCACCTCAGTCGCCTAACCGTCCCTCCACCGATCCGCGCCAATCCGACACCACCGCTGCCGCGCCGCGACCGGGCGCGCCACCGCCGAAGACCACCGGACTTGCCTGGCAGGTGGGCGAATCGCGCTTCAAGATACGCACAGGTGCCAGGCAAGTCCGGTGACCTTGCGCCGCCGCGGCCGCAGGGCGGGGCGGGACGGGTCAGTTCATGCGGGCGATCTGGATCAGGTTGCCGCAGGTGTCGTCGAGGACCGCGGTGGTGACCGGGCCCATCGACGTCGGCGGCTGGGTGAAGACGACGCCGAGCTTGGTCAGGCGCTCGTACTCGGCGTGCACGTCGGTCACGGCGAACGAGGTGAACGGGATGCCGTCGTCGACCAGGGCCTCCTTGAACGGCTTGGCCGCCGGGTGCTGGTCGGGCTCCAGCACCAACTCGACGCCGTCCGGGTCCTCCGGAGAGACGACGGTGAGCCAGCTGAACTCGCCCATCGGGACGTCGTTCTTCTTCACGAAGCCGAGCACGTCGGTGTAGAAGGCCAGCGCCTTGGCCTGGTCGTCGACGAGGATGCTGGCAAGGTGGATCTTCATGGGTTCTCCTGCGGCTTGTCACGGATCCAGCGCTCGGCGATCTGCGCGAGCGGGCGGGTGTCGAGGGTGTGGAACTTGTAGCGCCCCTCGCGGCGGGTACGTACCAGGCCGGCGGCCTCCAGCAGCTCCAGGTGCTGGGAAACCGCCTGCCGCGACGAGGTGAACTGGTGTTTCGTGCCCAACCGGGCGCAGATCTCGAACAGGGTCTGGTCGTCCCGCTCGGCCAGCTCGTCGAGGATGTGCCGCCGGGTCGGATCGGCCAGTGCCTTGAAGACGTCACCCACGTCAGCCACTATAGGCAAGTAATCACTTGCCTATCAAGTCGCCCGCCCGACACCGGGCCCGGGGCTCACCTCCCGGAGTCCGGCCACCTGGTCCGATAGGTTGCCGGGATGGTGATCTTCGAACCGGGTGAGCTGGTCTGCGTCCGCCACTTCCAGAACCGGCAGATCGGCGGGCTGTACCCGATGCGGGCGGTCCGCCACGACGAGCGCGGCCTGCTGCTGTGGTGCAGCCGCGGCACGTCCGGCTGGCACCTGAATCGTCTGGACGATCTCACGATGGCGCAGGTCCCGCTCGCGGAGTGGGTCACCGGCCCCAAGCGCCCGATGGCCTTCGTGGCCCGGCACAGCGTGCTGTCCTGGCACGCCACGGGCGCCGACTACTCGATCCGCTGGTTCTTCGACGCCGACGGGCACTTCCGCAATTGGTACGCCAACCTGGAGCGCCCCGGCGTCGCATGGCGCGACGACCACCTGGCCGGACTCGACACCGCCGACTGGGACCTCGACATCTGGGTCGAGCCCGACCGCACGTGGCGCTGGAAGGACGAGGACGTGTTCGCCGAGCGGCTGACCCAGCCCGAGCACTACTGGGTCGAGGACGAGGCCCGGGTGCGCCGGGCCGGGCGCGAGGTGATCGACCTGATCGAAGCGGGCGCGTTCCCGTTCGACGGCACCTGGTGCGACTTCCGGCCCGACCCGGCCTGGGGCGCGGAGACCGCCGACGAGCCGCCGCCCGGCTGGGAGCGCCCGCGGAGCTGGTGACCACGGGCGGCGCCCGCCCCGGGCCTGCGGTTCCGGAGAAACTGCGGGAACCGGATGGCCGAATGCTGCAGTTTCCCGAAATTGGGCACCCACGGCGACCGCTCCCTCAGCGGGCGAAGATCTCGTCGAGAAAGGACAGGCGGGCGGCGTCCTGGACGGCTTCGCCGCCCTCGTGGCCGTTGAACGGGTACACCTCGATCCGCTTAGGTCCCGCGTAGCGGTGGTAGGCGGCGTAGACCGTCGACGGCGGGCAGCTGGCGTCCATGTGCGCGACGCTGAACAGCGCGGGAGCCGTCGCCCGCTCGGCGAACAGCACGCCGTCGCTGTAGGACAGCGTGCGGAACACCTGTTCCTCGTGCCCGCGGTGCACCGCGAGGTATGCGGTGACCTCCCGGTACGGCCCGGCGGTGGCCAGCTCGGCCCCGCGCCGGTGGTCGCACAGGAACGGCACGTCCGGCGCGACGGCGGCCAGGTCCGGCACCAGCGCCCCGACGGCCAGGGCCAGCCCGCCGCCCTGGCTCTCCCCCGTGACCGCGACCCGTGACGCGTCGACCAGCGGGAACGCGCGGGCGGCGGCGACCGCGCGGACCGCGTCGGTGATGACCCGGCGGTAGTAGTGGGTGCCGGGGTCGAGCACGCCGCGGGTCATGAACCCGGGATGCTGCGGTCCGGTTCCCACGGGGTCGGGGGTGTCGCCGTGGCTCCAGCCGCTGCCCTGGCCGCGTACGTCCATGCGCAGGTGGGCGTAGCCGGCGGCGGCGTAGAGCAGGCACTCGTGCGCCAGCCCGCGGCCGCCGCCGTAGCCCGGGAACTCGACCACGCAGGGCAGCGGCTCGGTGGTCCCGGCGGGCAGGGCCAGCCAGGCCTTGACGGGATGCCCGCCGAACCCGGCGAAGGTGACGTCGTGGACCTCGATCGCGCGCCGCCACGCGGGCGTGAAGCTCGCGTCCAGCGCGAACGCGTCCGAGTCGGCCAGCGTGCGCGCCCAGTGCTCGTCGAAGTCGTCCGGCGCCCGCAGCGCGCTGCGGTACTCCCCCGGGTTCGGCTCGGTGATCGGCATGGCTATCCCTTGAGGCCCGTGTGGGCCAGGCCCTCGATGAACTGGCGTTGCGCGATCACGAACACCACCAGCACCGGCAGCGCCGTCAGCGACGCCGCGGACAGCTGGATGTCCCACATCGGGCCGCCGTACGCGTCGACGAACTGGGTCAGCGCCTGCGGCAGGGTGAACATCTCCGAGCTGGACAGGAACACGATCGGTTCCAGGTACAGGTTCCAGCTGTGCAGGAAGGTGAAGATGGCGACCGCGCCCAGGGCCGGGCGGGCCAGCGGCAGCGCGATAAGCCGGAAGATCGCGAAGCGGCCGAGGCCGTCGACCTTCGCCGCCTCCTCCAGCTCGCCGGGCAGGGCGAGGAAGAACTGCCGCATGATGAACGTGGCCAGCACGCTGGGCGCGCCGAGGATCGGCACCAGGATCAGCGGCCAGTGCGTGTCGACCATGCCCCAGGCGTCGAACATCTTGAACAGCGGCACGATGGTGACCTCGCTCGGGATGAGCAGGCCGACCAGGATGACCACGAACCAGGCGTTCGCACCCTTGAACCTGATCCGCGCGAACGCGTACCCGGCCAGCGATGACACCGCGAGCGTGCCGATCGTGACCAGCGCCGCGATGTACATGCTGTTGACGTACTGCCGGGCGAACGGCTGCAGCTCGAACGCCTTGGCGTACGCGTCGAAGCTGACGTCGGTCGGCCACAGCGTCGGCGGGAAGGCGAAGATGTCGCCGACCGGCTTGAGCGACGAGGTCACCATCCACCAGGTCGGGAACAGGAACGGCAGCGCCAGCAGGCACAGCACGCCGTACACGGCGGTCTTGGCCCTACGACTCATGGAACACCCACTTCCGGCGCATACGCCACTGGACCAGGGTCAGCAGCAGCACGATCGCGAACAGCAGCACGGACAGGGTGGCCCCGTATCCGAAGTGGTGGAACTGGAACGCCTGCTGGTAGAGGTAGTAGACGAGCACCGTGGTGGAGGTCCCCGGGCCGCCCTGGGTGAGCACGGCGATCTGCGCGAACACCTGCAGCGAGCCGACCACCGTGATGATCGACGTGAGCAGGATGGTCGGGCTGATCATCGGCACGGTGATGCTGAGGAACTGCCGGCGCCGGCTGGCGCCGTCGACGGTGGCGGCCTCGTACAGGTTGGCGGGCACGCCCTGCAGCGCGGCCAGGAACAGCACCATGTTCAGGCCGACGTTCTTGACCACCTGCACCACGATCACCGCGATCATCGCGGTGCCCTCGCCGCGCAGCCAGTTCGGCCCGTCGATGCCGACGGTCTCCAGCAGGCCGTTGATGCCGCCGTTGTCCTGGAGCAGGAAGCTCCACACGATGGTCCAGGCGACCAGGCTCACCACGACCGGCGAGAAGAACACCGTCCGGAAGAACACCGTGCCGCGCAGCCGCTGGTTGAGCAGCACCGCCAGCAGCAGCGCCAGGCTCAGGTTCAGCACCACCAGCCCGGCGGAGAAGAAGCCGGTCGCGACCAGCGCGTCGGCGAGCTTCGGGTCGTCGGCGAGCGCCTGGTAGTTCTCGCCGCCGACGAAGGTGAACGTGTCGGCGAGCACGTTCCACTCGTGCAGGCTGTACCAGAACACCAGGCCCAGCGGCACGAACACGAACAGCACCGAGCCGATGAGCTGGGGGGCGATGAACAGGTAGCCGGCGAGGGTGTCGCGCCGGCTACCCGTCCAGAAGCGAGTGCTCACTTGGCCAGTAGGGGGTTGATGGCCGAGCAGACGCCGCCGAGGACCGCCTTGACGTCGGCGTCGGGCTTCCACAGCGGGTCGAGCGCGGCCCGCACCGCCTGGGCGATCTCGGCCTGGCCGGTGTGGCTGGGCTTGACGACGCCGCTGGAGATGCCGTCGATGACGACCTGCTGCAGCTGCTCGGGTTTGAGCAGCGGGTTCGTCTTGGCGAGGGTCTCGGCGGTGAGCAGTGAGGTGCGCGGCGGCGGGAAGTACGCGGCGAGCTTGGCGGAGTTGGCGGGGTTGGTGAAGAAGGCGAGGAAGTCGGCGGCGACGTCGGCGTTCTTGCCCTTCTTCAGCGCGCCCAGCCCGGCCTGGCCGATGACGGCGTACTCGCCCTTCGGGCCGGTCGGCAGCGGGACCAGGTCCCAGCCGAACTTGGCTTCCTTGAGCAGGGACGCCCGCGAGATCTGGGTGATCGTCATGGCGGCCTCGCCGGCGAAGAAGTCGGCGGTGGTGCCGGGGCCGGGCAGCGCCTTGCCAGTGAAGATCGCGTTGTGCAGGAACGTCATCGCGTCGACCATCGGCTGCTGGTCGAACCCGCAGCCCTTGCCGTCGGCGGTCCACGCCTGCGCGCCCCAGCCGGTCCAGACGGTGGACAGGTTGTCCCAGTTCTTGTAGTCGAAGTCGCGTACGACCAGACCGGCCTTGCCGCTCTTGGCCGACGACGCCGCCGCGACCGTCACCGCCTTCTCCCAGGTCCACTGGTTGGCGGCGATCAGCTCGGCCGGGGTCTGCTGCCCGGCGGCCTTGACCATGTCGGTGTTGACGAACACGCCGAACGGCGAGGTCGAGAACGGGTAGGCGAACAGCTTGCCGTCGGCCTTCCACAACTTCGTCGCCGAAGCGCTAAGGTCGGCGGCGTTGTAGCCCTCGGCCTTGCCCAGCGTGTCGTCGAGCGGCACGAGCGCGCCGGAGTTCACGAAGTCCGGGGCCGAGTTCTCCAGCAGCCAGGCCAGGTCCGGGCCGTTGCCGCCGGCGATCTGGGTGGTCAGCGTGGTGGTGTAGCTCTCGAACGGGATCGGGTCGAACTTGACCTCGGTGACCCGCGGGTTCTTCGCCTTGTAGGCGTCGGCGATCTCGTTGAACAGCTTCAGGTGCGCCTCGTTCGAGGACCACACCGTCATGCGCAGCGACACCGGACCGGTGCTCGGCTCCTCCGCACCGCCACAGGCGGCCAGTCCGAGGGCGAGCGCGCCGGCCGTCGCGGCGGCGAGCAGTGCGCGTATCTTCATCGATAACTCCAACTCAAGGTGGCCGGTCAGTAGCCGGAGACGTCGGGCCAGCGCAGTTGCACGCCGTCCCGGATGAGCTGTGCCTGGAACCCGGACAGGTGCTCCGGGGTGTTGCGCACGCCGCGCGGCGACTGGCCGTTGTTCAGGCAGTACGCCGCGAGCGCCCCCGCCACCTCGCCCACGTTCCACTCGACCGGGTGCAGCCGGTACGAGCCGTTGGTGATGTGCGTGGTGCCGATGTTCTTGCCCGCGGGCAGCAGGTTCTCCATGCGGCGCGGGATGAGCGCGCCGAGCGGGATCTCGAAGGGACACGAGCCGACGTCGATGTAGTTGTCGCCGCCGGTGGAGGGGTGCAGGTCGATGCGGTACATGCCGACCCCGACCGCGTCGGGGTACTCCACCGCGCCCTTGTCGCCGCGTACGGCCAGCGACAGGTCCTGCTCGACGACGGTGTACTCGGCTCGGACGCGCCGTGACTCCCGGATGTAGGGAGCCATGGCCAGGCCGTCGGTGCCGCCGGTGACGTCGCCGCGCAGCCGCAGGCCGGGAAAGCCGGCCTCGGTCTGCAGCCAGTAGAGGACCGACAGCGACAGCTGCTTCGCGTTGGCGAGGTGCATGTCGGCGTCGGGGACGTCGATGACCGGGCTCTCGAAGTAGTCGATCATCGGCCAGTTGACCAGGCAGATGTCGCTCTCATAGGCGCCCGGCGTGAACAGCTTGCGGGCCGCGATGCGGCGGAACGTCCACAGGTTGCCGTCGCCGGGGTTGACCCGCTGGTCGGCGACGACCGACAGCGGGTCGTCGTCGGGGTTCGGGGTGAAGCTGCGCTCGCTGATGGCCAGGGTGCGCGGGTTCGGCGAGCGGAACGACAGCAGCCGGTCGCCCCAGAAGTCCGGCTGGTAGGAGCGCCAGAAGTCGTACTGCGCGGGCTTGTCGACGGTGTGGTCGCCGTCGACATGGTCGATCGCGAAGCACACCGACACGGCCTGCATGTTCATCGGCTGCGCGGCGTCCGGTGCGCTCGGCTCACCGGTCTCGTGCTGCGACTCGAAACCGGTCACGTACTCGGTGCCGGTCAGCGGGAGCAGCTCGCCGGTCTCGGTCGCGTCCAGGGTGTACGCCGCCTCGACGGTGAGCCGGTCGCCGGTGCGCACGTGCTCGACGGTCACGGTGGTGACCCGGTCGCCGTCGGTGTCGGCGGCCACCGGCCGGTACGGCTGCAGCACCGTCAACCGGCCCGACGACCGGTACGGCGCCAGCATCGACTCGATCACCGCGACGGCGACGCGGGGCTCGTGGCACAGCCGGCTGACGTGGCCGCCGCCCGGGTTCAGTTCTCGCCACGCCCTGGCGGCGGGGATCAGCGGGTAGTTGGCCCGGTAGTAGTCGCGGATGGCCTCGCGCAGCGCGCGGTAGCTCGCGGTCACGCCGAACTGCTCGACCCAGCTGTGCTCGTCCGGCGGCACGGCCTGGCTGGTCAGCTGCCCGCCGAGCCAGTCGTACTCCTCGGTGAGCACCACCCGGCGCCCGGCCCGCAGCGCGCCCAGCGCCGCGGCCACCCCGCCGAGGCCGCCCCCGACCACCAGAATCTCGGCCTGCATCAGTTACCTCTTTCGGTGAGCGTCTCGCCGGGCACGACCTCGCACGGCAGCAGCCGCTGCCGCGCGCCGGGCGTGCCCTCGATCAGGGCGGTCAGGACCTCGACGGCCTGCGCGCCCATGGCCTGGCGCGGTATGCGCAGGCTGGTGAACTCCACCGCGGTCGGCAGCGCGGCCCGGGTCGGTTCCCCGAGCGTCGCCACCGACAGCGCGACTCCGCGTGCGCGGGCCAGCTCGAACAGCGCGACCCCGTCGGCGTGCTCCTCGGCGATCACCGCGGTGATACCTGCGGCCAGCGCGGCATCGAGCACGGCGGCGGTGTCGCGCGCCGCGGTCGCGGCCTGCTCCGACAACGCGCCGCGACCTGGTCCCCGGGCCGGCCGCGCGTCATGTCGTTGCGAGTCGGCGGCCGCCTGCTCGCCGGGTGCGGGCGTGCCGCCGCCGGGACCGCCGGACACCGGGGTCGGGAAGTGGCCGCCGAAGACCCCTGCCGAGGCGACCGCGTCGCGGAACCCGCGGCCACGGTCGGCCCACGACTCCGGCCCCGCGCCCAGGCCCAGGTAGGCGAGCCGGTCGTGGCCCAGGTCCACCGCCCGGCGCACTATCTCGGCCGTCGCCGCGGCGTAGTCCGCGCCGACGTAGGGCACCGGGCCGCCCGCGTCGTCACGACGGCCGATCGAGACGAACGGGATCTCCTCGGCGAGCAGCCGGGCCAGGTCGGCGCGGTCGATGGTGCGGCCGAGCAGGATGCTGCCGTCGGCCAGCCGCAGCCGGTTGTCGCCGTGGAAGATGCGCCGCCGCCCGTCGACCACCGGCGTGCTGGTCATCAGGAGCAGGTCGCAGCCGAGCACCTCGGCCTGCTGCTCGATGCCGACCAGGAACGGGTGGTAGAAGTCGCTGTTCGCGCTGGGGAACACCGGCTCGTACGTGAACACGCCGATGATCCGGTTGTGCCGCGCGGCCAGCCGCCGGGCGATCGGGTCGGCCACGTAGCCGGTCTCGGCGATGGCCCGCAGCACCTTCTCGCGGGTCTCGGCCGAGAGCTTGACGTCGGCGTCGGACCGTCCGTTGAGGACGAGCGAGACGGTCGCCTGGCTGACGCCGGTCATGCGGGCGATGTCCTGCTGGGTCACCCGCCTGCGGGCTCCGGTCACGGTGCGTGTCCAATCCTCGGGCTAATGCGCATTAGTTGTTTCGGTGAGATGAGATCCTGCGGCCTTTCGGGCGCTTCGTCAAGGCCCACAACGAAAATCGCCCGCGCCGAAGTTCCTGAACTAATTCGTATTAGCCCCTTGACGCCCGGACGCCGCGAGCCCGAGACTCACCGTTACTTTCGGTTATATCCATCGATGGGAAGGACCACCGATGAAACCGCTCCTCAATCGCCGGCAACTGCTGGTCGCGGGCGCAGCCGCGGCGGCAGGCGGGCTCACCGGGACGGCACTGGGCAGCCCGGCCCACGCCGCGCCCGCGGGATTCCCGACGTACCAGTACCTCGGGACCCCGTTCAACAAGGCCAACCTGCGCTACAACCCCACCGGTGAGCTGATCTTCCCGTGCATCCGCGGGGTGTACGACAAGATCGCCTCACCGCTGGGCAGGTACTACCTGTACTACGCCCCGCACGACGCGCCCGGCGGCATCTGCCTGGCCTACGGCAACTCCCTGAGCGGCCAGTTCACCGAGTACCCGAACAACCCGATCATCTCGAACAACTGGGCTCCGCACTACGCGGTCAGCCACGTGTCGAGCGCGCACGTCATCTGGAACGCCGCGAACAGCAAGTTCTACCTGTACTTCCACGGCGAGAACAACACCACCCGGATGGCCTGGTCCACCGACGGCGTGCACTTCACCTACTTCGGGCGGGTGCTGCACACCGGGGTCATCCCCAACTGCACCGAGACCTCGTACGCCCGCGTCTTCGAGCACACCGTGCCCGGCCTGGGCAACAAGTACGTGATGGTGTTCATGGGCGTCACCAACGGCACCCGCAAGATCTTCTGGGGCTGGTCGAACGACGGCAAGACCTTCTCCTTCGACCCGACACCGCTGGTCACGCCCGGCCCCGACGGGCAGGTCGACATCGCCGCGCCGCACGTGCTCAAGCGCAACAACACCACGTACGTCGTCTACCACGGCAACGGCGGCGACATGTACCTCACCGAGGTCGGCAACAGCTTCGACCGCGAGGTGCACCTCGGCGTATTCCACTACGCCATGGACGGTGGGCCCGACCGGGGCCGCAGCGCCGCCGCGAGCTTCGGCACCGACGGCGGCGTGGAGTACATGTTCTACGAGGCCGGCCCACGCCTCGACGCGACCATCGCGGTGGCCAGGGCCGTCTGACGGCTCGGGGCGTGAACGCCGTTTCCGGTCGGAATCTGTGGTCGGACACCACGTTCTGACCGGAAACGGCGATCTCCTTTCCGACCGCGCGGGATTCGACACTCCCAGCGCGGGTACGGTCCTGGCGTGACCCCCGACTCCTGGTTCCTGTCCGCCGACGAGCGCGGCAACCCGGCCACCGGCATCGACCGACGCCGCGCCGACGGCCTCGCCTGGAGCCGGGGAAACCTGGCCCGCCCGCTGGTGCACGGGGCGACGTACTTCAGCACGCTCGTCGACGTGCTCCACGGCACGCAAGCCGGGGACGTCGTCATGTTCACCGACTGGCGCGGCGACCCGGACGAGAAGCTCGACGGACCGCGCACCCAGGTCACCAAGGTGCTCGGCGACGCCGCACGGCGCGGAGTCCAGGTGTACGGCCTGCTGTGGCGCTCGCACCCGGACTGGCTGCATTTCAGCTCCCCGCAGAACCGCCAGCTCGCCGAGGAGCTGCAGGCCGCCGGCGCGCACGTGCTGCTCGACATGCGGGTCCGGTTCGGCGGCTCCCACCACCAGAAGCTCTTCGTGGTACGCCATCCCGGCCGCCCCGAACGCGACGTCGCCTTCGTCGGCGGCATCGACCTGTGCCGCGGCCGCAACGACGACGCCGCACACGGCGGCGACCCCCTCGCCCCGCCGATGGCCGAGGTCTACGGGCCGAACCCGCCCTGGCACGACATCCAGCTGGAACTGCGCGGACCCGCCGTCGGCGACGTCGAGCACGTCTTCCGGGAACGCTGGAAGGACCCCAGCGCACTGTCCCTCAACCTGATCGACTGGATCCGAGACAAGCTGTCCCGGCTGCGCACCGAGGTCCCCGCGCTGCCCGCGCCGCTGCCCGACCCGCCCGCCCGCGGCCCGCACAGCGTGCAGACCCTGCGCACCTACCCGCGGCGGCGGCTCGGGCGCTACCCGTTCGCGCCGCGCGGCGAGCGCAGCATCGCCCGCGGTTACCTCAAGGCGCTCGCCCGCGCGCAGCAGCTCATCTACGTCGAGGACCAGTACCTGTGGTCGGCGCGGGTGATCCGGCCGTTCGCGCAGGCCCTGCGGGACAATCCGGAGCTGCGGCTGATCTGCGTGGTGCCGCTCGCGCCGGACGCCGCCTCCCCCGCCGTCTCCCGGGCCGAGTCGTGGGGGCGCAAGCAGGCCATGAAGGTGCTCGGCAAGGCGGGCGGCGACCGGGTCGCGGTGTACGGCCTGGAGAACGCCGCCGGCACGCCGATCTACGTGCACGCGAAGTCCTGCATCGTCGACGACGCGTGGGCGACGGTCGGGTCGGACAACTTCAACCTGCGGTCCTGGACCTACGACTCCGAACTGACCTGCGCCGTGGTGGACGAGTCGGCCGACCCGGCGTACGCCCGGGACCTGCGGTTGGAGCTGATGAGCGAGCACCTCGGCGGTGACGGGCCCGACCCGCGGCTGCGCGCTGCGCGGACCGCGTTCGACCTGTTCGCGGCCGCGGCGCGGGAGCTGGACGACTGGCACGCGTCCGGCCGGGCCGGCCCGCGCCCGCGGACCCGGCTGCGCCGCTACCAGCCGCCGAAGGTGCGCGGCTGGCGGCAGCTGCCCGCCCGGCTCGTCTACGAGCTGATCTGCGACCCGGACGGACGGCCCAGCACCATGCGCGTGCGCAACCGCTTCTGAGCGCTCACCAGTACGCCGTGCTGCCGAACGCCTCCCGGCGCGGGCGGCGCAGCACACCCGGTCGCAGCACCGCCTCGAACACCGCCACCTGGTACGGGCACGAGTCGCTGGGCTGTGCCAGCCATTCCCGCACCGGCACGCCCGGCACCACCTCGGCCGTGGCCCACCACTGGTCGCGGTGCTCCTGCCAGAATGCGTCGTCGAACCCGATGTCGAGCACCCGCACCCGCCGGACGCCGGACACGGCTTCCTCGACGAGACCGTCGTCGTCGGCGGCGTCCCGGCGAGCCAGGGCCTGCTCCATGCCCTCGTCGTCGCCAGCCTCGTCACCGTCGGCAAGTAGGCGCAACACGAACCGCCGCGCGGCGTCCCGGCTCTCCTGATCGGCTGCGTGGGGCGGCAGGCCCGCATCGGGATGCACGGTCACGCACTCGACCAGGACGACCGGTTCGTGCCCCAGCACCCGGGCAAGGTAGAGAGTGCTCATCCAGCAGAGTATGGCCGAGGCCGTCGCCCCAGGGGTCGAGCGGATCTCCATTATCGTCTTGCCGCATGACCGACAAGCCCCTGTCCGACGCCCTGGTGGCACATGCCGAAGTCCAGAACGCGGAGACCTTCGAACGGCGGCATGATCGCCACGTGACCTTCGAAGAGCCAGTATCGATCGACCTGACCGAGGCCGAACGCCACCTGCTCGTCCGCGGCTTCGGCGAGTGGGGCGGGCCTGCCCATGCCACTGACGCACTCGCGGTGGCAATGGGCTTTCAGGCAGTCGCGGACATGTACCAGCAGACCGACCGCCTCAGGGCGGCCATCAAGGCTGGACATCCGCTCAGCCGGCAGGATTGGCGACGGTCGCTGCTCGCTACTGAGATCGTCTTCGCCAGCGACATCTTCGGATCGGGATATGAGTGGTCGACCACCACCGGCCTGTCCGACGAGGAGACGATGAGAACCCTGCGGCGACTGCAGCACAAACTCGCGATGCAGGCGCGCGTGCACAACGTCTGACCGGCCGGCGCACGGTACGTCCGCACGGCGATCTCCATACGCCGTTGAGCGGACGTTCTCGGCGGGTTCAACCGGGATGTCTAACGTCCGGGTCGATTACCCGTTCGAGGAGGATTCATGACACGTCTGCCCCGGCTGGCCCTGACCGGCCTGACCGTGCTCACCCTGGCGGTCGCCCTGCCCACCGGCGGTTCGGCGGCCCCGGCCGAGGCGGAGCGGTCCGGCGACTTCGGGCCGGCCGTGCTGACCGGCTTCGCCAAGCTGCCCGCGCTGACCTTCGTGCCCGCCAGCGACCCGTCCGGTTCGCTGCTCGGCACCGCTCCGGTCAACGGCGTCACGCCGCCGTTCGCCGACCAGCCCGTGCAGGGCTTCAGCGGCATCGCCCGCAACGGCGACGGCAGCTACGACGTGCTGTCGGACAACGGCTACGGCAACATCAACAACAGTGGCGACTTCGTGCTGCGCATCCAGCGCCTCATCCCCGACTTCGGCACCCGTGCCGTCGACGCCGTCGGCGGGATCAACCTGACCGACCCGTCCGGCTTCGTATCGTGGCCGCTGACCCGCGCCGACCGCGTGCTGACCGGCGCCGACTTCGACGTCGAGTCGATCGTCAAGGCCGAGGACGGCAGCTACTGGATCGGCGACGAGTTCGGTCCGTACCTGCTGCACCTCGACCGGGCCGGGCGGCTGCTGGCCGCGCCGGTGCCGCTGCCGGGCGTCAACGCCCCGGAGAGCGCCGCCCGGCTGGGCGTGACCGCGAACCTGGGCAGCAGCAAGGGCTTCGAGGGCATGGCCGCCTCGGTCGACGGCAAGTACCTGTACCCGCTGCTGGAGGGCACGGTCAGCGGTGACACCGCGGGCGCCCTGCGCATCAACCAGTTCGACCGCGGCGCGAACGCGTACACCGCCAAGCGCTGGACGTACCAGCTGGAGTCGCCCGCCAACGCCATCGGCGACTTCATCGCCGTCGACAAGCAGCGTTTCCTGGTCATCGAGCGGGACAACAACCAGGGCGACGCGGCCGCGTTCAAGAAGATCTACCTCGTGGACCTGGCCGACCGCGACCGGAACGGCCAGGTCGACAAGACGCTGGTCGCCGACCTGCTGAACATCGCCGACCCGAAGCACCTGGGCGGCACCGCCGGCACGTTCCGCTTCCCGTTCCAGACGATCGAGGACGTGCTCATCCTCGACAACCGGACGCTGGCCGTGCTGAACGACAACAACTTCCCGTTCTCGTCCGGCCGCACCGCAGGCCGCCCGGACGACAACGAGTTCATCACCATCCGGCTCGACCGCTCCCTGCACGCCGACCACCGCGTGCTCGGCTGACGTGCCATGGCCGGGCGCGGGTCCTGCACGGATCCGCGCCCGGCGCCGCGGGCGCACGCGGCGCGGCGGTACGCTCCTCACCGGCGACGCGGGAGGGCGCATGGGGACCTGGGGCAGCGGCAACTTCGACGACGACACCGCGGCCGATCACCTGTCGATGGTGACCGACCGGCTCATCACCGAGGTGGCCGAGGCGATGTCCGGCGATCCCGTCCGGATCGAACCCGACGAGTACTGGGGCGTCGCGGTGCCGTGCAACCTCGAACTGCTCCACCTCATCGCACAGCAGGGCCTTGTCGGCGCCTGCCTGCCCGATCCCGAGGTCATCGCCGATTGGAAGGCGCGATACCTGGCCGTGTGGGACGCGACCATCGATGGGCTGGAACCGAAGCCCGCCTACAAGGAGCAGCGGCGGGCCGTCCTGGTCCGGACCTTCGACCAGCTGTCCGAGCTGGCCGAAGAGGATCGTGCCTAGTCGGCGACGTGTATGACGATCTTGCCGCGGCGTTTGGCCTCCAGCGCCTCGTAGCCTGACCGTGTCTCGGCCAGCGGCAGCACGCGGTCCAGCACGGGCCGCACCCGGCCGTCGTCGACGAGCTCCGCGATCGAGCGCAGCCCCTCCCGGTCGGGTTTGACGATGAAGTAGGTCGCGCGCACCCCGTGGCGGGCAGCCTCCTCCTGGTCGGGCGGGGTGGAGATGGCGACCAGGATCCCGCCCGGTTTCAGGACCGGCCAGGCTCGCGCCTGCGCGTCCGCACCGGCGAGGTCGACCACCACGTCAACGTCGTGGACATGGTCCTCGAGGCGTTGGTCCTTGTAGTCGATGACCTGCTCGGCGCCGAGTCCTTCGACGAACTCCAGGTCGGCGGCCGCCGCCGTGGCGCTCACCTGCGCGCCGAGTGCGGCGGCGAGCTGCACCACGTACATGCCCACGCCGCCCGCGCCGCCCTGGATCAGCACATGCTGACCGGCCTGCAGCCCTGCGTGCTCCCGCAGGGCCTCCCAGGCGGTCAGCGCAGCCAGGGGCAGCGCCGCCGCGTGATCATGGTCGACGGTCCGGGGTTTTTTCGCCACGACGGCGGCGGGCACGGTGACGTACTCGGCGGCCGCCCCGTTGCGGTTGAACGGGATCAGCCCGTATACGGCGTCGCCGACGGCGGGGCCGTCCACCCCCGGCCCGGTGGCCGCGACGATCCCGGAGAACTCATGAGAGGGGATGACCGGCGTGCGCTCGGGTCCCGACCCGTCCGAGGTGTATGTCCAGGTTTCCGGCCAGGTGAGCTCCTGGGGTGTCATGGACGCGGCCTTCACGGCGACCAGGACCTCGTCCGGTCCCGGCTCGGGTCGCGGTGCCTGCTCGTACACGAGCTGCTCCGGGCCGCCCCTGGCGTGAGCTCTCACGGCAAACATCGTGTTCATCCGCCCGGCGCTCCTCTCCGTCCGTCTAGTCGACAGCCGATGTCGCGCTCCGCAGGGTCACAGCTTGTAGCCGAGCTCGCGCAGCAGCTCACGGCGCGCCGCGACGTCCGCATCGGTCTCCACTCCCAGCGGCGGGCGACCGTCGACGACGCCGAGGATTCCCCTGCCACTTTTCGTCACGGCGACGAGGACCTCCACCGCGTTGTCCGTCGCGCAGTAGACGGTGCACACCTCCGGAACAGCCTTCACCTGGTTCAGCACATTGATCGGGTAGCCCTCGCCCAGCATCACGACGAAGCAGTGGCCGGCACCGATCGCCCGGGCGGCCTCGACGGCGAGGCCGACCAGTTCACCGTCGTTGCCCGAGCGGCGCACCAGCCGAGCGCCGGAGGCCTCGCAGAACCCGATGCCGAAGCGCAGGTGTGAGCTGACGCCGACCAGCACTTCGTGCAGGTCGTCGACGGTCTTGACAAAATGCGCCTGCCCGATGATCACATTGATGTCATCGGGCGTGTCGACCGCGACGACCTCAATGGTCACCGATCCGGTGGCCATGCCGCGCCCCCTCGCATACGGCCGTGGGTGGTCCCCTTCTCGACTGTAGCCGCGACGGCTTCAAGGCGGATCGGAGTCGGCGTAGTCCGCCGCCGTCGGAGGCTTCGGACTTTCGGGCACACACGCCGCGTACCAGCAAACGCCACCGCGGGTGTACGTGCGCCGCTCACAGCGACGCGGCTCTATGCTGTGCTTCCCGCCGGACAGCGCGACCGGCGGTGAGTCAGCCGTGGAGGAGACCTTGACCGAGCCGGTGCGGGCGGCCTGATCCGGCTTGGACACGTCACCGAAGCAGCACCGGGCGGACCTGGTCAGGCTGATCGCGGCCGAGGCCGTCTCGAACATCGGCACCCGGATGACGTTCTTCGCGGTGCCGTGGCTGGTGCTCGTCACGACCGGCGATCCGGTGCAGGTCGGCCTGGTCGCCGGTGTCGAGACGTTGACCTATGTGGTCAGCGGCGTGCTGGCCGCGCCATTGCAGGACCGGGTGGGGGCGCGGCGCACGTCGCTGTGGTCGGACCTGGGCAGCGTCGCGGTGACGGCCGCCGTCGCCATGGTCGGCACGCGGGGCTTCGGGTTGCTGCTGGTCCTGGTCGGGGTGCTCGGAGTGCTGCGGGCGCAGGGCGACCGGGCCAAGGCGACCATGGTGGTGCCGCTGATGGGCGCGGCGGGCAGCGACTACGCACGGGTCGCCGCGGTGCGCGAGGGAGTGCTGCGCACCTCGACGCTGGCGGGTTCGTCGCTGGCCGGGATAGCCGTGGTGGTGTTCGGTCCGATCGGCGGCATCTGGATCGACGCGGCCACGTACGCGGTCGCGGTCGTGTTGATGGTTCCGGTGCGGGCCGCGGTGACGGCGTCGGCCGACGCGACCACGGCGGTGCCGTACTTCACCGCGCTGCGTGACGGGTTCACCTGGTTCCGGCGCAACCGGCTGATGCGCGCCGTCACCGGGATGCTGTTCTTCACCAACCTGTTCAACCAGGCCAGCGCCGTGGTGTTCGTGCCGCTGTGGGTGTACGAGACGATGGACGACCCGGCGGCGCTCGGGGCGGTCGCGACCGCGTACGCGCTGGGGCTGATCGCCGGCAATGTGCTGGTGGCGTGGCTCGCGCCGATCCTGCCGCGCTATCCGATGCTGGTGGCCGGATACCTGATCGGCGGGGTGCCGCGGTTCATCGTGCTGGCCCTCACCGACGACCTGCTGGTGATCGTCGTGGTGACGCTGGTCGGCGGGATCGCCATGTCGTCGCTCAACCCGACGGTCAGCGCGATGATCTACCAGCGGACGCCGAAGGAGATGCTGTCGCGGATGGGCGGCATCATCACCGCGGTGGCGTTCGGCGGTGCGCCGCTGGGCGGCCTGCTCGCGGGATTCCTCGTGCGGTACCTCGGTCTGACCGACGCGATCCTGGTCGCCACCGGCCTGTACTTCGCGGTCACGCTCACTCCGGTGATCGGGCACCGGCTGTGGCGCGAGCTCGACGACACCGCGCCCCCGAAGCCCAGACCCGGCGACGCCAAGCCGCTGCCCGCGTTGTACGGGCTGGCCGGGGCGGCCGCCGGGCCCCGGGTCAGCCTCCGCTACGCCGAGGGCCGGTGGACCGTGCGGGCCCGGCACGGGCTGCGCCGGCTGCTGCCCGAGCGGACCGTGCCGCCCGGGACCGCGGTCGCGGCACTGGCCCGGCTGGAGGTCGAGCCGGTGCGGGCGGCACTGCGGGCGACGATCGACCACGACCGTGCCCTGGCCGAAAACCGGACCCGCACGGTACGCGCGCGGCTGGCACACCTGGAACCGCAGCTGGCCGAGCTGACCCGAGCCCTGGAACGCGGTTAGGTACCCGACGGACCGCTGGACACCATCGGCACCCGGCTCCAAGATGTTCACCATGTTTGATGTGACAGGCGAGCCGCCCCTCAACGTCCGCCCGTCACATCTGGTCGAGCTGCCGCTGACGCCGTTGCAGGCCCGCTGGTGGCTGCTGTGCACCAGCTACCCCGGTGGCATGTCGCCGCTGGTGGACCTGGTGCACCGGTTCCGCGGCCCGCTGGACGCCGACGCGTGGGCACGGGCCGTCGACGCGGTCGTGAACCGGCACGAGATCCTGCGCACGCTGTTCGTCGCCCGGCCCGACGGGCCGGTGCAGGTCGTCGGCCCCGCGAACGGCGTCGCGATGGAGGTGCTCGACCTGCGGGACCTGCCGGCGGAGCAGCGCGAGCAGCGGGCCCGCGAGCTGCTCGACGAGCGCCGCACGCTTTCGCTGGACTTGCAGACCGGCCCGCTCGTGCACACGTCGCTGCTGCGCCTGGCCGACGACGACCACGTGTGGCGGATGACGATCCACCACATCCTCGCCGACGGCGCGTCGCTGGGTGTCATCGACCGCGAGTTGGGCGTGCTCTACCCGGCACTGGCCGCCGGCGTGCCACCGGAGCTGCCCGAGCTGCCCGTCCAGTACGGCGACTTCGCCTGGTCGCAGTCCGTCGCCGACACGGAGAAAGAGGACGAGGACCGGGAGTACTGGCGCGAACAGCTCGCCGGGCTGGCCCCGCTGGAGCTGCTCGACGCGCTGCCCAGGCCCGCGACGAAGGGTGCGCCTGCGGCACAGCTGGCCCGGGTCCTCGACCCTGAGCTGGTCTGGCAGGTCGAGGAGCTGGGCAGGTCGGCGCGCTGCACCCGGTTCATGGTGCTGCTCGCGGCGCTGCACGTGCTGCTCTTCAAGGCGAGTGGCCGGGACGACTTCGCGATCGGCATCCCGGTGGCCGGGGTCGGCCGCACCCGGCCGGAGCTGGCGCGGCTGGTGGGCCTGTTCAACAACGCGCTGGCGCTGCGCGGGGACCTGTCCGGCGACCCGACGTTCCGGCAGGTGCTGGCGCGCACCCGGGAGACGGTGATCGACGCCCTGGACCATCAGGACCTGCCGTGGGGGCAGGTGGTCGCGGCGCTGGACGAGCCTGCGCAACCGGGGCGGGCACAGGGTTTCCAGGCGATGTTCCTGCACGAGGAGGTCGAGGTCGCCAGCCGGCTGACGCTGCCCGGCCTGCGGGTGGAGGACTTCCCGCTGGCCATCCCCAAGGTGCTGCACGACCTGATGGTGTACGCCCGGCCCGGCCCGGCGGGCCTGTCGACGACGTTCGTCTACGACACGGGGCTGCTGGCGCACGACACCGTGGCCGGGCTCGCCGACGGCTACGAGCGCCTGCTGCGCGCCGCCGTCGACGACCCCGACCTTCCCGTGTCGGAGCTGGTCAAAGAGGACTGAGCGCCGGTCACACCTTGGCGGCCCGGCGCTGTTCGATGGTCCTGGCCATCGCGGCCAGGGTCGGCGCGTCGAAGATCAACCGCATCGACAGGCGCACCCCGAACGAGACCCGGACCTGGGCGACGAGCTGCACCGCCGTCAGCGACGTGCCGCCGATGGCGAAGAAGTCGTCGTCGGGCCGGATCCGCTCGATGCCCAGCAGCGACGACCAGATCGGCGCGAGCACGGCGGCCACCTCCGGTGCGGCCGTGTCCCCACCGGCCGCGACGGTTCCGCCGGTGACCGGGCCGGCGGCGGCTGCGGCGGCCGTGGTCGCGGTGCCGGTGACCGGGGGCAGGGCGGCCGCAGGCGGATCGGGGTCGATCCAGTGTCGGGTTCGCTCGTAGGGATAGCCGGGCAGCGCCACGCGCCGTCCTGTGCCCCGGAAGGTCAGCGGCACGCCGTGCGCCCAGAGCCTGCCCGCGGCCGCGTAGCAGGTCACCAGGTCGTCGGCAGGGTCCGTGGCGGTCGCGTCGGTGGCGGCGGGCAGGCTGTGCAGCGGTGGGATGCCGTCCCTGGGCGCCTGCATCTGCGCGAGGCCCGCGAGCCGTCGGCCGGGCCCGCACTCCAGGAACACCGTCGCACCACCGGTCAGCGCGGTGGCGATCGCCGGTCCGAACAGGACAGCTTCGCGCAGCAGACCGGCCCAGTACGCCGGGTCGCGGGTCTGGTCGGCGGTTACCGGCAGACCCGTGCGGCAGGACAGGTAGGGGCTGCTCGGCGCGGATGGACGCGCGGCCACGACCGCTGCGGTCAGCTCGGCGACCATCGCGTCGGTCACGGCGGGCGGGGACGGGTGTACGGTGCGCAGCCGCCGTGTGCCGATCTTGCGGCCGGACGGTTCGGTGAGCCGTTCCAGCAACTCGACCGGGCCGGTGACGACGCAGCTCGCCGGGCCGTCGACAGCGACGATCGACGCCTGTGGCGGCAACAGGGCGACGAGCTTCTCGGCGCTCGCGGACACGGTGTACGCGGCGTCGGCGGCGGCCACGCGCTGTAGCCGTCCGTGCAGCGCGACCAGGCGCAGCGCGTCGGGCAGGTCGAACACTCCGGCGAGGGTCGCCGCGACGTACTCCCCCGCGCTGTGGCCGAGCATCGTGGCGGGACGCACACCCCATGACTGCCAGAGCCGTGCCGTGGCGAAACCGACGATGAACGGTGCCAGCAGCGGATCGGACAGCAGCTCACGGACGTCGCGACCGGTTGCCGCAGCGCACCGGTCGACGGCTTCGGTGAAGGCGGGTTCGGCGGCGTACAGGCCGAGCCCGGCGGGCACGGCGGCCTGATCGCCGAAGAGCAGGACCACCTGCGGCGGCGCGGCCGCGACGGCCGACAGGCGGCGCTGCGGGTCGCGCAGCGCGGTAACGGCGTCGGCGGGGCCGGTGGCGACGACCGCCGTGCGGTACGGGTGCTCGGCCCGGCCGACCCGCAGCGTGTGTGCCACATCGGCGAGGTCCAGGTCAACGGCCGTGGCGAGGTGGTCGGCGAGCCGCACGGCGGCCGTGTCACGGGCCGTGGCGGTGCGCGCGGAGACCGTGAGGATCTCCGGCCCGCCCGTCGACGATCCGGCCCGCGCCGGGGACGTGCGGGCAGGGGCCTGCTGGAGCACGACGTGGGCGTTGGTGCCGCCGATGCCGAAGGAGCTGACCGCCGCCCGGCGCGGGGTCGTGCCCGGCTCCCAGCCGGCGAGGGCGGCATTGACGTAGAACGGGGTCGCCGCCAGGTCCAGGGCCGGGTTCGGGGCGGTGAAGCCGAGGCTCGCCGGGAGCAGTCCGTGGTCGAGGGCGAGCGCGGTCTTGATGAGACCGACGACGCCCGCGCCCTGGCTGAGGTGGCCGATGTTCGACTTCACCGAGCCCAGGGCGCACCACTGCCGGTCGGCGCGGCCGCGGCCGTACACGGAGGTCAGTGCCTCTACCTCGATGGCGTCGCCGAGCGGGCTGCCGGTCGCGGAGGCTTCGACGTAGGTCACGGTGCGCGGGTCGACACCGGCGGTGGCCAGCGCGTTGGCGATGGCAGCGGCCTGCCCGGCGACCCCGGACGCGGTGAAGCCGACCTTGGCCGCGCCGTCGTTGTTGACGGCGTTGCCGAGCACGACCGCGTACACGTGGTCGCCGTCGTCGACCGCGTCGGCGAGCCGTTTGAGCAGCACCACTCCCCCGCCGCTGCCCGCCACGACCCCGGAGGCGGCCGCGTCGAACGGGCGGCAGTGCCCGTCGGCGGAGTCGGCCGCGCCCTCACGGTGCAGGTAGCCGCGATCGGCGGGCAGCTCGATGCTGACGCCGCCGGCCAGGGCCATGTCGCACTCGCCCGCGCGCAGCGCCTCGGCGGCCGTGTGCACCGCGACCAGCGAGGTCGAGCAGGCCGTGTAGACGCCGACGCTGGGACCGCGCAGGTTCAGGTGGTACGAGGCGAGCGTGGTGAACGTGTCGGCGTGGTTGCCGTTGCCGATGGTGGTGTGGTCGGTGACCGCCATCACCGCCCGGTTGGCGTGGATGTGCTGCCAGCGGTAGGTCTCCATGCCCCGTCCGCCGTAGACGCCGATGTCACCGGAGTGGCGGGCCGGGTCCCAGCCCGCGTGTTCCAGCGCGGCGTGGCACAGCTCCAGGAACAGCCGGTGCTGCGGGTCGGCCAGCGCCGCCTCGCGCGGGGTCATGCCGAACAGGGCCGCGTCGAAGTTCTCGACGTCGTCGAGCAGGTAGCCGACCGGCACGAAGTCCGGGTCGTCGACCTGCTCGGCCGGGACTCCGGCGCGCAGCAGGTGCTCGCGGTTCAGCTCGGTGCGCGCGCTCCGCCCGGCGACCAGGTTGTCCCAGAACCGGGCGAGGTCGGCCGCGCCGGGCACCCGGCACGCCATGCCGATCACGGCGACGGGCTCGGGTCCGTCGGTCAGGTCGTCGGTCACTGGGGCTCTCCTTCGTTCGCGGCGCGGTGCCGGGTCCGCGCGCGCCGGGCCGCGCCCCGGCGCAGCGCCTGTGCGACCGCGTCGTCGGTGCCGTCGGCGGTCGTCGCGCCGTCCAGGAACGACGCCAACGCCCGGACGGTCGGATAGCGGAACAGGTCGACGACGCGCAGCTCGCGGCCCAGCATCCGGTTGATTCGCTGCTGCACGGTGACCGCGGCCAGCGAGCCGCCGCCGGAGTCGAAGAAGTTGTCCACGGCCCCGACGGCTTCGCGGCCGAGCACCTCGCACCACACGGCGGCGACGGCGAGCTCGGTCGCCGTCGCCGGCGGCACATCGGCGAAGCGGTCCGGCCGCACGGGTCGCACCCGGGCTCGGGGAGACTCGACGGCGGCGACGCCACGCGACGGAGCGAGGTCGCCGCCGGTCAGGGCGCCGTCGGCGACGCCACGCGTGATCACCTGTCGCAGCGAGTCGAGCAGCAGGTCCATCCGGGACGGGTCGTAGAGGTCGCTGTTGTGCACGATCTCGAGGCGCATCCGGCCGTCGCGCTCCACGCCGTAGAGCGTCAGGTCGAACGCCGACCCCGGCGCGGGCACCGGCACCGGCTCGCTGGCCAGGCCCTTGAGGTCCAGCCGGGGCGCGGCGAAGTTGAACACGTTGAACAGCACCTGCACCAGCGGGCTGCGGACGGTTTGACCGCCCAGCCCGAACGCCTGCACCAGGCGTTCCAGGGGCGCTTCGGGGTGGGCCAGCGCGGCGATCAGCTCGTCGCGGGCCGCGCGCACGTGGGCGGCGAAGCCGGCGCCGGGATCGGCGCGCAGGCGCAGCGGCGTGATGTCGACGAAGAACCCGACCATGGGCTCGAAGTCGGGGTGGCGGCGGTCGACCGCCGGGGTGCCGAGCACGAGTTCCTCCTGCCCGGCCCAGCTCGCCAGGACCAGCCCGAACGCGGCGAGCAGCACCGCCGACGGGGTCGCGCCGTGGTCACGGGCGAAGCGGTGCAGGTCGGCGGTGGTGTCGGCGTCGAGCCAGGTGCCGCAGAAGCCGGCGGGGTAGGTCTGCTCGGCGGGCCGCGGCCGGTCACCGGGCACCTCCAGCACGGTCGGGACGCCGTCCAGGTGGGACGTCCACCAGTCGAGGTCGCTGTCGGCGCGCTGCTCGCGCCGGTCGGCCCGCCAGGCCACGTAGTCGCCGTAGGTGGCGGGCAGCGGCGGCAGGGCCGTGCCGGCGTACGCGGTGGCCAGGTCGTCGTAGAGCATCGCCTGTGACCAGCCGTCGAACACGGCGTGGTGCGCGGTGACCGCCCACACGTGCTCGTCCTCCCCGAGCCGGAACAGCCGGTGCCGCCACAGCGCGTCGGCGGCCAGCCGGAACCGGCCGCCCGCCTCGGTGGCCAGCTGCGCGGCGAGCTCCCGTTCGCGTTCGGCCGGGGGCAGCGCGCTCAGGTCCGTCACCGGCAGCGGCACCGGGGCGACCGGGTCGACCACCGCGTACGGCACCCCGTCGGCGTCCGGGATGCGCCAGCGCAGCACCTCGTGGCGGGCGGCGACGGCGGTCAGCGCGTCCCCGAGCGCCTGCCGGTCGAGGGGTCCGCGCAGGCGTTCGGCGAGCACGATGTTGTAGGCGGCCGCCGCCTCGGGCGAGTACCGCTCCAGGAACCACAGTCGCTGCTGCGCGGGCGACAGCGCGGGCGGGCGTCCGCGCACCGGCGGTTCGTCGCCCAGCGCGGCCGCGGCCGACACGCGGGCCGCGATCGCCCGCAAGGTGCGGCCCTGGAGCACGTCCTCGATGGCCACGTCGCGGCGCAGCCGCGGGCGCAGCGCGGCGACCAGCCGCATCGCGGTGATGGAATGCCCGCCGGTGTCGAAGAAGTCGTCGTCCCGGCCGACCCGGGCCAGGCCCAGCAGCTCCGCCCAGACGGCGGCGACCTCGGTCTCCACCGGCGTGGCCGGTGCGGCGAACGGCGTCTCGTCGACGAGCGGCGCGGTGTCCGCGAGGAGCCGGTCCAGGTCGACCTTGCCGCTGGACAGCAGCGGCAGCCGCCGCACGACGGTGATCCGGGCCGGGACCATCGCGGCCCCGAGCCGGGCGGCGCAGTGCTCGTGCAGCTCGCGCGGACTGGCGGCACCGGTCGTGAACGCCACCAGCCGCGTGCCCCCGGGACCGTCGACGGCGGCGACGGCGGCGTGCCCGATCGCGGGATGGCTGCGCAGCACCGCCTCGACCTCGCCGATCTCGACGCGCTGACCGCGGATCTTCACCTGCCGGTCGACGCGGCCGAGGAAGTGCAGCAGCCCGTCCGGCTGCCGGACCACCAGATCGCCGGTGCGGTAGAGCCGCGCGCCGGGCACCCCGGAGAACGGGTCGGGCACGAACCGCTCCTCGGTGAGGTCCGGCGCGCCCAGGTAGCCGCGCGCCAGCCCCGCACCTCCGGCCAGCAGCTCGCCCGGCACGCCGTCGGGGACCCGGCGCAGCCGCTCGTCCACGACGTACACCCGGTGGTTGGCGGCCGGGCGGCCGATGGGCAGCGGCCGGTCCCACTCGCCGCCGGCCTCGAACCAGGTGACCAGCACGGTCGTCTCGGTGGGACCGAACAGGTTGAGGAAGCGGCGGCCGCCGGCCGTCCAGCGGGCCACCTGCTCCGGGCCGGGAGCCTCGCTGCCGGTCAGCACCACCCGCAGGTCCGGCAGGCCCGACGGGTCGAGCACGGGCAGCACCGCCGGCGGCACGAACGCGACCGTGACCCGGTGCTCGGCGCAGAACCGCTGCAGCCGGGTCGGGTCGGCCCGGTCGGCGGTCCCGGCGAGCGCGACCGTGCCGCCCGCCGCGAGCGGCGCCAGCAGGTCGATGACGGAGGCGTCGAACCCGGTCGACGCGAACCCGAGCGCGACGCTGTCGCGGCCGAGACCGGCGAGATCGGCCAGGCTGGTGACGAACTCGGTCAGCGCCTCGTGCGGGATCATCACGCCCTTCGGGCGGCCGGTCGACCCCGACGTGAACATCACGTAGGCGAGGTCGTCGGCCGCCGCGGCACAGCCGGCCAGTCCGCGATCGGCCGGGGACGGGTCGGCCGATCCGTGTCCAGCCGATGCGTGACCGGCCGGGGCATGACCGGCTGGGGCGTGACCGGCCGGGACGCGGTCAGCCGGTCGGTGACTCGACGCGCCGGGAGCCGGCGGGTGCGGGAGGGGCAGCAATTCCAGGTCCGCGTCGGCCAGCAGATGCGCGCCGAGCGGGTCGCAGACGACCGTGCGCAGGCCCGCCTCGCGGGCGATGTCGCGCAGGCGGGCGGGCGGCAGGGCCGGGTCGAGCGGCACGTAGGCCGCGCCCGAAGCCAGGACTCCGAGCAGGCCGGCGACCAGCATCGGCCGCCGATCGGCGCACACCCCGACCAGCGGCTGCGGGCCGCCCACGCGCAGGGCCGCGGATAGGTCGCCGGCCGCCGCGCACAGTTGCCGGTACGTGAGCACGCTGTCCCACTGGCGGACCGCGACCGCGTCGGGGGACGTCGCCGCGTGGTCGGCGACCAGGTCGGGATACCTGCGGTCGGGATACACCAGGGCTGCACCGTGTTCCGTCGACATGGTCATCTCCTCGTCGGCGCGGACGCCGGGTCGCGGATCGCCATCCGCAGCTCGCTGAAGTAGCGCCGACCGGCCGCGTCAGGCACCCACGCCTGCTCGGTGCCCGGCAGCATCTCGGAGACCGTCAGCGGCACCCCGGGGCCACCGGTGCGCGACGCGGCCCGGACCATCGCGACGAACGCCGCCACGTACGCCGGGCTGGTGAAGTCGACGTAGACCGGTTTCACCTCGGTCCCGACCCGGACGAACACCTGCTCGGGCAGCCCGAGGCGATCCCGCCACCGGCGTACGGCCAGGTAGCGGGCGGCTTCGTCGGCGGGTTCGGGGTCCAGTGCGCAGTCCGCGACGGTGGTGCGCCAGGTCTGCCGGTGCACGACGAGGCGGCCGATGCTCACCCGCGGGGTGTACGCGCCGTCGGCGGCGGCCTTGAACGCGTTGACCGCTCGCGACGACAGGAACGGGCCGAACAGCTCCAGCAGCGGCCAGGTCCGCCCGTCCGGGGCACGGCCGGTCAGCTCGCCGTCGACCAGCGACACGGTGACCGCGGCCAGCGGCAGCACCTGTGCCGGATCCGGCACGGGTGCCGGGGTGTAGCCGAGCCGGACGTCGCCGGGACCGTCGAGGGTGAACGCGATCCGGGCCGTGAACTCGGGGAAGTCCGTCGGGTAGAGCAGCAGGGTCCGGTCGCCCAGGTCGCGGTGCAGCGCGGCGCGCAGCGCGCCGGGATCGGGGTGGAAGCGGGTGAGGGTGCCGCTGTCGCAGGTGAGCCAGGAGACGTGCAGCTCGCCGAGCACCGCGGTGAAGTCGCCGTCGGCCAGGGCCTGCGCGTTCGGCGCGCACACGTGCAGGTCGGGGCTGTGCAGGCGGGCCGCGGTCCAGCCGGGCGCGGCCGCGCCGAACAACCGCGCGACTCGGGCGCGCACCTCGGCCGGATCGAGGGTGATCGGACCGGAGCCAGTCCCGCCCAACTCACCGGCCGGATCGAGGGTGATCGAGCCGGAGCCGGTCCGGTCCAGCTCACCGGGCGCGCTCGACCCGGTCAGCCCGAGCAGCCGCGTCCACCGGGAGGTGAAGTCGGCGAGCACGTCGGCGACCGGCCCCGGCCCGAACAGGACACCGAGGGCGGCGTCGAAGATGTCGCCCAGCGCGACCGGTCCGTCGGCCGCGGCGTCGTCGTACAGCTCGCGCAGCGCGGCGGTGAACGCGGCGGCGATCGCGGCGGTCAGCCACCGGGCGGCCTCCAGCAGCGGCACCAGCGTGTCGGCGAGCATGGTCAGCAGCGGCTCGCCGAAGGAGACGTCGAGGTCGCGCAGCGTCTCCTCGTAGGCGAGGCCGCGACCGGCGTAGGTGGCCCCGGGGCGGTGCAGCACGTCGCCGCCGGTGACCGCGACGAACTCGTCCTGCAGCCGCAGCAGGGCCGCCCGGACCGCGGCGGCGTCGCCCGCGGCGTCCGCGAGCCCGTCGCGGGCGGCGAGCAGCCGGGCCAACCCGGCGAGCGCCTCGTCACGTACCGCCGGTTCGGCTATGGCGGCCAGGTGTCGGCGCAGTCCGGCTTCGGCGGCGACGGTCAACGGCAGTTCGATGCCCCAGCGCAGCAAACCCTGCTCGGTCAGCTGGGTCAGCGCCAGCAGGGCGTCGGACGCGGCGCGCAGCCCGGTCCGCGGATCGGCGAGCGCGAGCGCGGCCACCTCGTGGGCGCTGCGCGTGCCGTCGCTCGCGGCGAGCAGCGCGGCCTGCGCCGGGGTCAGCGGGCGTGGCGGCAGGCCCGCCTCCAGCAGCTCGTCGCCGCGTAGCGCCAGGTGGGGTTGCCGGGTCACGGGTAGCCAGGGCCGGCAGCGGGGGTCGGCGGCGAGCCGGTCGGCGTACGCGGACAGGACCCGGCGTTCGAGGTCGACCACACGGGCGCGCACCAGGTCCGGACCGGGCTCGATCCGGGCGGCGACATCGCCGTCGGTGAGCGACGTCCAGCAGACGGGGCCGAAGAAGCCGATCGTGTCGTTCTTGGCGCAGTAGCGCTGCCAGTAGCGGGTCACCAGGATCTCGCGCGGGCGGTGGCGCGAGTTGCGGTTCGCGTCGGGGCCCGCGCGCAGCAGGCCGTCGAGGGCTTCGACGGCGTTCAGGCTCTGCCACGTCACGGCTTCACGGAACAGCGGATCGGCGGCGATGTCGTGCAGCCGCGCGGTCATCCGCCGGGTCGCGGCCGCGAACGCGCCGTCGAACGCGGCCCGGTCGCCGGCGACGCCGAGCAGCGTGTCGGCCTCCGTCGCGCACTCGGGCGCGGCCAGCAGGTCGAGGCCCGTCGCGGGGAAGCCGGGCGCGCGCAGCACGGCCGACCGCCACACCTGCCATCCGGTGTCGCCCAGCGGCACGAGCCCGTCCGGCTGTGGTTCCTTCGGCCGCCCCGCCTCGTCGGGTTCACGCATGGCCGCTCGCCGCGGGCTCGATCCAATGGCGGCTGCGCTGGAACGCGTGGCCGGGCACGGGCAGCCGCGGCGCCGCCGACACGGCCGCCGGAGGCTGCGCGACGAGCACGTGCGCGTTGGTGCCGCCCAGCCCGAACGAGCTGACCCCGGCCCGGCGCGGGCCCGGCCAGTCGCGGACCTCGGCGCTGACCGTGAACGGCGACGCCGCGAGGTCCGCATCGGGGTGCGGACGGCGGAATTGCAGGGTGGGCGGGATCTTCCCGTCGTGTACGGCGAGCACGGCCTTGATCAGGCCGAGCACTCCGGCGGCGGCGTCGAGGTTGCCGGTGTTGGGCTTCATCGAGCCCAGCACGCACTGGCCCTGCTGCGCGCCCGACGCCCGGAACGCGCGGGTCAGTGCCTCGACCTCGATCGCGTCGCCGAACGGCGTGCCGCTGCCGTGGCCCTCGACGAAGCCGACGCTGCCCGCGTCCCAGTCGGCGGCGGCCAGGGCCTCGGCGACCACGGCCGCCTGACCGGCCACGCCGGGCACGCTGAACCCGGCCCGGGCCGCGCCGTCGTTGCCGACCGCCCAGCCGGACAGCACCGCGTACACGTGATCGCCGTCCGCGACCGCGTCGGCCAGCCGCTTGAGCACCACGGCACCGCCGCCGTTGCCGAAGACCTGCCCTGTGGCGTCGGCGTCGTACGGGCGGCACACGCCGTCGGCGGCCCACGTCCCGCCGGGGCGGTATCGGTAGCCGAGCTGCCGGGTCGACGCGACCGCCGCCCCGCCCGCGATCGCGGCGTCGCAGCGGAAGTCGAGCAGGCTCTGTGCCGCCTGGCACACCGCGACCAGCGACGACGAGCACGCCGTCTGCACGGCCACGGCCGGTCCGGTGAGCCCCAGCGCGTACGCGACCCGGGTGGGCAGGTAGTCACAGGTGCCCCCGGCCAGCGCGTCGTCCCAGTCGTCGGGCAGCGCGCCCGCCGGTTTCACGGCCGGGTTGCCGACCAGGTGGTGGCGCAGGTAGCGGTTCACGCCGCAGCCGGCGAACACGCCGATCGGGGCCGGTGCCCGCGCGGGGTCGAGCTCGGCGTCCTCCAGCGCGTGCCAGGCCGTCTCCAGGAAGATCCGGTGCTGCGGGTCCAGCAGCGCGGCCTCGTGCGCGCCGTATCCGAACAGCGCGGCGTCGAAGTCCTCCAGCCCGTCGAGCCACCCGAACGCGGGCACATATGTGCCGTCCAAGGGCAGACCGGCGGCCGCCAGCTCGGCCGGGGTGGACCGGCGGACCGCGTCCACGCCGGTCAGCAGGTTGCGCCAGAGCGTCGCGGCGTCCGGCGCACCGGGCACGCGGCAGGCCATGCCGACGACGGCGATCAGGTCGTCGTCGCTCATGACGGCGTCTCCGCCCGTGCCGCCGCACCCTGCCGCGCCGCCCGCCGCCGGCGCATCCGCTCGGCGACGTGTGCCTGCCCGGCATCTGCCGTGGACGGTGCGTCTGCCGTGGACTGCAAGCCTGCCGACCTGACGTCCGCCGACGGCGCTCCGGTCGCGGCCGTCGTGAGCATGGTGGGGCGCAGGTGGGCGGCGAGTCCGGCGACGGTCGGGAACTCCAGCAGCCGCAGCATCGAGATCCGCTCGCCGAGCACGGCCGCCAGCCGCTCCTGGACCAGCGCCAGCAGCAGCGAATGCCCGCCGAGGTCGAAGAACGCGGTGTGCCGGTCGACCTCGGCGACACCGAGCGCCTCGCACCACGCCGCCGCGATCAGCTGCTCCAGCGGATCAGGCCCGGCCGGGCCGCGCCGAGCCACGACGGCGGCGGGTTCGGGCAGTGCGCGCACGTCGAGCTTGCCGGTGTCGCCCATCGGCAGCGCGCCGACCACGACCACGGCCCGGGGCACCATGTACTCGGGCAGCGTCTCGCCCAGCGCCGCCCGCAGCCGGTCCGGCTCCACGGCCGCGTCGCGCGCGGGCACGGCGTACGCGATGATCTCTTTGGTGCCGTCCCTGGCGGGACGGGCGACGACGGCGGCCTGGCCGACGCCGGGCAGCGCGGCCAGCCGCGACTCGACCTCGCCCAACTCGACCCGGTAGCCGCGGATCTTGACGAGGCGGTCGGCGCGGCCCAGGAAGACCAGCCGCCCGTCCGGCAGCCGCCGGGCGACGTCGCCGGTCCAGTAGGCGCGCGTGCCGCGATACTCCCGGAACCGGCCGGCGGTCAGCTCAGGCTGCCCGTGGTAGCCGAGCGCGACGTGCGCGCAGCGGACCACGACCTCGCCGGTCAGGCAGGCCGGACGCCCGGCGGCGTCCACCAGCACCACCTCGATGCCGGGCAGCGGGTGCCCGATCGGCACCACCGCGTGCTCCAGCGGGGCGTCGGGTCCGAGGTGGTGCTGCGCCGCGAAGCTGATCTCCGTGGTGCCGTACCCGTTGACGAACACCGCCCCGGCGGCGAAGTGGCGGCGGCACAGCTCCACGTCGTGCCGGGTGACCTCCTCGCCGCCGAGCAGCACCGCCCGCACGCTCGGCAGCCGCCCGTCCGCGCCGAGCCCGGCCAGCAGGTAGCGGTAGACGGTGGGGGTGGAGTGGTAGACCGTCACCCCGTGCCGGGCGATGGTCTGCGCGAGGTGGCCGAGGCCGTGCGCGCGGATGTCGGACGGCACCGCGGCGGCCCCGGACAGGATCGCGCCGAACAGGTCGGTGACCGCCATGTCGTACCCGAACGAGGTCAGCACGCTGGTCCGGTCGGCCGGGGTGATCGCGAAGTTGCGGATGTGGTTGGCGACCCCGAACAGCACGTTGCCGTGGCTCTGCACCACGGCCTTGGGCGCGCCGGTCGAGCCGGAGGTGTAGAGCAGGTACGCCGCATCGTCCGGCGTCGCCGGTCCGGCCAGTGCCGCCACCAGCTCGTCGAGGTCGCCGGATGGGGCCGTCGTGACGATGTGGACCGTCGTCACGTCCGGGCGGCCCGCCTCGGCGGCGACCCGGCGGGCCAGGCCGGCGTGTGCGGCGTCGACGAGCAGCACGTCGGCGTCGCTGTCGGCGAGGATGTGCGCCAGCCGCGCGGCCGGGAAGCTGGGCTCCAGCGGCACGTACGCCCGGCCGCTCGTCAGCGCCGCGAGCAGCCCGGTGACCGTGGCCGCGCCGTGGCGGCAGAGCAGCGCCGCCCGTCGGGTGCCACCGCCGTCACCGGCTACGGCCCGGACCGCCGCCGCGGTGGCGACCACCGCCGACCCGAGCTGCCGATAGGTCGGCTCCCCGTCGTCGGCGAGCACCGCGGCCCGGTCCGGATGCCGGGCCACCTGCGCGGCGAACGCCGAGCAGATCGTGTCCCCCGGCCCCCATCCGGTCGGTTCCCGGCGCGGCCCGCCGTGCAGCGCCGCCCGGTCGACCGGCCGGGCCTGCTCGTACGCGGACTCCGGCAGCAGGTCCACGGTGGACCGCTCCGGCTCGGCGGCCATCACGGCGAGCAGTGTCGCCAGGTCGGCCGCGAACGGCCCGGCCAGCTCCGCCGGGCAGCCCGACACGACCAGCTCACCGCCGTCGGGCAGCACGGCCAGGTCGGCGAGCTGCTCGCCGCCATGCGACGCGACCTGATCCCGGACGACCTCGTCGGTGGCGACGAGGTCCCGGACGGTCTGGTCATTGGTCAGGTCGAACGTGGCGACACCGTCGGGCGACCGCACGGTCTGCGCGGCACGGCCGGTGTAGCGGCGGGCCAGCAGGGCCACGGCCACGAGGGCGGCGTGCTCGGCTGGCACGGCGCAGGCACTGGCCAGCGCGTCCAGCGCCGCCCGGGGCACGACGATCGCCATCAGCGGCCGCCCAGGACCGCCGCCGCGATCTCCTCCACGGTGGACACCTCGGCGTCCGGCTCGCAGACCGCGTAGTCGTCGTCGCGGTAGCTGCCCGAGCCGTGCACGACGATCTCCCGCCCGGCGGGCACGAGACCTCGGTCGATGGCGTTGAGCACCCCGGTGAGCGCCATGACGATCGACCACTCGCGCAGGTCGGACGGGTCTGCGGGCAGCTCGCACAGGGTGCCGCGCAGCCAGTCCCGCAGCTGCGGGTAGCGGGCGACGCACTCGTGCCGCGACACCGTGATGCCGTCGCCGCCGTGCCGGGCGATGAGGTCGTTCATCGCGGGCGAGGTGACCGGCTGGTGCGTGTAGAAGGTCGGGTCGAGCACCTCGCCGGGGTCGGCGGTCACGGCCGGGAAGTGCGGGTCGGCGTCCTGAGCCCACAGCCCGGTCGCGGCGTCCCTGCGGTATGCCGGCAGCCGGTCGCGGGAGAACGAGCCGTGGCGCAGGTTGAGCACCATGTCCGGGGTGCCCAGGTGCTGCACGAGCAGGAATCCGGGCCGCGGTGAGCCGTCCGCGCGGCCCGAGTCCTCCAGCACGTCGCGGCCGAGGTTGTAGCCCAGCAGGCCGAACGCGCTGGAGACGGCGTGCGCGTGCCAGCGCGGGGCGGCGGCGATCGCCGGGGCGGCGTCCAGTTCGAACGCGGCGCGGGCGGCGTCCGCGACGAGGTAGTTCGGCAGGGCCAGCGAGAACCACAGGGCGGTGCCGTGCTTGTCGTACGCCTCCTGCGCGTACGCGTCGACGAAGGCCCGCCCCAGCGCCTTGACCCCCTCGGGCTCCTCGCCCGCGAAGCGCAGCAGCGGGTTCGCGGCCCGCAGCGCGGCGTCGGCCGACAGCGGGTCGCGGCGGAACTTGTGCCGCGTCGAGCCGGGGGCGAGCACGACGACGCGCAGCTGCTCGGGCGTGACCAGCTTCGCGGCGATCGCCCGGCCGACCGCGTCACGCAGGGCGATGCCCTTGTTGGCCGAGGTGGGGGTGAAGATGCAGATCGACTCGCCGGTGCGCCGGATGTGCTCGACCGCCCGCGCCACGATGAGCATGGACGGGAACGTCTTGGTGGTGTGCGTGCCGGGGTTGCCGGTCAGGTCCATGAACTGCACGCCGTGGCCGCCGTGCGCGCCCAGCTCCCGCCATGTCGCGGTGGCGGCGGCGAAGAACTGGCGCACCTCGTCGGTCAGGGCGGGCAGGTCGAACCCCGGTGCGAAGGCGGCGGTGCCCGCCGGGCCGCCGGGCCCGGCGCCGAGCCGGTCGACGGCGGCCGCGATGACCTCGTAGTAGTCGACGATGAGATTGCGGGTCACCGGGACGGTCGCTGTCGTGAGCACCGTTGCTCCTTCGTGAGGTCGGCTCGATGGTTCGGTCAGATGAGCGCCGGGCGCGGGCTCGTGGCCCGCAGCCGTCGGCGCAGCACGCGGAACAGGTCCTGCACCGCGTCGTAGTCGGTGGCATCCCAGCCCTGCGCCAGCTCGGGCAGGTGGGGTTCCAGCGCGGCGACGGCCGCCGGCAGGTGCCGGACACGGCCGCCGCCGAGCTCGATCCCGTCGCGCCGTCCGGCGCGCACGTTCCACTCGATCGCCTCCGCCGGGCTGAGCCCCGGCAGGTTCAGCGCGAGCCCGCCGTCGGCCAGCCGGACCGGGTAGCCGCCGGGCAGGCCGAGCGGTCCGGGCAGGCTGGTGTGCACCTCCGCGCCGGACAGCAGGTCGATGAGCAGCCGTGCCGCGGCGTGCCCGGCGATCGCGTTGAGCGCCGGGCGCGGCAGGGCCCGGTCGGGCGCCAGCAGCGCCGAAACCCCGGACACCGGCCTGCCGTCACGCCACGCCAGCACGTCGTCGCCCGGATCGTCCGGGGCGTCGAGGTGCGCGTGGTGGCCGAGCACGGCGAGGCGGCGCTGGTCGGGCAGCCCCAGCGCGGCCTGCAGGCAGGCCGCCAGGGTGGCGACGTTGCCGATGCCGCAGAGCACCGGCAGCCCCATGGCGGCCAGCAGCGGGTTGACCGCATCGGGGAAGCAGCCGTTGATCAGCGTGGTGTGCGGGCTGGCCGCGCCGATCGCGCGGGCCAGCCGCACCGCGACAGTGGCCTGCAGCGGCAGCGTCACCCCGAACCCGGCCGCGCCGATCAGCGTGGTCCACGGCGAGGGCCGGTGCACCTTCTCGTACGGCGACTGCGCGGACGCGCAGCACACCAGGTAGGTCGGCTGCAACCGGGCCAGGGTGGCGGTCTCCTCGCCGAGCCGCTCGCCGGTGAAGCTGATCGCCGTGCCGGCGACGGCGGCCCGGGCCCGGCAGTGCCGGGCGATCACCGCCACCGCGTCGGGATTGCGGGCGAGCACGGTGACCTCGATCGGGGCCGCGTTCAGCGCGCCGAGCGGCGGCGCGAGCGAGGCCAGCGACTCGCAGATCGAGGTCGCCAGCGAGCCGCTGCCGACGATGGCGATGTGCTGGTTCGTCATGGCTCAGACGGCGGGATCGCTGTGCACCGAGGCGATGCGGTTGCCCTCGTCGACGAAGACGACCTTCGGTTTGGCGTCGCGCGCCTCGTCGTCGGCCATGAGCGCGTATGCCGCGATGATGACCAGGTCGCCAGGGTGGATCAGGTGCGCGGCCGCGCCGTTGACACAGACCACACCGCTGCCGCGCTCCCCCTCGATGACGTAGGTCTCCAGCCTGGCCCCGTTGGTGACGTCCAGGACGTGGATGAGTTCACCGGGGAGCAGGTCGGCGGCGTCCATCAGGTCGGGGTCCAGCGTCAGCGAGCCGACGTAGTGCAGCTCGGCCTGGGTGACGGTGGCCCGGTGGACCTTGGACTTGAGCATGGTGCGGTACATATTCCGCGCAGCCTCCGATGACACGAACACGTCCGAGTGGGGGTTCGACAGCGAAGGTCCCGACCTTCGCGGAAGCCATTGTCACATGGAAATACTCGCACAGATAGTTGCTGTCACAGATATGCCAGAGCGCGCTCTAGTGCGCCGCCACATCCCTGTTATCCAGGTATTTCGTCCGCAAGAGCCGCTTGTCGATCTTGCCTAATCCGGTCAGCGGAAGGCGCTCCACGACGTCCATGCTGCGCGGTGCCCATAGTGAATTGAGGCGCTCCACACACCATTGCCGCAATTCGTCGACGTCGACCGAGACGCCCGGATGGAGCTGGAGCACCGCGTGCACCGCCTCGCCCAGCTTCTCGTCGGGGACGCCGATCACCGCGGCGGCACTGACCGCCGGATGGGCGTTCAGCACGTCCTCCACCGTGCGGGAGTACACGTTGGACGAGGTCAGCCCGGTCACGATCATGTCCTTGGCCCGGTCGACGAGGTACAGGTAGCCGTCCGCGTCGAAGTAGCCGACGTCCCCGGTGCGCAGCCAGCCGTCGACCAGCGTCTGCGTGGTCAGCTCGGGCTGCCCCCAGTAGCCGGAGGTCATCAGCCGCGCCGCCGCCCAGACCTCCCCGACCTCGCCGGGAGCGGCGGGCCGGCCCGCGTCGTCGCGGATCTCGACCCGGGACGGGGGCAGCGGCCTGCCGCACGAGGCCAGCCGCTCGGGCCGGTCCGGATCGTGCTGCGCGGTCGGGTACGCGGCGAGCAGCGTCGCCTCGCTCATGCCGTACGCGACCAGCAGCACCGGCCCGAATCGCGCCATGGCCTGCGCCAGCCGGGACGGCGCGATCGCGCTGCCCGCGCACGACAGCATGGTCAGGCTGCCGGTGTCGGTGCTCGCCAGGTCCGGATGGTCGAGCACCTGGTACAGCATCGGCGGCGGCAGCGTCGCCACGGTGATCCGCTCCCGCTGCACGGTGGCCAGGAACCGCCCCGCGTCGAAGCCGTCGTGCTGCACCAGCAGCCCGCCGCTGAACAGCGTTATCAGGCCCGCGGCCTGCTGGCTGGAGTGCCAGAACCCGGCCACCGCCAGCTGCCGCAGCCGCGGGGCGCCGGCGTCCAGGTGCCGCTGCGCGGCGGTGAGCACACCGGCGAAGAAGTCGTGCCGGTGGTGCACCAGTTTCGGCAGGCCCGTCGTGCCGCCGGTCTGGAACAGCGACTGCGGCTCGGCGTCGGCCGCCGGCGGCAGCGTGTCACCGGACGATCCGGCCACGTCGGGTCCGGCCCCGCCCGCGCCGATGCACAGCACCCGCAGGTGCGGCAGCCGGCCGGCCAGTGCCGCGCCCGGCGCGGCATGCGTGCGGGCGTCGTAGACGAACCCGTCGACCTCGGCCAGCGCCAGGTACTGCGCGCTGAGCGAGGGCGGGGCGTTGGGCGCCACCCACACCGAGCGGCAGCCGAGCAGGTGCAGTGCCAGCTGCGCGTACACGGCCTCGGGCTGGTTGCCCGCCAGGACCGCGATCGCCGAACCCGCCGCGACGCCGTGCCCGCGCAGCCGCTCCGCCATGCCCAGCACCCCGGCGCGCAGCTGCGCGTAGGTGATCCGCCGGTCGCCGGACACGATCGCCTCGGCCGTGCCGTGGCCCGCGAACAGCTCCAGCCCGCGCCTGACGTAGTCGCCCTCAGGCACCATGGCAGGCGACGCTGAGCGTGTCGTGTCCCCGCAGGATCAGCGGCTTGGGCGCGTTGCCCGGCTGCTGCGCCAGCGCCAGGTCGGGGAACCTCTCGAACAGCGCCGGGAAGGCGACCTGGCCTTCCAGGCGGCTCAGCGCAGCGCCGAGGCAGTAGTGCGGGCCGAAGCCGAAGCTGAGCGACCCCGGATCGGGCCGGGCCGGGTCGAAGTCGTCCGGGTCGGTGAACCGCGCCGGGTCCCGGTTCGCCGCGCCGATCATCACGAGCACCGCCTGCCCCGCCGGGCAGGGCACGCCTTCGATCTCGGCGTCCTCGGGCGCGTACCGGACCAGGATCTGCACCGGCGGCTCGAACCGCAGCATCTCGTCCACGTAGGACCCGACGTTGCCCGCGGTCAGCTCCGCCCGCAGCCGCGGCCGTTCCAGCAGCATCGTCAGGCCGTTGCCGAGCAGGTGCGTGGTCGTCACGAACCCGGCGTTGAAGGTGGTGATCAGGTTGGCGACGAGCGCGTCGTCGCTCAGGTCGGTGGCGGCCAGCAGGCTGATCAGGTCGTCGCGGGGATCCGCGCGGCGCAGCGCGACCAGGTCGGTGAAGTACGCCGACAGCTCCTTGGCCGCCGTGTCGGCGCGGACCATGTTGCGCCAGTTCGCGCCGTCGAGTTCGAGGATCGCCCCGATCGCCAGCACGCGCGGCCGGAACCAGGCCAGGTCGTCCTGCGGCACGCCCAGCAGCTCGGCCATCACGCTGCTCGGCAGCAGGTAGGCGAACTCGCCCATGAACTCGACCGGCCCGTCGGCGGCCAGCTGCGCCAGCCGGTCGAGCAGCCGGTGGGTCAGGTCGGTCATCGCGTGCTCCAGCGCGGCCACCCGCCGCGCGGTGAACGCCCGCCCGATGATCTGCCGTACGCCGTCGTGGGCCGGGCCGTCGGTGAAGAACATCGAGTCGCGCAGCACCCGCAGCGCGGGGTGCCGCCGCCACTGCGGGGTGTGCAGGTCCAGGTAGGCCGCGTCGAGCTGGCGGAACCGGGGGTCCTTGAGCACCTGGCCGACCGCCTCGAAGCCGTACACGGCGACGGCGAAGCCCTGCGCGCCGTCGTCGACGGGCTGCGCGACGCCCTCGCGGTGCAGGCGCGCGTAGAGCGCGGGCGGATCCACGCGTCCCTGCTCGGAAAGGAGCATCCCCAGGTCCATGGCCACAGTCCTACCACATGGCGGGAGCACTGGGAACGGGACTCGTCTATGGACAAACTCTCGTCCGAACCGCGGACTTCCTGGTCACGACGGACATCCCAGCGACGCGTCTACATATCGGACAGAGCGGTCGGCATCGACCGCGGGTGGCAGCAGTGCAAAATCTTGAGAGCGTTGGTCTACAAATATTTCAATTGAATGTCGGTATCTTGCGGCCAGGTATCGACAAGATTACCGTTCGCTCCATTCAGGCCGGACGGTGCCCGCCGCCACGGCCCACCCGGACCCGCCGGACGCCGGTGCCTCACCGAGGAGTAGGTCGTGCATCTCTCCACCCGCATACGTCGATTGCTCGCCGGACTCCTCCCAGGAACACTGCTCCTGGCCGCCGTCCTGGTGCTGCCCCCCAACGCCACCGCCGACGAGACCACGATCTCGGTCGACACCCTGCGCACCGGCTGGGACCAGAACGAACCCGGCCTGGCGCCCTCGGCGGTGTCGGCCGCCGACTTCGGCCAGCTGTTCTCCACCGCCGTCGACGGCCAGGTGTACGCCCAGCCGATCGTCGTGGCCGGCACCGTCATCGCCGTCACCGAACGCAACTGGGTCTACGGCCTCAACGCGGTGACCGGCGCGGTCACCTGGTCACGCAACGTCGGCCCGTCCTGGCCCGCCTCGGCCATCGGCTGCGGCGACCTGGTGCCCGACATCGGCATCACCAGCACTCCGGTGTACGACCCGGCGACCAACGCCGTGTACTTCATGGCCAAGGTCAATGACGGCCCGGACACCGCGCACCCCCACTTCTACCTGCACTCGGTCAACCCGGCGACCGGCGTCGAGCGGGCCGGCTGGCCGGTCACCATCCAGGGCTCGCCGACCAACGACCCGGCCAACGTGTTCAACCCGCGCACCGCCGCCCAGCGGCCGGGCCTGCTGCTGCTCGACGGCGTGATCTACGCCGGGTTCGCCAGCCACTGCGACTACGGCCCGTACGTCGGTTACGTCGCCGGGGTCAAGACGAGCACCCCGGCCATGTCCACGCTCTGGTCGACCGAGGCCGGCCGGTCCAACGGCATGGCCGGCATCTGGCAGTCCGGCGGCGGCCTGGTCTCCGACGGCCCCGGCCGGATCATCGTGGCCACCGGCAACGGCGTCTCTCCCGCCCCCGGCCCCGGTTTCAGCCCGCCCGGCACGCTGGCCGAGTCGGTCATCCGGCTGCAGGTCAACAGCGACGGTTCGCTGACCGCCCGCGACTTCTTCAGCCCGTTCAACAACACCAGGCTGGACCAGGACGACACCGACTTCGGCTCCGGCGGCCCGATGGCGCTGCCCGCCGGGTTCGGCACCCCGGCGCACCCGCGACTGCTCGTGCAGACCGGCAAGGACGGGCGCGTCTACCTGCTCGACCGCGACAACCTCGGCGGCAACGCGCAGGGTCCCGGCGGCACCGACGCCTCCGTCGGCGCACCCGCCGGGCCGTACAACGGCGTCTGGGGCCACCCCGCGTTCTGGGGCGGCGACGGCGGCTACGTCTACAACGTCGAGAACCAGGGCTTCCTGCGCGCGCTGAAGTACGGCGTCAACGGCAGCGGGCTGCCGGTGCTCAGCTCCGCCGGCACCAGCTCGTCGACGTTCGGCTACACCTCGGGTTCGCCGGTCGTCACGTCCACCGGCACCACGTCGGGCACCGCCATCGTCTGGGTCGTCTACAGCGACGCCTCGACCGGCGCCAACGGCCAGTTGCGGGCGTACGACGCGCTGCCCGTCAACGGGCGGCTGAACCTGCGCTACTCCGCGCCCATCGGCACCGCCACGAAGTTCGCCACGCCCGCCACCGACAACGGCCGCGTCTACGTCGGCACCCGCGACGGCCGGATCTACGGTTTCGGCCGGCCCACCACCTCGGCGCTGAACAGCCCGCCGACCGACTTCGGCAACGTCGCGGTCGCCGGCACCGCCAACGCCACCGTCACGGTGACCGCCACCCGCGCCGTGACGATCTCGGCGATCACGACCGCGGCCCCGTTCGGCGCCACCCCGCCCGCACTGCCGCGCAGCCTCACCACCGGGCAGACCCTGGCCGTGCCGGTGCGGTTCACCCCGACCGGCACCGGTGGCGCGACCGGCACCCTGACCTTCACGACCGACAGCGGCGTCGTCTCGTTCGACCTGCACGGCACGGGCACGCAGACCGGCCTGGGCGCGACGCCGTCGGCGCTGTCGTTCGGCACCGTGCCGACCGGCGCGAACAAGACGATCAGCGTGAGCATCGCCAACACCGGCACCTCGGCGGTCACCATCACCGGGTCCACGCCGCCCGCGGCGCCGTTCACCGCCACCGGATTCCCCGCCAACGGCTCCACGCTGGCCCCCGGCGCGTCCGTCTCGGTGTCGGTGAAGTACACCCCGACGGCCGCGGGCAACCAGACCGGCTCACTGACGGTGACCAGCAACGCGGGTGCGGTGACGGTGCCGATCTCCGGCACCGCGGTCACCGGCGCGCCGCACCTGACCATCACCCCCAACCCGGTCGCGTTCGGCTCGGTGCCGGTCGGCCAGACCGCCACGCACACCTTCGACATCGCCAACACCGGCAACATCACCCTCACCCTGACCAAGGCCGCGCCGCCGGTCGGCGCGTTCAACACCACCACCCCCGTCTCCGAGGGCCAGCAGCTCTCCCCCGGCGACGTCATCCACCAGACGGTCACCTTCACGCCGTCCGCCGTCGGGGCCCAGTCCGCGGTCTACTCGATCACCGGCGACGACGGCCAGGGCGCCATCGCCGTGCAGCTCACCGGCACCGGCGTCACCGGGACCGGCACCGTCAACGTCGCGGCGGGCAGGCCGACGTCGGCCTCCTCGGCACAGGGCGGCTACCCGGCGGGCAACGTCACCGACACCGACGCGGGCTCGTACTGGGAGAGCGCCAACAACGCGTTCCCGCAGTGGGTCCAGGTCGACCTCGGCGCGTCGACCAGCGTCGGCAAGGTGACCCTCAAGCTACCGCCGCCGGCGGCCTGGGCGACCCGGGTGCAGACCCTGTCGGTGCAGGGCAGCCTCGACGGGTCGAACTTCTCGACCGTCGTCGCATCGACGGGTTACACGTTCGACCCAGCCACCGGCAACACGGTCAGCATCGTCTTCCCTGCCGTCAACGCCCGCTACCTGCGGCTCAACATCACCGCGAACACCGGCTGGCCCGCAGGCCAGATCTCGGCCTTCGAGGTTTACGCCACCGGCACCGGCACCGGATCGGCCACGTTCGCGACGAACCCGTCGTCGCTGACGTTCGAGCCGACCACCGTCAACGACAACAGCGAATGGCAGACGGTCACGCTGTCCAACACGGGCACCGCCACCGCCACCGTCTCGTCGATCACCGCGACCGGCGACTACACCCTGGTCACCACCTGCGGCGCCACCCTCGCCCCCGGAGCGAACTGCACCGTCACGGTCACGTTCCACCCCACGGCGGCCGGCGTGCGCAACGGCACGCTGACCATCGCCGGCAACGCGACCAACAGCCCCAGGGCGGTCACGCTGACCGGCACCGGCACCACGAGCGGCACCGCGTCGGTGTCGGCCGCCCCCACCGCGATCACGTTCGCGGCGACCGCCGTCGGCGGATCGAGCACCGGCCAGACGATCACGGTGTCGAACACGGGCACTGCCGCCGCGACCGTCTCCTCGATCACGGCGACCGGTGACTTCACGCAGACCAACACCTGCGGCAGCACCCTCGCGACCGGGGCGTCCTGCCTGGTCACCGCCGTGTTCCGGCCGACCGCGACCGGCACCCGCACCGGGGCCCTGACGGTCACCAGCAGCGCGACCAACAGCCCGGCCACGGTGACGCTGAGCGGCACCGGCACCCCGGCGGCGAACGTCAACCTGGCCCTGAACAAGGCGACCAGCCAGTCGTCCAACACCCAGAACTACGGCTCGGGCAACGTCACCGACGGCAACGCCAGCAGCTACTGGGAGAGCAACAACAACGCGTTCCCGCAGTGGGTGCAGGTCGACCTGGGTTCCGCGCAGGCGGTCGGCCGGGTCGTGCTCAAGCTCCCGCCGGCCACCGCCTGGGCCACCCGCACGCAGGCCGTCGCCGTCACCGGCAGCACCGACGGGTCCACTTTCAACACCCTGAAGGCGACCGCGACCTACACCTTCGACCCGGCCACCGGAAACACGGTGACCATCACCTTCACGGCGGCCACGGCGCGACACCTGCGGCTGACCGTCACCGCCAACAGCGGCTGGCCGGCCGGGCAGATCTCCGAATTCGAGGCGTACACCTCCTAGGTTTCCGCCTGTCCAGGGGCCGGCGTCGCGCTACCGCGTGGCGTCGGCCCTCTGCCATGGCAGGCCGATCACCAGCGGGAGTTGAAACGCACGTCACGGCGGGTCGCGTCGGGAGCCGCGAACGCGAGCAGCCGCTCGCCCTCCTCCGTCAGGTCCTGCACGTCCCTGGTCGGAATCTGGAACAGGGGGCGCACGACCAGCGTCACCGCGCCCTTCTTCCTGGTCATCGTCCAGATCGCCTGGACGAAGCCGTCGACCAGGACCGTGCCGGGCACGACCCCGGGCACCGCGAAGACGTCGCGCCGGTCCCGGTCGTCCATGATCCGGAGACTGTCGTCGTACGCGTCGAGCATCGCGTCGAAGTCCGCCAGATAACGGGCGGGCGCGGGGGTGTCCGGGTGCGGCAGCGGGGCGTCGGGCAGGTCGAGCAGCTCGGCTCCCTGCTCGTCGCGGTCGGCCACCAGCCGGTCGCCGAGCCGGTCGACGACCTCGCCCAGCCCGCCCAGCCCCGACCAGGCCTGCATGTCCCGGACGGTCGCCGGCCCGAACGCGGCCAGATACCGCAGCACCAGGTCGTCGACGGTGGCCGGCGGGCCGTCGCCCGCGCCGAGCCAGTGCTCGGCAGTGGTGTACGCGGGCTGCCCGACCGCGCCCCACAGCCCGTGCGGCGGCACCTGCACCAGCGGCAGGCCGGCCCGCGCCGCCGCCCCGAGCGCGGCGGGATCGGCGTCGGGCCATCGCTCGGCGAGCGCGGCGCCCAGCTCCTTGACCGTGTACGGCCGCTGCTCGACCAGCACCCGCCCCGCCGCGGCGATCTCGGCGAGGTCCGCTCCGCGCAGCCGATCGCGGGACGCGGCGCTCAGATGCCGCTCCTGCACACCCTGCAACAGCGGCCGCAAGGTCCGGGCGTCCCGGGCGCTGACCAGGTGCGGCGTGGCCCGCATCAGCCCGACCCGGACGGCCGCCCGTGCGGTGACCAGCTCCGACAGATCCTCGACGCGGAACTCGCGCAGCCGCGTCCACAGCCCGAGGTAGGGCGGATTCGGCGACTGGGCGGGCAGCCCGGCGAGGTGCTCGACCGCCTCCAGCGGGCCCAGGGGTGAGCGCTCCAGCAGCAGCTGCCGCGCGAGCAGGGCACGGTTGAGGTCGCGGCGGGTCAGCATGGGTGGATCATTTCATGCCTTGCCGCCGCGACCGCCGTGAGCACGGCCGATGCCGCCGCGACACTGCTCGGCGTGCTCGACGCCGCCGACAGGGCCGCGTCGCCGAAAACCAGTGGCACCGGGACAGCCCGCTCGTCAGGATCATGCCCATGCTCGCTGACCTGTGGCCCCTGTACGGGCTTGCCGTCTCCACACCTCGGCTCGAACTTCGCCTCCCCCGTGAGGAGGAACTGGCGAAGCTCGCCCACCTCGCGGGCCTCGGGGTGCACCGCGCGGACGAACGTCCGTTCCTGACGCCCTGGACCGAAGGCAGCGCCGACGACCGGGCGCGCTCCGTGCTGCAGGGACACTGGGGCAAGCTCGCCGACTGGAGCCCGGCAGCGTGGCAGCTGGGACTCGGGGTCTTCCGCGACGAAGCTCCGCTCGGCGTGGTCACACTCCGCTCACGCGACTTCCCGGTCGTTCGGGAGGTCATGACATCGGCGTGGCTGGGGATCGACCACCAGGGCAAGGGTTACGGCACCGAGGCCCGGACCGGCCTGCTGACGCTGGCCTTCGAGCACCTCGGCGCCCGCGCCGCGCGCACCGAGGTGTTCCAGGACAACCACGCCTCCCAGGGCGTATCCCGCAAGCTGGGCTACGAGCACGACGGCATCTCCGTCGACGCGCGTGGCGACGAGGCCCTGGTGTCCGACCGCCTCCGGCTCACCCGGGAAAGGTGGCTTCAGCAGCAGCGACCCGCGGTGACGGTGCACGGGATCGCGGCTTGCCTGCCGACCTTCGGCCTCTGACGAGCTGGGGGCCGATCGGTGCGCGTGGGCGACGCCCGCCGCCGACGGGCTACGAACAGGGAGTGCGAAATGCGATGCCGGTACGCAGTGGCAGCGACTGCGTGCGGGGAAAGCGCAACACGTGGTACCTGAGGTCGGCGGTTTCCACGGCGAAGCCCGAGCACGGCGGGTAAGGGTTGACGCCGGTGACCCGCAGCGCCAGCCAGATCATGATCTGGTCGTTCGGGCCGACGGTCACCGGCCGGAACGGCGTGGCGTCTTCGGGCCGGCAGCACTCCGCGCTCTGTCCGGCGTGTTCGAGCATCGTCACGGCGTCGACGGCCACGTCCGGGCTGCTGAGCGCGACCTCGTCGAGGGCTATCGGCAGCGGCCCCGGATTGCGGACCGTGACGGCGATCCGCACCGCATTGCCTGGTCGAAGTTCATGCACGGCGACGTTCCGGGCGCCTTCCTCGAAGACGGCCCCCTCCCCGACGTTCCAGCTGTCGCCATGCTCCAACTCGTAGGTCAGGCATACGAGGAGACAGCTCGCCGCTATCCCGAGCAGCGCGATCGCGCCCGTCCACATCCACCGTCCGCGCGCCCGGCTCACGTCACGACTCTAGGGCGACGATGCGACCTTCGCTGCCCGGCGAAGGTGCGCACGTCTGCGCCCGCGTTCGGTGTTGGCATACTCTGGCTCGGTGCCTCATGCCTCCGCTGGCGGCCTCGGGTCCGCCCGAGCGGTTTATCCAGGGACGTTCGATCCCTTCACGCCAGGTCATTTTGACGTAGTCGACCGGTCACGCCACATGTTCGACCAGGTCACGATCCTGGTTGCCGTCAACGGCGCCAAGCGGCCGTCCCAGACGACTGCCGCCCGGGCGGGGGAGATCAGGAGCTCGCTTCCGGTGGGCTGGGAGAACGTCGCGGTGGCCACCTGGCACGGGTTGACCGTGGACTACTGCCGGCGGAACGGGTGCAGGGTGATCATCCGCGGGGTCAGGAACTCGGCCGATTACCTGTACGAGCACGAACTCGCCGCGACGAACGAGGCGCTGGGCGTGACGACGTTGTTCGTGCCGGCTCGGCCTGAATTGGTGACGATGTCGTCCACCGCCGTGCGGGCTTTGCGAGCCTGAGGTCATGACGCGTGCGCGCGTCTGATGACGGCGAGAACAGGCCCAGACTCGTGATCAAGGTGCCCGAGCAGTCCGCCGAGTGGCTTACGCGCGTCGTGGAACCTCGTCGTCGAACACGGCCCCACCATCGATCCCGCCCACTGCGAACGGGTCCTGAGCGCACTCGTCCGCCGGTGAAATGTCGGACCGGTGGGCTACCTTGCCGCCATGATCCGTGGCCGACTCGATCAGCACATCCTCGACGCGGTGCGCAGTGATGTGGCAGCGGCCGTGATGGAGTTCGACGATGCTCGCGCATGGCTCGATGCCGTGGCACCGGAGCCGATGGAGCCGCTGGGAGCCGAGGCGTGGGTGTTCGATCCGGAGTTTACCCGGGTCGTGCTGGTCCGGCACCCTTGGCGGGCCTGGGTGCCGCCGGGCGGCATGGTCGAGCCCGGGGAGACGCCTCGCGAGGCGGCGGCGCGAGAGTTGTTCGAGGAGACCGGGCTGCACGTCGAGCTCCTCGCCCAGCCGGCGGCGGCGGCCGTGCGCTCGTTCCATCCCGAGATGCCGGTGACGCTGTCGCTCTCCTACGTCGCGGTCGTCGACCCCTCGACACCCCTGACCGGCGAGCATGGGCAACCTGCTGCCTGGATGAGGCTGGATCAGGACTGGGAGAGCTACTTCCCTGACGACGCGTCCCGGATGCGTGACCTGGTGTCGACCTGGCGATGATCGCCCCCACCGGCTCGATCGGTTCGGCACCACGACTCTGACGCGCTGCGGTGCACGGCCACGGATCGGCGGATCAGGTCAGTGGCAGCATGTCGCCGACCGCCGCGAGATCCGCCTCGGGCACGGCGAGTTCCAGCGAGCGAGCACGGGTGGCGTCATGATTTACTGCGGGATGCCCGATTTAACGGAATGCCCCGGCCGAGGGCCGTGGTGGAGGCGGTTCCACCACGGCCCCAAGACCACTAACCGACGCCGATGGCGACGGCCAGCTCGGCGGCCGACTCCGGATACCGGGTCAGCAGGTCGTTGACCGGGCCGGTGCCGGATGCGTGCGCCGGCTCCGCCCAGGTGCCGTCGCAGCCGAGCAGGGCGGCGAGCGCGTCGGTCGGCTCCGGATGGGCGGCCAGCAGCACCGCGACCGGACCGGCCTGGCCGCGCGGCGCGACGGCCGGAGCCGCCGGGTCCACGGCCGCCGCCGACCAGGGCGGGGTCCACGCGTCGAGGGTCGCGAGGTCTCCTGGGAATACCCGGCCGGCCTCGCGGACCAGCAGGCCGACGTGGTCGCCGCCCTCCTTGCGCAGGGTCGTGATCAGCGTCGGCAGCCACGGCAGGAGCACCGCGTCGGGCAGCCGCCCGAACGCCTGCGAGATCGCCTCGACGACGAACCCGGCCAGCGCCGGCACCGGTTCCAGGGCCTGCACGAACCCGCTCAGATACTGCGGGTACGCGGGCAGCACCAGCGGGTTGTCCAGCAGTTGCGCGCAGCGTTCGCGCAGCTCGGTCCGGGGCAGCACGCCGAGCTGGTGCTGCGCGGCCCACAGCAGCGCCGTCTTGCCGGGCGTCGTCGGGTGCGACTGCGCCACAGCCAGCTCCAGCTGGGCCCGGTCGCAGCCCAGCGACAGCGCCAGACTCTCCATGCTGAACAGGAAGCCCAGCATCGCGGCGACCTGCTTCGTGCCGGTCTCCTCCTCGACGAAGGCTTTCGGCAGCAGCGTGCAGTAGTGGGCGTACCCGGCCTTGACGAACGCCTCCAGCCAGGCGGGCAGCACCGGCTCGGTGGCCCGGTAGTGGGCCAGCAGGCGGCGGGCCCGGCGCAGCACGTCAGGGGCGTCGTCGACGGTCCGTTCGGCGGCCAGCAGGTCGACCGCGCGAGCACCCAGCTCGTCGGCGAAGCGGCGGCTGCGCAGGTACAGCGTGGCGTCCTCGACCGCGCCGAGGGCGACCGCGGCGGTGGCCTGCGGGCCCCATACCGAGCGGCGCAGCCGCTGTTCGAGCACCTGCTCGACGGTGATGCCCTCGTAGCCGAGTTCGATCAGCTCCCGCTGGTGGGTGCCCAGCGCCAGGTCCCAGGATTCCTGGATGGCCCGGTGGCCGAGCCGCCGCTCACCCATGATCGGGCGGGCCGCGCCCTGGGGCAGCAGGTGCCGCAGGATCCACAGCAGGTCGGAGCACTTGCCCAGCACCGGATCGCCGGCGATGTCGAGCAGGGCCCGCTGCACGCCGCGCTGCTCCAGTTTGAGGCCGAGCGGCGCGAGCCGGTCGTGCACGTCGCGGGCCAGCGGCGGCAGCGACTCGTAGCCGACCTGCCCGATCCGGTCGCCGCCGAGCATGATCTCGCAGAGCCGCCGCACGTCGCGGCGGCCGGGCACGGACTCCTTCTCGATGCAGGTGACGGCCGCGTCCTGGAAGTCGTACGGGGTGGGCCGGGCCCGGCCGCGCATCCCGGCGAGCAGGATCGACGTCTCGAACACGGCGATGGCGTCGGCGGTGCTGGACAGGTAGCCGTTGCGCCGGGCCAGCCGGACGATCTCCACGGACCAGCCGAGCAGCTCGTCCTCGTCGAGCGTGTCGAGCACCGGCGGCCGGGCGAGGAACCCGGACAGCCGGTCGGCGACCTGCTGCGACTGCGACGACACCGGCGCGACCGGCTTGGCCTTCTTCTTCGCCGCCCGGCCGCCCTGCTGGCCTTCCAGCTGGTACGGGACGACGCCGGTGCGGCTCAGTGACTTCGCGAAGACCGCCGCGGCGATCGACACCGCGCCCGAAGCCAGCCCGAACTGGGCCTCGATCGAGGAGTGGCTGGACGGGATCAGTCCGTAGTGCCACTTCGTGGCGGTCCGGGGGCTGATCTCGTAGGTGTCCGCGCCGTGCAGGCCGAACTCGTCGACGTGGCTGGCGGCGTGGAAAGCCCCGCAGACGTAGAGGGTGTCGGCCGCGTCGATGCCGGATACGGCGAGGTGCTGCCGCATCCGGGTCCACATGTAGCGCTCGCGTTCCTCGTCGGAAGTGACGCGGTCGTGCGCGCCGGGGGCCAGCCGCCGGAACAGGCTGCCGATCAGGACCATGACCTGCCGGTACGTGTCATAGTCGGCGTCGCCGAGGGGCTGCTCGACGTACTGGTCCCACCACTCCGACCAGTGCCGCACCTTGCCGTGGTGCAGCAGGTGCTCCTCCAGTTCGGCGAAGCGCGGCCGCAGGTCGCCGATCTCCACACCGACGGCGTCGCCGTGCAGGTCGGCGTCCTCGGCCGGTTCCACGCCGGGCTCGGCGGTCGGCTCGGCCGACTTGTCCTTGCGCGGCTGCCACTGGAACACGTGGTCGGTGGACCGGTCCACGAGCACCAGCTCGACCCCGGGCGTGTCCAGGGCGTACGCGATGGCCTGGTATTCGGCCGACGCGTCGGTGATCGGCGCGACCACCGACAGCGGCGCCCAGTCCTGCGGGAAGCCGTCCAGTTCGGACGCGAACGCCTGCACCGCGACCGGCAGGCGGCAGTTGCGCAGCTCGGTGAGCAGCGGTGTCATGTCCTCGCACAGCTCCAGGTAGATGACCTTGGGCTGCTTCTCGCGCAGCCTGCGGGCCATCGCCATCGCGGACGCGGGCGAGTGGTGGCACACCGGGAAGATCTCCAGCGGCTCGGCCAGCGCCCGGTCGACGTCGTCCACGATGCCGGAGAGGATCCCGGCGAGCGCGTCCGGCCCGTCGGCGAGCGCCGCCGCCGCGTCGAGCAGCTGCGTGCGCAGCGCCCCGAAGGTCGGTGTGCTCATGACAGCGTCTTGATCGCTTCGCGGCCGCCTTCGAGGAACTCGGTCCACGAGCCGCCCTCGGCCTTGCTGCGCGGCTCGACGACGCCGTGCCAGTACTTGTTGAGGATGGCCAGGTCCTCCGGGGTGCGGCGAGCCAGCGAGCCGACCAGCGAGCCGGCCAGGGTCTGTGCGCGCAGGGCGCGGTCGCCGAAGAAGTTGCTGTGCAGGATCGCGTCTTCGAGCACGCCGATCTGCTCGGCCGTGGACAGCGCCGATTCGAGTTTCTCGTCGTCGCTGCCCGCGGACGCGGCGGCGGCGCGCAGGTCGGCGAAGCTCTGCAGCAGGATGTCGAGCAGCGTCGGCGGCAGGTCCAGCTCGATCTGGTGCCGGCGCAGCAGCTCCACGGTGCGGAAGCGTACGATCTCGGCCTCGCTCTTCTTGTTGGTCACCACCGGGATGCGCACGAAGTTGAACCGGCGCTTGAGCGCCGACGACAGGTCGTTGACGCCCCGGTCGCGGCTGTTGGCGGTCGCGATGATGGAGAAGCCGGGCTTGGCGAACACGATGTTGTCGTCGTCCAGCTCGGGGATGGAGACGTACTTCTCGGACAGGATCGAGATCAGGGCGTCCTGCACGTCGCTGGTGGAGCGGGTCAGCTCCTCGAAGCGGCCGATGACGCCCTGCTCCATCGCCGTCATGATCGGCGACGGGATCATCGAGGCCCGGGACTGGCCGTTGGCGATGACCGCCGACACGTTCCAGGAGTACTTGATGTGGTCCTCGGTGGTGCCCGCGGTGCCCTGCACGACCAGGGTCGAGTTGCGGCTGATCGCGGCGGCCAGCAGCTCGGCCAGCCAGCTCTTGCCGGTGCCCGGGTCGCCGATGAGCAGCAGTCCGCGGTCGGAGGCCAGCGTCACGATGGCGCGTTCGACGAAACTGCGGTCGCCGAACCACTTCTGGGCGACTTCGCGGGGCAGGCCGTCGGCGCGCTCGCTGCCCAGGATGAACAGCCGCACCATCTTGGGGCTCAGCCGCCACGAGAACGGCTTCGGGCCGTCGTCGATCGACTCCAGCCAGTCCAGCTCCTCGGCGTACTTGGTCTCGGCGGGGGCGCGCAGCATCTCGGTCATGGTGCAGTTCTCCTAGGCGAGGAAGTTCTTGAGTTCGAACACGAGCTTGCGGATGTGGCCGGACACGACCGGCGTGCCGAGGTCCTTGAAGCGCTGGCGGAACCACGGGTTGACGATGTTCTGGCCGGAGCTGGTCACCGAGCCGACCGGGATGAACCGCACCCCGGAGCGCTGCACGGCGACGATGCTGTCGTACAGCGGCTGGGAGGCGCCGAACTCGTAGAAGTCCGAGATCCACACCATCGCGGTGTTGGCCGGTTCGGCGATCTTCGGGCGGGCCATGGCCATCGCGACGGGACCGTTGTTGCCGCCGCCGAGGTTGGTGCGCAGCAGCACCTCGAACGGGTCGTGCACCCACGGCGTCAGATCGATGGCCCTGGTGTCGTACGCGATGAGGTGCACGTCGACCTTCGGCAGCCCGGCGAAGATCGAGGCCAGGATGGTGCAGTTCACCATCGAGTCGACCATCGAACCGGACTGGTCCACCACCACGATCAGCCGCGACGGCGTGGTCTTGCTGGCGGTGTGCCGGTAGAACAGCCGGTCGACGTAGAGCTTCTGGTCGTCCGGGCTCCAGTTGGTCAGGTTCTTCCAGATGGTGCGGTCCAGGTCCAGGTTGCGGAACACCCGCTTGGGCGGCACGCTCCGGTCGATCTTGCCGGTGGCGGTGCGTTCCACCTGGGTGCGCAGCACCGCCGCGACCTCGTCGACGAACCGGCGGATCAGCGACTTAGCGTTGGCCAGCGCGACCCCGGACAGGTTCGACTTGTCGCGCAGCAGCTGCTCGATCAGCGACATGCTCGGGGTGAGCTGCGCGGCGAGCTTCGGGTCGGCCAGCACCTCGCGCAACTGCATCCGGCTCACCAGGTCACCTTCCAGCTCGCCGAGCGTGCCGCCCATGCCCTGCCCGCCGCTCGCTCCCCCGCCGCCCTGCCGGCGCAGGCTGCCCGGCTCCTCGCCGAGCGCCCGCTCCAGCCAGCCCGCGTCGGACTGCCAGCGCGCCAGCTGCGTCGCCGACACCGAGCCCGACCCGGTGTCGAACACGTTGAGCAGCAGCTTCGCCGCGAGCGCGGCCCGGCGCACCTCGTCGGCCGTGTCGCGGACGTCGGCTGCGGGAAGGTTCTCGGCCGCCATCAGGCCGTCGAACTCCGTGGCCAGGTCGGGGAAGCGCTGCACGATGTTGTCGATCGACACCGACGGGTCGAGCAGCGAAGCGGGCAGGCCGACGTCCTCGATGACGGCCAGGCTGGCCGCTTCCAGGGTGCTCTGCTCCTCGCGGCTGAACAGCCGAGCGATGAGCCGCCAGTAGATGACCTGGCGGCGGTTGAAGTCCGCGTCGACGGTCATCTGCGCAGCAACCTTCCGGCCCGCTCGCGCAGCACCTTGACCGCGTCGGCGGCGGCGGCCTCCGCCTTGGCTCCGGCGGCGTCACCGGCCCCGCCCGCCCACGCGCCCGCGTGCACGGCGAGCGTCTTGCGCTTGACCTGCGCCTCGACGGCGAGCGGCTGAACCGTCCAGCACCCGTCCCAGCGCAGCAGCCCGATGCACGCCGTCGACGCCGCCACCAGCGCGGGCGTGAGCGGCCCGGCGCTGTGCATCCGTTCGACGTCGACCTCGACGGTCAGCCCCGGCAGGGCGAGCGTGACGCCGTCGTCGTGGGCCGTCGCGGTGTACCCCTCCAGGAGAACGGGCTCGGCCAGGCGCACCGGGTGCCGCTCCAGCGGCGGGACCGGTGCTGCGGCCGCGACCGCGAGCTGCACCCGGGCCGTCGCGAACGGCTCGGCGGGCGTGCCCGGTTTCGCGTGCTCGTCGGACCAGATCAGGTCGCCGCCCGCGGTGACGGGCATGTCGACCAGGTCCATGGCGCGCTGCTCGGTGACGGCCGCCAGCAGCGAGCTGTGGCCGCGCAGCAGCTGCCACACTCCGGACCCGACCAGCGTGTCCACCTTCGGCGCGGCGACGCTCGCGCGCACCAGCCGAGGCCCGTCGGCCGTCTCCAGCACCGCGTGGACCTGCGCCTGCACCGCGGTCGGGTGCTCGTGCAGGTCGACGCCGAGCGGCAGCAGCCGACCCGACACCGTGCCCGCCTCGCCGGCGCTCAGCGCGCCCGGCTGGGCCAGTAGCACCGCGCGGGCCCACAGGTCGGCCCAGCGGCGCACCGGCACCCGTGGCATCGTCGCGCCCGGCGCGCAGGCCCGCAGCTCCCCGGCGAAGCCGTCGAGCAGCGCGCCGAGCCGGCGCAGCCGCGGTTCGGCGAGCAGTGCCTGCACCGCCTGGTCGGCGTGCGCCACCAGGTCGTGGTCGATGCCGCGCCAGCCCGCGATGGCCAGATCGGACAGCCAGGACCGGGCGGCGGCCAGCAGGTTGTCCATGCCCGCCGCGGTGCCAGGCCCGGACGCGGGCCACGGGTCACGGGTGCGCCCAGCTGCCTCGTCCAGCCGTGCCAGCAGGGCGTCGTGGGCCGCGCCGAGCAGCGCAGACCGGGCCGCGACCAGTGCCGCCAGGTGCTCGTCGGAGATGGAGCCGGCCACGGTCTTGTCCACCGCCTCGGCCACCCGGCCGGCCAGCGGCGTGCCCGACACGGCCGCCGCGAGCGCGTGCAGCGCCGCGATCTGCTCCGCGCCCGGGCGCAGCAGCCCGGCCACCAGCGCGCCGTCGAACCCGGCCACCACGTCGTACGCCTCGGGCACCCCGTCGACCGGGGCCGTCAGCAGGTCGAACCGCATCAGCGCACCGCCCCGCCCGCCGGGAACCAGTGCAGCTCGGGCAGCGGCTCGGTGGTCGCCGACAGCTCCAGGTAGGCCAGGTGGCGCAGGAAGCGGCTGAACACCGGCGCGCCCGCCGACGGCTCGTGCCACGCGTTGACCGCCGACAGCACGGCCGCGCCGGTCGTGGCGTCGGCGGCCACGTCGGCGCGCAGGTAGCGGGCGACGCGCTCGACGCCGTGCTGCAGCACGGCCTCGTCGGCCAGGGCGCGCAGGTGGTTGCAGCCGCCGGAGCGGATGCCGCCGCATGGGCGGTTGTTGTTGGTGCTGCAGTGGAACGAGTGGTTCGCGGCGGTCAGCGAGGAGACGTACACCCGCTCGATGTCCGAGCCGCTGGACACCACTCCCTGCAGCCGGCCGTCGGCCAGTTCCACGAACGGCACCTTGGCGAGTTTGCGCGGCCGCGCGGGCGCGACCACACGCGCGGCGCTGCGCTCCTCCCACGGTTTCTGGGCAGCGTTCACCCTGCCTGCACCTCCTTGAACGGCGGTTCCACCGGCCAAGGTCGGCTTCGGCGGCGCGGTGAAATTACCCGCGCCGCCCGACAATTTCCATTCGGGCGCCCGTCGTTCCTGGACTAGGACAGTTCGAGCACGTCGTAGGGGTCGAGAATGCCGGTGTAGCGCTCCGGGTGGAAGGTCGCCAGCGTCGCGCCGAGGTCCTGGACGACGGCTACGGCGTGGGCCTGGCCGTGCCCGATCTCGCGCGCCGAGGCGGCCACCGCGGGCACGAGGTCGGTGTGCATCGGCAGCACCTGCACCGGGCTGTCCGCGCGCGCGATCAGGTCGGTGACCAGGTTCTGCTCCTCCTTGCCGAGGTCGGGCCACAGGTCGACCAAGACCAGCACCGGTATCCCGGCCAGGTCGCCGTCCTCGGCGACGGTCTGCAGCAGCTCCCCCACGGACACGCTGTCCAGCCGGGCGTAGGCGCGCAGCGCGGAGGTGTCCAGGACGACGGTGATGTTCACGCGGCCTGCTGGCGGCGGTTGGCCCGCTCCCGGCGCACCCGGTGCAGCCGGTCGCGCATGGCCGCCACACCGTCGTCGGTGATCGCCTGGTCGCCGGTGTATCCGTGCTCGACCAGCATCGCCTTGATCCGGTCCAGGCGGCGGTCCTTCTCGATCAGGCTCGCCAGGTATGCCGAGGTGTTGCCGTTGCCCTTGGCGCGGGCGTATTCGGCCAGGTCAACCGGCAGGCTGATCGAGGTGCGGTCCACCTGTTCTCTGTTCATACGATAACCGTACACCGTAATACTGATCAACTAGCGTCGTCGCGGCCGACGGTGACGACGACGTCGCCGGCCTGGTGGTCCGTACGGCGAAGGCGTGCCCGGCCAGGGGCCGGACACGCCTGGTGCGCCTACGGGTCAGACGCCCGGACGGGGCCGGATGGTCTTGACGCCCGACTCCTCGAAGTCGTAGATGGTGTCGTTGATGCGCAGGCCGTCGACGGCGCCGACCCAGATGAAGTCACGGCCCTTGCCCACCGCGGCGGTGTAGATGGTCGCCGCGGCGCCGCCGTCGGCAAGCGCGGCCTGCACGCCGGCGAAGTCACACAGGGTGGTCTGGTTGCAGCCGGTCACGGTGCCCGCGGCGCCGGTGAGGAACCACTTGCCGGTCAGGGTGGCGTCGAGGAACGGGCTCCAGCCGTTCGGCGTGGGGGACTCGTCCGGCACCCACACCAGCGAGGAGTACGTGGTCGTGTTCGTGGCCAGGTTCGGGTTGATCTCGAACCGGATGTTCGGCATGTTCACCGTCGTGCCGCCGTAAGAGATGTTCTCGCCGGTCTGGAACACGTGGAAGCCGACCCGGGTCAGGTCCGCCACGGGCTTGCCGAAGAAGTCGACCTCGTTGCCGAAGTCGACCTTCTCGCTGGACGGGCCGAGGGTCGTGGAGTCGTTGGCCACCTCGATGCCGAGGCTGCCCTGGCCGTAAGGCGGACGCACCAGGGTGCCGGTCGCGTTGAACCTGGTGAACGGACCGTTGCGCAGATCCGCGACAGGGGAACCGATCGTGTTGCGGGCGATCACGCCCCAGTGATCACGCTGATCCCGATCGCCACCGCCGCCGTCGGGTTCGGCGGACGCGGATCCGGGAGCCACCGCGGCGATGATGGCGAGCAGTGGCAGGGCCAGCAGCGTCGTGGCCCAGCGGCGCGCACCGATGCGAGTCTTCATACACACTCCCTGTGGGTCCGGGTTGTCAGAGCCCGGTCACCCTATCTGACGCTGCGTAGTTGTTCGACTACGACATGCGTCGTTTGGCCCCATTCACCCGCATGTGCAAGTACTCGCTGGGCCTCGCGCGATCACCGTCCGTTACGGATGAGCCCCGATATCGACTCTCAGTGAGGCTACGACTGCAGATAGTGACGTAGGTCACGCACCGTCACAAGCTCCGCGGCTGCCCTGTCTTAGCTGTTCGAGCAGGGCAAACCTTACGAACTGGAGAACACCATGACCGACCGGAAGCCCACCGTCGTCCTCGTACACGGCGCCTTCGCCGAATCCGCGAGCTGGGCCGGGGTGGTCCAGCGGTTGCAGGAGCGCTCGGTCGACGTCGTCGCGATCGCCAACCCGCTGCGCAGCGTGTCGGGCGACGCCGCCTACGTCCGCGACGTGATCGCGACGATCGACGGGCCGGTGGTGCTCGTCGGCCACTCGTACGGCGGCATGGTCATCACCGAGGCCGCCTCCCGCAACGACAAGGTCGTCGGGCTGGTCTACGTGTGCGCCTTCGCGCCCGCCACGGGCGAGTCCGCGTTCGAGCTGTCGACCAGGTTCCCGGGCAGCACCCTCGGCCAGGCGCTGGCCGCCTACCCGATCGCGTCCGGCGGCCAGGAGCTCGCCATCCGGCCGGACGCCTTCCACCACCAGTTTGCCGCCGACGTGGCGAGCGCGCGGGCAGCCGTGATGTGCGCGACGCAGCGCCCCGTCACCGAGATCGCCCTCACCACGGGGCTGCCGACGGACGCGCCCGCGTGGTCGTCGGTCCCCGCGTGGTTCGTCTTCAGCGACGCCGACCTGTGCATCCCGGCCGCCCTGCAGCACTTCATGGCGAACCGGGCGGGTGCCAAGGGCATCCGGGAGGTGCCCGGTGCGTCCCACGCGATCAGCGTCTCGCAGCCCGACGCCGTGACGGCGTCGATCCTCGAGGCCGTGGACGCGGCGTAACCCGATCCGGGGGTGAGGTTCCCTCCCCGAGGCCTCACCCCCTCCACCCGGCGACAGCGGCAAGAAAGGCGGTGACACGGTGAAAGCCAGTCGGCTGGAGGCGTTCAGCGACGGAGTGCTCGCCATCATCATCACGATCATGGTGCTGGAGCTGAAGGTGCCGGAGGGCCACGACCTCTCGGCCTTCCTCCACTCGAGCGGCACCGGGCTGCTGACGTACCTGCTCAGCTTCGTGTACGTGGGCATCTACTGGAACAGCCACCACCACATGTTCCACCTGGTGCAGCGGGTCAGCGGCGGTGTGCAGTGGGCGAACCTGGCGCTGCTGTTCTGCCTGTCGCTGTTCCCGTTCACGACGGCCTGGGTGGACGAGTCGGGATTCGAGCAGGTCCCGGTTGTCGTCTATGGACTGAACCTGCTCGCCTCGGCACTGGCCTACGTCGTGCTCCAGACGGTGATCATCCGGCACCAGGGACCGGACTCGCCACTGCGCCGGGCCGTCGGCGACGACCGCAAGGGCAAGATCTCCCTGGTGCTCGACGTCGGCGGTATCCTCAGCGCCCTGGTCATCGGCGGCCGTCTCGGCGTATGGATCGCACTGGCCTGCTTCGTCACCGTCGTGATCATGTGGGTGGTGCCCGACCCGCGCATCGACCGGATGTTCCGCGAGCATGAGGCCCGGGAGGCCGCCCCGGCTCGCTCGCCGCACGAGACCGCCCCGCCGGCGCAGCCGCATCGGCAGTCCAGGCCGACCTGACCTGGCCGGGCCCACGCGGCCGACAGCCATCCACTACGTTGGCCGCCATGGGATTGCTGGGAAGGTTGTTCGGATCGCCCCGGGACAGGTTCGCGGCCGAGGCGCTCCGGATCACCCGGCAGGCTCCGGGGGTCCGGCGGGCGAGCTACGACGCGGGCAGGTTCGCCATCGCGGCCTGGCGTGACGGCGCCACCGGCCCGGTGTGGATCTACCTGGCGAACGTCTTCGCCGAATGCGAGGGCGCCGGGACGTCCGCCCGGCACGCCCGGATCACGCAGCTCGTTCGCATCATCATGACCCCGCACGAGGACGAGACCTGGGATCAGGTGCGCCCCCGGCTGCGGCCGGTGCTGCGCGCGGCGACGTTCGGGCAGGGCGGCCCGATGGGCATGGTGCCGCCGCTGTCCCGGGCGGCCCTGCCACACCTGCGCGAACTGGTCGTGGTCGACCGTCCCGAGTCCATGGCCTACGTGACCCCGCCCCGCCTCGACGACTGGAAGGTCACCGCCGACGAAGTCTTCGCCGCGGCCCGCCAGAACCTCCAGCACATCGCCGAGCGCTCACTGAGCCGCGCCTGGCCGGACGCCGGCGCGCTGGTCCGCATGGTCGACACCGGTGACGGCTACTTCACCTCGCTGCTGCTGGCGCCCGGCTGGCTCGCCGGGATCAGCGAGGCGATGCAGGCCCAGGTCGTCGCCTTCGTGCCCGACGTCAACACGGTGCTGCTGTGCCCGCTCGGCGAGGGCGGCATGCCAGGCCTGTTCTCCCTCATCGAGAACGAGTTCAACGAGGCCACCCGCGGGATCTCACCGGTCGGCTACATCGCCGACGAGCGCGGCCGGGTCACCGCGTACGCGCCGCCGCCCGGCCACCCCGACCACGTGCCCGCCCGGCGGGCCGCGGTCGTGCTCGCCCACCACGAGTACGGCGCGCAGACCCGCTGGCTGTCCGCCCAGTACGCCGAGCACGGCATCGATGTGTTCGTGGCGTCCCTCATCGCCGCGGCCCGCCCCGACGAGCCCGCGATCACCGTCACCACCTGGACCGACGGCATCACCTCGCTGCTGCCGGAGGCCGACTTCGTCTCCTTCGTCCGCGACGGCGAGGCCTGGGGCCGCGTGCCGTGGCGCGAGGTCGCCCGGCTCGTCGAGCTGACGCCCGAGCCGCTGCTCGCACCGGCTCGCTACCAGGTCGGCGACTGGCCCGCCCCGGCGGTCATGGAGCAGCTGCGCGCCCACGCCGTCGACTGATCACCGAGCACGTGACGAACCTCCCCGCGGAGGCCTTTCGCGCCCACACCGCATGCCCCGCTCGCATCGGACCGAACAGCGCGAAGCGGTCCGATGCGAGCGGACGGGCTCAGGTGAAGATGCTGACGCCTCCCGGGCCCACCAGCAGGCCCACGACGATCAGCACGATGCCCCAGAGTATTTCCTTGCGAATCAGGGCGAAGATTCCCGCGACCACCAGCACGACCGCGAGAATCCACAGCAGCGTGGCCATCTCTTGCTCCCTCGGGTGACCTGCCGACCCCGGTCGGGCCCGCATGACATTCCGGGTACCCCAGGGTCAAACGTGTCAAACCGAACGGGCGTCCGTGCGGCGCATTCGCCCGGTCAGCCGACCTCGACGGGGTCGAGGCGCAGGCGCTCGATCAGGTTCGCCCGGTGCATGTTGGCGACCGGGGCGACCAGGTCCGGGTGGCGCAGCAGGGCGGCGGCGCGGCTGTCCTCGGCGTCGGGCGTGGTGAGGCGGCCGAAGTCGCGCGGACCGGCCTCTGCGTGCTCGCAGTCGGCGGTCGCGGCGACCGCGTCGGCGGCCAGGCGCGGGTCGGACAGCAGGCACGCCGCCCAGCTGGCGACGATCTCGTCGACCCAGCCCCGCCAGATGCGGTCGTTGGCGTCGTCCTCGACGTGCTCGTCGCGGCGCATGACCCGGTCCAGCCCGCCGGAGCCGCCCGTGCCGACCATCGCCAGCAGCCCGGCGTCCAGCGACGTCGGGTAGCGCAGCCAGGCGGCCACGGTGGCGGCCTGGCGCGCCTGCGCGAGCAGCCGGGCCGCCTGGGCCGGTCCGCCGTCGGAGGGGTATGCCCGGGTCAGCCAGTGGGTGGTGGCGGCGATGACGGGGGCCAGGCCTGCGGTCACGACTACCTCATTCGGGGTGGCACGAGGCCGCGGCGGTGCGGCCTGCCTCGCTGGGGCCAGCGAGGATCAGCAATGTTAGCCACCACCAGGCCGGGCAACCTTCCATGATCTTGATTGCGTACGCTCAGCGGGCCGCAAGGATGTGACATGTCCGATACGACGGGGTACAACTCGGTGGTGAACCGGGACCCCGCCGCCGACCTGCTGGCCATCGCCGTGGAGCTGGAGCGCGCCGGGGAGGCCGGTTATCGCATCCGGGCCTTCCGCCGGGCCGCGCAGACCGTCGCCGACACGGACCCGGCCGAGCTGGCCGAGCGCGCCGCCCAGGGCACCCTGGCCAAACTGCCCGGGCTGGGCGAGGTGACCGCCCGCTGCGTCGCCGAGTCCCTGGCCGGGGAGGAGCCCGTCTACCTGCGCCGCATGCTGGCCACCGCGGACCGGCCCCTCGACGAGGCCGTCGAGGCGCTGCACAGCGCGCTGCGGGGCGACTGCCACAGCCACTCCGACTGGTCCGACGGCGCCGAGCCCATCGCCGCGATGGCCGACGCCGCCCGTGCCCTGGGCCGGGAGTACCTGGTGCTCACCGACCACTCGCCCCGGCTCACCGTCGCCCGCGGCCTGACCGCGCAGCGGCTGGAAGATCAGCTTGCCGAGGTCGAACGCCTCAACGCCGGTTACTCCGACGGCTTCCGCCTGCTGTCGGGCATCGAGGTCGACATCCTCGACGACGGGTCGCTGGACCAGACCGACGAGCTGCTCGGCCGCCTCGACGTCGTGGTGGCCAGCGTGCACAGCAAGCTGCGCGCCCCGACCGAGGTGATGACGCCGCGGATGCTCGCCGCCGTCGCCGACCCGCACACCGACATCCTGGGCCACTGCACCGGCCGCGTGCTGCGGCGTGCGGGCGGCGGCACCGCCACCGAGACCAGGCCGGAGAGCACCTTCGACGCCGAGGTCGTCTTCGCCGCGTGCGCGGACCGCGGCGTCGCCGTCGAGATCAATTCCCGCCCGGACCGGCTGGACCCGCCCAAGCGGCTGCTGCGGCTGGCCGTCGAGGCGGGCTGCCTGTTCGCCATCGACTCCGACGCTCACTACAGCGTGCAGCTGGACTGGCTGCGCTTCGGCTGCGAGCGGGCCGCGCGCTGCGGCGTGCCGGTGGACCGGGTGGTCAACACCTGGCCGCTGGACCGGCTGCTGGCCTGGACCCGCCGCGAGCGGTCCTGACCCTCAGCGGGTGCCCTCCCGGTGCTCCAGGCCGACCGCGTCGCGCAGCTCCACCATGTCCTGGACCAGCTGCTCGTTTTCCTTGCTCTGGGCCTCCATCAGGTCGGCCAGCCCGTCGGCGATCGCGTTGAGCTTGTGCTGCACCGCCTCGTTGGCTCGGGTCTGGCTGTTCTGCAGCAGCGCCACCATCAGGAACGTCACGATGGTCGTCGCCGTGTTGATGATCAGCTGCCAGGTGTCGACCTTGCCGATGAACACGATCGACGGCGCCCAGACCAGGATCAGCAGCACGCACAGCGCGAAGAACCACGCCTTCGACGCGAAGGTGCTGGCCGCCTCCGCGAAGTGATCGAACGGCGACATGTCCTTACCGGACACCGATGAAGGCATGTCCCCCTTGCGTCCGGTCATGACCGTCCCTCCCGTCGTCGCGACACAACCGGGTATTGCCCGCCCGCGGCGCATTCCATGCCCGCACCGCGGCCCGGTTCCGGAACACACCGAAAGTCCGGATCCGCGGCAGGGAACCGCGAGCTACCCGCGAAGGTCAGTACCGGTGGTCAACCCGCAAGATCCGCACATCGGAGGTGCCCGCACGATGCCTGACGAGCTGGAGTTGCTCCCCACGCTGGAAGAACACGCCTACCGCATCCTGGTGAAACTGGACCGGGCCCGGCCGGACGAGCTCGCCGCGCTCACCACCCTGTCGCTCGCCGAGGCGACCGGGGTGCTGTACGCGCTGCGGGCCCGCGGCCTGGCGGCGACGCAGCCCGGCGAGGACACCGTGTTCCGGCCCCTGCCGCCCGCCGTCGCCCTGGGCAACCAGCTGCTGCGCCGCCACGAGGCCCTGGAACGCGCGCGGCAGCTGGTCGCCGAGCTGAACGACGAATACCGGGCCGGGGTGCGCCGGTCGGAGGCCGACCACCTGGTAGAGGTGATCATCGGCGGCGGCGCGCTGCGCGACCGGTTGCAGCAGCTGCAGGACAGCGCGCGCGAGGAGATGCTCTGGTTCTGCCGGTCCAACCCGGTGGCGCTGCCCAGCGGCGAGAACACGGCCGAGCTGGACGCGCTGCGCCGAGGGGTGCGCTACCAGGTGATCTACGACCGCGAGTTCCTGGGCTCCCCCGGCGTCCTGGACAACGCACTGGCCGGCGTGCGGCTCGGCCAGCAGGCGCGGATCCTGCCCAGCCTGCCGATCCGGGTCGCCATCGCCGACCGCACCACCGCGATCTGCCCGCTGGTCCGCGAGACGGGCGGCGGCGAGACCACCGCCGCCGTGATCGGCCCGAGCGAGCTGCTCAACGCCCTCACCGCGCTGTTCGACGCCTACTGGGCCATGGCCACCCCGGTCCACGCCCCCGGCGAGGCCGACACCGCGACCGCCGACGCCCCCGACGACGCCGAGCTGTACGTGCTGTCCCTGATGATCGGCGGCCTGCCCGACAAGGCCATCGCCTCCCAGCTCGGCGTCAGCCGACGCACCGTCCAACGCCGACTCGACCGGCTGATGGCGCTGGCCCGCGTCGACACCCGCCCCGGGCTGGCCTACCACGCCGCCCGCCACGGCTGGCTCTGACGAGGGCACAAGCCCGTCGCGGCGGCCCGGTCGTGCCGCTGGCTAGGATCGGGCCATGCCGTTGACCGCGGAGGACGTCGACCGGTTCGAGGCCGCCAGGCCCCGCCTGGAGGCCGTGGCCTACCGCCTGCTCGGCTCCGCCGCCGAGGCGGAGGACGCCGTGCAGGAGACGTTCCTGCGCTGGCAGGCCACCGACGTCGACCGCATCGAGGTCCCCGAGGCCTGGCTGACGAAGGTCCTCACCAACCTGTGCCTCAACCAGCTCACCTCGGCGCGGGCGCGCCGCGAGTCCTACGTGGGCGAGTGGCTGCCCGAGCCGCTGCTCGGCGGCGACCCGATGCTCGGCCCCGCCGACACCGCCGAGCAGCGCGAGTCGGTCTCCTACGCGGTCCTCACCCTCCTGGAACGCCTGTCCCCCAACGAGCGCGCCGTGTACGTGCTGCGCGAGGCCTTCGACTACCCGCACCGGGAGATCGCCGAGATCCTCGACCTCACCGAGGCCGCGAGCCAGCAGATCTTCCACCGCGCCAAGCAGCACGTCGCGGACGGCAAGGCCCGCACCGAGATCGACGAGGCCGCCGCACGGCGCATCGTCGAGGAGTTCCTGGCTGCGGCGACCAGCGGCCGGACCGAGCCGCTCATACGCCTGCTCACCGCCGACGCCATCGCGATCGGCGACGGCGGCGGCAAGGTCCCGGCCCGTGCCAGGGCGTTCGAGGGTGCCGTCGCGGTCGCGAAGTTCCTCTGGGGCCTGTTCAAACCTGCCGAGGCCAAGCGGGCCATCGTCGGCGGCTCACCGGAGGTCCACGCCTCGACGGCCAACGGCGGCCCCGCGGTGGTGGCGGTCCTGGACGGCCGGGTCGTCGGCATCATGTGCCTGGAGGTCACCGCCGAGGGCATCGCCGCGTTCCGCAACCAGGTCAACCCTGACAAGCTCGCCCGCGCGACCGCGCACTGGGCGACGGTCGACCACGGAAAACCCCTGTTCAACGCTTTCTGACCAGGCTGTGAGGTGCTTCACAGCGATACCTGTCAGGAAACGGCGGGCCGTCCGGTTCAAGAGGCGAACCCGCGACGGACAGGAGTAGGAACATGCAGCACCGCATCATCGTCCTCGGCGCCGGATACACCGGCGCGATCGCCGCCGGCCGCCTCGCCAAGCGGCTGCACCGCGACGACGCCGCCATCACCCTCGTCAACGCCGAGCCCGACTTCGTCGAACGCGTCCGCATGCACCAGGTCGCGGTCGGACAGGACCTCAAGCCCCGGCCGTTCACCGAGATGTTCGCGGACACCGGCGTCCAGCTGCGGCTCGCGAAGGTCACCGCGGTCGACGTCGACCGCAAGACCGTGGCGGTCACCGACGCCGACGGCGCCGACGAGCTCGCCTACGACACGCTCGTCTACGCCCTCGGCAGCGGCTGGAACGCCCAGGGCGTGCCCGGGACCGCCGAGCACGCGTACGAGATCGCCAGCCGCCCCGGAGCGCTCCGGCTGCGGGAACGCCTGGCCCGCCTCGACGCCGGGCAGACCGTGCTCATCGTCGGCGGCGGCCTCACCGGCCTGGAGGCGGCTACCGAGATCGCCGAGGCCCGCCCCGACCTCGACGTCGCGCTCGCCGCTCGCGGCGGCCTCGGCGGCTGGCTCTCCCCCAAGGGCCGCGACCACCTCGGCAAGGTCTTCGGCAAGCTCGGGATCACCGCGTACGAGCACGCGGCCGTCAGCGCCGTCGCCGCCGACCACGTCGCCACCGCCGACGGCAGGGCCATCCCGGCCGCGGTCACCGTGTGGACCACCGGCTTCGCCGTCCACCCGATCGCGCAGGCGACCGCCCTGGAGGTCACCGGCACCGGTCAGATCGTGGTCGACGGGACCATGCGCTCGGTCTCTCATCCGGACGTCTACGCCGTCGGCGACGCGGCCATGGCGATGGGCGCCGGGGACAAGCCGCTGCGGATGTCGTGCGCCTCGGGGACCCCGATGGCATGGCAGGCCGCCGACAGCATCGCGGCGCGCCTGACCGGCGGCAAGCTCCCCACCGCGCACCTGCGCTACTTCAACCAGTGCATCTCGCTGGGCCGCAAGGAAGGCCTGATCCAGTACGTCACCGCCGACGACCGTGCCGTGTCGGCCGTGCTCACCGGGCGGCTCGCCGCCGCGTACAAGGAAGTGATCTGCAAGGGCGCGGCCTGGGGCGTGGCGAACCCGACGCTCGGCGTGCCGACCCGGCGCCACCGCGTCGCGCGGGACCGGGCCGCGACGGGGTCGGTCGCCAGGGCGACGGCGTAGCGCGCGAACGCGGTGCGGACGGCCTCGACGCGAGGCCGTCCGCTCCGCCGTCGGTCCACTGGTCATGGAGCTGGTAATGGCGTTGCCGGGGCAATGATGAGCTGCGATGGTCGGGCCACTGACCGTGGATTCGCCACGGTCCGGTTCGTGGGGGGCAGCTGCGGCGGTGGTCCTGACTCTGGTGTCGGCTTCAGTGGCCGCGTTCGCGTTGGCGGTGCTGTCGGGGGTCGCCGGTTTCGGCGGGGGCGTGTTGCTGCTGCCGGTGTTCACCGGCCTGTTCGGACTGCGGGTCGCGGTTCCGGTGCTCACGATCGTGCAGCTGTCCAGCAACGCCGGGCGGGTCTGGCTCAACCGCAGTGAACTGGACCGGCAGCTGATCGGCCGATTCGCCATCGGCGCGGTGCCCCTGGCCGTCGCCACCGGGCTGCTCCTCGCGCACGCGCCGCTGTCCCCGCTCACACGGCTGCTGGGCGTCTTCCTGCTGGCGGTGGTGGTGTGGCGGAGGGCGAATCCGCACCCGAAGCCGCCCTCGGACAGGGCGTTCATCGCCGTCGGGGCAGTTTCCGGCTTCGGCTCCGCACTGCTCGGCTCCGTCGGCCCGCTCACCGCACCGTTCTTCCTCGCCAAGGGCCTGCGCCGGGCCGCCTACCTCGGCACGGAGGCCGCGTGCGCGCTGACCCTGCACTCCGCGAAGATCGCCGCCTACGGTGCCGGTGATCTGCTCACCGGTCAGGTCCTCCTGCTGGGTGTGGCTCTGATCCCCGCGACTCTGGCCGGAGCCTGGGCCGGCAAGAGGCTCGTCGGCAAGATCAGTGACAGGGTGTTCGTACACCTCGTCGAAGGCGGCCTCATGATCGCCGGACTGCTGTTCCTCGCCGGACTCTGACGGGACAGCGTCGCGCCGGCAGCCGCTTTCGGTCGTGCTCCGTGATGAGCGCTGGAAACCACGTGACTTCTTCGGGGGTTCCCTGCGGTGTGCCGCGGTTGCTGTTAGCCGCATCTGCGACTTGCCGGGCTTCGGCGATAGTATCCAGTAGGCCGTGGTCGTTCGTGCAGACGTCGAGCTTGCCGATCGCCTCACCGAGAAGGTCGTAGCAGAGCCAGGAGTGGAACCGGCCGGTCTCGAAGCCGAGCACCTCGAATCCCTGGACGATACCGTCCGGAGAGTTCGGCTGGGTAAGGTTCGACAGGATCGGGTGCGGGTAGGCGCCGATCCAATTTTCGATCATGGCCGCTAGGTCGAGGACCGCTGAGGCCGGAATGCTCACGGCCAGTACATGCGCGGCCCCTGCCCCCGCAGATGCCTGATGGGATGCATTGACAGCGTCCTGAAGAGTTGTATGCCATGGAGCGGTGAGGGTGTCCTGGTCCTCGGGAAGGAAATCGGTCAGGCATTCGCTGACGCTGACAACGGCGGCCGGGAGATGCTTCGTCCAGTCCTGTGCCGGCGGTTTCCACCGGTAACCCGCCACATAGCCCGCCAGCACGTAGGTCTCGTCGCTCGTCACCCGTGCATCATGGCTGCAGTTCAGGCCGACCGTCGTGGATTATTGGATCTTCCAGCCGGAGAAGCCTGACCCCCTGGCCCTGACGCGAGCATTCGGATGCGCCGCTGGGGTTGGCGACACCTGCGGGTGGCACAGTGTCGCCGGACTCGAGAAACCTCCCGGCACGAACCAGGGGGGCGGCGGAGTTCAGGCGGATGGGCGCCCTCCCGCTCAGAGAACGCCCATCCGGTCCTGCTAGCGCAGGTCGTACGCGTGGACGACGGTCTGGGTGACCGTGTTCCCCGCCCCGTCGGTGGCCCGGGTCCGCAGCGAGACGCTGCCGGCACCGGCCGGGAGGTGCGCGGTGTACGCGTCACCGCGCCCGGTCACCCGCACCGCCCGCCAGCTCGCGCCCTCGTCGAACGACACCTCGACGACCAGCGTCGTGTGCCGCGGCGTGGGCAGACCTTCCTGATGGCGCAGCCCGATCCCGACGGGGTGCGGCCGACCGGCGACCGACCCGTCGAGCCCGGCCGGCACCTGGTAGTCGACCTGCAGCAGCGGCAACGGCGCTCCCTTGTCACCCGGCACCGTCGCGGACCGGAATTCCCAGGTCGTGTCGGTGCGGGTCGCCCGCGCCCACTCGGCGGTCGCCCGCGCGGTGGTGAGCTGGAGCCGGTAGCCGGCCGCGCCGGCCGGGACCTCCACGTCGGCCATCGCGTGGGGCAGTTCGGTCACGAAAGCGCCGTCGCGCCACAGCTTGGCCGCGACCTGGTCGCCCTCCCGGAATCCGGCGTGGCCGTCGGCGTCGACGAACTCGGGCACCCGCAGCGACAGCACGTCGCCCATCCGCGTGGACAGCAGGCCATCGGCCGCGGCCGGCCGGACCACCGGCCCGAACCACGTCTCCCGCGTACGGCCCGGCCGGTAGCTGCGCGGCTGGTCGGTGATGCCGCCGGCGAGCGGACCCCAGCCGCCCCACGGGTACTCCTGGTGCACCCGGTGCTGCCACACCGAGTCACCGGCCGACACCCACTCCTCGCGCACCGACGGCGTCGCGACGAACCGGGTCGTGTCGTTCCAGGAGTAGTCCTGCCACGGCCGCCACCCGAAGCGCTGCTCCCGCGCGAACGGCTCGCCGCCGTTGTGCGCGTAGCGGGTGTCGATCCGCATCGAGTTGGCGGCGGTGACCCGGTGCACGATCTGCTGCGGGACGCGGCCGTGCTCGACGTGGAAGACGTCGTACAGGTAGGGGCTGAACGTGGTCACGGTCAGGTCGATCGTCGCGCCGGACCGCATGGTGCGGGCCAGCAGCTGCTGCCCGTCGTCATAGGCGACCACCATGGCCGGGATCGGCTCCCGCTCGCCCTGCGGCTCCCAGACCGTCCACGCCGACCAGTCGGCGGGGCGCACGATGACGATCGCCGCCGCGCCGGCCGCTGCCGCTGCCGCGATCTGGTCCTGCTCGGTGCGGTCGGATGCGGTCTCGACCAGGGCTACCGCGCCGCGTACGCGCGCCGCCGCGAGCTGCTGCGCGGTGCCGGTGCCGGCCCGGACCAGCTTCAGCCGCCGCGGGCCGTCGTAGCCGGGCGACAGGTGCAGCAAGTTGATGTCGAGCGGGCCCTTGACCCCGTCGATCTGGGCCTGGACCAGCGGCGCGACCAGCTGCCAGCGCGAGGAGAACTCGTACGTGCCCGCCGTGACCAGCTTGGTCGGGGTCACGTTGACCTGCTGCACGGTGCTGAAGTGCATGACGCCGTGGCTGATGCTGCGGCCGTTGCCGTGCACCCGGTGCACGTAGTAGCTGAGGATCGCCTGCTGCTCGGCGGGCTTGGGCGTCTCGATGCGGATCGGGGTGCCCTTGCGCGCGTCGAGCAGGACGGTCATGTCCCGGGTGACCTTCAGCTCCGGGTCGGTGATCAGGGTGACCTGCTCGTCGAGGGGCGCGCCGTGTTCGATCAGGCCCTGCAGCAGGTAGGTGCCCTCCTCCACCTCGACGGTGCCGTCGTTGCCGACGAGCCAGGTCAGGGTGTCGGAGCGGCTGTCCTCGCCGTGCAGCATCACGACCGGCGCCATGCCGGGGTTTCCGGCCGGGTCGATCGCCCGCAGGGTCACCTTGTGGCGCGGGCCGGTCATGGTGACGCCGACGGCGGTGCGCAGGGCGACGCCGACGGGGCCGGTCGCCGTGATGACGCCGCTGTGGCGGCCCCGGTCCAGCTTGGCCGGGTCGAGGGTGGCGCTGACGTCGGCGGTGCCGCCCGCCGGGACGGTCACCTGGGACACGCCGGTGGTCAGCGCGTCGGTCTCCGCCACGCCCCGGTCGAGGTTGCGCACGTCGACCTTGAGGTCGAGGGTGACCGCGGCGCTGCCGGTGTTGGTGAACGTCAGCGTACGGCTCGCCACCTGCGCCGACGGCGCGACGGTGAGCAGGCCGAAGTCGGCGGTGGCGGTGCCGTACACGGTCTGCGCGACGGCCCGGGACAGGTCGACCCGGCCCGCGCCCTGCTGGTAGACCGTCAGCGCGGCATTGGCGCGGGCGGTGCTGACCAGGGCGTTCTTCAGCTGTCCGGCCTTCCAGCCCGGGTGGGCCTGGGCCAGCAGCGCGGCCGCGCCCGCCACGTGCGGGGTGGCCATCGAGGTGCCCGACGCGGTCGTGTAGTTCGCGTCGACCACGGTGCCCATCGACGTCCCGGCCGCGCGGGCCGCGACGATGCCGACGCCCGGCGCGGTGATCTCGGGCTTGAGGCCTTCGTCGCCGAGGCGCGGGCCTCGGCTGGAGAAGTCGGCGAGGTTGTCGTCGCGGTCGACGGCCCCGACGGTCAGCGCGGACGCGGCCGCGCCCGGCGAGCCGACGCTGTACTCGCTGCCCTCGTTGCCCGCGGCGATGACGAACAGCGTCCCGCTGGCGGCGGTCAGCCGGTCCACGGCCAGGCTCATCGGGTCCTGGCCGTCGGTGGCCGAGCCGCCGAGGCTCATGCTGACGACCTCGGCGCCGGACTCGACGGCCCACTCCATGCCCGCGACGATCCACGACTCGTAGCCGGATCCGCCGTCGTTGAGCACCTTGCCCACCAGCAGGTTCGCGGCCGGTGCGACGCCCTTGCGGGTGCCGCCCGAGGCGGCGCCGGTGCCGCCGACGGTCGCGGCGACGTGGGTGCCGTGCCCGTGCCGGTCCACCGCGTCGGGACTGTCGGTAAAGTTGCGGGCCTGGCCGATCCGCCCGACCAGGTCGGGGTGGTTCGCGTCGACGCCGGTGTCGAGGATCGCGACGTCGACACCCTTGCCGTCGTAACCGGCGGCCCAGGCCGCGGGCGCGCCGATCTGGGCCACGCTGCGGTCCAGCGCGGCCTTGACGCGGCCGTCGAGCCAGATCCGCTCGATGCCGCCGCCGAGGCGTCCGGCTTCGTCGTGGGTCCGCGCGCGGCCGGCCGAGGACACCACGCCGGCCGCGGTCGGCGCCGTCGGGGCGGTGGCCCGCCAGAACCCGGCGAGCCCGGCCCGGCCCGCGGTCACGGCCGCGCCGCCGATGCTGGGCAGGTCGCGCACCGCGGTGACGTCGGCGCTGGCGCGCATGGCGTTCGCACCGCCCGCGGCATAGCGGACGATCAGCGGCAAGCCGGTCGCGGAGGCGTCACCGTAGCCGGCGGCGAGCAGCTCCTCCACGTCGAACAGGTCGGCGTCGACCGCGCCGGAGGACACGTACGGCACCACATCGGACGGCAGCACCCGCAGCCCGCCGTCCACCTCCACGGTGTGGAAGGTGATCCGCTCACGGCCGGCCGCGGGGCGCACCGCGGCGGTGTGCCGGCCACCGCCGGCGTCGCTCACGGTGACGACGTCACCGGTGATCAGCGTGACCGACTGCGCACCGGCCGTCGGGGTCGCCGCGGTCCGGTCCGGCGCGGACGCCGCGGCGGCAGCGGTCTGCTGCGCCGTGGCGACCACGGTGAAGGTGAGTACGGCCGCCATACCGCCGGCGGCGGTGGCGCGGCCCAGGGGTGACCACATCGTGTGCAGCTCCTCGCGATCAACGCCGCTGGCCGCGGCGAAGTTGATCGGATTCTTCAGCGGCGACGTGTCCAAGGTCACCACTGCGCGGGCTGCGCAAAGGCGACATGTCACCAGGTGGACAACCGGCGTTCACCGCCGCACCACGCACGAGCACCCGGCTGAGGTAGGTCCGGCCAGGCGGAAAACCGCCGGGACAGCCGGGTTCAGCGCGAGCCGAGAACCGCCAGCTGCGCCAGGATCGACGGGTCGGTGATCTTCTCGTCCTCGGCCACCAGCAGCACCTTGCTGAGCACCACGCTCGTCATCGGATCGTCGTCGGCGAACGGCAGGAACAGCCGCCGGTGCGGCTTGGCGCCGAACCCGTCCGGGACCACGCACAGGTAGCCGCCCGGCTCGACGTGGATGCTGCCGCTGGTCAGGTGCACCCGGTAGACGGCCCGCGAGCCGTGCACCACGGCGGCCGTGCCCTCGACGGTGACCCGGCGCAGGCCGAGGTCCTCGATGAGCGCGGTGAGCACCTGCGCGCGGCTCTGCGCGCGGGCCGGGGAGTCCAGCCGCGCCGGGTCGGTGCCCGCCACCGAGACGACCAGGTCGAGATCGCGCATGACCTCGGAGAACACGATCGGTGGCACCTCGGCCAGCGGCACGGTGTCGCGTCCGGACAGGAAGCGCAGCTCGCCGATCTCCACGTGGCCCATGCCGAAGTGGCCGTGGAAGTCGCAGCGCAGGGCCGCCGTCAGCCCGCCGCCTGCCGGGCGGGTGGCCTGGTGGTCGGCGTACTGGTGGTGGGTGCGCCAGCCTCGCCCCGCCAGCAGCTGCCCGGCGACCCGGCCGGAGACGGTGTGGCCCGCGAAACGCCGCGAGGCGTCGACCGTGTCGCGTTCGGCGGGTGTCAGCACGTACAGCTCCCGGAAGGCCTGCTTGACGGGCTGGCGCAGGCGGCGGCGCACCACTTCGGCCTGCCAGTGGGCGAGCTGCCCGTCGGCGTAGAGGTCGTGGGAGTGCACGGCGGTGATCGGGCCGGTGGTGTCGACGTCGTCGAGCAGTCCGACCGCGCCGTTGTGGTCGCGCCACAGCAGTGCGGGCAGCATTGACGCGCCCGCGGGCAGGCGCCGCAGCGCGGCCAGCTCGTCCGGGGTGACCGCCGCGCCCGTGGCGACGAGCCGTTCGATCACGCCGGTGCGCAGCCGCCGGGCTTGGTCGCGCAGCAGGTCCTGGTATTCCCGGCTCGCCGTGTAGCGGGCGTCGGCGCGCACCGCCGCGGGCACGGTCTTGAGCGGCTTGCCGCTGCCCGTCACCGTGATGACCGGGTCGGGGCCGTCCATCACCACGGCGACCGCGTAGTCGCCGATCGACCACGGCGGCGGGGTGTCGTCCGCGAGACGGACCTCGCAGTCGGTCTCCAGGCGGCTCGCGTCGGGCAGGCCCGCGAGCTGCGCCAGGTGCTCCAGGGCGACCTCGACCGCGGCGGCGTGGCTGTGCCGCCGGTTCGGACCGAGCTTCGGCCCGCGCTTGGCGACCTCACGCAGCGCTGTGTACCGGTCGAGCACCGTCTCGCCGTCCGCCAGCGGCAGCAGACCGTACGCGGAGATGCCTGCCAGGGCGTTGCTCTTGACCCGTTTGAGCACCGCCGCGCGATTGCGTCCCAGTGCCGCGCTGACCAGCTCGGATGGTGTCTGGTCCAGCAGCCGGGCGGTCGCGTCGGGTCCGGCCGCCTCGGCCGCCGCCAGGATCGACTCGCGGTCGTGGCGGACCACCCCGCCCGCCTCGATCAGGTCCACGACCCGCAGCAGCGCCGCCGCCGAGGCGAGGCCGAGCACCGGCAGCAGCGCCTCCGCGTCGCCCGCGGGCCGGCGCAGGTGGAAGGCGCGCAGCCGGATCTCCGGTGGGTGCTCGGCCAGGTGGGCGACCAGCTCGGCCAGCTCGGCTTCGGTCAGTTCGGCCGCGCCGAGCCGCCGGCCGGTCTTCTCCTCGCCTGTCCAGTCCAGCCCGCGCAGCATGAACCGCAGCCCGCGCGGCACGATCACCTGTGGCAGCTCGTCGTCGGGCACCCCGGCCGAGGTCATTCGCCACAGCATCTCGTCGACGTACGGGCGCACGCCTTCGGCGCACGGCGCGGGCGGCCCCGGCGGACCGCCCGCCGGGTCCCGGCCCACGATGGCGTAGCCCAGCCAGCGGTCCACGGTGAAGGCATGCTCGACCAGCTTCCGGTCGAGCGCGTCGTGGGCGTGCAGGGCGTCGAGCAGCCGGGTCGCCGCGGGCCGGTTCAGCCAGCCGAGCGGCGTCAGCACCAGAGCCCGCATCGCGGCGACGTCACCGGCCGCGATGAACCGGTCGGCGGGCTCGTCCAGCTGCGGGATGACCCCGACCGCGCATCCCAGCAGCGCCCGTAGCGCCGCGTCGCGAGACGCCGTCGGCCAGGGCGTGTCCAGCACCGTACGCAGGTCCGCGTCGGGGGCGAGCGGGAACGCCTCGTCGTAGGCGTCGCTGAACGCCTGGTCGAGGTCCGGAATGCGGCGCTCCAGGTTGCCGCCGACGCGGTCGTCGCCACGGCGCAACTGCTCGCGGACGATCGGCCCCAGCTCGCGCACCAGTGCCAGGTCACCGTCCTTGATCGCGGCGCGCACCTGCTCGACCCGCTGCCACAGCGCGGCGCGCTCCTCGGCGAACGCTTCCAGGTAGCTGTCCGGGACGGGGTGGTGCACGTCAGCCTCCGACCAGCGCGGTGAGACGCACGAACACGACCGGCTCGCCCAGGCGCAGCACGATCTCCTCGTCCAGCAGGTCCACCTGCCGACCGCCGACGAACAGCGCGAACGCGCCGCGCTCGAACGCCCGCCAGGCGCGGCCCACCTCGGCGTCGACGTCAGGTTCGGCGAGCTGCCGGTCGGGCAGGCGCACCACTCCGGTCGCGGCCTGGGCACGGATGTCGTCGTCGGTGAGGTACTGCCGGTCCAGCAGGGCGCGGCAGCGCATTCTGTCCGCCTGCCAGGCCCGGACCTGCTCGGCGACGGCGGCACGGATCAGCTCACGCACCGTCGTCTGTTCCTGAGCCAGTTGCACGAGCACATCGGGCAGGCGCTCCCCGCCGGGAATCCTGCTGCGCACCTCAACCCGCACCACATGCCTCCTCGCCTAAGACGGTCCGACCCTAACCGGGCCGTCCGACATCAGCAGATCACTCCGAAAGGGACGTGTCAGCGTCGGTGCGGTGATCGCGGTCACCATGTGTAGGCATACCTAGAGCGCCTTAGGCATGGCCCTAGGTAGGTGGCGGCCAGGCAAGATACGCCGTCGCTGCGGATGGGGCGGGATCGTTTGGAGAGGAGTATTCATCTCGTCAGCAAGACACAGAGTCAAGGACTGAGGAGTCTGCGATGTTCGGATCACCCGAGATGTACTTCGATCTCGCGAAGTTGCATCACCGAGAGCTCATCGACGAGGCCGCGAAGGAGCGGGTAGCCAACAGGCTGCACCGTCACGGCCGCAAGCGCCGCCAGGCGCGCGACCACACGGCGCGATGAGCACGACCAGACAGGCCCGGGAGCCGCACCACGGCCCCGGGCCTGTTCTTTCGTATGGCGTCCGGCCCCGGCCCGACGACTGCCCCGCGAGCGTCGGTACGGCCCGCTAACCTCGTGCGATGCCGAAGACTTCCGGGTGGTGGCACGCTGACGCGTACCGGCTGATGGATCTGCGGCCCGAAATGGAGCCGGAGCTCGTCGCGCGGCTGGACGACCTGGAGCGACATTCGGGGCTGCGGCTGCCCGCGGCGGTCCGGGAGTGGTATTCGGTCGGCGCCGCGCAGCGCCGGCTCGCCGAGCGGCGGCAGAATCCCCTGACGACCACCGCGGAACTCGGCGAACCCCGCGACCGCATCGACCATCTCGCCCACGGCCGGCTCATCACCGAGACCGACTGCCAGTACTGCTGCCACTGGGTCGTCCGGCTCGCCCCGTGGCCCGACGGCACCGAGCCGCTGTTCCCGCTGCCGGGGGCCGCATCCGGCCCCGACGACGACCCGCCGGTGTGGGTCATCGATCCCGACGACCGCGACGTGACCCTGATGCCGTACGCCGACCGGTTCTCCGACTACCTGCTGACCTCGGTCTGGGACTCGTGCGAGCCCGCCGACGCGTTCTCCGGGTTCGACCTGCCGCTGCCGCCGCACGCGCTCGACGTGCTGCGACAGCGTTACCAGGAGCTGCCGACGACCTACAGCTGGGCCGGCAACCAGGGCTGCGACGCGATGTACCGCTTCGACGGCGCGGCCCGGGTCCTGATCGCGGTCGCGGGCGAGATCGCGCTGTACGTCGTGGTGTCCACCACCGATCCACGGCACGAGGCCGAGCTGCGGTCGCTGTTCGGCCTGTGAATCCGTCCGCCCTGGTCCGGTCGCGGGTCAGGGCTGCGTGTGCAGACCGGCGACGATCGCGCGGGCCACCGGCGACGGGTCGGAGCCGTCGATCGCGAAGCCGTCCGCGACGTACACGGCCGGCTGGGCCATCATCCGCGGCGTCGTGCCGCGGTGCGGCCACGTCGCGGTGTGCACGATGAACGGGTGGCACAGGAACACGTCACCGGCCCGGCCGGTCGCGTGCACGACGGTGCGGCACAGCACCGAGGGACGTACCCTCGCCATGGGCGCGCCCCCGTCCATGCCCGCCTCGCCCGCCGGGGCCAGGATGCTCGGTATCGCCAGGTGCGACCCGATCGCCAGCCGGGTCGGCGCGTCTTGCTCGCCCACGTCGCTGAACAGGAACAGCGCCAGCAGGCCGCGGGCCCGCGAGCGCACGTTCGCCCAGTACTGCCCGTCGACCTCGTAGCTGCCCTCGATGTGCCAGCCGGCGTCGCCGGGGAACTCCTCGGACGGGAACCGCACCGGCACCGTGCCGCCGACGCCACGGCGCGGTGCCCACCGGCCGGGACCGATCAACGTGTCGTACGCCGACCACAGCGCGGGCGACGTGCCGGCGGCTTCGAACGGTCCGCCGTCGGGGCAGAGGACCCGGACGACCGGGCGCGTCCACGTCGCCGGGTCACGGGTCACACCCTGCTCGGCCAGCACCGCCCAGATGGCGTCCCGGCAGGCGGCGGCGACGTCGGGAGCGACGGCACCGCGTACGGCGACGTACCCGTCCCGCTCGAACTGCTCGACTTCACGACTGTCCACGGCACCAGTGTGCCGAGCCGGCCCGCATCGGACATCCCCATTTCTCGATGCGCTGGTCGGCGCGGTCCGGACCACCGGGCGCGGTCCACGGCTGGCGAGATGCGTCCGATGCGAGCGTGAACGTGTCCGCCTGACGGCGGCCGACCGGCGCGAACGCGGCGAGGATCGAATCCAGCAGCGGCAGCCGCCGCCACCGTCCTGGGAGGTCTCCTCGATGCTCATCGCGATCCTCGATTTCCGCACCGCCGCCGCCGACCTCGCCGCCGCCCTCGCTCAGCTCGACGGCGAGAGCGCAGGGGTCCGCGCCATGGCGGGCAACGTCGCCTTCCGCGTCTACGCCGACCGCGCGGACGGGTCCGCGATCACCGTCGTGCACGAGTGGACCGACGAGGAGTCGTTCGCCCGCTACCTGGCGTCGGAGGCGTTCGCCCGCTCCGGCGAGGTGATCCGGCCGATGATGACCGCGCCGCCGGTGAGCCGCCGCTTCCACGCCGAACTGCTGGAAACGGTGGCCTGACCGCCTACGATGTGTCCGTGCGAGGCCGCCGATGACCCGTGAGGCGTACAGCTTCGTCCGCACGTTCCCCGCGGAGCCCGCTCGTGAGCTCCGCGTCGACCGCCACTACCTGCTCTGCGCCTCCGCCGGCACACTCCGGCTGGAGGCGCAGGGCCAGGCGTGGCTGCTGCCGCCGGCGCGGGCCGCCCTGATCGAGGCGGGCCGGCCGATCCAGGTCAGCATCCCGCAGCCGGTCACCACGGCGTCGGTGCTGTTCGACACCGGCTTCACCGCCCCGCCGCCCGCGCCGCTGACCGTGTTCGACCTCAACCCCCTGGCCCGGGCGCTGGTCGACGAGTGCGGCGCCTGGGGCGAGAGCGACGAACCCCTCACCGCGTACGCCGAAACCCTGTTCGCGGCGCTCGCCGCGGTGACCTGGCAGCTGGCCGAACGGCCGAGCGCCGTCGTCGTGCCCGCGGGCCGGTCGCCGGAACTGCGCCGGGCGATCGAGTCGACCGAGCGGCAGCTCGGCGGGGAGGTCCGTTTCGAGGACGTCGCCGCCGAAGTGGGCCTGGCGCCGCGCTCGTTGGCCCGGCGCTTCGCGGAGGAGACCGGTCTGACCTGGCAGGCGGTCCTGCGCCGGATGCGGGTGCTGCGCGCGATCGAGGAACTCGCCGCGAGCGACGCCCCGGTCACCTGGATCGCCCACACCGTCGGCTACACCTCGCTGTCGGCGTTCAACGCCGCCTTCCGCGAACTGACCGGCCGCACGCCGACCCAGTATCGGGCGAGCTTCCGGCCCTGATCCGCTCGGCCGGCAGCGGCGAGGCCGCCCGGGTGGTGCCGGGCGGCCCCGCCGGGTGTCGTCAGTGCGCGACGGGGCAGCCGCCCGTGAGCTTGCCGAGGAACTGGTTCGGGTCGTAGTAGTGCTCGACCTCCAGCAGCTTCAGGTCGTCGCTGACCTTGGCCACGCTGATCCCGAACATCTCGATCGTCTGGCCGTCCGGCTGGTGGCCGTGGTACTCGCCCTCGAACGCGCCCCAGTGCCGCCACTTGAACGTGACGACCGGCGGCGGGCTGATGACCTCCAGGACCTCCCAGTAGAACCCGCCCGGGAACGCCTTGTGGAAGATGTGGTGCGAGGAGTCGAAGGACTCCTGGCCGCTGCGGTAGAACGGGCTGTCCCCGATGAGGATGTTGTAGCTGCCGATGTCGGCGATGTCCTGCGCGCTGGCCCACGGCCCGCCGTTGACGTTGGTCCGGAAGTGCTCGGTCACCATCGACACCCAGGTGGCCGGGTCCTTCTTGTAGGAGACCTCCATCTCGAAGACCTGCACGATGCTCTCCACGATCGCTTCGAGCGAGTCGGGTGCGTGCTGGGTGCTGCGCTGGCCCGGCATGACCTCGTGGGAGAGGTGGTAGTCGGGGGTCTTGCCGTCACGCCAGGCCGATGTTTCGGCGGCGTCGATGACGGCGGTGCGGCCCTGCAGCCACAGTGGGGTTTCAGACACGATGCGGTCCCGTCCTTTCACGAACGGTGAGGTGACAGCAGGCCGGCCGCCTGCCCGAACCGGAAAGGAGTCATGCGGCCGCGGACCACGGGCGGTCGCCGGCGGTGCGTGTCGGCGCAGGGTGGACGCGGGCGGTGCGGTCTCGAAGCCAGCGCCCGCGCGGATGGCAGCGGATCCGGTCGCCGTCGTTGGAATGCGTCTCACCGGTGCGTCGCACGGTGTGCCCTCGCCTGGGCACCCGGCCGTGGCACCTGTCTGCGTCCGCGCTTGGCAGGCGTCAGTGCCCACCGGAACCTCCCCCGTTCGGTAGTCGCAGTGAGGATATCGACGCCGCGACATCAATGGAAGCCCGCAGGCGGGGTTCTCAACGCCTTGCCGACGCCTGCGGCAGATCACTCCGAAAGGGACGTGTCAGCGTCGGTGCGGTGATCGCGGTCACCGTGTGTAGGCATACCTAGAGCGCCTTAGGCATGGCCCTAGGTAGGTGGCGGCCAGGCAAGATACGCCGTCGCTGCGGATGGGGCGGGATCGTTTGGAGAGGAGTATTCATCTCGTCAGCAAGACACAGAGTCAAGGACTGAGGAGTCTGCGATGTTCGGATCACCCGAGATGTACTTCGATCTCGCGAAGTTGCATCACCGAGAGCTCATCGACGAGGCCGCGAAGGAGCGGGTAGCCAACAGGCTGCACCGTCACGGCCGCAAGCGCCGCCAGGCGCGTGACCACACGGCACGATGAGCACGACCAGACAGGCCCGGGAGCCGCACCACGGCCCCGGGCCTGTTCTTTTGCGCCAAGTCCGGCGCGCCTGTCCCGGCGGAGGCCGACCGGCTCAGGTCCACGTCCGCTCGGTCAGTCGAGTCCGCCACCGATATGTGTAATCCCTTATGCCGGCCCCGGTTCGCGGCATGTCCAGCCACTCGCCCGCGGCGCGCCGGAGCTCGCGATCAGCGACGGCTTCGGTGTCCGGGCCGTGGTCGACGGGCCAACCGTCGAGGATGTCGTCGAGTTCGCCCCAGATGGAGTAGAGCTCCCCCGCGCCCCACATATGCCCTAGGTACGGCGCCTGAAGGCAGTGCCCCATCATCTCCCGAATGAGGTCGCACACCTGCGACAGTCGCTCGGCAGCCAGGACGCGCCGCGCGAGCGGGTCGACGTCCGCCGCGAATCTCGTGAGCAGGTCCGCCTGCTCGGAGTCGGTCACCGCCACAGCATCGCACCGACACCCGGTCGTCGGCTTTTCGGCGCGCCCGCGGTCAGCGCCACGGCTCTTCAGGAGTGCCGGCGGGCCGCCGGTGGTGGTCCAGCAGCTTGGACAGCAGCTCGGTCAACTGCTGACGCTCCTGCGGTGACAGCGGGGCCAGCAGCTCGTCCTGGCACTCGGCCAGTTTCTTCTCCAGTCGCCGCAGCTGCCGCTTGCCCGCGGCGGTCAGCGAGATGATGTTGCGCCGCCGATCGGAGGGGTCCGGGGCGCGCTCGACCAGGTCACCGTCGGCGAGCTCGTTGATCGTCGCGACCATGTCGCTGACATGGATGCCGCTGCGGCGGCTCAGTGTGGCCTGGCTGGCCGGGCCGAACTCCTCCAGCGTCGCGAGCAGGCGGTAGTAGTAGCCGCGGGCGTGGACGGACGAGAACCCGTCGGTCACCAGGCGGTGCGCATGGCCGGCGGTCTGGGTGAGCAGCCAGCTGGGCAGGTTCTCCCACCTGGCGGGCGGCTGGTCGATCGGGTTCTCCATGTGACCAGCCTAACTAATCGTTGGGAGCACCAATGACTGTGGTACCGTTTGGACACCAAACGTTAGTCGCACTAACGTTTAGCTGACCAACGAACCCCCTCGGAGGCAGACCATGATCAAGCCGTTCCGCATCGACATCCCCGAGGCCCACCTCGACGACCTGACCGACCGGCTGGCCCGCACCCGCTGGCCCGACGAGGTCGCCGACGCGGGGTGGGACTACGGCTTCCCTCTCGCGCGGCTCAAGGAACTGGCCGAGTACTGGCGCACCGGCTACGACTGGCGCGAGCACGAGGCCAGGCTCAACGAGCTGGCGCACTTCACCACCGAGATCGAGGGGCAGCACATCCACTTCGTGCACGTCCGGTCCGCGAAGCCGGACGCGCTCGCGCTGATCCTCACCCACGGCTGGCCCGGCTCGTTCCTGGAGTTCCTCGACGTGATCGAGCCGCTGTCGCATGACTTCCACCTGGTCATCCCATCGATCCCGGGCTACGGCTTCTCCGGGCCGACCCACGAGCGCGGCTGGGACATCGTCCGGGTCGCGCGGGCCTGGGCCGAGCTGATGCGCCGCCTCGGATACGAGCGCTACGGCGCGCAGGGTGGCGACTTCGGCGCGGGCATCTCGCTGGCGCTCGGCGCGGTGGCGCCGGAACAGGTCGTCGGGGTGCACGTCAACTACCTGCCGACCCGGCCCGACCCGGACGCCGGTCTCGAACTGTCCGCGGCGGACGAGGCCCGGCTGGACAAGGTCCGGCAGCTGATGGCGAACCGTCCGCCCTACCAGACTCTGCAGGCCACCACCCCGCAGACCATCGGCTACGCGCTGACCGACTCACCGGTCGGCCAGCTCGCCTGGATCGCCGAGCGCTTCGCGCAGTGGACGGACCCCCGCTCGCCGATCAGCGACGATCGCATGCTCACCGACATCTCGCTGTACTGGCTGACCGCCACCGCGGCCTCCTCGGCGCGGCTGCACCGTGACACGCCGCGGCGGGTCGAGCCGTGCCCGGTGCCGGTCGGCGTGGCCGTTTTCGCGCACGACATCACGCAGTCGGTGCGGCCCCTGGCCGAGCGGCTCTACGACATCAGGCACTGGTCGGAGTTCGAGCGCGGCGGCCACTTCGCCGCGATGGAGGTGCCGGACCTGCTCGCCGAGGACGTCCGGGATTTCTTCCTGGCCAGGATCGAGAGTGGCCGGCTTGAGGCTTGACCTCCGATGCGCTTCACGTGCCGCGCGGTCACCGATCAGTTCTGGGCGACCCGGTGGCGGCCAATGCCGCCTCGACGATCCGGATCGCCTCGGTGTGATCGATGCCGACGCTGGCGATGAACGCCGCATAGTCACGGGCGGTGCGGCGGGCCTGCTCCAGGGCGGGCTCGCCGGCCGCCGACACGAACGAGCCGGCCCGTCCGCGGGTCTCGATCAGCCCGGCCTCCTCCAGCTCCCGGTATGCCCGGCCGACGGTGTTCACGGCGAGGCTGAGGTCGGCCGCGAGGCGGCGGATCGTCGGCAGTCGCGTGCCGACGGCCAGCGAGCGTTCCTGGATCTGCCGGGCGAGCTGGGCGCGGAGTTGTTCGTACGGCGGCGTCGGCGACCCCGCGTCGATGACGATCATCGGGTGGCCATGGCCCGCCGTGCCGTCGTGCCGACGTCCGCGGTCCTGAACTGGACCAGGCAGAGGGCGATGACGCCCACCACCACGAGCGCCACCGAGACCGCGTTCCACCAGCCGAGCGATTCCCCGTACAGGAAGATGGCCGGCAGCGACCACACCAGGCTGGGCGTGACGAGGGCACGGGCGTCCTCGACCCGCATGATGACATCGGCCGTGAGCGACGCCTCGTCCTCGGCCACGGCGGGGCTCGCCAGCACCTGGCGCAGCTGCAGGACGATACCGACGCCGGTGCCGGCGAGGCCGATCAGCACGACGACCGCTCCGTTGCGCAGCGTGGCGTCCGCGATCGGCAGCACGCTCAGCGCGAGCAGCAACGCCCCGGCGAAGGTGGCGACCGCGAACCCGGCATGCGGGCGGCCCAGCACCGCCCGCCAGCCGAGCTCGACCGGATGGGCGACCCGCCGGGGCAGTTCCCCGCCGGCCCGCTGGTCGACGCGGCGCACCCACCCGCCGAGCAGCCACTGCGCCACCAGCAACCCGACCACCAGTGCCGCCAGCACCAGCGGCAGCCAGGACGTGTCGTCGGCGGGCAGCGCCAGCGCGCGGGTCAGTGCGGCGCCGATCAGGAACGCCGCCAGCAGGAGGCTGTCGGCGAGCTTGGCGTGCCGCCGCACCGCCAGGCGCGTCGCGAGCAGCGGGGTCGGCTCGACGTCGGCCAGGCCGCGCTGGGTCAGCCACTGCTTGACCTCTGTGTGATCTGCCTGGCGCATGCCGGCACCTCCGATACGTCGCAAGCTTTGTCTCAACACGATGAGTCATAACATGCGACAAAGTCAACCCCGTGTCGCGGACAGGCTGCCGCGCCGGAACGGGCTCGGCGACGGGCGCGGCAGTGGCCGACCGGTCAGTCGGAAGCGCCGGCGGGCCGCCGCCGGCCGAACGCCGTGCCGAGGGCCGCGCCGCCGGCCGTGCCCGCCAGCCAGAAGACGACCATCACGACCAGGAAGTCCAGGCGCAGCACGTCGAGGACCGCCGACTGCCAGCTCGGCGGCACGGCGTCGCCGGTGCTCAGGTAGCCGGCCTGCCGGTTCGCCCAGACCACGGCCTCGGGAATGCTGACGGCGAGCACGGCCGCCATGGCGGCCAGCCCGGACACGGCCCCGGTGCGCATTCCCGAACCGAAGGAGCGGCTGCGCCAGGCCGTCACGAACGCGACGGCGAGCAGCAGCACGCTCGGGAAGGCGAGCCAGAAGTCGAGTACACCGCCGCGGTCGTGGGTCAGGGACCACCGCGAGGCCGCGAAGTTGCCGACCGCCACCGCGACCGCCACCACGGCGGCCGCCATCCACGTGCCGCGCGGTCGCCCGGAGCGCACCGCGGCCCACGCGCCGCCGAGGGCGAATCTGCGCCGCTCGGGCCGTGGGTCGATCGCTGCCAGCTCGGCCCGCAGCGCGGCACCCCAGGCAGCCCGGTGCTCGGGCAGGTCGGCAGTGGTCATGTCGAGCAGGAGCTGCCAGACGTCGCGCGGCGCGGATCGGTCCGCGGTCACGGCCCTGGCGCCGAGCGCCGCGCCCAGGACGGGCCACGGCAGCGCCCAGATCAGCACGGCGAGGAAGATCTCGAACGGCGCCAGCAGATCGCCGTCACCGAGGTTCGCGATGGCGGGGAAGCTGCCGGGGTCCGCCCGGTAGGCGGCGCGCAGCGGCAGGTGCGCGGCCGCGCTGCCGGCCGCCACGGCGGCGAGGGCCAGCAGCCCGGCGATGCCGCCGGCCCCGAATCCGCGGACCCGGGCCACGGTTGCCGCGGCCAGTCCGGCGAGGCCGCCGCACACGACCGCACCGAGCAGTCCGAGCGCCATGGTCAGCAGCACCACGTCGACCCCCCAGCGCGGACCGTCCGCGACCGTGGCGAGATAGAGCCGCTCCAGGCCGAAGGTGAGCAGCCCCGCACCGGCGACGACGGCCAGGAGCGCGGGCCGCACGGGGCGTCGGGTGCCCTGACGCCACGCGGCACGGGTGCGGGCCGGGAGCGTGCGCGCACCGCCCCGGAGGACGGCGTCACGCAGCCGGACCGCCAGCACCACGATCGCGAGCACGGGCGGGGCGAGGATCACCAGGAAGAGGAGGAAGGCGAACATCGAGGCCTCCGAGCGGCAGGGGCGGGTCCGGAATGGAACGGTCGACGGTCAGGCGGTCCTGGGTGCGAGCCGGGCCGCGCCCGGGGCGGGCGTGCCCTCGGCGGCGCGCGCCGCCGCGGCTACGGTGCGGGCGAGTTCGGCACCGGCGGCACTGAGCCGGTACAGGTGGCGGGGCGGCCGGCCGCGCGGCGGGTCGGTCTCCCAGGAGGTCTCCACGTGCCCGCGTTCGGCGAGGCGGATGAGGATCGGATAGACGGTGCCCGCCTTCAGATCGAGGGCACGGCACAGGTCGTAGCCATGGCTCCAGCCGTCACCGGTCTCGGCCAGGGCGACGAGCACGGCCGCGGTCTGCGGGGAGGGCTGTCTCGCACGTACCATGCCTCTAATATCTACCTAGGTAGAGTTATTGCGCAAGACCCCGCCGCGACTCAATGCTCGCTCACCCGCTCGACCTCGCGCGACCTGCCGGAAAGGGCCGCCAGCAGCACCGCCGAGGCACCCGCCAACGACGCGACGGTGAGCACGGCGCCGTCGAACCCGGCGGACTCCGCGACCTCGACCGCCGGCGGGCTGAGGGCATGTCCCGCCAGCACCAGCGTGGCCAGGCCGAGCAGCGCGGAACCGGCCACCTCGGCGGGTGTGCCGTGCGTCGTGGACGACACCCGGATCAGGCCGGCGCTCAGCGCGAAGCACAGGCCCAGCACGATCAGCAGCGAGCCGGCCGCCGTCCAGAGGTCCCCCTCTCGCGGTCCGACCGCGTGCGCCAGCATGCCCGCGGCGACCGTCCCCGCGCCGAGCGCGTCCCACGGCAGCCGCCCGGCGGCGCGGATCGCGGCGAGAGCACCGAGCCCGGCCGCTGCGGCACCGGCCATGAACAGCCAGGGCCGCCCTGCGGTCAGGTAGAGGCTGTCGGTCGCCACGGTGTGCAGGGGTGCGGCCAGCGCGAGGCACAGCACCGTCCACCGGACGAGCTCGGCGTGGCCACGCCGGTAGGCCTGCCGACTCAGCACCAGGGTGATCGCCGCCGCCAGCACGACCATGCCGTAGCGGACGGCGTCCGGCACCGCCGGCCGGTCCCAGAAGCCGATGTCGACGCCGGGCGGCGGCTGCTCGATGCCGGTGCGCAACACCAGGTTCCCGGCGTACAGCACGAGGACGGCGGCGGCGACCGCGGCGACGCAAGCCCAGCGGCCGGTAGCCTCCGCGCGGGGCGCGTCCGCAGCAAGCCCGGCTGTATCGGGGCGGATCACCGCCGTCGCCGCGGCGACCAGGGCGAGGGCGAGCGCCGTCCCAGGGAAGAAGAACTCCGGGATGAAGACCCGGGGAAGGTCGCTCGGCGGGATGACGACCGTGAGGATGTACGGGCACAGCACTAGCCCGACGGCGAACCCGGACACGGTGGCCGCGCGGACCGCGACCGGCGCATGCGCGGCGGCGAGCAGCACTCCGGCGAGCATGACGCCCAGCCCGACCGACGCGAGCGCCGGGGCGACGATGTCGTTGCCCGGTGTGTCGGCCAACTCCACGCACGACCCGGCCAGGACCAGCGGCAGCCCGCCGACGCTGATCGCCCACCCGCTCAGCCACCAGGGAAGGGGCCGCAGTCCGGCAGCGAGCAGGGTGAACGCGGCGGCGATGGTGATGGCAGCCGGCTCCAGGGCGCCGAGGCGGGAGGGCGCGATGTCGAGGTAACCGATGTGGAGCCGCAGCAGCGCCGCGCCCAGGCCCCAGTGGCCGAGCATGATGCCGGCCGCCCAGGCGGCGAACGCGGCCGCGACGGCCGAAGGCATCGAGGATCGGCTGTGCGAATGCCCGGTCATGCCGGCAGATCGTGCCACACCGGAGGGCACGCATGGGGTAGGCCGGCCAAGCGGCCCCGGTCGGTCCCGGGGTCGCCTGGCCGGCCGTCGGCTACTGGAAGGTGATGTGGTCGATGGTGATGGTGGAGTTGCCGCCGTACCAGAAGCCCATGGCCAGCTGGGACGGCGAGTTGCGGTTGATGCCGTTGGCGGCCATCGGGATGCGGATGTCCTGGTAGGCCGTGGTGATCACCGGGTGCGCTCCCCCGTCGAGGGTGAAGTCGGCGAACACCTTCGTCGAACCGCCCAGACCCAGGTTGAAGTGGGTCTGCTCGCCACCGGCCGCGCCCTTGATCCGCACGACGAGGTAGGTGTAGGCGCTCAGGTCCACGCCGACGTCGGAGCCGAACCACCCGCAGTTGTTGTAGCGCAGGCTCAACGCCCCGCCCGTGACCGCACCGGAACCGCCGCCGTCCAGGAAGCAGTTGGCCCCGGTCCACTTGCCGAGGTCGTTCTGCGACGACGACGGGTACGCGGGCGTCCCGTCGAAGTTGTCCAGCACGAGACCGGTCGGCGGCTGCGGGGTCGCCTCCGTGGTGACCGTGACGGTGTTGCTCGCCGCCGACCGGTTGCCCGCCGCGTCACGTGCCTTGACCGTGTAGCCGTAGGCGGTCGACGCGGTCAGGCCGGTGTCGGTGAACGAGGTCCCGGCCGGGCTGCCGACCAGGGTCGTGCCCCGGAACACCTCGTACCCGGTCACGCCCACGTTGTCGGTGGACGCGGTCCACGACAGCGACACCGACGTGTCGGTCCTCGCCGGCGAGGACAGGGTGGGCGCGCTCGGGGCGGTGCAGTCGCCCGAGCAGCCGGTCGTGGTCGCCGACACGGTGGCCGACGCACCGGACACGTTGCCCGCGGCGTCCACCGCCCGGACCGAGTACTGGTAGGTCTGCCCCGGCGAGCGGCCGGTGTCGGTGAACGTGGTGCCCGTCGGGGTGCCGACCGGGGTCGAGCCGCGGAACACCTGGTAGCCGGTCACGCCGACGTTGTCGGTGGACGCCGTCCACGACAGCGACACGCTCGTGTTCGTCACCCCCGACACCGTCAGGCCCGTCGGCGCCGACGGCGCGGTGCAATCGCCCGTGCAGGAGCCGACGGTCACCGAGGAGGCCAGCACGTTGTAGCCCTTGGCCGCGTCCCACGTGCCGGTGTTGGCGAAGCGGATCGCGTACTCGGGACGGGCCTGCAGCCCGGCATCCGGGTCCGGCAGCCACAGCGCCAGCTTGTAGTTGCCCGCGACCGCGCCGCCGGGCACGGTGACGCTGCCGGTGACAGCACTCGCGCCGGCCAGCCAGGCGCGCGGGTCGACGCCGCCCAGCGGCAGGTTGTAGCGGTTGGTGCCGCTGTCGAGCACCAGGTAGGCGGTGCGGCCCTTGATCAGGCCGGACCAGCCGTCGTTGTTGAGGTGCGCGGTCAGCGCAAGGCTGCCGCCGGGTGCCACGGTGCTGGGGAAGGTGGCGTCGAGCAGTCTCAGCCGATACCCCATCTTGCGCTTGATGCGCGTGAAGCAGGTCTCGGCGGGGTCGTTGCCGCTCGCGGCGAGGTTGGCCGCCTTCCACTTGTCGGTGTTGACGGCGGCGTAGTCCTCGTTGATCTCGGTGAAGTTGAGCTTGTTCATCTCGGTCTGCGCGTTGACGCAGGCGGCGTCGTTGTAGCCGTCGGCGCCGCAGGTCTCACCGCCGACCATCTTGTTGAACCCGGTCGAGGTGGCCAGGTCGTACATCCACTGCTTCTTCTGCTCGATGTAGAACCAGCCCATCCAGGACGGGTTGTCGTAGGTGCCCATGTCGTTGAGGTCGGCCAGGAAGCAGTCGTTGTGGAAGCTGATCCGGTCCTTCTGCGCCTGGGTCAGCGTGCAGCCCTCGGGCACCACGCAGGAGGTGGGGTCGACCATCTCCTTGATGTAGATCGGGTAGCGCATCGCCAGGGGGATGCTCGCCGGAGTCGTGTCGGCGATCTTCTTGACGATGCGGTACCGGGCGGGCGCCTCCTCGACCGAGGACGGGTTGGCCAGCCCGCCGGTGTGCCACTCGCCCCAGGCGCCGAGGTAGCCGGTCTCCAGGTGCAGGACGACGTCGGCGTTCGCGGTGATCACGGCGTTGAGCTGGGCGATGTGGGCGAGGATCTGCGACTCGGCGACGGTGGCGTAGCCGTCCCAGGTGTAGGCGGGCCGCAGCACGATCTTCATGCCCGCGGTGCGGACCGCGGCCAGCCCGGAGGCGAGGTTGTCCAGCAGCGCCTGGGGCAGGGCCTGGGTCTTGTACTTGTCGAGGTGCACATAGCTGTGCACCAGGGTGTTGCCGTTGGCCTTGGCACGGGCGAAGGTGCGGTCGAGCAGGTCCGGGTTGAAGCCCGGGATGGTGGCGGCGTTGACGTAGTCGTTGACCGCCGGGTCGTTGATGATCTCGTAACGGTTGTGGTAACCGCGCTCCGGGTTGGCGAACGCGGTGGACAGATCTGCCTGGTAGGTGACGGTGGCCGCCTGGGCGGGCGCGGCACCGGCCGTCACGACCACGAGCGCGGCCAGTAACGTTGTCGCGGTGAACATCCGCAGACTGCGGGTGGGCATGGTGGCCTTCCTGTGCATCGGGAGGGTGGGCCGCCTGGCCGGGTCGGGAGCCCTGCCAGGCGGCCGGCTTGCCTTACTGGAACGAGATGTGGTCGATCGAGATGGTCGAGTTGCCGCCGTACCAGAAGCCCATGGCCAGCTGCGACGGCGAGTTGCGGTTGATGCCGTTGGCGACCATCGGGATCTTGATGTCCTGGTACGCCGTCGTGATCACCGGGTGCGCTCCCCCGTCGAGGGTGAAGTCGCCGAACACCCTCGTCGAACCGCCCAGACCCAGGTTGAAGTGCGTCTGCTCCCCACCGGCCGTGCCCTTGATCCGCACGACGAGGTAGGTGTACGAGCTCAGGTCCACGCCGACGTCGGAGCCGAACCAGCCGCAGTTGTTGTAGCGCAGGCTCAGCGCGCCGCCGGTGACGACGCCGTTGCCGCCGCCGTCGAGGAAGCAGTTGCCGCCGGTCCACTTGCCCAGGTCGTTCTGGTTCGACGACGGGTACGCCGGGGTGCCGTCGTAGTTGTCGAGCACCAGGCCGGTCGGGGGCTGCGGTGCGGCGTCGGTGGTGACGGTGACCGTGTTGCTGGCCGCCGACCGGTTGCCCGCCGCGTCACGTGCCTTGACGGTGTAGCCGTAAGCCGTCGAGGCGGTCAGGCCCGTGTCGGTGTAGGAGGTCCCCGTCGGGCTGCCGACCAGGGTCGACCCACGGAACACCTCGTAACCGGTCACGCCCACGTTGTCCGTGGACGTCGTCCACGACAGCGACACGCTCGTGTTGGTCTTGCCCGGCGAGGACAGAGTCGGCGAACTCGGGGCAGTGCAGTCACCCGCGCATCCCGTGGTGGTCGCGGACACCGTTGCGGACGAATTGGACACGTTCCCGGCGGCGTCGACCGCCCGGACCGTGTACTGGTACGTCTGCCCCGGCGAGCGCCCGCTGTCGATGAACGTGGTGCCCGTCGGCGAACCGGCCTGGACCCCGTCCCGGAACACCTGATAGCCGGTGACGCCGACGTTGTCCGTCGACGCCGTCCACGACAGCGACACGCTCGTGTTCGTCACCCCGGAGACGGCCAGGCCGGACGGGGTCGACGGAGCGGTGCAATCGCCCGTGCAGGTGCCGGAGGTCGACACGCTGCCCAGGTTGACCCAGCCGTCGGCGCCCTGATTGCTGTTGGCGAACGACAGCGGCAGGCGGGGCCGCCACTGGTCGATGATCCAGTCGGTGAGCCTGCTGGCGGCGGGGCGAGCGCGCAGCACGTCCGCGGTGACCGCCTCCAGGGGGTTGCGCACCTTCAGGACCAGGCTGTACGCCCCGGCGGGCACGCCCGCGGTGCTGACAGTCGTGGAGAAGTTCACCGGGCGGCCGAAGTCGAGGTACTTCGGGTCGGCCCCCACGTTCCAGTCCGGGAACGCGCGGATCTTCAGCGGCTGCACGGTGCGCAGGTCCCAGCTGGTGTCCCAGGTCTTCACGACCGCCCCCGCGCTGTTGCGCAGGCCGAGCTGCACCGTCCACGGGTAGTAGAACGGGGCGACGCCGTCGTTCTGCATGGTGACGCCGACCTTGAAGTTGCCCGCGGCCGTCGCGTTGAAGTTCGCCTGCGGAATGTGCAGGTTGTAGCCCATCTTGCGGACCCCGGCGGAGACCTTCGGGTCGCTGGTGCTGTACCCGCCTGCGCCGGTCTGGTTGATCATCCAGGTGATGTGGGTGAGCTCGGTCGCCGCGAGCACGTCGTCGACCTGCCCGGAGCCGCCCGGCCAGTTGGCGTAGAGGGTGCCCTGGATCTCGGGCCGGGCCTCGCCGCCGATGGACTGGGTCACCCACCGGTTCTCGGTGCCGGTGTTGAGCTGCAGCTGCAGGAAAGCGTCCTCCCAGCCGTTCATCGACATCGGCAGCGTCATGCTCTTGAGCTGCCCGCCGTTGCGGAACTCCTGGTACGGCCAGGAGTCGTCGTGGAAGCCGATGTTCGCGGTCTCGGTGCCGGCGAGCGGGTAGCGGACCTCCAGCTGGATGTTGTCGAACGCGGTGTCGTACGCCCCGATGATCGTGCGGATGGTGGCGTCGGTCGGCATCAGGTTCGGGTAGCCGTCGGCCAGGTCGCGGTCGTACGGCCAGGTGTGCCACTCGCCCCACAGGCCGACCAGGCCCAGCGACATGAACCCGATGCGCGGGTCGGCGGTGCCGCCCGGCCCGGCCTTGTCGTAGCGGGCCGCGAACGCGTTGATGAAGGTGACCAGCGCGCCGATGACGTCCGGGTCGTCGTAGTCGGGGCTGACGGTGCCCCAGAACCCGTTGGTGCGCAACGCCATCTTGCCGTTCAGGCACGGCGGGATGCCGTTGCCGGGGTGGGTGCCGCTGCCGCCGGGATACTCCAGGTAGAAGCGGAACGCGGTCTGGCGGCTCCAGACGGCGGCCTCGTCGAGCGCCTTCTCGAACACGCTCCAGTCGATGTTCGCGCAGTTGGCGGGATCCTTCATCACCTCGTTGAGGGCGAAGTAGCTCCAGACCAGGCCGCCGGGGTATTTGGTGGACAGGTTGTCACCGGGGAAGAGGTAGGGGGCGAACCCCTTCAGTGGCTGGCCGAGCGCGGCGTCGGCGTAGGTGTAGGTGTGGGTGGCCAGGCTCGTGTCGGGGCCGGGACCGGCGGGGGGCCGGGCGGGCGGGCCTGCGGGTGCGGCCGCCGCGCTGGTGGCGACCAGCGCGAGCGTCAGCGCCGCCGCCGTCGTGGCGAGCAGCTTGCGTACGGATGGCATGAACCGGTGTTCCCCTCGGGGACGAAGTTCAGGAACAGGAAAGGGTTCGGTGCGGGCGCCGCCGACCGGCTGCCGGCGGCGCCGAGGTGCGGGTGGTGCGTCGGCGCCGTCAGCGGGTGGTGACGGTGCCGAGGTGCAGCCAGCCGGTGTGGGTGTCCTGGCTGGTGTTGGCGAACCGCAACGGGATGCCGTTGGGCAGCGGGTTGGCCACGCGCAGCACGATGTCGTAGCTGCCGGCGCGCAGGCCGCGGGTGTCGATGCGGGTGGTCAGCTCGGCGGGGGCCTGGCCGGGCTGGATGCCGTCCACGGACCAGCCGGTGTGCCAGCGCTTGACGAAACGGCCCTGGCTGTCGACGGCGGCCAGCTCGGCGCGCCAGTCGTAGTAGAAGGGCGCGGTGCCGCGGTTGGCCACGCGCACCGACACCCGGTCGCGGGACAGCGCGGCCTCGGTGACGGTCAGCTCGTAACCCAGCGACTTGGCGGCGGCCAGGGCGCGGAAGTACTCGTCGCCGGTGTAGCCGTCGGGCGCGAACGCCGCGTGGTTGATCATCCAGCTGATGTGGGTCTGGTCGACGGACTGCGTGAAGTCCTCGTACTGGCCGCAGCTGACGGGCTGCTCGAACAGGCAGGCCTGGATCTCGGGGCGCAGCTCGCCGCCGATCGGCTCACGCTGCCACTTGTCGGTGACGCCCTCGTCGATGAGGCGCTGCACGAAGTGCCATGACTGCACCGGCAGCGTCTCGAAGGCGAACGAGTCGTCGTGGTAACCGATGCCCAGGTCCTTGTTCTGCGGGCTCGGGTAGCGGGCCAGCAGCCTCGTCCTGTCGAACGCGGTGTCGAAGGTGTTCAGGATGCCCGCGAGGATGTCGGTGGACGGCATCCAGTTCTCCGGCTTGGTCCAGCCGTCGTAGGGCCAGGTGTGCCACTCGCCCCAGAAGCCGATCAGCCCGAGGGTCAGGAAGCCGATGCGCGGGTCGCCGTCGTACTTGCGGCCCAGCGCGGTGATGAAGTTCTGCACGGCGGTGACCAGGCGCGGGTCGCTGTAGTCGGGGGCGACGCTGACGCCGTTGTTGCCGAAGTCGTCGTAGGCGTGGGTGGCCAGGCCCTGGTCGAGCAGGTACTGCGGGATACCGGTGGGCTTACCGGGGTAGTCGAGGTAGAACCGGAACACGGCCTGGTGGCCGCGCGCGGCGATGGCGTTGAGCTGGCGTTCGACGGCGTCCCAGCGGAACTGCTTCGGGCCGGTCATCACGTCGCGGACCGGCAGGTAGAACCATTCCATGCTGTACGGGAAGGTCTGGTAGCTGCCCGCGTACGGCATGAAGCCCTTGAGCGGGTTGTCGGCGGGCGCGGACGTGTAGGTCAGCGGCGTCCACTGCGGTTCGGTGGGCGCGGGCCGGGCCGCGGCAGGGGTGCCCGCGGCGAGGGTGAGGGCCGCCAGCAGGGCGACCGCGAGGCGGACTGTTCTTCTCATGTGGGTTTCCTCGGTCGGGGGTGGGCCGGCCAGGCCCCCGTTGCCTGGCCGGAGCGTGCGAGGCAGGGTCAGCCGACGGTGATGCGGTCGATGTCAGGCGCCCAGCCGGAGGGGTTGGCGAAGGTGATCGTGTTGTTGCCCGCCGTCAGGTTCAGGGTGACCGTGGTGGTGCCGACGGTGTCCCAGTTCGCGGTGGGCGCGAAGTTCACCGTCTGGCCGTTGACCGTGGCGGAACGTGCCACGGCCGACAGGTAGTGGATCGTCACGGTGCGCGCGCCGCCCGTGCCACCGGCGACGTTGTTGAACGACAGGGTCGCGCCGCTGCCGACGTAGCCGACCTTCGCACCGCCCGAGCAGGCCGTGCAGGATGCCGTGGCCGCCGTGCCGGTACGGGTGTTGCCGGAGGCCTCGGCCTCGTAGCTGACGGGCGCCGTGCCGCCTGCGCTGGTCGTCACGGTCAGCGGGCTCGACGCGGCCGAGTGGTTCCCGGCGGCGTCATAGGCCTTGACCGTGTACGTGTAGGCGGTCGACGCGGCCAGGCCGGTGTCGGTGAAGCCGGTGGTCGTCGACGTGCCGACCGGGCTGCCGCCGCGCAGGATCTGGTAGCCGGTCACACCGACGTTGTCGGTCGAGCCGCTCCACGACAGCGTGACCGACCCGGCGGTCTTGCTCGGCGAGGCCAAGCCGGTGGGGGCGCTCGGCGCGGTGGTGTCGCCTCCGCCGCCCGCGGTGGACACGGTGATGCGGTCGATGTCAGGAGCCCAGCCGCCGGGGTTGGCGAAGGTGATGGTGTTGCTGCCCGCGGCGAGGTCGACCGTGACGGTGGTGGAGCCGACCGTGGTCCAGCTGCCGGTCGAGGCGAAGTTGACGGTCTGCCCGTTGACCACGGCGGTGCGCGCCTCGGCCGTCAGGTAGTAGATCGTCACCGTTCGCGGGCCGCCGGTGCCGCCGGCGACGTTGGTGAACGCCATCGACGCCCCGTTGCCGAGGTAGCCGACCTTCGACCCGCCCGAGCATGTGGCGCAGGCCGCCACCAGGGCGCCGCCGGACAGCGCGTTGCCCGAAGCCTCGGCCTCGTAGCCGGTGGGCGTGCCACCGCCTGACGTGGTGGACACCGTGACCGTGTTGCCGACCGCGGACCGGTTCCCGGCCGCGTCCCGGGCCCGGACGGTGTAGCTGTAGCTCGTCGACGCGGTCAGGCCGGTGTCGGTGAACGAGGTCCCGGCCGGGCTGCCGACCAGCGTCGAGCCGCGGAACACCTCGTAGCCGGTCACCCCGACGTTGTCCGTCGAGGCGGACCAGGACAGCGAGACCGACGACGACGTCTGTCCGGTGGAGGTCAGCCCGGTGGGGACCGACGGTGCGGTGGTGTCGCCACCGCCGCCGGTGCCGACGGTCACCGCGCCCATGCCGAGCCAGCCGTCCGCGTTCTGGGTGGTGTTGGCGAACCGCAGCTTCTTCGCGTCGGTGTCGACGGTCTCCAGCGGGTTCTTCACGCGCAGCACCCACTGGTAGCTGCCCTGCGGCACCGCGGCGAGGTCGACGCTCGTCTGGAAGTACTGCGGGTGGCCGAAACTGCGGTACGTGGGATCGGATCCCACGTTCCAGTCGGGGAACGCCCGGATCGACAGCGGCTGGACAGTACGCAGGTCCCAGGACGTGTCCCAGGTCTGCACCACGGTGCCCGAGCTGTTCTTGAGCCCGAGGGTCATGGTCCAGGGGTAGTAGAACGGGGCGACGCCGGTGTTGCTGATCTGCACGCCGACGTTGGTCGTGCCGCTGGCGGTGTCCTTGAAGTAGGCGTTGCCGACGGTGAGGTGGTAGCCCATCGCCCGCACTGCGGCCGAGACGTTCGCGTCGGTGGGCGAGTAGGCGGCACTCCCCTCGTTGATCATCCAGGTGGCGTGGGCGAGCTCGATGCACGCCTTGAGGTTGTCGACGGTTCCGGAGCCGTTCGGCCAGGACTGGAAAGCGAAGGTCTGGATCTCGGGGCGCAGCTCGCCGCCGATCGAGCTGGTGATCCACTTGTTCTCGGTGCCGGTGGCGATGTTGCGCTGCAGATGGGCGTAGGAGGCGCCGCCCAGGGACGTCGGCAGGGTCACGCCCTGCAGCGGTGAGCCTTCCCGGAAGCAGAACGAGTCGTCGTGGTAGCCGATGTCGCGGGAGTTGGCCGCGCCGCCGGCCGCGTCGGCGTAGCGGATCTCGACCTTGGTGGTGTTGAACGCGGCGTCGAAAGCGGCGACGAGCTGCGCGCCGTTGGCGTCGGTGGGCATGTAGTCGGGCAGCCCGTCAGCGGTGTCCGTGTCGTAGGGCCAGGTGTGCCACTCGCCCCACAACCCGACCAGGCCCAGGTGGATGAACCCGAGCCGGGGGTTGCCGTCGTAGCGGGCCCCGAACGCGGCGATGAAGTTCTTCAACGCGTTGATCAGGAACGGGCTGTCGTAGTCGGGGTGCGTGACGTTCCAGGTCGCGTCGGCGCGGGTGGCGACGTTGCCGTTGAAGCACGGCGGGATGGCGTTGGCCGGGTGGCTGCCGGTGCCGCCGGGGTAGGTCATGTAGATGCGGATGGCGGCCTGGTTGCCGTAGCCGGCCGTCTCGGCCAGCATGCTGTCGATGATCGACCAGTTGTAGCTGCCGCAGTTCGCGGCGCTGGTCATGATCTCGGACAGGCCGAAGTAGCCCCAGGTCAGCGAGTGCGGGAAGCCGTTGTTCTGGTCACCGCCAGGCGAGTAGAACCTGGCCCAGCCTTTGAGCGGGTTGTCCACCGGCCCGGGGGCCGCGGTCAGCGGGTGGGCCTGCAGGGCCGGGTCGGGGCTGGCCGGCGCCGCGGGACGGGGCGGCGGGCCGGCGGGGGCGGCCTGTGCGCCGGACGGGCCGGCGAGCACCAGGGCGGCCCCGAGGGCGGCGGTGGCGAGTGCGGCCAGGACGGTACGGCCGCGTGAACGTGATTTCACGGTGATCTCCGGTGGGAGTCGGGCTGTTCTCCGGGCGGTGCGAGGTGCCTGTGCCACGCGGGCACACCACTGAGCCGACGCACAGGGTCCACATAGTCCCTGGTCGGAGCATCGGCACAGCGGTTCTGAGCTGGTCGTCCCCCTCGTCGTTACCGAAGTAATACGAAGAGGTGTTGACAAAATTTCGAAGGTCTACATCATTATTCGAGAGCGGGGCGGCTGGCAAGAGCCGACCGATAGACGGATCCGAGGACGTGGATGAGCTCGACAAAACCGCGGGACGACCGCCGGGCGGCGTGGTGGTTCCTGCTACCGGTGCTGGTGGGGTTCGCCGTCTTCTACGGCTACCCGGCCGCTCGGGGCGTGTGGTACTCGGTCACCGACTACAACATGCTCAACACCGCGTCGTACGTGGGCACCGAGAACTACACCAAGCTGTTCGCCGACGCGAAGTTCTGGAACTCCATGCTGGTCACCGCCTGGTACGTGGTGCTCAACATCGGGTCGCAGACGCTGCTGGCACTGGGTGTCGCCTCGCTGATGCACCGGCTGACCCGCTCGGTCGTGCTCCGGGCGACGCTGCTGCTGCCGTGGCTGGTCCCCAACGTCACCATCGGCCTGCTCTGGATGTGGCTGCTGGACACCAACCTCGGCTTCGTCAACCAGCTGCTGCACACGTTCGGCCTGGGCCCGGTCGGCTTCTTCACCGACGAGACCTGGGCGATGCCGACCGTGGCCGGCATCAACACCTGGGCCTACACCGGCTACACGGCGCTGCTGCTCTATGCCGGGATGCTGCAGATCCCGCAGTACCTCTACGAGGGCGCGGCGATCGACGGCGCCGGGGAGTGGCGCATGTTCCGCGGCATCACCCTGCCGCTGCTGCGCCCCGTGCTGGCCCTGGTGCTGGTCGTGTCGATGATCGGCTCGTTCCAGATCTTCGACACCATCGCGGTCACCACCAAGGGCGGGCCGGTCTCCGCCACGCAGGTCATCTACTACTTCATCTACCAGCAGGCATTCAAGTACTTCCACATGGGTTACGCCGCTGCGGCGGCGATCTGCCTGGCCCTGATCCTCGGCGTGCTCACCGCGATACAGATGCGCATGCTGCGTGCCTCGCGCTCGGACCTGGCCTGAGAGGGGACGACAGACATGACCCGCAAATCCTTGCGCCCCGGACGCGCGCTGGCGTGGGTGGCGATGGCCGTCTTCGTCGTGGTGACCGTCTTCCCGTTCTGGTGGATGATCCGCACCGCGCTCACCCCGGCGGCCGACATCTACACCGACAACGCCGGCCTGCTGCCCGCACACCCGACGCTGATCAACTTCACCCGGGTGCTCGGCCTGACCACCGAAGCCGAGGCGCGTGCCGCCGGCGGGTCCGGCGCGCACATCAACTTCGCCGGCTACCTGTGGAACTCGGTCGTCTACTGCAGCCTCATCGCCGCGGTGCAGACCCTGTTCTGCGCGATGGCCGGATACGCGTTCGCCCGGCTGCGCTTCCCCGGCCGCGACCTGGTGTTCGCGATCGTGATCGCGGCGCTGATGGTGCCGCCGATCTTCACCCTGCTGCCGAACTTCATCTTCGTCAAGGACCTCGGCCTGATGGGCACCATGGCCGGCATGGTCGCCCCGACCATCCTGATGACCCCGTTCGCGGTGTTCTTCCTGCGCCAGTTCTTCCTGTCGCTGCCCCGCGACGTGGAGGAGGCCGCGATCCTCGACGGCAACGGGCCCTGGGGCATCTTCTGGCGCATCGCGCTGCCGATGAGCCGCGGCCCGCTGATCACCATCGGGCTCACCACCACCGTGTGGGCCTGGAAGGACTACCTGTGGCCGCTGCTGGTCGGCCGCGACGAGGAGAACCGCCTCGTCACCGTCGCCCTCGGGGTGTTCCTGCAGCAGTCGCCCAACACCCAACCCGACTGGACCGGCCTGATGGCCGCCTCGACGCTGTCGGTCCTGCCCGTCCTCCTACTGCTGATCTTCATGGGCAAACGGCTGGTCCAGTCCCTGAACTTCACCGGAAGCAAGTGACAACACCCACCCCAAAAAGGAAAGAAGGCACCGATGAACCGCAGATCACGGGCCGGAGCAGCGCTGCTGTCCCTGGCCGTGGCGGCCGGCCTGGCCGCTTGCAGCACCACCGAAGAGGAGCCCGGCGCCGCCGTCACCCTGGACTACTGGCTCTGGGACGACAACCAGAAGGCGTCGTACCAGCAGTGCGCCGACGCGTTCCACACCGCCAACCCGAACATCACCATCAAGATCAGCCAGGCGGCGTGGAGCGAGTACTGGCAGAACCTGACCACGCAGATCGCCGCGGGCGACGCCCCGGACGTGTGGACCAACCAGGGCTCGTACTACCCGCAGTTCGTCAGCTCCGGCCAGATCCTCGACATCCAGCCCTTCGTCGACGCCGACAAGGTCGACCTGTCCCAGTACCAGGGCGGCCTGGCCGACCTGTTCACCAAGGACGGCCAGCGCTTCGGCCTGCCGAAGGACTGGGACACCATGGCCCTGGTCTACAACACCGAGCACCTCAAGGCCCAGGGCATCGACGCGGCGGCGCTGGCGAACCTGACCTGGAACCCGACCGACGGCGGCACCTTCGAGCAGGTCATCGCCAAGGCCACGGTCGACGAGAAGGGCCGCAACGGCCTGGACCCGGCGTTCGACAAGACCAAGGTCAAGGTCTTCGGCTACCTGCCGGAGTGGGCCGACGGCTCGCAGGGCCAGAACGGCTGGGGCAACCTGGCCGCCAGCAACGGCTTCACCTACCTGGACAAGAACCCCTGGGGCACCCAGTACAAGTACGACGACCCCAAGCTGGCGCAGACCATCGACTGGTTCAAGTCGCTGAGCGCCAAGGGTTACGCCCCCGCGCTGGACAAGGCGTCCACGCTGAGCCGTGACTCGCTGCTCAACGCGGGCAAGGGTGCGATCACCTTCGCGGGCTCGTGGATGATCAACAGCTACCTGGGTGAGGCCGCGAAGCTCAAGTTCGCGTTCGCGCCGCTGCCGGCCGGCCCGCAGGGCCGCAAGACCGCGATCAACGGCCTGTCCGACGCGATCTGGTCCGGCACCAAGCACAAGGACGAGGCCTGGAAGTGGGTCAAGTTCCTGGGCTCCGCCGACTGCCAGAACATCGTCGGCGGCAACGGCGTGGTCTTCCCCGCCATCAAGTCCGCCAGCGAGAAGGCCCTGGCCGCCCACACGGGCAAGGGCCGCGACGTGAAGGTGTTCGTCGACGAGGCGGCCGCTCCCGGCGGCACGTTCTTCGTGCCGATCACCGAGCACGGCAACGAAGTAAGCCAGCTCGTGCAGGACGCCATCCAGTCCGCGATCCTCGGCCAGTCCGACTCGGCCGGCGCCCTGAAGAAGGCCAACGACCAGGTCAACGCCCTGTTCAAGTAGCCCGCACGACGAACAGGTGCGGCGGGACGCATGGTCGCGTCCCGCCGCACCCCACACCTGCGACTCATCTGCATCTCACCCGCCAAGGAGAACCATGGCACTGCTCATCGAGCTGGCCGGCCACACTTTCGCCCTCGAACACGACGGCCCCGGCAGCCCGCAAGCAGCCGACGGGGGCCTGGTCCTGCCACCGGGACGGGTCGCGCTGCTGCACGGACTGGGCGATGCCCTGTTCTACCGGCACGGGCACAACTCGTGGAGTCCCTGCGGCTGGCGGCGGCTGAGCGAACCGCCGCTGCGCATCGCCAACCCGCAGCGACGCCTCACCGCTGACGACACCGTCTGGGACGACCCGGCCCGCCACCACTCCTCCGCGGTGGCCGCCCTGGACGCCGGCGACGGCAACGTGCTGCTGCTCGGCGCGCTCGGCCTGGGCGTGCCACGGCTGGCCGCCGACCGGGACACCCTGTCCGGCTGGTACGAGCACGGCGCCGCGCCCTGGTTCGCCGCGTACGGCCCCGAGGACGAGGTCTTCGCCGCGTACACCCGGCAGCTCGCGCAGCGGCTGGGCAGCAGCACCCGCCGCGCCGGCAACGTCTGGTGCTCCTGGTACGCCTACTACGAGACCATCACCGAGCAGCAGCTCGCCAAGGACGTCGACGACCTGCGCGGGCTGCCCTTCGACGTGGTGCAGGTCGACGACGGCTGGGAGCGGCTGGTCGGCGACTGGCAGCCCAACCACAAGTTCCCGTCCGGCATGAAGGCGCTGGCCGACCGGATCACCGACGCGGGCATGACGGCCGGGCTTTGGCTGGCGCCGTTCATCGCCCTGCCCGGTTCGGAACTCGCCCGGCAGCGCCCCGACCTGCTGCTGCGCGACCACCGCGGCGAGCACGTGATCGCGGGGAACAACTGGGGCAGCGGCTACCACGCCCTGGACCTGTCCCGGCCCGCCGCCCGCGACTACCTGACCGAGCTGACCCACCGCGTGGTGCACGAGTGGGGCTACAAGTATCTGAAGCTCGACTTCGTCAACGCCGGCGCGGCACCGGGTGTGCGGGCCGACGGCGGCGAGCGCGAGCAGTCCTACCGCGACGCCCTCGCCCTGATCCGCGAGGTCGCCGGCGAAGACGTGTACCTGCTGGGCAGCGGAGCGATGCTGCTGCCGTCGCTGGGCATCCTCGACGGGATGCGCAGCGGTCCCGACGTCGCGCCGATGTGGCAGAACTACGCCAGCGACGACCCGTCCGACGCGATGGCCCGCAACGCGGTGGTCAACACGCTGCACCGGCTGTGGCACCAGCCGCTGGCCGAGGTCGACCCTGATGTCATCTACTTCCGCAGCCGGTTGAACCTGCTGACCGAGCAGCAGCTGGTCTGGTTGCGCGACCTGGCCGACATCTGCCGGTTCCGGGCCGTGTCCGACCCGCCGAGCTGGCTGTCGGCCACGGAGCTCGACGACATGGTCGGCTACCTGGCGGCGCAACCGGAGGTCGCCCGGCTGGGCCGTTACGAGTACACCGTCGGCGGCCGCAGGGCGGACTTCACCGCGGCGGTCACGCCCGCGGCCCAGGCCTATCCGATCTCCTGACGTGGTTCCGGCTTCGACCGGACCGGCCCGGTTGCCCTCCCCCGTGTGGGCAACCGGGCCTGGGCTGTCATCCCGGCAAGTCGGCGTGCGGTCCGCGGACGGCAGTCGGCATGGTGTCCGCCACCGCCTTCACCGAGGGTGGGCTTGCCATCACTCGGCGATTTTGTAAAGATCAAAGCGTATTGCGCGGGCTCTCCCGCACGCAAACAAGGGACAGAACGTGACAGAGCTAGCAACAACCGGAACGGATCTGCCGCGGCTGCGCGAGCTCAACTCCCTGAGCATCGTGCGCGCGCTGCGCGACCACCCGCCGTCCACCGTCACCGAGCTGTCCCAGCGCACCGGGCTGTCCCGGCCCGCCGTCGACGTCATCGCCCAGGGCCTGGTGTCCGACGGCTGGGCCACCGTGCTCGAGCCCGGCGCCAGCAGCGCCGTCGGCCGCCCGGCGCGCCGCTACCAGTTCCGGGCCGACGCCGGTTACGTGCTCGGGGTCGACGTGGGCGTCCACAAGATACTGGCGCTGCTGGCCGATCTCGACGGCAACATCGTGCAGACCGTACGCCAGTCCGTGTCAGCCGAGGCCCAACCCGCCGCACGTCTCGCCGTGCTCGACGAGGTCGTCAGCGCGTGCGTGGCGGGGGCCGGCAAGACGGCCTCCGACATCTGGGCCGTCACCGCCGCGGTCACCGGCGCCGTCGACGCGTCCGGGCGGACCAGCTTCTTCACCCCGCTGCCCGGCTGGAAGAGCGTCGACCTGCCCGCGCACCTGGGCACGCACTTCTCCTGCCCGATCGTGGTGGAGAACGACTGCAAGCTGGCCGCCCTGGCCGAGCGGTGGAAAGGCGCGGCGACCGACGCCGACGACATCGTCTACCTGCTCGGCGGTATGCGCAACGGCGCAGGTCTGATCATCGACGGCGTGCTGCGCCGGGGCTTCGGCGGCGCGGCGGGCGAGATCGGCGCGCTGAAGCACGTCCGCTGGCTCAACGCCCCCGAGCACCTGCAGAACTGCCCCGGCGTGCCGGAGACCGTCAGTCCCGACGACGCCGCCGCCTGGGTCTTCAACGCCGCCCGCGAAGGCGACCGGGCCGCGCGCGGCGCGGTCACCCGCTACGTCAAGGACCTCGCCGTCGGCGCGGCCGCCCTCGTGCTCACCCTCGACCCGCAGGTGGTCGTGTACGGCGGTGGCTTCTCCCGGTCCGCCGACCTGGTGCTCGACCCCCTGCGCAACGAACTCCAGCGCCTGGTCCTGCGCATGCCCGACGTGCGCGCGTCCACCCTCGGCGCGGACTCCGTCGCCCTCGGCGCGCTGAAGCTGTCGCTCAACGAGGTCGATGTGCGGCTGTTCAGCGCGGGCCTGTCCGCCCCCGTGGCTCCCCGGCGTCAGTGAGGCCCGACCGCATCCGGGAACCGCTCAGGTGACCTGGAAGTAGGTGTCGCGCGTCATCGTGATGGCGACACCGCCCACCACCCTCAGCTCACCGGCACCGGCGAGCAGGGACGGGCGCTGGGTGCGCGCGTTCTTGATCCTGAAGGTCGACCCCTGCTGGACGCTGTCGCCCCAGGGCTGCGCGACGTAGAACTTCTCGGATCCGCCGAAGGACCACCGGCCGTCCGCGGTCCTCGCGAACAGGCACACCTCGCCGCTCCCGGTCGCCGCGATCGCCACGGCCCGGCCGCCGCCGTCGGGGATGAACGCCCAACCTGCGGAGTAGGAGTCGCCGCCGCTGCACAGCGCGACGAAGATGGCGTGACCGCTGCGGTTGTGGATCGTCAGGTCGCGGTTCGTGCCGGCGGCGAGCCACGTCCCACCGCCGACGCCGGTCTGCAGGATCGCGAATGGGTCCATGTGCCGCCGTTTCGACAGGCTTCGAGAATGAGCCGATCCTATCGATACACATGAACCGCCGTCGACCTTCGCCGTGACGACTGAGTGTCCTGACGGTTTCACCAAAGTGGTCGATCATGCCGTCAGGCGCGCGGCGGCTCGCTCACCGAGGTCGCCGGTCGACCGTCGCCCGATCCCGCGGCCGCCCGCTCAGCGGTTCTTGGCCGCGGCGACCTCTGCCCGTGCCAGGTCCGTGAGCTTGGCGATGTTCTCCGGAGTGGCTTCGTAGCCGGCGATCGTGGCGCCCACCACCATCGTGCCGTCGAGCACGCCGAGGCCGACGTGGGTCTGGCCGTTCTGGGTCACGCTTCCGGCGTAGGCCTGCTCGCCCAGGCTGGGCACCGGCACGGCCTTGACGTCGGGAACCGCGCGGCTCAACTCGACGGCCTGCTGGTAGCCGGCGGACGCGTCGGCCGCAGTCGCGTACGCGTCCGCCGAGATGGTGACCTTCTTGGAGCCGTCACCGCTGGTGTAGGCGACGCTTCTCGTGGCCGTGGGACTGCCCGAGGCGGTGGCGTTCCAGCCCGTGGTGGCCTCCTGGTTCACGTCCGGGAAGAACGTCTGAACCTCGTTCAGCGGGATGACGATGTCGCGGGGGAGCAGGGCGCCGGTGGCCGAGGGTTGGGCGATACGCGGCGCGGTTGCGGACGTCACGGGGCTGGCACAGGCCGGGAGTGCGAGAACCCCGATCGCGGCCGCCCAGAGCAGGGCCGACCTGCCCCGACGCGTGCTCCTCGACCGTACGTTCATGTGCGCCCCCACTCACGGAAAGTCCAGTTCAGTCACCTATCTGCGAAAGCAATATAACCCGGCAAATCGGACCGACTGTGGCTATTCGCTGATGATGCGGCACATCAAGCCGGTGCGGGGCGGCGAGACCGCGATGGAGCAGTCACGTGACGGTGTCGAGGACCTCCTCGTCGTCACTGCCCGGCAGCATCTGCCCCATGTCTTCCACCGCGTCCACGAACGGTCCACCGCCTGGCGCCATGACTTCGACCCCGGCACCCTGCGGACCACCGCTTGACCGGGTTGTTCCCCGCATCACGGGACGGGCGTTCCCGCCGAAGGCATGGGATGTCACCATCTGGTTCATGATCACATCACTGGACGGGCGGCACTTCGCCGCCGTGGCGGAGGTCGCGGGCGGCGAGGTCGACACGCAGACGGTGTTCACCTACCACGAGCAGGACGGCATGATCTGGGCCGATTACGCCGGTGGCGCGATCCGGCGCGGCTTCCTTGTCGGCACCCGCGACGGCGACCGGCTCGACTTCCGCTACACGCAGCTCAACACGGACGGGCAGACCTCCACCGGACACTGTGTGTCCACGTTGTCCCTGCTGCCCGACGGCCGGCTACGGCTGGACGAGACCTGGCAGTGGGAGTCCCGGCCCGGCTCCGGCACGAGCGCGATTGTCGAGCTGGCCTGAAGCCTGCAGGCTTGGGGGTACGGGGCCGTCGCCGCGGCGGTGCCGATCGCTCGCATTCAGCCCGGTGGACTTGACAAAGATGATCACTGCCGCGAGAGGATACGGCGTGAGGACGACGCTTTCGACACCGCCCGCCATCCCCGTCGGAGCCCTCTGCGCCGGACCGCAGCCGGTGCTTTCCGCACCAGGTGATCTGGTCCTGCGGCCTTGGGAGACGGCCGACGCACCGGCGTTCCTCGCCGCCTATCAGGACCCCGCGATCCAGCACTGGCACACCCGTCAACCCGCATCCGAGGACCAGGTCCGCGAGTGGTTCGAGCAGTATCGCCAGGCGTGGGCGCAGGAGACCGGCGCGAGCTGGGCGGTCACCCACGGTGGCGGTGTGGTGCTCGGACGCCTGGCCATGGGGTCGCTGAATCTCGATGACGGTGTCGCGGGGTGCGCCTACTGGGTGCTCCCGGCCGCTCGCGGAAAAGGTGTCGCCTCCCGAGCGCTGGCGGCGCTGAGCACCTGGGCGCTGGGTGAGGCCGGTTTCCACCGGCTGCACCTCGATCACTCGACCCGCAACATCGCCTCCTGCCGGGTCGCCGTCAAGGCCGGGTTCCTCCTGGAGGGCACCAAGCGCAGCGACGCCGTCCACTCCGACGGCCGGCACGACATGCACCTGCACGCCCGCATCCGAGGCGACGAGCCGCCCGGCTGATCAGGCGGCGGTCACCGCGTGACGGTGACCGTGTACGCGCCGCGTGCACATCCGGTGACCCGCCAGCCGCCGGGCACCTTCACCGACGCCGCGTCGCCGACCCCCCGGGTGGCCAGCTGCGGCTGCGCCTCACCGGGCACCCAGATGTCGAGTTCGCAGTCGGCCCCGTCGGTGTCGACGGTCGCGCCGAACGTCAGGCCGCCGTCGCCCGCGGAGGCTTCGAGCCGGTCCAGGCGGCCGGGGAACGCCCGCGGATACGCCCTGGTCAAAGGTTGCGTGAAACCGGTCGGCGGGGGGATCGCGGCACCGGTGACGCAGTCGATCCGGGCCAGGTTGCCCGAGGTCGCGGCGTCGGCTCCGGTCTCCGGCGAGCCGCAGCCCTGCTTCCACACCCAGAACGCGCCGCCGATGCCAAGCCGGTCCTGGGCCGCGCCGAAGCGGGTCACGCTGGCCCCGTCCACCGCCGGGTCGCCGAACCAGCCCCATTCGCCGGGCCAGTACGCCGCGCCGTAGGACGCCGCGGCACGGGCCGACACCGTCAGGTTCCGCTCGATCGAGGCGATCGTCAGGCCGAAACTCTGATCCATCGTGATCGACTCGCTGTACGGGTGCGGTGCGAACACCAGCTGCCGGTCGTCGGTGAAGCCCGGCGGCGGCGCGACGTCGAAGGCCAGCCCCGACCAGAGCACGCTCGGCTCGAAGAAGACCAGGTGCGCGAAGCCCTGCCCGGCCCGTTCCGCGTCGCGGATCGCGGTGATGGCGGCGTCGTAGTACCGGCCCAGCAGCAGTCCGGAGCTGATCGGCGGGTTCGCTCCGATGCCGGGCTCGTTGAGCAGGTCGTATCCGGCGACGGCGGGCTCGTTCGCGAATGCTCGCGCGACGTACGCCCAGGCGCGCACGAGTTCGGTCTGGATCCCGTCGCGGTCGGTGTAGAAGTTGCCGAACGCCGTCGCGACCGCGGGGGCGAGGTCGCGGGCCAGGAACTGGCAGTGCAGCGTCCTGTCGGTGATCGTCGCCCAGGCCGGTGCGCCGTCCCAGCCGGTGGTGGGGCTGGTGCCGCCGCCGCACTGCTCCCCCGGCCGGGCCAGGGCGTTGCCCCAGGCGTCCTGGTGCATGTCCAGCACGACGTAGACGCCGTGCGCCTTGGCCGACGCGACCGCCGTGCTGATCTGCTGTAGATAGGCCCGGTCGAACTCCCCGCGTCGCGGCTCCAGCCGGGACCAGGACATCCCCAGCCGTACGACGTTGAAGCCCATCGCGGCGACCTGGGCGAAGTCGGCATCGGTCAGCGGCTCGGTGGCCGCCACGGCGGGATCGCGCAGGTGGTAGTCGATCAGCTGGTTCACGTTGACGCCCCGCAGGATCACCTGACGACCGGTGACGTCGCCGATCGTGGGCAGACCGTCCTCGGTCGCGGCGGGAAGCAGGTGCAGTCGCTGAAGCCCGGCGGACGCCGGCACCGGCGCGACCGGTCGCGGCCCAGGGGCGGCGGACGATCCGATCACCAGGGGCACGGCCGCCAGCAGCACGACCACGGGTGCGCCCACAGCCCACCGGCGCGACCCGGCGAGACGGGCCGTGACCCGGGCCGGACGCCACCGCCACGCCACAGCCGCAGCGATCGCTCCGATCAGGCCGACCGCGATGCCGTAGCCGATGCCGGTGCCGACACCGAGCAGGGACGCGCCGATCCACCAGCTGTCGGGTCCGGCGTCGCGCAGCCCGGTCGAGGCGAGCGCGGCGGCGACCGCCGAGACCACGCCGATGCCGAGGCCGGCCACCGTCGAGGCCAGCCAGACCGTCACGGCCACACCCGACGACGTGTGGCGCACGATCCGCCGCTGCAACGCCCGTACCGCGGCACCGAAGACACCCAGGAACAGCACCACACCGCACAGGTAGCCGACCGGGCCCGCGGCTGCGCTGGGCGCCGGCAGCAGGCCGGTGAACGCGTAACCGACCGGCCCGCCCCGCCACCACGACGCGCCGAAGGTGGCCGCCGCCAGCGTCACCACCACGAACATGACCGCCACGCAGACGCCGACGGCGGACGCGGGCCGGTCGGCGGCGGGGGCGACCGTGTCCGGCTGGGGATCCCGGCCCGCCGTGTCGCGCTCGTCCGAGCTCGCGGCCATCGGCCGGCGGCCGTGAGCAAGCGCCGCCGCGGTGGCGGCCAGCGGGCCGACCAGCAGGAACTTCATCGCGGCGAACCCGCTGGTGGCGAACGCAAAGCGGAACGCGGAGCCGACGGACAGGTGCGGCCCGATCAGCGGCAGGGCACTGACGAATCCGGTGACGGCGGCGGCCAGCGCGACCGCACCGACCACCGCGGTCCAGGTGACGAGGAAGACCCGCCATCTTGCCCGCTGCGTCCGGCCACCGCCGATCGCGAGGACCGGAACGGCCGCGGCGAGCAGCATCGTCGGCAGCCCGACCAGCAGCGGAGCCCAGCGGTAGACACCACCGGCGCCCAGCAGCGGCAGACCGCGACCGCCCACGGGTGCCAGCAAGCCGGAGGGGTCCCAGGCGGCGCCGGCCGCGACGATGAGAACCAGCGCCAGGACGGCCGCGGCCGCGGGGCGACCGGCGGGACTCCGCAGCCGCGAACGCCGGGTCGTGGGCATCGGTGACGTCAGCACGCTCATAGTGATCGCGAAGCGTAGTGGGTGCCGAGCATCCGCGCCTGCCCCCGATTCGGCCCATCCCCCGGCGCCGTCACGTGCCCGGATACCGTCGAACGGCCGAGGACCGGTCCCCGCCGCATCGGCCTCGGACGCGCCCGGAACAACAGGGTGGGGGTTCGGTCGCGGAATCGGGCCCTGGATCACCTCGTTGTTCCTGGTATGAGTGTTTCCAGCGGCACGGCTACCCGGATCCGGATCGAGCACGGCGCCAAACGCGTGCGCGCCTACTTCAACGGCCAGGTCGTGGCCGACACGAGCAGGCCGGTGCTGGTCTGGGAGGTGCCCTACTACCCGGCCTACTACATCCCGCTCGCCGATGTGCGCAGCGACCTGCTCACCCCGTCCGGCCGCACGGACCGGTCGCCGAGGCTGGGCGACGGCGATCGGTACACGGTGCGGGTCGGCGACCGTACCGCCGAGGACGCGGCACTGCGCTACGCGCAGTCGCCGGTGGAGGAGCTTCGTGATCTCGTGCGGTTCGACTGGGCGGCCATGGACGCGTGGTTCGAGGAGGACGAGGAGGTGTACACGCACCCGCGCGATCCGCACACCCGGGTGGACATCCTCGCCAGCTCGCGGCACGTGCGCGTCGAGGTCGACGGGGTGACCGTGGCCGAGTCGCACCGGCCGACGGTGCTGTTCGAGACCGGGCTGCCGCCGCGCTTCTACCTGCCCAAGACCGACGTCCGGCTGGATCTGCTGACGCCCACCGCCACCGTCTCCCACTGCCCGTACAAGGGTCAGGCGGAGTACTGGTCGGTGCGGGCCGGCGACACCGTGCACGACGACCTCGTGTGGTCGTATCGCACACCGCTGCACGAGAGCCGGAAGATCGAAGGGCTGGTCGCCTTCTACAACGAGAAGGTCGACCTCTACGTGGACGGTGTCCCGCAGAAGCGGCCCAAGACGAAGTTCAGTTGACGGTCTCGCCTCCCGGGTCGCGCAGGCGGGTACGCGGCCCGGGAGGCGCTGAGCCGGTCAGACGAGGTTCGCCAGCGCCCGGTAGGTGAACGAGCCGGGCACGCCGTCCACGGGACCCGTGTAGCCGCCGGTCTGCGCGAGCCGCTGCAACGCGGCGTACGTGCCGGGACCCGGCACGCCGTCGATCAGGCCGGAGTAGCCCCAGCCTCGAAAGCATGCCTGCAGTCCGCGCCAGCTGTACGACCCGAGCACCCCGTCGGCCGGGCCGGTGTAGCCGCCGAGCTTGGCCAGTCGCTGCATCGCGGCGTACGTGTTGGTGCCCGGGACGCCGTCGACCGGGCCGCTGTAGCCGAACCGCGACAGCACGGTCTGCACGCCCTTCCAGCTGTTGACGCCCATCACGCCGTCGATGGGGCCGCCGTAGCCGCCGGCGACGGCCAGGGTCTGCAGCGCCCGGTAGGTGTTGGTGCCCGGTGCCCCGTCGAGCGGTCCGGTGTAGCCGTAACCGCGCAGCACCGTCTGGACGCCCTTCCAGGTGTTGCCGCCGGGGATGCCGTCGATCACGCCGGTGTAGCCGCCCGCCTTGCCGACCTTCTGCAGGACCGTGCCGTCGGCGATCGAGATCGCCCCCGGGCCGCCTGCGGTCACGCTCAGGTAGGTCCGGATGGCGGCGTAGGTGTTCGGGCCGGGTACGCCGTCGACGGGGCCGGTGTAGCCGTAGTCGGCGGCCAGACGCTGCAGTCCGGTGTACGTGTTCGGGCCGGGTACGCCGTCGACGGGGCCGGTGTAGTAGCCCTGGGACAGGACGGTCTGCACGCCGCGCCAGCTGTTGGCGCCCATCACCCCGTCGACCGGGCCGGTGTAGCCGCCGCGCTGGGCGAGTTGCTGCAGGGTCGTCGCGTCCGCCGTCGAGATCGTCACGCTCCCGCCGGCCTGGGCGAGGTAGCCGCGCAGCCCGGCGTAGGTGTTGGCGCCGGGCACGCCGTCGATGGGCCCGGTGTAGCCCCCGCGCTGGGCCAGCAGCTGGATTCCCTGGTAGGTGTTGAGGCCGGGGATGCCGTCGATCGGGCCGGTGTACAGCCCGAGCTCCTTGATCAGGGTCTGTACGCCCTTCCAGCTGTTGATGCCGAGGACGCCGTCGAGCGGGCCGACGTAGCCGCCGAGCTGCGCGATGCGCTGCAGGGTGAGTCCGTCGGCCAGCGAGATGTCGGGCGCGGGGTCGGGGATCGGGTTCGGACCCGGGGGCGGCAGGACAGCGGTGCCGAAGGCGTCCGGCTTGGCCACGTTCATGTCGACGGTGACGCCCTTGACCGACCCGGAGCTGCTGAACTGGTGGATGGCCCAGGTGGGGTACGCCGAACCGATGCGGGGGCTGCCCGGGGCCATGTCGTAGTCGGCGATCCACAGTTTCGCGCCGGTCGCCTGGGTCTGCGTCCAGGTGCGCGAGGTGAGCAGTGCCGAGTAGGTGTAGAGGAACGGGGTCGCGCCCAGCGCGGCCTTGACGGCGTTGATGAACGCGGCCGTCTGGGCGTCGGTCCACACGGGACTGCCGTCGATGCCCTCCACATCGATCATCAGCGGGTCGCCGGCCCGGTAGTCGTGCAGGTTGGCCAGGAAGTAGGCGGCGTCGCCGGCCGCGGTGCCCCAGCCGCTCATCCAGTAGTGGCCGACCAGGAACCCGGCGGCCCGCGCCGCGTCGACCTCGCGCACGTAGTACGGCGAGGTGTAGGGCTGGTGGGTGCCGTCGTTGGAGCCGCCGGCCTTGACGACGCAGAAGCGGAAACCCGCGCTGCGCGCGGCGAGGAAGTCCAGGTTCTGCTGGCTGGTGCCGACGTCGAGGCCGTACACGTAGCTGCCGGCCGGCGGGGTCGGCGCCGGGCCGGGTGCCGGAGTGGTCGACGGCGGGTGCGACGACAGCCAGCCGGCCACGCCGCGGATGGTGTTCGGGCCGAGGATGCCGTCCACCGGCCCGGTATAGCCGCCGTCCTGGGCCAGGGACTGGATCGCCCGGTAGGTGTTGGTGCCGGGCAGTCCGTCGACGGGTCCGGTGTAGCCGTAGCCCTGGACCGCGGTCTGCACACCCTTCCAGCTGTTGACGCCCATGACGCCGTCGACCGGGCCGGTGTAGCCGCCACGCCCGGCGAGGGTCTGCAGCACCCGCTGGTCCTCGGTGGTGAGCGTGTAGCCCGACGGCGACGGGTTGTTGCCCGGCCCGGGGGTGCCCACGTCGGCCATCCGGGAGCCGACGTTGTCCAGGGTCCAGCCCTTGTAGATCAGGCCGGACAGCGCGTTGTAGCGGGCCACGGACTGGGTGCCGATGCAGTATCCGCCGGGCGCGAAGTCCTCGCCGCCGGACAGCTTCGACGAGGCCATCAGGCAGCGGGTGCCGCCGCCGTCGAGGTCGAGTGCGACATGGCCGGGGTCGGGGTCGCCGTGGTCGGCCCACCAGTGGAACGCCCCGCGGGGCGCGGCAGAGTAGTCGGTGTTGTCAGCTCCGGAGGCGAGGTACGCCTGGTACGCGGTGTCCGCCGAGTCGCTGAGCCCGCAGGCCCGGAACATCAGGCCCTGGCACATGCCGTTCCAGTTGTAGCCGTTGTAGAAGCCGCCACCACCGGCGGTCGTGACGTTGGCGCGGGCCCACTGCTCGGCCCCCGCGACGGTTCTCGTCAACTCGTGCTCCTTGGGTCTGGCGCGGCCGTCCACCGGCCCGCCGCTGTGGAAAGGTTCGAAACGGGAGTGGGACGGCGGTCAGACGACCGCGAGCCGGGCCGAGGCGAGGATCGTCTCCGCGCCGACCAGCTGCGCGCGCAGCACCGGCCGTGCCCCGAGCGCGGAGGTCGGCACCGCGCCGAGCCGCAGCCACGGGTCCAGCCGCACGGTCCCCGCAGCGTCGGTGTCGAGGTCCACGTAGCCGAACCGGCGCAACGACTTGCGGCCCGCCGCCGCCTCGAACCACACGCTGCGGCCGACCGCATGGAACTCGCTGATCGAGAACCGCACCCGGCGGCCGGCCAGCGGCAGGGCACCCGCAGCCAGGGTGAACACCACACCGGACACGGCTTGCGGCCCCGGCGACCCGGCGGCCTGCCAGGTGTATCCGCCCGCGGAGAACGCCCCCTGCGCGACCCCGCCGGGCGCGGGCCGGCTCTCGGCGGCGGCAGCCGCCGTCCCACCGGCCACCGCGGGCAGCAGCAGGCCGGGCAGCAGCGTCCCCACTCCCTTAAGGACGGTGCGGCGCCGCACGTTACGCGCACCGCCGTCGATCGATTCTGGCATCTGTCCTCCTAGAACTCGCCACGAACGCGACCCAGTGATCACATCCGACGGTCGGGCGGCCGACAACCCAACGAAATCGCGGAATCCACGGCGTCCCCGGCGGACCGTGGACAGCAGCAGGCTCCGCGCGACCGGGTTCGGTCGCGCGGAGCCTGACGGGCCGTGAGATCAGATGAGCCGGGCGAGCGCGGTCCAGGTGTTGGGTCCGAGGGCACCGTCGACCGGGCCGGTGTACCCGCCCAGCTGGGCCATCCGCTGCATCGCGGCATATGTGTTCGGGCCCGGGGCGCCGTCGATCGGGCCGGTGTATCCGTAGCCGGACAGCACCTTCTGCACACCCTTCCACGAGTTCGTGCCGAGCACCCCGTCCGCCGGGCCGGTGTAGCCGCCGAGCTTGGCCAGTCGCTGCAGCGCGGCGTAGGTGTTCGTGCCGGGCACGCCGTCGACCGGGCCGGTGTAGCCGAACCGCGACAGCACCGTCTGCAGGCCCTTCCACGAGTTGACGCCGAGCGCGCCGTCGACCGGGCCGGTATAGCCGCCCTGCTGCGCCAGGCGCTGCATCGCCGCGTAGGTGTTCGTGCCGGGTGCGCCGTCGATCGGGCCGGTATAGCCGTAGCCCGTCATCACCTGCTGCGTACCGAGCCAGGTGTTGACGCCCGGGATGCCGTCGACGGGGCCGGTGTAGCCGCCCGCCTGGGCGATCTCCTGCAGGATCACACCGTCCGACAGCGTCGGCACCGGCGTCGAGCCGCCGCCGGACGGGGAGCCGTCGTCGCCGCCGCCCGAGTAGTTCAGCCTGTTCAGGATGAACTGGGTCGCCAACTGGACGGGCTGCCCCGCGTCGTAGGCGTTGTTGTGCACGGTCCAGTTGCCCGTGTACGGGCCGTCACATACCGTGTCACCTTCGTAGCAGTAGGAGTGCAGGCGCGAGGCGACCCAGTCGAGCTCGCCCGGTCCCCGGTAGCGGATGCCGTACCCGTCGCTGGTGTTGTGGGGGTCGTTGAAGAGCTCTCCCTGCCGGTAGCCGGGGTCGCCGAAGAACACCACCGCCGCGAGGTTGTTCCGCACCGTCGTCGACATGACGACCTTGTAGAAGGTCAGGGTGTACGCGATGACGGCGGCGCCCTGGGAGTAGCCGACCAGCACCGTGCGCGTGTTGGGGCAGTTGCTCGCCAGCGCGTTGAGCTCGTCGAGCAGGTGCGACGGGCCGTCGGCCAGGCTCACCGCGTTGTCCCACGACGCGTGGTAGATGAGCCCCGCACTGCGGATCTGCAGGCTCGACGTCATCTTCAGCTCGGCGGTGACCGCGGCCGGCGTGCCCAGGCCCCCGGTCGTGTACGTGTTGCCGAACGGGCCCGTGCCCGTGCCCGCAGCCTCGTCCGTGCCGCGCACCGCGATGGCGACGACCTGCGCGCACGTGGTTGTGGTGCCACCGGCAGCGGCCGGTGCGGCGGGCACGGCCACCCCGGCGCCCACCGCGAGGGAGGCGAGCAGGGCGAGACCGGCACGCCGGGCCCTTTGCCTGAGACTGAATGTCATGCGAGCTCCTCATGGAGTTGCCGGGGAATGATCTGCGACCGGCGACGGGAAGTGCACACCCGACCCCAAGCCGGGCGAATCGACGGTCACTGCCGTCCGATCGGCCGGCCGGGCCCGAATTTCGGCCAGCAAGCGACCTACCTTCCGGTGCGCTGCTGAAGTACCTTGATCGTTGCGTTTCGGGGGGCCGCTGTGACCCAACGAATCCGCGGACTTTGCGGTGGCCCCGGCCGCCGCCCACGGGGAGGAGCGGTATGGGCAGCCGGAAACTGCGGTGGCGTGTCGCGGAACTGCCGACGACCAGGGCCGGCGTCGAGCGGGCTTTCTCGTATTTCATCGCGGGAGTCCGCCTTGGCACCCTCGCGCAGATGATTCCCGCCGTGCACACCGGCGTGACGACGTCTCCGCACGGCGCCGCCTACCTCGCATGCTGGATCGCCGCGGCCGTCGCCAGCGTCACCGTGAGCGTGGTGACGCTCGTGCGCCGCCGCCCGCTCGGCGCGACCGCCTCCGCGGCGGACTTCGCGCTGGCCTGCCTGCTGCTGGCACTCGCGCCGCTGGTGCTCGAATCCGGTGCACGCTTCGGCACCTGGGTCGCCTACCAGCCCGGCTACGCGCTGTCGATCATCATCACGGCCAGCGGCGTCCGCAGCCTCACGCTCTGGGCGGGCGGCCTGCTCGGCATCGTCATCAGCTACCTGGTGTACCTCGGCGCTTCCGCCGGCGGGTCGATGACCTCGACCGCCGTCGGCAACATCCTGACCTATGTGGTGTACGCGCTGGTCACCCGCATGTTCTTCGGCTATACGCGCCGCATCGCGCACGACGCCGACACCTCCCGGGCGCGGGCGGCCGAACTGGCCCGGCGTGAGGAGGAACGCCGTGCGCAGGTGATGATGCACAACGGCGTCGCCGTGATGCGTCTGCTCACCGAGCCGAGCACCGAGGCCGCCCGGTCCGGACTCATCGACCTCGCCGAGGTCGAACTCCAGCGCATGCGGTCCTACCTGCGCGGCGGGGCGCAGCACGACGACGGCGCCGCCGGGTCCGGCCACCGCGTGACACTCCCCGCGATGATCGCGCGGGTGTGCGACCGGTTCGCCGACCTGAACGTCGACGCCCTGCTCGACCTCGGCGCCGGCCTGAGTCTCCCCGCCGCCCAGGCCGCGGCCCTGGAGCGCGCGCTGGAAAGCCTGCTGCTCAACGTGCGCGGGCACGCCCGCGCGGACGGCGTCGTCGTGCACCTCGACCAGGATGCCGACGGGAACTGGACGCTGACCGTACGCGACGACGGTGTCGGCTTCGACCCGGCGGCGACGACCGGCGGGATCGGGCTGCGCGAGGTCGTCGTCGGCGAACTGCGACGGCACGGCCTGGCCGTCGAGATCGAATCCGCCCTGGGCGAGGGCACGACCGTGACGATCACGTCCCGCCCCGCGACCGCGGCCGTCGGTGCCGACCGTGACGCCCTGGCGGACGCGGCATGAGGCCCGCCGTCGCCGTCGTCGAGGACACGTCGCTGATACGTGACTCGTTCGGCCTGCTCATGCCCGGCCTCGACGTGGTCGTGGCAGTGCCGACGGTCGAAGAACTGGTGCGCAGGCGGCCCCTCGTCGACCTCGTCGTGCTCGACCTGCACCTGGCGAACCTGGAGCAGCAGCCCGATGTGCGGCAGGGCATCGCCGCGATCCGCGCGCTGACCGGCTGCGGCTACCGGGTCTGCGTCTACAGCCAGGAGGAGCGCCGGTTCGTCCTCGCAGCGTGCCTGGCCGCGGGGGCCAGCGGAGTCGTCTCCAAGGCACTGCCCACCCTCCGGGCCGAGCAGCTCTTCCTGGAGGTCGCCGCCGGAGGCACGGTCGTGCCCCAGCCGGTCGTCGGCATCCTGGAAGTCCTGGTCCGGCGCGACTGCATCACGCTGCTCAGCGAGCGCCAGCGCCAGCTGCTGCACGGCCGCGCGCGGGGGCTCAGCTACGCCCAGGTCGCCAAGCAGCTGTATGTCAGCGAGTCCACGCTGCGCGGCTACTGGCTGGAACTGACCCGGTCGCTGTCGGAGTCCCTGCGCAACCTCACCCCCGGCGAGATCGAACAAGCCCTCGGGCTCGCACCGGGAGACCTCCTGGAGTTCTGGTCCGGGGACCCGACCGACGCCAAGAACTGGTGGCGCACCGGCACGGCCAGGTAGCCGGGCGGGTCAGCGCGTCCGACGGCGCGCCGCGGTCGGTGGACGCAGGCAGGGACGACGTATCACGTGGGAGCGGCGCCGGTCGGCGTGCTGCCGCAGCGAGGCGCTGTCGGCCAGGTCGCCGGGCGTGGCCGCGAGCAGCTGATCGGCTCGCAGCGCCTGGATGGCGGCACGGATGTGGGCCGGCGGATCGGCGACCGCCAGGTGTACGCCCCGTCGCAGCGCGCTGGTCCGCAAGAGCATCAGCACGCCGATTCCCGCGGCGTCGATCGCGTCGAGGGCGGCGAAGTCGACGGTGAGCCGGTCGGTGGGACAGCGGTCGAGCGCGACCCCGATCGCCCTGCCCAGGTGGTGCGCGGTGGTCGAGTCCAGCCGCCCGCGGGCGGTCAGGTACACGCCCACCGGTGAGGTGTACAGGCGCAGCTCCAGCTTTTCGGTCATCGGCCGCTCGCTCACGTCGTCGTGATGGTCGGGTCGCGCTCGGTTTCCCCGTTGGACGAGCCGCTAATCCTGGAAATCATCACGATTGCGCAACAGCCCGCTGCGGCAGGGGTCGCGCATAGCCCACCAGCACCGGGTGTGGCGGGAAGGACGTTCTGGTGCGTGCCGCCGTCCGCTGCCAGCCGAGCTTCTCGTAGAAGCGGATCGCCCGGTGGTTCTCCTCGAAGACGCGTAGCCGAGCCACGGCGACGCCGGAGGCGGCCAGCCGCTTCAGGATCTCGTCGTGTGCGCAGGCCGCCAGCCCGGTTCCCCAGCTGGTCACGGCGGTGCCGAAGTGCAGCAGTTCGTCACCGCGGGTGGCGGCGAAGCCGCTGATCCGGCCTTCGTGCTCGATGACGTACGCCGCGATGCCCGGATCTTCGATCTCGGCGGCCCAACGAGCGAAGATCTTGTCTCGCGGGAACGGATGGGTGTCCTGCGGGAAGATGTGCGCGAGCGCCCACTGCGCGCCCTCCCGCTGCACGTCGAGCAGGTCGTCGAGATCCTCGAGGGCGGCCAGGCGAAGCAGCATCCCGGTAGCGTCGTCCGCTTCCGTGATCTCCGCAACCGAAATCGGCCGTTCTCGCCGGTGGGTTAGGGTGGCAAGCCGCACGCCACGGGCGCGGAGACCGGGACAGGGAGATCGAGATGGGCCAGCCAGCGGGTGACCGGACAGCGTCGCCGAGTCGGACATCGCGGTTGTTCCCGATGGTGCTCGTCCTGGCCGCTGGGCTGGTTGCCGTCGACCAGCTGACCAAGTGGTGGGCGGAGGGGCTGGCCGGCCGGGCGCCGATCAACGTCATCGGCGAGCTGCTGCGGCTTCGGCTGACCTACAACCCGGGTGCGGCGTTCTCGATCGGCACCGAGTACACCTGGGTGCTGACCCTGTTCGCGGCAGCGGCCGTCGTCGCGATCGGCTTGCTCGCCCGCCGGGTGGCGTCGCGGGCCTGGGCTGTCGGGTTGGGGCTGATGCTCGGCGGAGCGGCCACCCACCTGCTGGACCGGCTGTTCCGCGAGCCCGGCTTCGCGCGGGGGCACGTCGTGGACTTCATCGACTACGGCCCGTTCGTGGGCAACGTGGCGGACATCGCGCTGGTGGTGGGTGTGGCGCTGATCTTCGTGCTCAGCGTGCGCAACGTCCCGATGGGCGCTCCGGCGGCCGAGACCGCCGCTGCCCGATCCGACGACGCGTCGTAACCGGCGCGGTCACGGGACCGCCACGCTCACATCGGTCGACTTCACGAGCGCGGTCACCGCGTCCCCGTCGGCCAGGCCGAGATCCTCGGCCGCCTCCCGGGTGACCGCGGCGGTCAGCGCCCGGCCGTCCTCCATGCTCAGCTTCACGGTCGTCATCACGGCACCGTGCTCCACGCCGACGACCGTGGCCGGGATCTGGTTGCGGATGCTGACGAGCCCGATCGGACCCACCCCTACCGCCACCTCGGTCGACTTGATCAGGACGGTGGCCGGTCGGCCGACGGTCAGCCCGAGGTCGTCCAGCGCCTCCACGGTGATCGCGGAGGTGATGGCCGTCCGTTCCGCGAGCCGGATCTTCACCGTCGCCATCGCCTTGCCGCGGGCGATGTCGACGACCTCGCCGTCGAACTGGTTGCGGATGCTCAAACGCATGGTGCCCCGATCCTCCCGTGCCGCCTGTGACAGTCAGTCAACCCGGACGGCGGCCGTCGGGTGACGGCGCACGCCCCGCCGGCTGTCGCCCGCGCGCGGCGGGACTCAGTAGGCGACGCCGACGCCCTGTCCGATGGTCGCGGGGTCGTGCAGCGCGGCCAGCATGGCGTGTGCCACGTCGGCGCGGGAGATCGTGTGGCCGCCGACCACGTTGCCGCCGACGGCCGTGCGGTAGCGGCCGGTCACCGGCTTGTTGACGAGCTTGGGCGGCCGGACCACCGTCCACTCGGTCGCACTCTGCAGGATCAGCCCCTCCATCACCGCCAGGTCCCGGTAGACGTCCTTGAGAGCGGCGCGGACCAGCGGCAGCAGGATGCGGCGGCTGAAGAATCCCTCGCCCTCCGGAGGTGGCGCGAGCGGGGCCGCGCTCACCGCGACGAAGCGCCGCACCTCGCTGTCCGCCATGGCGGCGAGGATGCCGCGGGTCGCGTCGGAGGCCACGGTGCCGGCTTTGCGGCCGCGCGCGCCGACGCCCGACAGGACCGCGTCACTGCCTGTGAGCGCGGGTAGCAGGAGTTCCGGGTCGGTCAGGCCGGGGACCGTCGCCACCTCCAGGGCGGGGTGCCGCAGGTCGAATGAGGCCGAGCTGCGAACCACGGCGGTCACCGCGTGTCCGGCGTCCAGGGCCTGGCGCACGATGTGCCCGCCGATGCCGCCGGTGGCTCCGAAGACCGTCAGTTTCATCAGGTGCCTTTCCGGAAATGAGGAGTCTCGGTGATTGTTACCGTACAGGACAATTTCGTGGACGTACAATACTCCGGTGCCTGCGCCTTCGAACCGACCGCTGGGCGAGCGGACCAACTTCCTGCTGTCACAGCTGGGCTTCCACACCGCGGCGCGGTTCACCGATCGCCTGGCCTCGCTGGGCATCCAGCCCAGTCACTTCGGCCTGCTCATGCACCTCGCCCAGGGCGAGGGCCGGACTCAGCAGCAGCTCGCCGAGGCGCTCGGCATCCACCGCAAGGTGATGGTCGGGCTGCTCGACGACCTCGAGCAGCGCGGGCTCGCCGAACGCCGGCGCCATCCCACCGACCGGCGGGCCCACGCGATCCACCTGACCGACGCGGCCCGCACCCTGCTGCCCGAAGCCGTCGCCATCGCCGACGCCGAGGAGGAGGAACTGCTCACCGGCCTGGACGGCGGCGAGCGGCGGCAACTGCTCGCCCTGCTGCAGCGGCTGGCCGAGCACAGCGGCTACCCGCGCGGCGTACACCCCGGACTGCGCCGCACCGCCGGGCCGCACGGCACGGGCTGAGAGCCGCCGTCGGGAACGGCTGCCGGACCCACTTGCGCCCCGAAAAGTGATATCACTATGCTAGCTCCATGGCGGGTGAGCGAAAGCAGTTGCTGCTGCGGCTCGACCCCGCCGTGCACGACGCGCTGGCCAGGTGGGCGGCAGACGAGCTGCGCAGCGTCAACGCGCAGATCGAGTTCCTGCTGCGCCAGTCGCTGGCCCGCGACGGAAGGCTGCCCGGTGGGGTCGGCGAGCCGAGGCGGCGCGGACGTCCCCCCAAGGACCCGGACTGAAAGAGGCAGACATGGAGCTCACCTCACAGGTCTACCTGCTGGCCTACAACACCGACCGGCACCAGCTCACCTGCAACGGCTACCTGGGCTACGTCCTGCGCGCCGCGGCCCTGACCGAGCTCCTCCAGCTCGGCGCGCTGTCCGATGCGGACGGCAAGGCCGAGCCGACCGGCACCGGCGTCGCCGACCCCCTGCTCGCCGACGTGCTCCGGGACCTCGCCGCCGCGCCAAGGCTCAAGAGCTGGAAGCACTGGGTGCACCGCGCGCAGACCCCGATGTTCCGCGCCGTGCAGCAGCGGCTGGCCGACGCCCGCCTCATCAGCACCGAGCGTTACCGGTGGCTCGGCCTCTTTCCCGCGACCCGGGTCAAGGTGCACAGCCATCGGCTGGTCAGTGAGCTGCGGTCGACGGTTTCCCGCACGCTGGGCGCGAGCAGCGCCCACCCGCAGGAGGGAGCACTGACGGCGCTCGCCGCGGTCGGGGAAATCAGGATCGCGATCAGTCGCGCGCAGACCCGCGAGCGCAAGCAGCGCATCGAGCAACTGGCCGAGCAGGCCGGGCCCGTGCTGCCCGCGCTCCGCAAAGTCATCCGCGACCACCACGCCGCCACCACTGCGGGCTGATCGGCCGCCGGAGCGAACGTGCGCCGACGCACGAGCTGACCAGGACCGCCCACCGATGTCACAGCAGGCCAGAAGGTGTTGACATCAAGCGCACTTGAGATTGCACGCTGTTGACCATGACAAACGGTGTTCTTGACGAGGTATACCAGCGGCTGCAGCAGACCGGGCCGGAGCGCGACGGCTGGCTGTCCAACCACGCCCCGATGGCGGCCGAAGCGCTCGTCCGCCACGGGCACGGCGACCGAGTGCATGCCTGGATCGACGGGTACGCCGACCGGCTGTCCGAACGCCCACGCGGCATCCAGCGCATCTCGGCCGGGCAGTGGCGCGAGCCGTTGGGCGATCCGGTCCGCACCGGTGACTGGCTCACCTTCTTCGACCGGCAGCTCACCGAGCGGCCCTGGCGCGAGGTGCTGATCGAGTGGTGGCCGCGGCTGCTGCCCGGGGTGGCGGCCGGAGCCACGCACGGCGTCATCCGGGTCGGGCACGCCGTACGTGCCCTGCTCGACAGCGAGCAGGACGGCGGGGCGACCCCGGCTCGGGTGGCCGAGCTGGGCGCGGGGCTCGGCTACTGGGCGGCCCGCTGGCAGCCGCTGGCGCCCGCCGGCAAGGGCCCGTACCGGTCGACCGATCCACGCTCGGCTCTGGACGCGGTGCCCCGCGTCCCGCATCAGCGGTCGGGCATCCGCACCCGGCTGGCGCAACTCGCCGACCTGCCCGGCTGGCCCGAGTCGGCCGGGGCGGCGCCCGGTGACGGCGGCTCGGGTGCCCCGGACCGGCTGGCCGCCATCGTCGAGGCGGCGGTGCTGCGGTACGGCACGCACGGGCATGGCAACCCGGTGATGCTGGTGCACGCGGCGACCGCCCCCAGCGCGATCGCCCGTGTCGTGCCGGTGCTGCCGCCCGCACTGTGGGAGCCGAGCGTGCAGGCTGCCTGGGCCGCCACCGCCGCGGTGACCAGCGCCTACTCTCCCCCGGATGCCCGGGTGATGCCGGACCGGGGCGCGACGGACCCGGCCGACCTGATGGCACGCGGGTTGCACGACCAGGACTCGCACGGCATCAAGTTCATCGACACGGCCCTTGACGTGCACCGGCGCACCGGCGAGCAGGCGGTGCTGGACGTGGCGACCTACGCCAACGAGCTGATCACCCGGGGTTGACCCGACGGCCGCGCGCGCTCGGGGCCATCGCCTGCCCGGTCACACGACGTCCGGCACCAGCCCGAACCGCTCGCGCTCGGCCTCCGGGACCAGGTCCAGGTAGGTGTCGGCGAGCCGGAGGATGATCTCGCGGACGTAGGGGCAGAAGGGGCGGACGGCGAGCCCGCGGCGGCGGGCCTCGTCGAGTTCGGCGATGACGAGTTGCCTGGCCAGCCCACGGCCGCTGAACGCCTCACCGACCTCGGTGTGGGTGAAGGCGATCGTGTCGGCGGTCAGCTTGTAGGTCGAGAATCCGGCCAGCTGGTCGCCGTCGTAGATCTCGTAGCGGCTCTCGGCGGGATTGTCGCGCACGGTGGCGGGCATCGTGATTCCTCTCAGGGCTGCGGGCTGACGGGGTGGCGGCTGACGATGGATATCCGGTTGAAGGCGTTCATGGCGATGATCACCCAGCTGAGCGCGGAGATCTCCTCGTCGGTCAGGTGCTGCCTGGCGGTGGCGTAGTGCCGTTCCTGGGCGCCGTCGGCGGGCAGCGTGGTGAGGGATTCGGCCAGGGTCAGCGCGGCCCGCTCGCGGTCGGTGAACAGGGTCGTGTCGCTCCAGGCCGGCAGGACGGCGATGCGCTGGGCGCTCTCACCGCCGGCCAGGGCGTCGCGGACATGCACGTCCAGGCAGTACGCGCAGCGGTTGATCTGCGAGACCCGGATGTTGACCAGCTCGACGAGGACGCGGCTGAGCCCGGCATCGCGCGTGGCCTGCCGGACCGCTGCCGCGAGATCGCGTTGTGCGCGATACACCTGCGGGTGCTGTTTGTCGATCAGCACCCGTGGCGCGTCCTGTTCCGTGGCCATCACGTCCCCCTCCTGCCGCTCGGTCAGCGCCGCCCTGCAGTGAAGACAGGACAGCACTCCCGAATGTGACACCTCGCCCGCGTCGGCGACCCGGATCTTGAGCTGGATCACATGTGGCCCGGCCGCGGAGAATCAGTCCAGCGGGCGGTCGAGGTTCAGGTCGAGCCACGCCGCCAGGTCCGCGATCTCGCGGTCGACCGCGACCGTCATCGCCTTCGTGAACGGCACATCCCGGTGGACCGCGTCGACTCGCAGCACGCCCGCCCGCCGGTCGGTGGTGGCGTCGAGCTTGCCGACCAGCCGGTCGCCGTGCAGGATCGGCATCGCCCAGTAGCCCCACCGCCGTTTGGCCGCGGGTTTGTACATCTCCAGCTGGTACTCGAACTCGAACAGCTCGGTCATCCGCTTGCGGTCGAAGACGAGGCGGTCCAGCGGCGACAGCAGCGCGGTCCGGCCGGTGAACGGCTGGTCAAGCTGGGCCGGGTCGACCCGCCAGCGGCCACGCAGGCCCTCGATCACGGCCGGTTCCCCGGCCTCGAGCACGTCGACCGGCTCGACAGCCTGCTTGGCACTGCTGCCGCGGGCGATGCCCAGCGACCGCAGCCGCCGCTGCCCGCGGATCCGCGCCGCCTCGTCGGCCGTGACGACCCGGTCATCGGGGAAGATGCGCTCCGCCAGGTCCCACAGCCGCTCACGGCCGTCCCGGCCGGCGACGGCGACCTCGCCGCGCGCTTCCATCAATTCCAGCATCTTGAGCACGTTGCGGTCGTTGCTCCAACCGCTCGACGGCCACCGCAGCTCGCACGAGTCGGGCAGTTCCCGGGCCGGCAGGGGCCCGTCGGAGCGCAGGCGGCGCAGGATGTCCAGCCGGCAACCGCGGTTGGCCTCGACCCAGTCGCGCCGGTACTCCTGCCAGTCGGGCAGTTCACCGCGGCCGGGCCAGTCGGCCATGTCCGCCCGGTAGAGCGCGAGGTCGGCGGCGGGGCGGATCATGCCCTGCAGCTCCAGCAGCGCCTGGTCGCCCAGCGCGGCTTCGAGGTCAGCGGGCCGGTAGGCCGACCCGAGCCGGGACCACAGCACCAGATCCGCGTTGGGCGCCACGGCCGCCGTCTGGTCGGCCTGCAGCAGCGTCAGTTGCTGCACGACGCCGAGCAGCGCGGCCGGCCGGGGCCGGTCCAGCAGCTGGGCGCGTACGGCGATGCGGCGCGCCTCGGCGCGGGTGAGCTCATGTACTCCCACGGGCCTGAGCCTAGGCGAGCGCTGTGACATGGCCCGCCGGCGGTGCATGCGGCCGGGCCGCACGCCGTCGTGAGGTGAACGTGCAGCGCCAGGCGGGCACGTTCACCTCACGACCCGGTCACCCGCCGAAGCGGTACGCGCGCAAAATGGCCTGCTCCACCTTGTTGCCGCGGGTGTCGGCGGCCACGGCGCGCAGCGACACGAAGCCCGCCCCCGCCGGATGGCGCAGTGTGATCATGCCCTGGTGCACCGCCGTCCTCGTCCAGGTGCCGCCATCGTCATAGGACACGTCGACGGTCAGGCTGCTCACCTTCCCGACCGCCGCGCCCGGCTGCGCGACGACCGACACGGGCACCGTGAACGATCGGCCGGCCGGCGCGGTGTTGAACCGGTCCAGCGCGGGTGAGAACCGGACCGCCCAGAGCGGCAGCACCCCGGTGGTGTGTCCGGACCGGAACGTCCATGCGGCGGTCGTCTGCGTGGACGACGTGAACGGGGCTCCCCGCGCCGCGGCGACCTCCAGCCGATACCCCGCGTCGTCCGGCGGGACCGTGAACGCGCCGCGCCCGGCGAGCTCGGCCGACCCGACCCGGAGCCCGTCGCGGTAGAGCACCGTCGTGCCCGGCCCGACCTCACGGTCCACCCGGCCGGCGCCGTCTCCGTACAGCGACAGGTCCACGTCGATGACGTCGCCGCTGCGGGTGACGCCCGTCGTCGCGTCGCCGACCGCCGCGAAGGCGGGGCCGAAGACGGCCTGGTTCCACCGCTGCTCGTAGGTCCGGCCCGCGACGTACGCGGTCCAGCCGCTCACGGCGGGACCGAGGCGCCAGCCGTCGCCCGACCCTGGATCGGTCCAGGTGCGGTACAGCCGCGCGCGCCACTGCTTGCCCGGTTCGACGTCGACGTAGTGGACCGTCGTGGACGGCAGCCGCGAGGCGATCGGGAACACGGGCGTCTCGTCCTCCCGGCCGGGTCGGATGCTGCTGGTGGCTCCCCACAGCCCGTCCATCGGCTCGTCGCCGGCGGCCACCGCGACGGGCAGCGTCGCGAGTTCGCCTTCGGCGACGTCGCGCCGGTATCCGCTGATCAGCCGCCCGTTGGCCTGGTGGTGACTGATCGTGTAGACCCAGGGGCTGTCGTGGAAGTAGCCGTCGGCGTCGGTGCCCGCCTTGGCGAACACCGCGCTGATGAACGAGGTGAAACCCGCCGCCGGGATGCCGTCGCCGACGTCGGCGGTGTAGAGGTTCGCGAACGACGAGCCGCCCTGCCCGCTGACGACCGGGCCGTGCGGGGTCTGCAGGCTGAACGCGATGTTCATCGACGCCAGGACCGCCGCCGGCCGGGGCACCGTGATCATGCTCGTCCTGCCCAGCCGCGCATCGAACGTCACGACACGGTCGGCGGTCACGTCCAGCGCCGGATGGACCAGCAGGGTCAGGGCGGGGTCGGCACGGTCGGCCAACCAGCTGCTCAACGCGTAGCGGCCCTTGGGCATACGCAGGGTCACCGTCCCGTCCGCGGCGGCGGCGTTGAAACCGACCAGGCCGTCGTATCGGGTCACGTCGTCGGCGAACTGCGCCGGGCGTCCGGCGCGGTCGAGGTGCTCCAGGGTGACGGTGTAGCTCTCGACCTCCCGGTCCACGGCGAACGGCGTGCGCACCTTGCTGCCGTCGGCGCCGGTCGCGGTCAGCGCACCGGCCGCCAGTCCGTCCGGACCGGTCACCCGGGTGTCGGCGGTGACCGTCGCCTGCGCGCTGCCGCCCGCCGGGACCGTCAGCCGCGCGGGGTCGACGGTGAACATGCCGGCCGGCGCGGCGCTGCCGCCGATCGTGGCGGTGGCGGCCAGGTCGAGGGTGATCGGCGTCGCCGACGAGTTGGTGTAGGTGACGGCGCGGGTCAGCACCGCGTCGTCCCCGTGCGGCCAGAGTTGCCTGCCGAAGCTGAGACTGCCGGGTTCGGCTGTCACCGCCTGGCCGACGGCCGCCGCGACGTCCACCCGCCCGGCGCCCTGGTCGAAGACGGTGGCCGACGGGTTAGGCCGGGCCGTGCCCATCAGCGCGGCCTTGATCCGGGCGCCGGTCCACGCCGGGTGCTGCTGGGCGAGGATCGCGGCCGCTCCGGCGGCGTGCGGTGTCGCCATCGACGTGCCGGACAGGCTCACGTAGGGGTCGCCGGGCTCGCCGCCGAGCCCCGGGGCGTCCTTGCTCCTCGCGGCGGTGATCTCCACGCCCGGTGCGGTCAGGTCCGGTTTGATGCCGCCGTCGCCGGTCCGGGGTCCGCGGCCGGAGAAGTCGGCGATAGCGTCGGCCTTGCTGACCGCGCCGACCGCCAATGCCGCGTCGGCGCTGGCCGGGCTGCTCACCGACGTCGCGTACGGTCCGTCGTTGCCGGCCGCGATCACGAACAGGGTGCCGTACTGGCGGGTGAGGGTCTCGACCGCCTCTTCCAGGGGATCGGTTCCCGGCGAGTCCCACCCGCCCAGGCTCATGTTGACGATCCTGGCGCGCTGCTCCTGCGCGGCCCACTGCATCCCGGCCAGGATCCACGACTCCGCGCAGCCCCACTCGACGCAGACCTTGCCGTCGAGCAGCCGCACGTCGGGAGCGACACCACGGTAACGGCCGCCCGAGGCCGCGCCGCTGCCCGCGACGATCGAGGCGACGTGGGTGCCGTGGCCGGCGAGGTCGCGGTCGTCCTCACCGCCCTGGTCGACGCCGCCGGTGAAGTTGCTGCGGGCGGTCACCCTACCGGCGAGGTCGGGATGGGTGTCGTCGATGCCGGTGTCGAGCACCGCCACGGTCACGCCCTGCCCGGTGAGCCCGGCCTGCCACGCCGCGGGTGCGCCGATCTGCGCCACGCTGCCGTCGAGGGTGGGTTTGAGCAGCCCGTCCAGCCATACCTTGGCGATCCCGGGCCGCATCGCCTGTCCGGTCTGGCCGGTCAGCTCCCGCCAGAACGCGGCCGCCTGCGCGCGGTCCTGCGCGACGGACAGCACGCCCAGCCGGGGCAGCTGCCGCCGGACCCGGCCGCCGGCCGGCACGGCGGCGGCAGCCGAGCGGGTCTGGGCCGTGCTCGTGCCGTCGGCGGTGACGATGAGCGGGAGTTCGGCCCGCCGGGCGTCGTAGCCGTACTCCAGCAGGGCCGTGACGTCGAACAGGCGCGGATCGAGACGGCCCGCGGCCAGCAGCGTCATGGCGTCGCTCGGGATCACCCGCAGGCGTCCCCGGGACCGGCTGGTCGCGAAGGTGACGTGTTCGCGGCCCTTCGCCGGCTGGATCGACACCGCGGTGCCGTCGCCGACGGTCACCCGGTCGCCTGTCACCAGGGTGACCGTCTGGCCCGCCCGGGCCTGCGGCGTCGCCGCGCCGGTGGGTGCGGCCGTCGCCTGTATCGCCGAGGCAGGCTGTGCCGTGACGGGCAGGGGCCCGGCCAGCAGGCCGGCGGGTAGCAGGAGTGCGGCGCTGAGTGTTCGCTTCCATCGCATGGGGGGTGTTCCGTTCTGCGGGAGGGATGTTTTCGGGCACGCTGAAGCCGGGTGCGGGCCGGATCAGGTCCGGCCCGCACCGGGAGTGGGTGGGGACTTGTCGTCAGCCGGCCACGGCCGGCAGTGCGGTCAGGACCGCGGCGGCGGCGTGTCCGTGAACCGGTCGCCGAGCATCACCACGCTCGACGACGGCTCCTTCAGCGCCAGCAGGGCACCCGACTGCGGGTCGATGACCAGCGTCGACTCGTACGTGCTGCCGTCGGCGTTGCGGTACGCGTAGCCGATCCCCGCCCCCGTGCGCCCGTGCTCGTCGCGCACGTTCTCGGTGAGCATCAGGCCGGGCAGGCCGGCCAGCATCCGGTAGGTCGCCGCGCGCACCGGCGGACCCACCGGCAGTTCCGTGAGCAGGTTGCGGGAGCTGGAGAACAGCATCTCCACGCGCCACCGCTCCAGTTCGTCGGGCCGCAGGTCACCGCGCGTCGCGTCGTCGGCCTTGATGAGGTAGGCCTTGAGCGCGTCCGGTTCGGTCGGCAACGCCTGGATCTGCGCGTAGGTGAGCTTCCCGCCGGCCAGTTCGAAGCCCGGGCTGGTCGTGGCGCCGACCTTGCGCGTGCCGGGTCCGGCCGGGATCTGCCTGCCCGGCTTGCCGTCGGGCGTGGCGGACGTCCACTGCTTCGGTGATCCCGCCGCCGCCCAGGCGGCCCGGTCGGCGTCGGTCGCCGGGGCCGCGCCCAGCCACCGGGCCACGATGACGAGCTGTCCCCCGGCATGCATCGCGTGCCAGGTCTCGACCTCGTTGCGGCCGAGGACATGGTATTTGCCGACGTCGTACAGGTGGTACATCTCCTGTCTGGTCACCCAGTAGCCGCCGGTCTCCGGGGCCAGCGCGGCGGTCTTGTCGGCCGCCGCGAGCAGGATGGCCCGCGCGGTCACCGGTTCGGCCGGTGGGGCGGACTGCTCCGGCCGGGCTTCGGGCGTCTTGACGGGCGTGTGCGAGGTGGACACGAGGAACGCGACGGCGATCAGGCCTGCTGCCGCGGCGGGCAGCAGAGCGGCCAGGACCAGGCGGGGGCGCGAGCGCGGCACGGACCTTCCGCCTGCCGGCAGGTCGGGAAAGTGCGGCGCGGGCCGGTCCGGCGCGTCGTCGAGCACCGCGGGACGCGCGTCAGCGATCAGCTGCAACGCGCGGCGATGGCGATTCATCTGCGGATCTCCTGTGTGCTGAAGGGGTGCGGGCGGCCATGGCCGACTGGGCGGCGAGGGCGTTGTCGAACCGGTTCCGGGCGCGGTGCAGCCGTACGAAGAAGGTGGCTGTCGCGCAGCCCAGCACCTTGGCGGCGTCGCGCGCCGACAGGCCGTGCCAGGCGACGAGGGTGAGCAGCTCACGGTCGGCGTCGCCGAGGGCGTCGAGGGCCGCGAGGGTCGCCGACCGCTCGGCCACCACCTCGGCCACGTCGCCCTCGACCGCGGCTTTGGCCTGCGACAGCAGGCTGAGCTGGCGGGCCTCGGCACGGTGCTGCTCGTGCACGACGTTGCGGGCGACGCCGAGCAGCCACGGCAGGGGGTCGGCGGGGACGGCGTCGAGCCGCCGCCACGCCACGAGGAAGGTGTCGTTGACGATGTCGTCGGCGGCACCACGCCCGGCACGGCTCACCGCGTACGCGTAGACCTGCCGGCGATGTCGGTCGAACAGCGCGGTGAACCGCGCCCGCTGTGCGGAATGTGTCACTGGCCCTGCTCCTTGGGGAAGGTTAGCCGTCGACCAGTAGTGGCGCCGCCGGACCGATTCTTACCGGCGATTTCGGATTCTTCGAGAATTCGGTCCTCGCCCGACATAGCGACGCCCCTCCGGCCGCGTGTGGAGAGGTGACACGAGGGAGGAACCTGATGGACGAACTCGCCGAGCGGGAGTTCCGGGAGTACGTGGCGCTGCGGCAAGGGGCCCTGTATCGCATCGCCTACCTGCTCACCGGACATCACCAGGACGCCGAGGACCTGCTTCAGGTCGCGCTGACGAAACTGGCGTTGCACTGGCCGAGAGTGCACCGATCGGGGTCGCCGGACGGGTACGTCCGCAAGATCCTGTATCGCCAGCACATCAGCATCTGGCGGGGCAGCCGGAACCGTCGCGAGCACGTGATGGGCCTGCTGCCCGAGATGACCGCGGTCGAGGATCCGTCCGGCGAGACGGTCCTCAAACTGGCGCTGTCACGGGTGCTCGGCGAGCTGACCCGCCGGCAGCGGGCGGTGGTGGTGCTGCGCTACTACGAGGACCTGCCCGAGGCCGAGGTGGCCGCGCTGATGGGCACCTCGGTCGGGACGGTCCGCAGTCAGGTCCATCGCACGCTGACCCGCCTTCGTGTGCTGTGTCCGGAGCTGAGATACATCGAGGAGCCAGTATGAACGCGCCATACGAACCTGAGCTGAAAACGGCCATGCAGCGGCTGTCGGACGTCGCCGGACCGGCTGACCTCGCCGATGCCGCGCTGCGGGGGGCCAAGGGCATGCGGCGCAGGCGCGGTGCCCTGGCAGCGCTCGCCGCGGTCGCCACCGTGGCCGGACTGTCCGTCCCCTTCCTGGTCACCGGTGGTCCGCAGGCCGATTCACCCGGCTTCACCCTGCCGGTCGGCGCTGCCGCATCCCCGGCGAATCTGGGCGCCTGCCAGGACGCGCCCATGGTCAACCCGACGACCAAGGAGGTCGCGGAGGAGCACTGGCCGGAGTATGTGCAGACGGTGCTGGGCCTGCTGCCCGACCGTGACGACTACGTCGTGCAGAACACTTACGACATCTGCAACTGGGGCGAGCCGGGCGCGTCGAACGCCTACACCGTGATCAACCTGGGTCACCTTCGCGAGCACGGCCACCTGACCGTGAACCTGTTCGTGCACGACACCGACCGGTGGGTGCCGGACTCCTGCGCCGACCTGGACGCCCTCGCCGCCGAGGGCCACCAGGACGTCCTGTTCTGCCAGGCGGGCGGGAACGCCGAGCCGCTGCTCTACGCGACGGCCTACGACACCACCAGCGTCACCGTCGGCGCCGTCTACGCCGATCACCGTGCGGTGGTCATGGAGCGCATCGGTGCGGAGGCCGTCCCGGTGATCAGTGTCGACGCGCTCAAGGTCGTCGTCGCCGACCGGGCACTGCTGGACCTGATCCCGACGGCGGACGGTCCGCTGCCGACTCCATCGGCGGGTCGGCCGGTGCCCGAAGCGAGCACAGCCGCGAAGCGGTGACGGGGGTGGGCGCGGTGCGTCGCGCCCACCCTCCCGCCGTGGCCAGGTAGGTAACCGAGTCGCCCCGGGCAGCACCGCTGCCCGGGGCGACTCGCATGGGAGCAGCCTCAGGCCGCCGCTCGCCGCCGCCGTGCCGAGCGGCGTATCCGACGCCAGATCAGCAGCCCGGCGCCCATGCCGACGACGGCGACGGCGGCGCTCAGCGCCAGCGGCCACGGGCCGCGCTGCGGGCTGCCGGCCGCCCGGACGGTCAGCTCGGGCAGCAGGCCGGTGGCCAGGTGCAGGTCGAACGTCTGGCAGGTCTGCATGCCCAGCTCGCAGGTGCTGCCGGTGTCGAAGCTCGACAGCGTCCGGCGGGTGCCGGTGCCGAACTGCACCTCCTCCAGCGACAGCCGGCCGACGTCGTCGACGGTCGCGACGACCACCGTGCTCGCCGAGCGCCAGCCGAGCAGCTGCACGACATCGCGGACCGGCTCCGGCACCGTCACCGGCGGGTCGGCCGCGATGGGCGACAAGGCGACGTCGCCGGCCTTCCACAGGAACGTGGCGTGGCCGGTGTCACCGCCGGTGGTGCCGTTGAACGGCCCGTCCGACAGCCACGGCACCGTGGCCAGGAAGCCGCCGTCCGGCGACCAGCCGACGTCGGCGGCCAGTTCGCGTCCGGCCGGCAGCTCGACCGTGCCGTACTCGCGGCCGTCGACGTCGAGCAGGTGCGCCCGCTGGCCGACCTGGACGGCGAGCCGGCGGCTGTCGGGCGCGAACGCCGCCGTCCACGCCGGTGCGATGGACGGCACCGCGGTGCTGCGCCCGGTGGACAGGTCGAGCAGGCGCAGCGTGCCGGTGCGGGCCACCTCGGCCTCGACGGCGTTGACGCTGCCGAACTCGCCGGTGCCGGTCAGCGGTGCGGCGCTGTACGCGACGTGGCGGCCGTCGGCGGACCAGGCCAGCAGCCGTACGCCTACCGGGTCGCCGATCGGGATCGACCTGCGCGCACCGGTGGCCAGGTCGACCAGGATCAGGTCCGCGGTCGCCCCGCGGTCGTCGCCGAGCAGCACGCCGGTGCCGTCCGGCGCGAGCAGCGCCGAAGGGTTGCCGCGCTCCTGCATGGCGTCGACCTGCCGGTAGGTGTCCCGGTCGGCCCCGACGACCAGCGGCTGGAACATGTTGAACAGCTCGCCGTTGCCGTAGCCGTAGAGGGCGATCGCCCGGCCGGCCGGAGCCTGTCCGACGGTGCTGGTGAGGGTCGAGTATCCGGCGAGCCGGTCCGGCAGGCTCGGGCTGCTCGATGGCGCGGCCGTCGGCGCGGGCAGCGGGAACCCGGGCACGACGAGGACGGCTAGCAGGAGCAGGGCGACCGCGCCCAGGCCGGCGGCGCCGATCCGCCGGTGCCGGACCTCGCGGCGGGCCCGGACGAGCACGGCGTCCAGGTGGCCCGGCGGCAGCGGGGGCGGTGTCTCGTCCGGCACGGCGGCGAACAGTTCTCTCATGGCGTGTCCGACCTTCCCGGCTCGTAGGCGGGCAGCAGGCGGCGCAGCGCCGAGATGGCGTACGACGTCTGGCTCTTGACGGTCCCGGTCGAGCAGCCCAGCGCGGTCGCGGTCTGCGCCACGTCGAGGTCCTCCCAGTACCGCAGGACCAGGACCGCACGCTGCCCGGCGGACAGCTTCGCGAGCGCGGCCAGCAGGTCGACGCGGTGTTCGGCGTCCGCCATCGGCACCGTCGCGGGCCCGGTCACCTCGGCGACCGGCCAGACCCGGCGGGTCCAGGACCGCTGCCGCTCGGCCAGGTAAGAGTGGACCAGCATCGCCCGCACGTAGGCGTCGACCGACTCCGCCGCCGACGCCTTGCGCCAATGCCGGTACAGCGCGACGAGGCAGTCCTGCACCAGGTCGTCCGCGGCCGGCCACTGCCCGCACAGCCGATACGCCAGCCGCCGCAGCCACGGCATCCGTGCCTGCACGTACTCGACGTACTCTCGTTCATTTCGCAACCCGGCCTCCCAACCACACAAGGAGTGATCCGGGACCCGTTTCGGTTGTGGCGGATCCTGATCGAATTTCGCACCCGGCGTATGCCGGTGTTTCATCGTCGACTACATCAATGCAGCCGGTATGGTCTCAGGTCTCACACCGCCCCGGCGGGTGAGCCGGTCGGCAGAGGGCACGGCCGCCTGTGGCATGAGGAGGACGCACATGACGTCTGTCGACGACGGAGTGGACCTGGAGCAGGTCGCCGCGCTGCTGCGCCAGCGGCACGAGCAGACCGTCGAGCAGATCCGCGTGCAGACCGCCGAGTCGCACAACCTGCGGCAGGCCGCACGGCACGAGCCCGGCGACGTGGCCGACGCGGGTTCGCTGATCAGCGACACCGCTCAGCACGACATCGTCACGGCCAAGCTGACCGAGCAGGCCGAGCGCTTGTCAGCGGCGCTGGACCGGCTGCGTGACGGCTCGTTCGGCCGGTGCGGCACCTGCGGGCAGCAGATCCCGCTGGCCCGGATGGAGATCATGCCGTGGGCCACCCACTGCATCCCCTGTCAGCAGCGGGCTGAACGGGGCCGCTGACCAGGCTGTCCCGCGGTCCACTGACCGCGGACATCCGTGCGGGTCGTCGCCCGGACACGACCGGTGATCCGTGACGATGTCAGGCGGCGTCGAGGAGCACCTCGTACCGGCAGAGGCCGTCGCCGGCGCCGATGCGGCGGAACCCGGCACGTTCGAGGGTCCGCTGGGAAGCGACGTTGTCCTCGGTGGTGTCGGCGACGACCCGGGACATGCCGTGCTCGGCCGCGACGTTCAGCAGGGCGGCGAGTGCTTCCGCCGCGTAGCCGCGGCCCCGTGCCGAAGGGGCGAGGCCGTAACCGATTTCGACACATCCATGGTCCGGCTGACGCTTGAAACCGATGCCGCCGACGGCCCTGCCGTCCGCGGTCCGGGTGATCCGGTAGTGCCCGAACGGGCGCTGGTCGCCGTGGGCGGCCGTGGTCGCAAGAAAGGCGGTGACGCCCATGACGTCGCCGTCGAACGGATAATCATCGGCCCAGGCATCCCCGGCTCCGGCGCGTCGCGCGACGATGCGCTCGCCCTCTGCGGTGTCGATGGCGTGCAGGCGCAGTCGCGGCGTTCGCAGTTCGGTCACGGGCAACAGCGAAGCAGCCATCAGCAGTGCGCACAACTCGATTCACGGTGGGCTGCTGCTCGCGGGGAGCGTCCGTATCAGCCCGCACTTGACCTGGCACCGTACTTTCCCGACTAGACTGCGGCATCCAGCAGGTGGTGGTGATGGCGGCGGGGGCGGCGATGAGCATCGACGATCGGATCGAACGGGCCAGGGACGTCTACGCACGGGCGGTGTTCGGCGGCGACACCACCGCGCTGACCGACGCCGAGCAGGGCTTGGCCGCGGTCGAGGCCGATACGGCGTTGGCACGTGGGCTGATCCTGCACGCGCGGTTTCAGAGCGCGTCCGCCGACGCCGGTTCGCCGCCCGCGGAGGATCCCGCGGAACTGCCGCTGTTCGAGCGCGCGCTCGAGTTGTACCAGGCACTGGGCGACCGGCGCGGTGAAGGTGAGGCCCTGTTCTGGATCGGCTGCGTGCACCAGTTCATCCGGCGTGACCACGAGACCGCGATGCCGTACCTGGAGCGGTCGTGCCTGCTGGCGGCGCAGAACGGCGACAAGCCGACCTGGTCCGAGGCGTTGCGGCACCTGGGGATCGCCGCGCACGCGGCCGGCCGGCTGGACGAGGCCCGCGAGCGGCTGGAGGAGTCGTCCCGGTTGCGTCGGGAGGTCGGCGCCCTGCCGGGCGTGGCCTCCAACATGATCGGGCTGGCCTACATCGCCGCCGCCCAGGACCGGCGCGCTGATGCGCGCGCGACGCTGGACGAGGCGCACGCCATCGCCAGCGCGCACGGTGCGCACGCCATCGTGGGCCACATCGAGCAAGCACGAGCGCGGATCTAGACGTGCGGCCACCGCAGACGTTCCGCCGGCCGGGTGCGCCGGCGACCCGGTCATGGTGCCGCCGTGCCAGGTGATCCGCCGCTGGCCGAGGTCTGCCGGGCGTTCGGCCTGCCCGCTCCGCGCTCCTCGACCCGGCTGGCGCACGGGATGATGAACCGCAACTGGCGGATCGCCACCGCCGACGGCCGGGAGTACGCCGTCAAGGAGTTGCGCGACGCGCCGGCTGAGCACGCCCGGACGCAGCACGTGCTGCTGCGGCGGCTGGCGGAGCACGGCATCCCGGTGGCGGTCCCGGTCGCCGACGCCGCAGGCGAGACCGTGGCACAGCTGGCCGGCGCCGGGTTCACGGTGACGCCCTGGGTCGACGGCGAGCACCTGCCCGGAGCACGGCTGGACGTCGCCGCGTGCGACCGGCTGGGACGGACACTCGGGCGGGTACACGCGGCGCTGGCCGCCGTCCGCCCGGACATAGGTGTTCCGGCCCCGGCGGACCCGCCGAGCCATGCGGCGGCCGCGGGACGTATCGAGCACTACCTGGCCGCGATCGCCGCCCGGCCGGTTCCGGACCCGGTCGACCTGGTCGCCGCCGACCATCTGCGCTGGCGGCGGGCGCTGCTGCCGAACGCGGTCCGGCCGGCCGGACCGCAGCCGGAGCAGGGCTGGACCCACGGCGACTTCCACCAGTTCAACCTCGTCTGGCGGGCCGGTGCCGTCGTCGCCGTGCTGGACTGGGACCGCCTGCGCCGGCAGCCGCCGGGTGCCGAGCTGATCCGCGCGTGCCTGCTGCATTTCTCCGGCGAGGACGGCGCGCTCGATCTGGGTCGGATCGCGGCCGTCGTGCGGGGCTACCGTGCGGTCCGGCCGGTCGACGACGAGGTCCTCGCCGATCTCGTCCGCCGGGCGTGGTGGCAATGGTTCACCGACTTCTGGCCGCTGGACTGGCGCTACGACCGCGGCGACACCTCCTGCGACCACCAGTTCGCCGCCAACGAGCGGACCCTGCGCTGGTGGACCGCACACCGTCGGCAGGTGTGCGCCGCCCTGTCGGCCCGGCCGGAGTGACGAAGAGACCTCGGCGGAGCGTGTCGGACCGAGCCGGTGCGCGGGGTCAGCGCTGGTAACACCGCCACGCGTAGGCGTCGTCCGGATCCGAGGTCTGCGCGTACGCGGCCTTGCCGTAGGTGTCGGCGCAGGCGACGTCCATGTCGACGATGTTCACGAACAGCAGGAGCCGGACGCACTGCCAGCGGCCGTCCGCGCGAGGCCCCGCCAGGGCGCCGCCTCCGTGACGATCGCAGTATTCCTGCGCCAGGTCCTGCACACCGGCCTTTCCCGACGGACCGAGCAGCAGCGGGCCGGGAGTCTGCGAGGGGCTCGCCGATGCCGTGGGCGTGGGCCGTGGCGGGGCAGCGGAGGTGGGCTCGGGTGCCGCCGTGGTGGCGGCAGGGGCGGAAGGCGGGACCGGGCTGGCGGTCGGTTGCGCGGCCCCCACCGACCAGCGGCCGTCGGGCACCGTGTCGGGTTGCCACGACGACGGTGCGCTGCCGTCGTCACCGCCGGAGAACAGCGGCTGGACACAGAGCAGCAGACCCAATGCCGTGGCGGTGAACATCCACCACCGGCGACGGCGTTTACGCCGCCGCTCGCGATCCGCTTGCGGCGCGTGCCCGGCCAGGTGCCCTTCATCGGCTGCGGCGACCTGATCTGCCACGTGCTCCGTCCTCCTCGCCATGCTGCGACGCCAAGCCCACGACCCCGGGACGCCCGCCCGAGGTCCAGGTGAAGCCTCGGAACAGCGGCGCGGACGGGTCATTTTCCTTCACAGCGCTCGTGATCAACGCACATAATGGCCAACGGCCGAAGGCTGCGCAACCCGGGTAACACGCCGATTCCCAGCCGTATCGACCAAACCCGGTGCGGTCATCGTCGGCGGCCACGGGTCGGCGGCGTCGAAACAGTCCCGCCGACGGCATCAGACCGTGACCTGTTCGCAGGAAGACCGTATAAGATCATAGATATATGGTCGCGGTCCGGCTGCCAGGCGCACCACCGACGACCGTGCCGACCAGGGAGGTGCCGACACCGCCATGACCGGAACCGTCGACCTGGCGCCCCTGGTCGCCGCGCTGCCCGCCACCTGCGTCGTCGTCGACCCGGACCAGATGGGCGGCTACCGGTGGGACCGCGCCAACGATCCGCACGCGGGCATGCCCCTGGCGGTCGTCCGGGCCACCAGCACGCAGGACGTGCAGGAAGCGGTCCGGTTCGCGGTCGCGCACCGGATCGCCGTGGTGCCGCGCGGTGCCGGATCGGGCCTGTCCGGCGGATCCTCGGCCGTGGACGGATGCCTGGTCATCTCCACCGAGCGCATGCGCGCGATCACCGTGGACCCGACGTCGCGGACCGCCGTCGTGGAGCCGGGCCTGTTCAACGCCGAGGTCAAGGCCGCGGCCGCCGAGCACGGGCTGTGGTATCCCCCCGACCCGTCCTCGTACGAGTTCTGCTCGATCGGCGGCAACGTCGCCACCAACGCCGGTGGCCTGTGTTGCGTCAAGTATGGCGTGACCAGCGACTACGTCCTGGGACTCACTGTCGTGCTCGCCGACGGCACCGCTGTCGACCTGGGCGGCCCCCGGCTCAAGGACGTCGCCGGGCTGTCGCTGACCAAACTGTTCATCGGCAGCGAGGGGACTCTCGGCATCATCACTCGCGCCGTGCTGCGCCTCATCCCCGCCCAGCGGCCGCGGGCCACCCTGGTCGCCACGTTCGCCTCCCTCGACGACGCGACCCGCACCGTCCTGGACGTCACCCGCCGCATGCGCCCGTCGATGCTCGAGTTCATGGACCGCACGTCGATCAACGCCGTCGAGGACCTCACCAGGATGGGCCTCGATCGCGACGCCGAGGCCATGCTCGTCATCCAGTCCGACGAGCCCGCACCCCACGCGGCCGCGGAGATCGGCCAGATCGGCGACATCTGCCGGGCCAACCACGCCGCCGAGGTGTTCTCCACCGACGACCAGGAGACCGGCGAGGCGTTCACCGTCGCCCGGCGCATGGCGATTCCCGCGGTCGAGAAGCAGGGCTCGCTGCTGCTGGAGGACGTCGGCGTGCCGGTGCCCGAACTCGGCGCCCTGGTGCGCGGGATTGCGGCGATCTCCCTTGCTCGCGAGGTCACTATCGCCGTCATCGCCCACGCCGGTGACGGCAACACGCACCCGCTGATCGTGTTCGACCCCATGGACGCCGACCAGTCGGCGCGCGCCCACCGCGCCTACGCGGAGGTCATGGAGCTCGCCATCGCCCTGGGCGGCACGATCACCGGCGAACACGGCGTCGGCCGCCTCAAGAAGGCCTGGCTGCCCGACTACCTCGGGCAGGATGCGCTCGAACTCAACAAACGGATCAAGAACGCACTCGATCCGCTGGGCATCCTCAACCCCGGAGCGATCTTCTGACCGTCACCGCGGCGGCGGCGTGACCGTGGTCGCCGCTTGACCTGTACCCGTGGGTACGGGTTTACGGTCGTGACGTGCGAGTGGGTGAACTGGCGCATCGGACCGGGACCACGGTCCGGGCGCTGCGATACTACGAGGCGGCCGGCCTGGTCGTCCCCCGAAGGCTCGGCAACGGCTACCGGGAGTACGCCCCGGTGGCGGTGCGCCTGGTCGAGCAGATCCGGACGCTGACGGCGCTCGGGTTCAGCGTCGAGGAGACCAGGCCGTTCGTCGAAGCCATGGCCGACGGCGACGGCCCCGAGGTGTATCCGGCGGCCCTGGGCGTCTACCGGCAGGCGATCGCCGGTCTGGAGCAGCGGATCGAGCGCCTGGTCGGCCAGCGCGACACCCTGCTGGCGCTGGTCGACGCGAACGCCGGTCCCGTCGCCGGGCAGGTGGACGGCCGCGTGTCCGCCGATGGTGATCCGGCGGGTCTCGTCGGTGCGCTGATGCCCGGGCTGACCTTCCGGGCCACCGACGGCACCGCGGTGGGACCCGCGGCGTTCGACGGGCGCCGGACCGTGGTGTTCGTGTACCCGATGACCAGCCGGCCCGGCGTCGCGATGCCGGACGGCTGGGACGACGTCGCCGGAGCCCGGGGCTGCACCGTGCAGGCCTGCGGGTTCCGGGATCTGCACTCCGAGCTGCTGGCCGCAGGCTGCGACCAGGTCTACGGCCTGTCCGCGCAGCCCACCGGCTACCAGCGGGAGCTCGCCCACCGGCTGCGGCTGCCGTACCCGCTGCTGGCCGATCCGCGGCTGAGCCTGGCGACCGCGCTGCGGCTGCCGACGTTCCCCGCCGGCGGGTCGACCTACTACCGGCGGCTGACGCTCATCGTGAACGACGGCGTGGTCGAGCACGTGTTCCACCCGGTGACCGAGCCCGCGCTGCACGCCGAACAGGTGCTGCGCTGGCTCGCCGACCACCCGAACCGAAGGAGCCAGATGACCGCCATCGACACCGTGCACGCCAGGGAGATCCTGGACAGCCGCGGCAACCCGACCGTCGAGGTCGACGTGCTGCTCGACGACGGCTCGCTCGGGCGGGCCGCCGTCCCGTCCGGGGCGTCCACCGGCACCGCGGAAGCCGTCGAGCTGCGCGACGGCGACACCCGCCGCTACCACGGCAAGGGCGTACGCCGGGCGGTCGAGGCCGTGCTCGGGGAGATCGCCGACGCGGTCGCCGGTCTGGACGGCGCCGACCAGGCCGCTGTGGACCGGGTGCTGATCGAACTCGACGGCACCGCCAACAAGTCCCGGCTCGGCGCCAACGCCACCCTCGGCGTCTCCCTGGCGGTGGTGAAGGCCGCCGCCGTCGCCGCAGGCCAGCCGCTGTACCGGTACCTGGGCGGCCCCGACGCGGTCACCCTGCCGCTGCCGCTGATGAACATCGTCAACGGTGGCGCGCACGCCGACAACCCCCTCGACTTCCAGGAGTTCATGATCGCCCCGGTCGGCGCGGCGAGCTTCGCCGAAGCGGTCCGGATGGGCTCGGAGGTGTTCCACACCCTGCGGGCCGCCCTGCAGGCCGCCGGCCAGCACACCGCCGTCGGCGACGAGGGCGGCTTCGCGCCGGTGCTGCACAACGCGCACGAGGCCCTCGCCTTCATCAGCACCGCGATCAGCGACAGCGGCTACACCCCGGGCGTCGACATCGCCATCGCGCTGGACCCCGCCGCGTCCGAGTTCTACCGCGACGGCGTCTACCACTACGCCGGCGAGCAGCGGGTCCGCACGGTGGCCGAGCACGTCGACTACCTGGTGGAGCTGGCCGACCGGTATCCGATCGTGTCGATCGAGGACGGCGTCGCCCAGGACGACTTCGAAGGCTGGAAGGCGCTCACCGACCGGCTCGGGGGCCGGGTGCAGCTGGTCGGCGACGACGTGTTCTGCACCAATGTCGACCTGCTGCGCGACGGCATCGCCCGCGGCATCGCCAACTCGATCCTCGTCAAGGTCAACCAGGTCGGCACCCTGACCGAGATGCTCACCACCATGCGGGCCGCGCGGGAGGCCGGCTACAGCGCGGTCATGTCGCACCGCTCCGGCGAGACCGAGGACACCACCATCGCCGACCTGGCCGTCGCCACCGGCTGCGGCCAGATCAAGACCGGCTCGCTGTCGCGCAGCGACCGCACCGCCAAGTACAACCAGCTCCTCCGTATCGAGGAGGAGCTAGGCGAGCGCGCCGTCTACGCGGGCCGGGCCGCCCTGACCGGTCAGCCTCGATGACCGATCCTGCCGAACTGCGGGCGGCCGGGACACGACTCCGGCCGCCCGAGGTCGCCGACATGGGCAGAATCGGGTGTTGCGCGCAGCTGCGGCGGGAAGCGCCCAAACCGACAGCCGGTATTCCGCATCCGCCGATGAGGAGTCCGTTCGGGTTCTAACCTTCGCCATATGGGTGTCGTGCCGCTCAAGGAGATCGTCGACCGGGCGATGCGCGAGCACTACGGCGTCCCCGCGATCAACATCGTCAACGACCTGACGATGGAGAGCGTCCTGGCCGCCGCGGTCGAGCGCCGGTCACCGGTCATCGTCCAGACCTCGGTCAAGACGGTGCGTTCCATCCGGTCCGACGTGCTCATCGCGATGTGGAAGGCGATGACGGCCGGCATCGAGGTGCCGGTCAGCCTGCATCTCGACCACTGCCCGGACCGGGCGGTGATCACCGAGTGCCTGGCCAAGGGCTGGAACTCGGTGCTGTTCGACGCCTCCACGCTGCCCGTCGAGGAGAACCTGCGCCAGACCATCGAGGTGGTCGCCGAGGCCCGCGCCCACGGCGCCCACGTCGAGGGTGAGATCGAGGCGATCACCGGGGTCGAGGACGGCGTCGGCAGCGACGAGGCGGCCCACCGGCAGACGCTCGAGACCTCGGTGCACTTCGTCGAGACGTCCGGGGTCGACGTGTTCGCGCCGTCGATCGGCAACGCGCACGGTGTGTACTCGGCCGAACCGCACCTCGACGGCCAGCGGGTCAGCGACATCGTCGCGGCGACCGGCGTGCCGATCGCGCTGCACGGCGGCACCGGCCTGACCGACGCCCAGTTCACCGACCTGATCGCCCGGGGCTGCGCGAAGGTCAACGTGTCCACCGCCCTCAAGATCACCTACATGACCTCGAACCTGGCCTTCCTGCGCGAGGCCGAAACGCAGGGCAAGTGGGACCCGCCCTCGCTGTTCAAGCACGTCGCGGCGGACGTCACCGCGATGGCCGCCGGCTACGCCGACCGCTTCGGCAGCTCGGGGCGGGCATGGTGAAAGCCCTGATCTTCGACTGTGACGGCGTCCTGGCCGACACCGAGCGCTACGGGCACCTGCCCGCGTTCAACCAGACGTTCGCCGAGTTCGGGCTGCCGGTGCGGTGGGACGAGCAGGAGTACGGCCGCAAGCTCGCGATCGGCGGCGGCAAGGAGCGCATGTCCAGCCTGCTGACCCCGCAGTTCGTCGCCGCCGCCGCACTGCCGCCCGACCCGGCCGGGCAGGCCGAGGCCGTCGCCGCCTGGCACCGCCGCAAGACCGAGATCTACACCGCCATGGTCGCCGCGGGCGACCTGCCCGCCCGCCCCGGCATCGCCCGCATCGCCGAACAGGCCCACGCCGCCGGCTGGCTGCTCGCTGTCGCTTCGACCTCGGCCGAACCCTCCGTGCGAGCGGTGCTGGAGCACGCCGTCGGCCCGGACCGGGCCCGCGACTTCACCGTGCTCGCCGGCGACATCGTGCCGCGCAAGAAGCCGGCGCCCGACATCTACCTGCTCGCCCTCGACCGGCTCGGGCTGGCCCCGCACGACGCGGTCGTCGTCGAGGACTCCCACAACGGCCTGGCCGCCGCCGTCGCGGCCGGGATCGCCTGTGTCGTCACGGTCAACGACTACACCGCCGGCGAGGACTTCACCGGCGCGGCGTTCGTCGTCGACTCGCTCGGCGAGCCGGACGCCGCCCCGGTCACGGTGCTCGCCAACGACAGCCCGGCCTCGCCCGGGGCGTACGTGACGCTGGCCGACCTGGCGGCCGTGCTCGCAGAAAAGGACCGGCGATGACCGAGAACCCGCTGTCGCAGGTCGAGTTCGTGGTGCGCACGATCGCGCAGACCGCCGTCGCGAACGAGAAGTACTTCGGCGACCTCGACGCGGTCGTCGGCGACGGCGACTTCGGCTACTCACTGGCCCGCGGCTTCGAGATCGTCCTGAGTGACTGGGACACCTTCGACCGCGCCGACGCCGCCACGTTCCTGCGCAAGGTCGCCGTCGTCATCACCAGCCGGATCGGCGGAACCTCCGGACCGCTGTGGGGCACCGCGTTCCTGCGCGCGGCTACCGCGGCCGCCGGCAAGACCGCCATCGACGGGGAGACCGTCGTGGCGATGCTGCGGGCGGCGATAGAGGGTATCCAGGCCCGCGGCAGCGCCGGCCTCGGCGACAAGACCCTGCTCGACGCGTTGGCCCCGGCCACGGACGAGATCGCCCGGCAGGTCGGTCTCGGCAGCGACGGACCGACGACGGTCCGGGCCGCCGCGACCGTGGCACGCGCCAGCGCGGACGAGACCGCCAAGCTCGAGGCCCGCCGCGGCCGGGCCAGCTACACCGGCGAGCGCAGCATCGGCAGCGTCGACCCCGGCGCGGTGGCCGTCGCCGTCATCTTCGAAGCCCTCGCCGACGCCTGGCCCGCCGCATCCTGAAGGGACGACCTGCCATGAAGAAGTTCGTCAACGATCCGCGCCAGTTCGTCGCCGAGATGCTCAAGGGCGTGGCCCTGGCCAATCCGGACACGCTGCGCTACGTGCCGGAGTACAACCTCATCATGCGGGCCGACGCCCCGCGCGCGGACAAGGTCTCCGTCATCCAGGGCTCCGGTTCCGGCCACGAACCGGCGCACGTGATGATCGTCGGCAAGGGCATGCTGGACGCGGCCTGCCCCGGCGACGTGTTCGCCGCACCGCCCATGGACTACGTGCTGGAGACCAGCAAACTGCTCGCCTCGCCCAAGGGTGTGCTGCACCTGATCAACAACTACACCGGTGACCGGATGGCCTTCGACATGGGTAAGGAGATGGCCGAAGCCGAGGGCGTCCAGATCAAGACGGTGCTGGTCGACGACGACGTCGCGGTGGCGGACTCCACGTTCACGATCGGCCGGCGCGGTGTCGCCGGGAACTTCTTCGTCATCAAGGTGGTCGGCGCGGCCGCCGAGGCGGGCGCCGACATCGACGAGCTGGTACGGCTCGGCAACAAGGTCAACTCGGTGACCCGGACCATGGGCATGGCGCTGACCTCGTGTACGCCGCCGGCGAAGGGTTCGCCGCTGTTCGAACTCGGCGACGACGAGATGGAGATCGGCGTCGGGATCCACGGCGAGCCCGGGCGGCGCCGCGAGAAGCTGGCCAACGCCGACACCATCATCGACGAACTGTTGGAAGCCGTGGTGACCGACCTGCCCTACGAGCGCGGCGACGACGTCGCCCTGATGATCAACGGCTTGGGCGGCACCCCGATCGGCGAGCTGTACCTGCTCTACGGCCGCGCCCACGAGCAGCTCGAGGCCCGCGGCATCCACGTGCGGCGCAACTACGTCGGCGAGTACTGCACCTCGCTCGACATGGCGGGCGCCTCCCTGACCCTCGTCAAACTCGACGACGAGATCGTCAAGGGCCTGGCCGCACCCGCCGAGATCGCGATCCGGACGTTCTAGCCGCCCGGCCGCACCTGCCGCCGATCATCGGGTGGTCGCTCCTTCACGCACGGTGATGTACTGGCGGGAGGGCATGAGCACGGGCCTCGCGGGGCCCATGACCACGGGCAGGTGAACAGGGCGAGGTGGTTAACATGGTCAACAGGCCGCTGGCGGTGTACGGGATGCTGTGGCTGGTCGGCCTCATCGGCTTCTTCGCCTTCCCCTCCCCCGCCGACGACCTGGTATGGGCCGGGATCGGGCTCTGCTCCGCCGCCGCGGTGGCCTACGGGGTCGTCTCGAACCGCCCGGCCCGAGCCGGCCCGTGGTGGCTGCTGTGCACCGCGATCGTCCTGCTGTTCCTCGGTGACACCCTGTACGACTTCCTGGTCGACACGCGCGGCGTGACGCTGCTGTTCCCTTCCGCCGCGGATGTCTTCTACCTGGCGATGTATCCGGTTCTCGCGGCCGGGCTGCTGCGGATGGCCGGCCCGGCCACGCACACCCGCCGCCGCCTGCTGCCGCTGGACATGATGATCCTGGTCACCGGGCTGGGCCTGCTGACCTGGATCTTCCTCATCACGCCGCACCTCATCGATCCCACGCTCTCCCCGGCACAGCGCCTGCTGTCGGTCGCCTATCCGGTGGGCGACGTGCTGATCCTGGCCACCATCGGCCGCCTCATCGTGATCCACCGGTTCTCCCCCGCCGTCACCCTGATGACCGTCGGCGCGACCGGACTCCTGGTGACCGACCTCGTGTACGCCATGTCGCAGCTGCGCGGGCACGGCCCGGTCGGCGGACCGATCGACATCGGCTGGCTGCTGTTCTACGGCGGCTGTGCCGCGGCCGCGCTGCATCCGTCGATGACCGCGCTGACCCTGCCCCCGACCACCGCGCCCCGCGAACTCAGTCCCGCCCGGCAGGCGTCGCTGCTGGCCGCCTCGCTGCTCCCGTCGGCGCTGCTGCTGCTCGAGGCTGCGCGCGGCCGGGTCTGGCACACACCGGCGATCGCCGTGTTCGCCAGCGTGACCGCGGTGCTGGTCGCCATCCGCCTGTTCAGCATGATCGCCGACCATCGCCGCTTCCTCACCCGCGCCGAGATCCTGCGTACCACCAGCACCCGGCTGGTGGCCGCACACGACGTGCAGGGGGTCCGCGACTGCCTCGCCGCCGCGGTCGACCAGCTCGCACCGGCCCGCAAGCCGCACGCCTTCCACCTGGACACCACCGGACACGACGCGGAGCACGGCGGAGCGGGCCACGTCGCGTGCGGCTCCCGGGTGATCGACGCGGGCGAGCTGCCGGCGGCGCAGGCAGCCCGCATCCGGCCCTTCCGGCACGTGCTCGTCTGCCCGCTGGTGCTGGACGCCCGCCCCGGTGGCGACCCGCACCTGGGCGCCATCCTGGTCGGGGCCGACCGGGACCTGCTGTACGCGCTGCAGTCGGCGGTGGAGACCATCGCCGCGCAGGCCGCGCTGGCGCTGGAGCGGATCAGCCTGACCCGCATGCTGGTCCAGCGTGACAGCGAGGAGTACTTCCGTGCCCTGGTGCAGAACGCCGCTGACGTCATCCTGATCCTCGAACCGGACGGGCTGCGCATCCGGTACGCCAGTCCGTCGGCGAGAGGCGTGTTCGGCCCCGGCGACCTGCTCGGCGCCGAACTGGTCGAGCTGGTCGCCGAGGAAAGCCAGCAGACCGCCCGGGAGCAGATCAAGACCGCCCCGCCCGGGGCCGACGGCGACCGCGGCGACTGGGTCATCGTGCGCTCCGACGGCCTGCGGGTGCAGGTCGAGGCGATCTGCCGTGATCTGCGCGCCGAACCGGCCGTCGTCGGGTTCGTCGTGACGCTGCGCGATGTCACCACGCAGCGCGACATGGAGCGCGAGCTGGCATACCACGCGTACCACGATTCGCTGACGGGGCTGGCGAACCGGGTGGCGTTCCAGCGCAGGCTCGCCGACGCGACCGTGCGCGCCCAGGGCACCGGCGTGCCGGCGGCCGTGATATTCATCGACCTCGACGACTTCAAGCTGGTCAACGACACGTTCGGGCACGACTACGGAGATCGGCTGCTGCGCCTGGTCGCCGAGCGCATCGTCGAGGTGGTGCGGCGCGGCGACACCGCGGCCAGGCTCGGCGGCGACGAGTTCGCGGTGTCCATCGAGGACGCCGCGGAGGAGACGGTGTACGCGGTCGCCGACCGCATCACGGCGGCGCTGGCCACCCCGTTCGTGCTCGACGGCAGCGCGGTGTCCGGGCGCGGCAGCGCCGGGGTGTCGTTCAGCACCGCGTCGTCCACGGCGGCCGAGCTGCTGCGGCAGGCTGACGTCGCACTCTATGCGGCCAAGGCCGAGGGCAAGGGGCGTTGGCTGCGCTACCGGCAGGAGTACGAGGTCCGGGCCGCGGAGCGGATGCGGCTGCGCGCCGCGCTGGAGACCGCGCTGCCGCACGGGGAGTTCTTCATGGAGTTCCAGCCGATCGTCGCGCTGGCCGACGAGCGGACCGTCGGCTTCGAGGCGCTGCTGCGCTGGAACCACCCCACCCGGGGACGGTTGATGCCCGGTGAGTTCATCGAGATCGCCGAGGAGAGCCAGGCCATCGTCGCCATCGGCAACTGGGCGATGAGCGCGGCCGTGACGGCGGCGGCGGCCTGGCCGCACGGTGACGCCGGGTGTACGCCGTACGTCAGCGTCAACGTGTCGGCGCGGCAGTTCCGCGCGGGTGGCTTCACCGAGCACGTCCGCCAGGTGCTGGCCGAGTCGGGGCTGCCCGCCTGCCGGCTCATGCTGGAGATCACCGAGACCCTGCTGCTGGGCGACGACGAGCAGGTCTGGCAGGACCTCGCCGAACTGCGCCAGACCGGCGTGCGGGTCGCCATCGACGACTTCGGCACGGGCTACTCGGCCCTCAACTACCTTCGCCACATCCCCCTGGACGTGCTCAAACTCGACCGGGTCTTCACCAGCAGCCTCACCACGTCCCAGCGCCAGGCGGACCTGGTCGACGGCATCATCACGCTCGCGCAGAAGATGCGCCTGGACACCGTCGCCGAGGGTGTCGAGCTGTCCGGCGAGCACGATCTGCTCCGCCGGCTCGGGTGCGGCTACGGGCAGGGCTACCTCTTCGCCCGGCCCATGAGCGCCGAGGCGGCGGGCAGGTGGGCCACCGCGCACGCCAGGTGATCCCCATCGCCGGGCTAGCCGTTCCACGGAGCCGTGGTGCGCGGTGGCGATCGAGGCGACGATGGCGAGTCCCAGGCCGAAGCCGTGGCCGGTGAGGCGTTCCTGTAGCCGGTGGAAGGGTTCGAAGAGGGCGTGCAGGGCGTGGTCCGGGATCACCGGACCGGTGTTGGCGACGACCAGGCTCGCTCGGCCTGCCACGGTCGACGTCGTGATCCAGACATGGCCGTCGGGAACGTTGTGACGGACACGCGGCTCGCCATCACCGAAGTCCTACATATTGTAGGTATCGTACTCCTACGTGACGTAGGAATTGCTCGGCCGTATCTGCGACCAGCCTGCGACGCAGAACAGGCGACCAATGCAGAACATCATCGGCATAGTGGCCGCAATCATCGTATTCGCCACGACATACGGGGCGGCCTGGGCAATCGCCGCACTGCCCCGACGGCGTGGCGGTCCACAGCGGCGCATCAGCCTCGGCGGTGGGATCGTGGCGCGTTCGCCTTGGTCGCCGCGCCGACCCGGGTTGGCGGTCGCCCGCACGATCGCAGCCACCGCCGCGGTGCTGGCCGGCGGATCCGCCGCGTTGACCCTCGCCACGCAGCTCGCGCTACTCGACCCATGGGACATGCGGGGTGTGCAGTGGGCAGTCGATCACCGCACCACCGCGATGACCACCGCGGCGATCTCCGTCACCGATGTGGGCTCAGCGCCCTGCCTCATCACGGTCACCGCCATCGCGACCATCGCCGTCTCCGCACGCCGCCGCAGCGCAACGCCGGCCGCCCTGGGGCTCGTCGTACTCGGCGGCATACAGCTGCTGGTCAACTTGATCAAAATTATGGCCGGTCGCCCGCGCCCTGACACCGCGCTGTGGCTCGTCGACGTCACCGGGCCGTCCTTTCCCTCCGGACATGCGGGCAGCTCGACTGCCACGCTCGGCCTGCTGGCGTGGCTGGCCTGCACGATCACCAGCGACCGGCGCATCAGGTCCGCAGCATGGACCACCGCCGCCGCCATGGCGGTGGCGATCGGTCTGACGCGTGTCTACCTCGGCGTGCATTACCCGAGTGACGTACTGGGCGGCTGGCTCATCGGCGGCCTGTGGCTGACGGTGGTCGCCCTGGCCTGCCGGGTTCATCGCCAAAAGGGCGCCTCCGGCTTGTCCCGTTCGCCTGCCCCGAGTGCCCCCCTCATCCCGGCAAGCCTGCTGCTCGACTGACGCAGGCACGCACCCGCATGGCGCCCAAGCGTGCAGCATCGCCTCGCCGCCAGCCGGAAACTGATCATTACCTAAAACCTACGGCGTGTCGGAGTTGGAGCCGATATTGCCTGTTTCATCATCTCTTAGTGGGTTCTCCGATGAACGGAAGATCCCTTGCAGTTCGGTGGCATCTGCACGCCGACAGCAAGCGGGTCATTGTCTCGCGTGCGCTGCGCACGTTCGGTTTCGGCTGCGTCAGCGTGCTGCTGGCCACCCGACTCAGCATCGCCGGCTACTCGGCAGCCGAGATCGGAGTGCTCATCGCCGTCGCCTGCGCAGGCAGCGTCGCCGGCACCGTCGTCATGGCGCTGTTCGCCGACCGCATGGGCCGCCGCCTCGCGCTGCTGGTCTCCGCATTGCTGATGGCAGCGGCCGGTGCCGTGTTCGCCGCCTGCGACAGCTACCCCGTGCTGCTGGCCGCCGCTTTCCTCGGCACGATCTCACCGTCCACCAATGACAACACCCCGTTCAGCGGCGTCGAGCAGGCCGTCCTCGCCCACCACAGCACCGCCGACAACCGCACCCGCGTGTTCACCGCGTACAACGTCGCCGCGCAGGTCGCCGGCGCGCTCGGCGCCCTGGCTGCCGCCGGCCTGGCGGCCGTCAGCGGACCACACGCCGGCCGACATGCCTTCGTCCTCTACGCCCTGGTCGCGCTCCTGGCCGGCCAAGTCGTCGCCAGAATGTCCCCGGACGCCGAGGCACGAGGCAGAAAAGGAACAGCAAGCGCCCAGGGCACCGTGCGCATCCCGCCGCAGGGCAGGGCACTGGCCGCACTGTCCGGGCTGGACGCCTTCGCCGGCGGCCTGGTCGTCCAGGCACTGCTGGCGTGGTGGCTGCACGAACGATTCGACGTGCCGGTCAGCACCCTGGGCGCGCTGTTCTTCGCCATGAACATGCTCGCCGCAGCCGCGCAACTGGCCGCGCCGGCGCTGACCGCCCGCAGCGGACTGCTGGTGGCGATGCTCTGGCCACACGCCGTATCCAACGTCCTGCTACTGGGCGTCGCGTTCGCGCCCACGTTCGCCGTCGCGGCGTGCCTGCTGCTCGTACGCCACGCCTTGTCCAAAGTCGATGTCCCGGCCCGGCAGGCGTTCACCGCCGCGATCGTCGCACCGCCGCAGCGCGTCGCCGTCGCCAGCATGACCGCGGCCGCGCGTGGCATGGCTGTCAGCACCAGCCCACTGGCGGCGACCGCGCTGTCGTATCCGCCGCTGGCCGAGTTCGGCGCCCCGCTGATCGCCGCCGCGCTGCTGGCGCTGATCTACGACGCGCTGATGCTGCGCACCTTCGGCCCTGCCCCGTGGGGCAGGCGCAGCGGGGCGCTGCTTTCGCGTCCGCTGCCCGTCGACCGCGCCGCGCTGCTGCACGGCCAGGAGTCCGTCGCGGCACAACGCGAAAGGGCCCGCCGATGATCGAGGCGACTCCTCCGTCGATCCGTGCTGCCGCAAGCCGGGTCGGCGGCGCACTCGGCAGCGTGGCCGGGCGCGCTTCACTGGTCGTGGCCCTGCTCGCCGCCGGCGCGGTCGTCGTGTTCGGCGGTGGCCGCGACGACGGCCCTCCGGTGCTGGTCGGCGCGGGTGACATCGCCAGCTGCACCAGCGGCGGCGACGAGATCACCGCCAAGTTGCTCGACGACATCGACGGCACCGTCTACACCCTCGGCGACAACGCCTACATGGACGGCTCCGCCAAGCAGTTCCGGCGCTGCTACGACCCCCATTGGGGACGTCACCGCGACCGCACCAGGCCCGTGCTCGGCAACCACGACCTGCGCAAAGCCGATGGCAAGGCCTACTACGACTACTTCGGCGCCGACGTCGGCAGGCACGGCGAAGGCTGGTACAGCTACCGCATCGCCGACTGGCAGGTGCTCGTCCTCAACAGCCAGTGCGACCAGGTCGACTGCGGCCCCGACTCCCCGCAGGCACGATGGCTCAAGGACACCCTGGCCGACCGGCCGGCGCGGTGCACCGTCGCGATGTGGCACCACCCGCTGTTCACCTCGGGCGGCAAACACACCGCCGAGCCGCGGATGCGGCCGCTCTACCAGATCCTGTACGAGCACGGCACCGAGCTGGTCCTGACCGCGCACAATCACAACTACGAGCGCTTCGCGCCCCAGGACCCCGGCGGGGTCCGCGACGACCGGCAGGGCATCCGCCAGTTCGTCGTCGGCACCGGCGGCGCGAGCCTCTACCGGTTCGGTGACGACGTCGCCGCCAACTCCGAAACCCGTGACGACCGGACCTACGGTGTGCTCAAACTGACCCTCGACCCCGACGCCTACCACTGGCGGTTCATCGGCCAACCCGGTGCCGCGTACAGCGACTCCGGGTCAGCCGGATGCCACTGACCCGCGGCGGGAATCCTGCGGCACCCGGCGGGTGCCGCGGTGCCGGTCAGCGCCGGACGCTTCGACCGATCGCTAGACGATCATGTCGAGCCATGCCTGCGCCACTCCGGCGAACTCGACCGCGGCCACCGCGGTGGCCGCCAGCAGCATCAGGCACAACACGGTCACGCCGGCCACCGCCTGCCAGCGGCTGCGCTGACCCGGACGCTGCAGCGCCATCACCCGCTCGACCGCGCCCGAGCCGCTCATCCCCATTGCCGGCGCGACCTGCTTACGCCGACCGGCCAGCGACGCCTTGGCCACCGCCTGGGCCACGAGCTGCCGGTCGCCGACCACCGCGGCGGCCTCCTCGTCCGCCCACCGCTCGACCAGGTGACCCACCAGCACCGCCATCGGCGCCAGCAGTGGGTTGACCGCCGCGGACCAGCTCGCGGCCGTCACCCATCGATGGTGCCGACGGCGCAGATGCGAGTTCTCGTGCGCGAACAGGACCCGCTGCTCACCCGGGCTCAGCACCCGCAGCATCCCGGACGTGACCAGGATGTGCCCCGGCCTGCCCGGCACCGCCACCGCGAACGGCTCCGCCCAGTCGGCCACGACCAGCCCCGCCCGCGGGCGACCCGCGTCGCGCAGCTCCCGCAACACCCGTCGCCGAATCCGCACGTCGCGGACCAGCCGCACCGCACCCGTCATCAGCACCAGCGCCGCGGCCAACGCGACCAGGCCGGGCACCGGCTTGGGCAGGCCGAGCTCGGGCCGGTCGTCGAACTCCCACAGCGGTGGCAGGTCGTCGAACAGGGTCAGCGCCAGCAACGTCAAGCAGCACACGAACCCGCTCGCGGCAGCGGTCGCGGCTACGGTGACCGTCCGGGCCGCGGCCGCCGGCGCGACCCGCCCGGCCATGAACCGGGCCACGTACGGCAGCAGCGCCGACAGCAGCAGTGGCAGGTAGACCCAGACCTTCACTTGTCCCCCGGGCGCATGTCGGAAAGCAGCCGCCTCAGCACCTGTGCTTCGGCGTCGTCGAGGGTTGCGGCGAAGCGCTGCAGGGTCAGCTGGCGGTCGCCGACGCCGCTGAGCGTGGCACGCAGCTGAGCCGCGGCGGCGTCGGCCTCACTGTTGACCGGCTCGTACGCGTGCGCCCTGCCGACCCGGCTGCGGCGGACGACCTGCTTGTCCACGAGCCGGATCAGGATGGTCTGCACGGTGTTGTATGCCGGCGCCGGATCCAGCTGCGCCTGGACCTCAGCCGGGGTCATCGAGCGGCCCGCGGCCCACAGGACGTTCATGACCTGGCCTTCGAGCTCGCCCGAGGCACGTCTGCGTCCGTCGCTGTCATTCATATCCGAACCATATCCAGGTGGTCAGGTCATCGGGTTCCGCCGTGCATCCCCGTAGGAGACAACGACCACCGAGACGAACTGTTCTGCCCGACCCAGGTGCCGGCGATGAGGTGCTGCCCGTCGTCGAGGATCCGCGCCATGCCGCATGTTCGGGCAGGCGCCGTTCGTACGCGCCGCCCCGCAGGTGGCACACTCGACCCGGCGAAACGGCGGCGGGAGGCAAGACATGTTCGATCACTTCATGTGGTCGGTGGTCGTGGCTCCTGCCCTGGTCAGTGTCGCTGTCCGGCTGATCGCCGAGCGGCTCGCTCCCGGCCGTGCCGCGCGGGCCGTCGCATGGTCGGCCGCCGCGACCGCGGCCGCGGGCATGGCCAACCTGTTCGTGTTCACGCTCAAAGCCGTCGCGCAGCTGCCGGCAGTCGGCACGGTGTTCGGGTGGTCGGCCCACACCGTCTATCAGGACACCGCGCACGTGCCGTGGGTGCCGCTGCTCAGCGTCGTGCTGCTGGCCGCCTCGGTGGCCGCGGTCACCGTCACGTCGCTGCGGCACCGGCGGGTCCTCGCGCAGGCGCGGCACCTGACCGACGGCTCGGCGACGGTTCTCGTGCTGCCCGACGACCGCCCGGAGGCGTTCGCCGTGCCGGGGCGGCCCGGCCGCGTCGTGGTGACCACCGGTATGCGTGCGCATCTCAGCGCCACCCAGCTGGACGCGGTGATCGCCCACGAGCGGGCACACCTCGACGCCGGACACCATCGGCTCGTCGCGGTCGCCGAGATGGCCGCGGTGGCCCACCCGGCCCTGTGGTGGGTCGCCCGGCACGTCGGTTACCTCGTCGAACGGGCCGCCGACGAACAGGCCGCCCACGACGTGGGCAGCCGCCGCACCGTCGCGCACGCCATCGGACGCGCCTGCCTGGCCACCGGCCCCGAGGTCGGGCTCGGCCTGAACGCCGCGGGCCGTGGCGGCGCCGTCCCACGCCGGGTGGCGAGCCTGCTCGATCCGCCGCGACGGGGAGCGTCGGGCTGGCAGCTCATCCCGGTGCTGCTGGCCGCGTCGACGCTCGTATGGACGGTCGAGGCGGTCTGGGACCTGATCGAGCTGCTGCTCAACGCGGGTCTCGCGAGCTGATCAGGCGACAGCCCGGATCAGTTGCCCGCGGCGCTGGGCGCCGCCAGGCCCATCCCGTCCAGGATCCGGGTAACCGATTGATCCTGTTTACGCAGGAACGCGGCGAACTCGGGGCCATCGAGGTACGCATCCGTCCAGCGGTGCCCGGCCAGGGCCTCCTGCCAGGCCCGCGACGCCCGAAGCTGGACCACCATGTCCGACAGCACGGCCGTCTTCTGCGCCGACAGGCCCGGCGGCGCGACCAGTCCACGCCAGTTGTCGAACACCACGTCCAGGCCGGCCTCCACCAGGGTCGGCGCGTCGACGCCGACCGCACGACTGCGGCTGGTCACCGCGAGCACCCGCAGCTGTCCGGCGTCGATCTGCTCGGCGTACTCCCCGAGGCTGGACACCGCGAACGCCACCCGCTTGCCCAGGATCGCGGCGAGCAGCGCGCCACCCCCGTCGAACTGCCGGTAGCCGACCGTGGGCGGGGCGATCCCGGCCGCGGCGGCCATCAGCATCGCCGCGAGATGGTCCGGGCCGCCACGCGACGAACCGCCGCCCACCGTCAACGCCGCAGGATCGGCACGCCACGCCTCGACGAGCCCGGCCAGCGAGGTCAGCGGCGAGTCGCGGGTGACCACGACGATCTCCGGTTCCTGGATGAGCCTGGCCAACGCGGTCACGTCGGCCAGCCGGGCCGGGACCGGCAGGGTGTGCTGGGCGCCGACCAGCCCCAGGCCCATCAGCATCATCAGGCCGCTGTTGCCGCGCTCGTAGACGAGCCGCTGCAGGCCGACCATGCCACCGGCGCCGGGCAGGTTGAACACCTCGATGCTGCGATGCACGTCCGCGGCGTGCAGGGCCGTGGCGACCGTGCGGGCGGTGATGTCGTATCCGCTGCCCGGGGCGTTGGGCACCATCAGCCGCAGATCCGGCTCCCGGTCCAGCCCGCATCCGCTCGCCGCCAGCATTGCCAGCAGCGGAGCAGCGAGTACGGTACGACGAAGCATCCGACCACCCTAGCGGTGCCCGAGCTCTGGAGGGACCATGCGCAGGCAGTTCTCCCTGGCCAGGCAGCTGCTGCTGTTCCAGCTCGGGATCGTGCTGCTGGCCGTCGGCGCGGTCGCCGCGGTGTCGATGGCCGAGGCCCAGGCCGCGTTCTACAACGACGAAGGCGGCAAACTGCGCTCCATCGCCGAGAGCCTGGCCTGGAACGACACCATCCGCCAGGGTATGGGACCCGATGTCTGGTACGACTCGCTGGCTGCCGCGGCGGAGACCGCCCGTGGCGCCAACGGCGTCTCGTTCGTGGTGCTGACCGACGCCGAGGGGCGCCTGCTGACGGGCCCGGACGCGGGCCGCCCGGCCGACCTCGGTGACAGCGACGGCCTGGCCGGCAAGGGCTGGCACGGTGAAGTCCTCACCCCGGCTCGGGTGCTCGAGGCCCACGCACCGGTCATCGATCCCGGCGACGGCAAGGTCCTCGGGCTGGTCGTCGCCGGCCAGACCTACCCGTCATGGCCGCAACTGCTCGCCGAGGCGACCCCTGACCTGCTCACCTACCTGCTGCTGGGGTCCGCACTGGGGATCGGCGGCTCCATGCTGCTGGTCAGGCGGGTCAAGCGGCAGACCCTGGGACTGGAGCCGCGCGAGATCGCCGGGCTGGTCGAGCATCGGGAGGCGATGCTGCACGGCCTCAAGGAGGGCCTGCTCGCCCTCGACACCTCCGGCCGGATCACCCTCGCCAACGACGAAGCCGTACGCCTGCTGGACCTGCCCGGCGACGCCACCGGCAAACCCCTGCCCGGGCTCGGCGTCCCCGACGACCTGGTGCAGCTGCTGACCAGCGGCGGCGGCGAGCCCGACCACGTCGTGCTGTTCCAGTCCCGGGTCCTGGTCCTCAACCGGATGCCGGTCCTGGTCCACGGCCGCACCGTCGGCTCGGTCACCACGCTGCGCGACCGCACGGAACTGACCTCGCTCGAACGCGAGCTGGGCCTGAGCCGCCACGCCACCGACACCCTGCGCGCCCAGGCGCACGAGTTCACCAACCGCCTGCACACCATCTCGGGGCTGATCCAGCTCGGCCAGTACGACGACGCGGTCAACTTCATCATCCGCGCCGGTCAGGCCCAGGAGGACCTCAGCCATCGCGTGCAGTCACGCATCGCCGACCCGGCGCTCGCGGCGCTGCTCATCGCCAAGGCCAGCGCCGCCGCCGAGCAGCGGGTCGAGCTGTCCGTGGACGACGCTTCGCAGCTGTCCCCCCAGCCGGACGGACAGCTCGTCGCCGATCTGGTGACCGTCGTCGGCAACCTGGTCGACAACGGCATCGACGCCGCGCCCGCGGGCGGCTGGGTGCGGGTCCTGATCCGTCAGGACCCCGCCGAGGTCGAGGTGCGCGTCGACGACTCCGGCCCCGGGGTCGCCAACGAGCTGGCGCAGACGGTGTTCACCCGCGGCTACAGCACCAAGGACAGCGACCGCCGCGGGCTGGGCCTGGCATTGATCAGCCAGATCTGCACCGCCCGCGGCGGCTCGGTCAGCGTCGAGGGCGCGGCGTTCACCGCCCGGCTGCCGCGGCAGCGGGAGCGGTCATGACGCGGGTGCTCGTCGTCGACGACGACTTCATGGTGGCCCGTATCCACACCGGGTTCGTGCAACGCGCCGAAGGCTTCACCGTGGTCGGCGTGGCCCACACCGGGACCGAGGCGCTGGCCGCGGTGGAGCAGCTGCGCCCGGAGTTGGTGCTGCTGGACATCTACCTGCCCGACATCTCCGGTCTGGAGGTGCTGCGCCGCCTGCGCGAAAGGGAGCACCCGGTCGACGTTCTGGCGATCACGGCGGCCAGCGACGTCGAGACGATCCGCGCGGCGCTGCACGGCGGCGTCGTGCACTACATCATCAAACCGTTCTCCGCCGAGACCCTGCGCGAACAGCTCGAACGGTACGCGGCACGGATGCGGCGGCTCGCCGAGCTCCCGACGGTCGCCCAGGCCGACGTCGACCGGCTGTTCGGCATGACCGGACCCGCGGCGGCGTCGCTGCCCAAGGGCCTGTCGACGACGACCGCGGACCTGGTGGCAGGGGTGCTGCGGGAGAGCCGGCGCGACCTGTCCGCCGTCGAGTGCGCCGAACTGGCGGGCCTGTCGCGGGTCAGCACCCGCCGCTACCTCGAGCACCTGGTGCAGACCGGCCGCGCCGAGGTCCGCATGCGCTACGGCGGCACCGGTCGGCCGGAGCACCGCTACACCTGGCGTGGTTGAGCACCGACTTCGCTCGTCGCCTGCTTGGCCGGGTGGGCCGTGCCGAGGCGTCGGCACGGCCCACCCGGGTCAGTCGTCTTCGGCGAACGACAGCCGCTGGGCGCTGCCGCCGCGCAGCCGGGCCCACACCTTCGGCAGGTGCGGCAGCGCGAGCGCGACGACCGCGAGGCCGAGCAGCGTCACCGTCAGCGGGCGGGTGACGAACACCGACATGTCGCCGTCGGACAGCAGCAGCGCCCGCCGGAACTGGGTCTCCATCATCGGGCCGAGGATCAGGCCGAGGATGACCGGTGCGATCGGGAAGTCGAAGCGGCGCATGAACATCGCCAGCACGCCGATGGCGTAGGCGATCAGGACGTCGACGACGCTGCCGGACACGGCGTAGACGCCGAGGGTGGCGAAGACCAGGATGCCGGTGTACAGCAGCGGCCGCGGGATCTGCAGGACCTTGACCCAGACGCGGATCAGCGGCAGGTTCAGTGCCAGCAGCATGACGTTGCCGACGAACAGCGATGCGATCAGTGCCCAGACCAGGTCCGGTGACTTCTCGAACAGCTGCGGGCCGGGTGAGATGTTGAAGTAGCTGAATGCGGCGAGCATGACCGCGGCGGTGGCCGAGGTCGGGATGCCCAGCGTCAGCAGCGGCACGAGCACCCCGGAGAACGAGGCGTTGTTGGCGGCCTCCGGACCGGCGACACCTTCGATCGCGCCCTTGCCCCACTCGTCCTGGTGCTTGGAGCGCCGCTTCTCGACGGTGTACGACAGGAACGTCGGGATCTCGGCGCCGCCGGAGGGCAGCGCGCCGAACGGGAACCCGAACAGCGTGCCGCGCAGCCACGCCGGCCACGACCGGGCCCAGTCCTGGCGGGTCAGCCAGGCGAAGCCGCCCTTGGCCGGCTCCAGCGGGGCGACGTTCGCGGGCAGGTCCTTGAGCCGGGACGCGATGTAGAGGGTCTCGCCGATGGCGAACAGGCCCACGATGACGGTGACGACGTCGACGCCGTCGAGCAGTTCGGGCACGCCGAACGTGAATCGGGCCTGCCCGGTCAGCGAGTCGATGCCGACCAGGCCGAGGAACAGCCCGAAGGTCAGTGACATCAGGCCGCGGGCCAGTGACGCGCCGACCATCGCGGTGACGGTGACCATCGCCAGCACGGCCAGGGCGAAGTAGTCCGAGGCCCGGAACGTGACGGCGAGTGTGGCGATCGGCTCGGCGACGAAGGCCAGCAGCACGGTCGAGATCGTGGCCGCGACGAACGACCCGATCGCGGCCGTGGCCAGCGCGGCTCGTGCCCGGCCGTGCCGGGCCATCTGGTATCCCTCGATCGAGGTGGCCACCGACGCGGACTCGCCCGGGGTGTTGAGCAGGATCGAGGTCGTCGACCCGCCGTACATGGCGCCGTAGTAGATGCCCGCGAACATGATCAGGGTGCCGGTCGGGTCGTCGAGCTGCAGCGACACGGGCAGCAGCAGGGCGATGGTCAGCGCGGGTCCGATGCCCGGCAGGACACCGACCAGGGTGCCGATGGTGACGCCGATCGCGGCGTAGAGCAGGTTCTGCACGCTCAGCACGGACACGAAGCCGTCGAGCAGGTTGGACAGGGAATTCATAGGGGCAGCACTCCGGCGGGCAGGACGATGCCGAGCAGGCGGGTGAACACGAGGTAGATGCCCACGGACAGGCCCGCGGCGACGAGCAGGTCCCGGAAGACCACCTCACGGACCGGGCGGGTGCTCAGCAGCCGCGCGGTGGCCAGCACGAACGCGGCGGTGGCCAGGACGTAGCCGGTGACGGTGTACTTGAGCACCAGCGCGTAGACGATCAGCGCCGCCAGCAGCAGCAGCGGCGTGCGCCAGCTGCCGCCGCCCTCGGCGGGTACGGCGCGGGATTTGATCGATTCGGCCAGGTAGCCCAGGGAGACCAGCACCCACAGGCCGGTAACGATGACCGGCGCGAGCGCGGGCCCGGACGGGGCGTACCCGCGCTCGGCCGCCAGTGCGAGCGCCTGGGCGAACAGCAGCGCTCCGACGGCGAACAGCAGGCCGCCGGCGACGATGGGGCCGGGGGCGGCCTTGGCCGCCCCCGGGTTGTGCGTGGTGTCGGACACTAGCCCAGGCCGATCTCGGTGAGCACGGCCTTGATCCGGGTGTTCTCGCCGGCGAAGTACGAGGTCGCCTGGTCGCCGGTGCGGTAGAAGTCGGTCCATTTCTTGTCGGTCAGCGCCTGCTTCCACTGCGCCGAGGAGTGCAGCTTGTCGACCATCGCGATGACGGCCGTCTTCTCGGCGTCGCTGATGCCGGGCGGGGCGACCAGCCCGCGCCAGTTCATCAGCTCCAGGTCGTAGCCGGACTCCTTGATGCTCGGCGTCGGCGTGCCCAGGCCCGCGTCGCCGGGGGCGGCGCTGGACACGGCCAGCGCCCGGACGGTGCCGGCCTTGACCAGGTCGGCGAACTCGCTGGTGCCGGAGACGGCGACGCTGATGTCGCCCGAGAGCAGACCGGCCTTGGTCTCGCCGCCGCCGGAGTAGGCGATGTACTGCTTGGCGACCGTCTTCGCGTCGGCGCCGGCCGCCTTGGCCAGCAGGCCGACCAGGATCTGGTCGGTGCCGCCGGCGGAGCCGCCGCCCCACTTCACCGACGTCGGGTTGGCCTTGACGTCGTCGACGAGCTGCTTGAGGGTCTGGTACTTGGAGTCGGACTTGACGACGATGACCTCCGACTCGGCGGTCAGGGTCGCGATCGGGGTGGTCTGCGACAGGTCGACCGGCGACTTGTTGGTCACCACGCCGCCGACCATCACCAGTCCGGTCACCATCAGCTGGTGGGCGTCGCCCTTGTGGCTGGTGACGAGCTCGGCCAGGCCGATCGTGCCGGCCGCGCCGGTGACGTTGCGGACCTCCGCGGACTGGCCGTTGAGCAGCCCGGCGCCCTGCAGCGCCTGCTGCATCGTGCGGGCGGTGGTGTCCCAGCCGCCGCCCGCGCCCGCCGGGGCCATGATCTGCAGTGTCTTGCTGGGGTACGCGACCGCCGAACCTGCCGGGGCGTTCGGGTCGCCGACCGACTGCTCGGCACACGCGGTCGTGGCCAGCAGCAGCGCCGGGAGGGCGACCACGAGAGTACGTCTGAGCATGAGGGTTATGGCTCCTGTCACATCGGTGTGGCAAACGTGTTACGCACCATGCCGGAGCCCGTGACCGTGGTCACGCTTGTGGAGACTGAGAGCGTATTGGTCTTTGTGGTCGCAGTTGAGGGTCGCCGTCACGCAACGGCGGGCCGGTTGATGACGCCGCGAGCGATCAGCTCCAGCACCACCACGATCGCGATCGTCTCGGCGGCCAGCAGCCCGATCAGGACCAGCAGCTGCGCGGCGCCCGCCTGCACGGGGCTGCCGCCGCCGAGCAGCACGCCGACGAACGCGCCCGGCAGCGTCACCAGACCGACGGTGCGGGTCTGATCCAGGGCCGGGTGCAGCGCCTGGCCCGCGTACGGGCGGCACAACTCCCGCACCGCGTCGGGGTCGGGGAACCCCAGCGCCAGCAGCGCCTCGAACTCGCCGCGGCGCACCCGCAGGTCCTCCATCGCCCGCCGACCGGCGAGCGAGGTCGCGGTCAACTGCACGATCGCTCGCACCGACGCCGTGACCACGCCCCGGGACATCCGCAGTCCCGACAGGGCAGCCAGCGCTGCCGCGGCCGCGCACAGCAGCGCCAACACCACCCAGAACGCGGGACCGATGGTCACCGCCGCGCCGCTGTTCACGCTGCCTCCGGTGCGCGCTCGTGCCCCGCCGACACCAGCACCGCGGGTGGCGGCCACCACGCGCGTCAGCGATAGAGTCGGCACTGATGAGCCCTACCCAACCAGATGCCGGCCCGGAGCACGCCGACCCCGGCCGACGCCGGTCCGGTCAGCTGGAGTCCCAGATCGTCACCGTGCTCACCGAAGCCGGCGTGGCGCTGACTCCCGGCCAGGTCCGCGACCGCCTCGCCGCGCAGGCGGACCTTTCCTACAGCACCGTCGTCACGATCCTCACGCGCCTGCACGCCAAGGGCGCGGTCATCCGTGAGCGCCGCGGACGCGCCTACCACTACGCCGCGGTACGTGACGCTGCCGGCCTGGTCGCCGACCGCATGACGCGGCTGCTGGCCGCCGAGTCCGACCGCGGGTCGGTGCTGCGGCGGTTCGTCGGCGGTCTGGACGCCGATGACGAGCAGATTCTGCGCGCGCTACTGCGCGACGAGACCGAGTAGGCCTCAGCAGCGCGGTCGGCCCGCACGGCTGTGCGGTGAGGAAAGCCTCTGTTAACTTCTACAGTCCGTAGAAGTTGCAGGGGAGGTCGGCATGACGTTCACGCTCGAGGACATCGTGCTGGTCCTGCTCCACCAGCAGCCCTCCACAGCCTTCGACCTGCAGGCCCGCCATCAGCGCATCGTCGGCAACCGCGGCGCGGTGGGCCTGCCCCGCGTCCTCGCCGCGGTGAACCGGCTGCGCCGCACCGGAGACCTCGTCGAGGACCGCTCCCCGCCCGTATCGGCACGGCTGGCCAACCGCACCATGCTCTCGGTCACCGAGGCCGGGCGCGCCCGGCAGAAGGCCCGGCTCACCGCGGTCGACGCCAACTCCACCGCCGAGGACCTGGTCCTGCAGGGCCTGCTCGCCCTCGACGCCGACCGGGCCGACTTCGACGAGTACGTCTTCCGAGCGCAGGCGCTGCTGCGGCTGCGGCAGGCTCAGCTCGAGGCACGCCCGGCGCCTGCGGTCGAGGCGGCCCGGGTGGCATTCGAACGGGAGATCCTGCGCGCGGTGGTGGTGTGGCTGCACCAGTTGCCAGCTCAGCGCATGGAGGTGCCCTAGACGTCCAGCTTGACTTCTACAGTGTGTAAGGGACCCTGCTGGTGTTCACGTGCTGTCGAGGCGGCAACGTGAGCGGCCGAGGCCGGGCCGACCGCATCGACCCGGCCATGGCGTTGCCGCAGGTGCTTTTACCGGTCAGGACGTCGCAGACGGCACCGGCGCCGGAGGCTTCTGCTCGGGTGCCGGGACCGCGGGCAGGCCCGGCTTGCCGTCAGGCAGCGGCCAGACACCCTTGTCCGGAAGCCCCGGCCAATCCGACTTGTCCCGGGTCCTTTCGTCACCGGGCCAGCCCTCACCGCCCTTCCACGGACCGCGGTCCGGGAACATCCGCTCGATCTTCGGATGATCACCCTCGAACCCGCGGTGGTCGTGACCGTGGCCCACCACGAACGCTGCCGCGACACCCACGCATCCGGTGCAGACCGCACCGGCCAGAAACGCCCCGGTCAACGCCAGGACGAACTTGCCGGACGGCCGCCGCCGAGCGGGGGCGGCCGGGGCCGCGGCAGCAGGTGCGGCCGCAGGTGCCGAAGGTTCGGCCGACGGCTCGGCAGCAGGCTCCGCGGCCGGTGCCTCATCAGGCTCAGTTGTCATGCAGCACACGATGGCGCAGGCACTTAAGCGGGGCCGTTCAGTTGCTTAAGAACTTCCTATGAATGCGACGGAAGCAGCACGCGCAACAGCGCACCGCCCGCCGGCGCCCGCTCGGCCGTCACCGCGCCACCGTGCTGCGCCACCGTCTGCGCGACGATGGCCAGACCCAGCCCGGAGCCGGGCATCGCCCTGGCCGCGGCCGACCGGTAGAACCGCTCGAACACCCGCAACCGATCCGCGTCGTCGATGCCCGGTCCCTCGTCCACCACGGTCAGTTCGATCTGCTCACCACCGTCACGCAGGCGTACCACCACCCGGCCTCCGGCCGGGCTCCACTTCGCAGCGTTGTCGAGCAGGTTCAAGACCAAGCGCTCCAACGCGCCCGGGCGACCGGTCAGCTCAGCCGTCACCAGATCGGCTTCGATCGGGACCGCGGTACGGCTACGTGCCCTGTCGATCGCGGCGGCGACCACGTCCGCCAGGTCGACCAGCTCGGCTTCCTCCGGGCTCGTCTCCTCCCGCGCCAGATCCACCAGTTCATTGGTGAGCTGCGTCAGCTCGACCACCTGCGTCTCCAGGTCCTGCATCAGCCGGACCCGGTCCTGCGCCGGCAACACCCGGTCGGGGTCCGCCTCGGCCCGTACCAGCAGCTCGATGTTGGTACGCAGGCTCGTCAGCGGGGTCCGCAGCTCGTGCCCGGCATCCTCGACCAGTGCCCGCTGCGCGGCGCGGGAAGCCGTGAGCGCGGCGAGCATGCCGTTGAACGCGCCGGCCAGGCGGGCCACTTCGTCCTTGCCGTGCACCGGGATCGCGGTCTGCAGGTCGCGGGTCGCGGCCACCTTCTCCACCGCCCCGGTCAGCTGGTGGATGGGCGCCAGGCCCGCGCGGGCGACGCTGCGCCCGAGCAGCGCCGCCAGCGCGGCGCCGCCGAGGCAGCCCAACGCCAGCAGCAGCGCCAGTCTGCGCAGCGTGTTGTTGAGCGGGTCGAGTGGCTGGGCCACCTGGATCGTGCCGCGGTCGTCCAGGCGCAGGGTCACCATCCGCAGCTGCTCGCCGTCGACGGGGACCGTCTCCCGGCTGCGTACCGCCCGTCCCTCGAGCACGGCGAGGGTGGCCTCGGTGATCGGCAGGGCGGAGGTGTTGACGACGCCCTTGATCGAGATGATCTGCCACTGCGGCCCGATGTCGCCCTTGTCGAAGCGGTGCCACTCGCCCGGGACCTCGTCGGGGAACGCCGGTTTCACGGGCGCCCTCGCCATCCACTGTTCCGGCTGCGTGGCGATGGTGCGGGCGTCGGCGTCGAGCTGGGCGTCCAGCTGCCGGTACAGCTCTTCGCGCACGAGCAGGAACGCGAGCGCGCTGACCGCCACGACCGCCACCGCGACCGCCAGGGCGGCGATGACGCTGAGCCGGTTGGTGAGGCTCACAGCGGTGTCTCACGCAGCACGTAGCCGACGCCGCGCACCGTGTGCAGCAGCCGGTTCTGGCCCGCGGCTTCGAGTTTGCGGCGCAGGTAGCCGACATACACGTGCAGGCTGTTGGAGTTCTCGCCGAGATCGCATCCCCACACGTGCTCGAACAGCGTCGACCTGCTCAGCACCTGGCGTGGGTGGCGCAGGAACACCTCCAGGATGCTGAACTCCGTGCGGGTCAGCCGGACGGCCCGGCCGTCGGCGGTGACCTCGCGGGTGACGGGGTCGAGGATGATCCCGGCGAAGCGCAGCGGGCCGTCGTTCCCGGGCACGCCGGTGAGCACCGCGCGGCGCAGCAGTGCCCGCAGCCGGGCGAGCAGTTCCTGCAGCGCGAACGGTTTCACCAGGTAGTCGTCGGCTCCGGCGTCGAGGCCGGCGACCCGGTCACCGACGCTGTCGCGGGCGGTCAGCATCAGCACGGGGACGACGATGCCCTGCTGGCGCAGTGTCCGGCAGACGTCGAGTCCGTCGACCTCGGGCATCATCACGTCGAGCACGAGCGCGTCAGGTTCGGCGGCGAGCACGCAAGCCAGTGCCTGTGCGCCGTCCTGGGCGACGTCGACGGCATAGCACTCGAATCGGAGACTGCGCGCGAGAGAGTCACGGACTGCCGTGTCGTCTTCGGCGACCAGGATCCGCATACGGTTCCCCCCACCTCAGCGTGTCCTCGCGGTCGCGGGCACGCCCGGAAAGTGCGGCGCCATGGTACGCGTCAGAACTGTGCGCTGTCGTGACGGCGGCCGGTCGCCGACTCACCGGCATCGTGGGCGGATGCGGCACTCTGCTCGGACAGCCGCTCGGACAGGAACGCCCGCTCGGCCTCGTTCGCGGTGAGGGCCAAGGCCCGGGCGTATGCCTCGCGGGCCTGCGCGAGCTGCCCGGACCGCCGCAGCAGGTCCGCTTTGACGGCATGCAGGTACTGGTACCCGGCCAGGCTCCCCTGCTGCTCCAGCCTGTCGACCTCCGCGAGCGCGGCACGTGGTCCCGCGACCATCGCCAGGGGCACCGTCCGGTTCAGTGCCACCACGGGCGAGGGCCACACCTCCAGCAGCCTGTCGTACAGCGCCACGAGCTGCGCCCAGTCGGTCGCGTCGTACGAGGGCGCCTCGGCGTACAGCGACGCGATCGCAGCCTGCAGCACATACCGCCCGGCCCGTCCGCCGCGCAGCCCGGCCACGATCAGGTCGTGTGCCTCGGCCATGGCCCGACGGTCCCAGCGGGTGCGGTCCTGCTCCTGCAGGCGCAGCAGGCGGCCCGCGGAGTCCACCCGGGTGGCCCGTCGTGCGTCGGTGACCAGCAGCAGGGCGAGCAGTCCGCGCACCTCGGGCTCGTCGGGCATCAGCTCGCGCAGCATCCGGGCCAGGTGCAGGGCGCGTTCCATCAAGTCGGCGCGGATCAGGTCCGTGCCCGAGGGCGCGGTGTGTCCGGTGGTGAACAGCAGATGGATCACGCCGAGGACCGGCCGCAGGCGGTCGGGCAGTTCGGCCGGCCGCGGCACCCGGTAGGGGATGCGGGCACCGGAGATCTTCTTCTTCGCCCTGGTGAGGCGTGCTGCCATGGTCGGCTCCGAGACCAGGAACGCCCTGGCGACGTCGGCGGTGGCCACACCGCACACGAGCCGGAGGGTCAGCGCGACCTGGGCTTCCTGCGCCAGTGCCGGGTGGCAGCAGGTGAAGATCAGGCGCAGCCGCTCGTCGGGCACGCTGTCGTATGCGTCGAGGTCTTCGTCGAGCGGCCGGTCCACGGCGGTGTCCTTGTCGGCCTCCTCGGGTTCCAGCAGCAGCGGGAGTTTCGACCGCAGCGTCTGCTCTCGGCGGATGGCGTCGACCGCGCGCCGCCGGGCCGCGGTGGTCAGCCACGCCGCCGGGCTGGCCGGCACGCCGTCGCGGGTCCAGCTCTGCAGCGCCGCGGCATACGCCTCCTGGACGCACTCCTCGGCCAGGTCCAGGTCACCGGCCACGCGCACCGTCGCGGCGAGCACCAGGGCCCACTCGCGACGGTGCGCGTCGACGATCGCCGCCTCGACGGCCGCCGGCTCGCTCATCCGGCGTGGTGCTGCACGAAGCCGCCGCCGGCGACCGGCCGGACCTCGACTCCCCCGCCGGCCTGGCAGGCAGGGTTGAGCCGGGCGATCGCGAGCGCGGCGTCGAGGTCGGGCGCCTCCAGGATGTAGAAACCGGCCACGATCTCCTTGGCCTCGACGAACGGGCCATCGGTGATGACGTCGCCACGGACCGAGGTCGCCAGGTCTCTGGGTGTCAGGGCGTACGCGGCCACCAGGGCGCCGGAACGCTCCAGTTCCTCGGCGTGCCGGTCGTGCGGTGCGGTGTCGGCGGCGGTGGCGTCGGGGTGGTGCGCGGAGTCGCCGGCGTAGATCAGAACTGCGTACTGGGCCATGGTGAGCTGCCTTCCTGCTTCTGCGTTCCTGGTCGGTACGCCTATACGTCGAACGCGCCGCGCAGATTCGACAGTATGCGCGGCAGGATTTTGAGAACTTGCCGCACCTCGGCCGGTCACCGCCCCGAGACGCCCTCTGAAAGTTCCGGTACTTTCGGCCGCACCTCATGCCATCTGCCCGACAGGCAGCCGAAACGATCTGCCTGACATGGTCAGGATCAGCGCTTTAACGGTTAAGCAGCTTCCGAAACTTCCCGGAAGTTGTTGACTTCGCCATCACCGCTGCCCACGATTCGTCTATCGATGACCGTGAGCGCCATCGGCCCGGACCGCCCGCCCGGGGAGCCGGCATTCCGATCACCGACCCGCAACGAACCGCCCCGTCCCACACCCGGTCCGCGGCCAGATCGCGACGGCCGCCCGGCCGTCCAGCGGCAGCGTCCCGCACCCGCCCCTGGCACGCCAGGCTTCACGAGTAGGTGGATCAACATGCCCGACATCCCCGCCCGCCTGAACAGCCGCAGACGCGGCCGGATCAGGCTGCTGCTCGGCGCCGCGTGCGCCGCGGCACTCGCCGTCACCGCGATGGTGCCGATGGGCAGCGCGTACGCCGACACGACCGTCACCACGAACCAGACCGGCACCGACAACGGCTTCTTCTACTCCTTCTGGAAGGACAGCGGCAACGTCTCCATGACCATGGGTGCCGGCGGGCAGTACAGCACCCAGTGGAGCGGCATCAACAACTTCGTCGCCGGCAAGGGCTGGAAGCCCGGCACCCGCCGGACCGTGACCTACTCCGGCAGCTTCAACCCGTCCGGCAACGCCTACCTGACGCTCTACGGGTGGACCCGCAACCCGCTGATCGAGTACTACATCGTGGACAACTGGGGCACCTACCGGCCCACGGGCACGCTGATGGGCACCGTCACCAGCGACGGCGGCACCTACGACATCTACCGCACGCAGCGCGTCAACCAGCCCTCCATCGACGGCACCGCGACGTTCTACCAGTACTGGAGCGTCCGGCAGGCCAAGCGGACCGGCGGCACCATCACCGCCGCCAACCACTTCGACGCGTGGGCGAGCAGGGGCATGAACCTCGGCACGCACGACTACCAGATCATGGCGACCGAGGGCTATCAGAGCAGCGGCAACTCGAACATCACCGTCAGCGAGGGCACCGGCGGCGGAGGCGGCGGCGGTGGCGGCAGCAGCAGCTGCACCGTGACCACCACGCGCGCTGACGAGTGGTCGGACCGCTTCAACGTGACCTACGCGGTCAGCGGCAGCAGCGACTGGACCGTCAGCATCAACCTCAACAGCGGGCAGAGCCTGCAGAGCAGCTGGAACGCGACCGTCACGGGCAGCTCCGGCACGCTGACCGCCCGGCCGAACGGTTCGGGCAACAACTTCGGCACCACCATCTACAAGAACGGCAACAGCACCACCCCGACCGCGAGCTGCTCGGCCTCGGGAGGCGGCGGCGGAAACCCCACGCCCACACCCACTCCGACGGGCGGCGGCACGAACAGCTGCTCGGCCGGGTACGTCGGGCTGACGTTCGACGACGGGCCGAACACCGGCACGACCAACCAGCTGGTCAACACGCTGCGGCAGTACAACGCGACCGCGACGGTGTTCCCGACCGGCGCGAACGCGCAGTCGAACGGCTCGCTCATGCAGGCCTACCGCAACGCCGGGCTGCAGATCGGCAACCACAGCTGGGACCACCCGCACCTGGTCAACATGAGCTCCGCCGACATCCAGTCCCAGCTCACCCGGACCCAGCAGGCGATCCAGCAGACGGCCGGGGTGACCCCGAACCTGTTCCGCCCGCCCTACGGCGAGACGAACTCCACCCTCAAGCAGATCGAGGCCTCACTCGGCCTGCGTGAGATCATCTGGGACGTCGACTCGCAGGACTGGAACAACGCCAGCGCGAGCGCCATCCGGCAGGCCGCCGCGCGCCTGACCAACGGGCAGATCATCCTCATGCACGACTGGCCGCAGAACACCATCTCGGCGCTGCCCGGCATCCTGCAGGACCTGCAGGCCCGCAACCTCTGCCCCGGCCACATCTCGGCCAGCACCGGCCGTGCCGTCGCCCCGTCCGGCGGTGGCGGCGGAGGTGGTGGCGGCGGCGGTGGCAGCTGCACCGTCAGCGTCTCGCGCGCCGACGAGTGGAGCGACCGGTTCAACGTGACCTTCGCGGTCAGCGGCAGCAGCAACTGGACCGTCAGCATCACCCTCAACGGCAGCCAGAGCCTGCAGAGCAGCTGGAACGCGACCGTCACCGGCAGCACCGGCACCCTGACCGCCCGCCCCAGCGGCGCCGGCAACAACTTCGGCGTCACCCTCTACAAGAACGGCAACAGCACCACCCCGACCGCGAGCTGCGCGGCGGCCTGATCGGACCGGGCGGGGATGCCGGCCACGGCGGTATCCCCGCCACCGTCGACGCGGTCGTTCAGGCGGGCCGAGCGCATAGCGGCACCGGCGCACGTGAACCCGTATTACCATAAGGCAGTCAAGCGGGAATAGCGCCTGAATCGGTTTAATTCGGGCACAGAACATCATTCCCGCTGCCCGAGCGAGACGACGGCCGGGCAAGCCGCTCGTCGCACCCAGGGCGCAAAGACCCTGCGGTCTCACCGGAACCTGCCATCGGTAAGGGGACACCATGCCCGCCAAGAGCAAGAAATCAGCGATCCGGCCGTTCACGGTCGAGATACCGCAATCCCAGCTGGACGACCTGCGCTCGCGCATCGAGCACATGCGCTGGCCCGAGAAGGAGACCGTCGACGACCTGACCCAGGGAGTGCAGCTCGCGACGATGCAGTCGCTCGCGAGCTACTGGGCCAAGGAGTACGACTGGCGCAAGTGCGAGGCGCGACTGAACTCGTACCCGAACTTCATCACCGAGATCGACGGGCTGGACATCCACTTCATCCACGTCCGCTCCCAGCACGAGAACGCCCTGCCGCTCATCATCACGCACGGCTGGCCGGGATCGATCGTCGAGCAGCTGAAGATCATCGAACCGCTGACCGATCCGACCAAACACGGTGGCAAGGCCGAGGACGCGTTCCACCTGGTGATCCCCTCGATGCCCGGCTACGGCTTCTCGGGCGCCCCGAAGACCACCGGCTGGGATCCCGACCACATCGGACGCGCCTGGGTGGAGCTGATGAAACGGCTCGGCTACACCGAGTTCGTGGCGCAGGGCGGTGACTGGGGCGCCCTCATCGTCGACATGATGGGCGTGCAGGCGGCGCCGGAGCTGCTGGGCATCCACACCAACATGGCCGGCGCGGTGCCACCCGAGATCGACAAAGCGGCGCTGGCCGGGTCGAAAGCGCCGGCCGGCCTGTCCGAGGAGGAGCGCCACGCCTTCGACCAGCTCACCTTCTTCTACGCCAAGGGCCTGGCCTACGCGCAGGAGATGGGCAACCGCCCGCAGACGCTGTACGGCATCGCGGACTCTCCTGTCGGCCTTGCCGCGTGGATCCTCGACCACGACGCCCGCAGCACCGAGCTGATCGCGCGCGTCTTCCAGGGCAAGAAGGAGGGCCTGACCCGCGACGACGTCCTGGACAACATCACGCTCTACTGGCTGACCAACACGGCGATCTCCGCCTCCCGCCTGTACTGGGAGAACAAGTTCGCCTTCTTCGCGCCCAAGGGCGTCAACGTGCCCGTGGCCGTGAGCGCCTACCCGGACGAGATCTACTCGGCGCCGCGCAGCTGGGTCGAGCGGGCATACCCCAATCTCGTCCACTACAACAAGCTCGACAAGGGCGGGCACTTCGCGGCCTGGGAGCAGCCGAAGTCGTTCACCGAGGAACTGCGCGTGGGCCTGCGCCCGCTGCGTCACTGAGGACCGCACGCAGACCGCGTTCAAGCGTCGTCCCGGCGGGCAGGCCCGCCGGGACGACGCCGTCTGATGCGACAACTCCCCGTCCCGCCCACAGTGCGAGCGGGTCACCAGGCGGTCGAGCCACCGTCGACCGGATAGTTGGCGCCGGTGATGAACGCCGCCCGGTCGGACGCGAGGAACGCTGCCAGTTCGACTATCTCCTCGGGCTGAGCGAATCGCTTGAGCAGCGTCTTGCCGGTGATCGCGGCCCGGGCGGCATGATCGTCGCCGAGGTCGCGGTCGCTGAGCGGCGTCAGCGTGGGACCAGGGCTGATCGCCACCACCCGGATCCCGTGGCGGGCGCCTTCGAGCGCCAGTTGCCGCGTCATGCTGATGACGCCCGCGTTGGCCGCGCTGTGGGCGACCATCGGCGGGACCTCGCCGCCGATCATGCCCGCGATGGACGCGACGTTGATGATGACGCCGCCGCCTCGCCGGACCAGGTGCGGCCAAGCGAACTTCGACACGAAGAAGGGGATGTCGAGTTCGCCGGTGATCGTCGTCCGCCAGTCCTCGATCGAGAGGTCGGGCATCGGCCCGAAACGGACCACCGCGGCGTTGTTGTGCACGACGTCGAGTCCGCCGTAGGCGGCCGCGGCGTCGTCCACCGCGCGCCGCACCTGCTCAGGGTCGGTGAGATCGACCGGCGCGAGGCCGGTCATCTCACCACCGGCGCGGCGCACGAGGTCGACCGTCTCTTCGTTGGCCTCGGTCATGATGTCGAGCCCGACGATCCTAGCGCCTTCGCGCGCGAAGACCAGCGCCGCGGCGCGGCCCAGACCCCGGCCGCTGCCGGTGATCAGCACGACCTTGTCGTCGATGATTCCCATGGGGCTTGTCCCTTCCGCCGCCCGGTCAGCTGGTCCGCAGCGGCGCGAGGGCCCTGCTCCAGGCCACCACCTGGTCGAGCGTCGTATCGAGCGCGTCCCGCTGGAACTGGCCCGGCTTGAACACGCTGAAGTTCTCGAAGTCGGTGAACAGCGACAGCGCCACCTGCGAGCGCACGTCGGCCAGTTGCAACTCGCCGGCGATGAGCCGCAGGTGCTCGACCGCGCGGGCGCCGCCGAGCGAGCCGTAGCTGACGAAGCCGACGGCCTTGTTGTTCCACTCGGCGTACAGGAAGTCGATCGCGTTCTTCAGCGCGCCGGACGTCGAGTGGTTGTACTCCGGCGTCACCATGACGAACCCGTCGAACGACGCGATCCGGCTCGCCCACGCCAGCGTGTGCGGCTGGGTGTACTGCCCCATCGCCGGCGGGTACGCCTCGTCCAGGTGCGGCAGCCGGTAGTCGACGAGGTCGACGAGCTCGAACTCGGCGTCGCTGCGCTGCTGCGCGACGTCGTACACCCACTGCCCCACGGCGGCCCCGTTACGCCCCGGCCGGGTGCTGCCGATGATGATCCCGATTCTGGTCATCTGCTGTTCCTCCGTAGCTGGTACGACACCCGAACGGATGTCCTTGCTTCGTCAAGCAAATATAGGCGCGATATTTCCTTCGTCAAGCAAGTAAGCTGGGGATATGTCTGTCGTCACAGCGCGCTCGACACCGGCCACGGGCGGGTCGCAGCCCCTCACCCCGGACGAGGACGACCTCGTCCGGTCCCTCAGCCGCCTGATCTACGCCCTGCCCCGCGCCATCGACGCCGACATGGTCCGCGAGCAGCGACTGCCCTTCATCGAGTTCCTGGTCATGAAGCACCTGTCCGAAGCGCCCGACCGGCGGCTACGGATGAGCGAGCTGGCTTCCGCGAGCGAGCTGTCCATCAGCGGCATGAGCCGCATCGTGGGCCGGCTGGAAAGCGAAGGGCTGGTCCAACGGGTCAGGAGCGAGCACGACGCCCGCGGCTGGAACGCCGTTCTCACCGACGCCGGCCAGGCCCGCCTGGCCGAGGCCTGGCCCACCAACCTCGCCTCGGTGCGCCGCCACTTCCTCGACCACCTGACCGGGCTCGACCTCAAGGCCCTGGCCGCGGCACTACAGGACGTCGCCACCTGAGCAGCGCGCGCCGCGGCCGCGACGGGTCGGTCAGACCAGGTTGACCATCTTGTAGCCGGCGTCGCGGCACCGGCGGATGAGGACCAGCTCACCGGACACGGTCAGCTGCTGCATCGAGCCGAACTCGCTGAACTTCGTGAACGTCGACCCCGCCACGGCCGCATCGGAGAGGTCGCGCAGGGCCACCTTCACCTCGGCGTCGGCGACCCGGTCGGAGGCCTCGGCGAACTTCGCCGCCACGGCCAGGAACGTCGGCTCCAGCGCCGCCAGCTCCTTGGCCACCGTCGCCTTGTCCCCGCGCTTCTCCGCCGCGAAGCCGCGCTGAATGTGCTCCTGCGTCTGCTGGTTCAGCGTGGCGTACAGGCCGTCGGCGGCCTCGCAGGCGAACGGGATGCTCGCGACCGGATCGGCCGCCGCGCTGCTCGCCGGTGCGGCGGCGGAGGGCGCGGTCTGCGGCTGGACCTCGTCACCGCAGGCGGCGACTCCGGCCACGACGACGGCCAGCAGCACGGAGACGGCGGTACGGCGCATGCGGAAAGCTCCTGACGGGTCACGTGTGCGGCACTGTCCGCACAATGTGGATGGCGCCCGCAGCACCCTATTTGATCGAGGGATCGGCGGCAACTGCATCGTCAGAGGCGGCGGAGCTGTGGATGGGGATGCTGCCTGACAAGCCTCGGCGGCACTGACGGCCCCTGCCGGTAGCCGAGGTCGCTGTAGCATCCGCGCATGTCCGACAACCCGAATGTGCGATATGCGTACTCCTCCGAGCGCGAGGCCCTGGAAGGCTTTCTCGACTACCAGCGCGAGGGGCTGATCCTGACACTCGAAGGCCTCGACGACGCTGCCGCGCGCACGGCGCCGAGCGCGAGTTCGCTGTCGCTGCTCGGGCTGATCAAGCACGCCGCCACCTGGGAACGCCGCTGGTTCCAGGTCATCGTGGCCGGGCGCGAACTCCCCGAGAACTGGCCCGCCGTCAAGACCGAGCCCCGCGACGCCGACATGATGGTCGACGAGAGTGACACGGTGGACCACTGGGTCGCGTACTACCGGGAGCAGATCGAGGAGTCCCGCGCCATCGTGGCTTCGACGGATCTCGACAGTCCCTGCGCGCGCAAGGACATCATCGAGTGCAACGTGCGCTACGTCCTGTTCCACATGATCGAGGAGACTGCGCGCCATGGCGGCCACGCGGACATCATCCGCGAGACCATCGACGGCACGCGCCAAAGCTGAGGGCGGCGCCTGCGTCGGCGAGCAGAACTAAGAGACGGTACTGGGTTCGGGATGTCCGGACGCGACGATGCCGGTGCGGCGCAGCGGGCGCCACAACAGCGCGACGATCAGCAGCGAACCCACCGCCGCGCCGGTCATCGCCGCCGCCGGCCCGAATGCCTCGGCCAGCGAACCGACCGCGAACGCGCCTATGGCCTGCGAAGTCATCCGGCCGCTGCTGTCCAGTCCGAGTCCCTGGCCGCGCAGTTGCTCGGGCATGGCGTCGAGCAGGCGGCGTTGCAACCCGAGCGCGGCCGCGAACCCGAACGAGGCCACCGCGACCGCGCCGGCCGCCAACCAGGTGCCAGGGTGAAAGACGAAGATCAGATACGGTACCGCGAGCAGCGTCTGCAACGGCGTGATCAGCCGGTCGAGGCGGCCTGGTGACACCCACCGGCCGACCACCACGTCCCCGGCGAGCATGCCCAGCGCGGCGGCGATGAACAGGATGCCCGCCGACGATCCCGCGTACGGCACGTACATCGCCTCCGCGCCGACGATGATCCCGTTGGGCAGCCACAGCGCCAGGAGCAGGGCCCGGATCGCCGGATCGCGCCACAGGACGCGGGTGCCGTGCCACGTCTCGCGCAGGCCGGCCCGCCCGGCGGCCCGGGGCGCCCGTCGACGCAGGCCGAAGCGAGTCAGCAGCGCGCTGACCACCATGAACGCCGCACTGGCGAACAGGGCGGGATGGGGCCCGATGACAGCGATCAGGGTGCCGCCGACGGCGAAGCCGATTATCTGCATCGCACCGACCGAGGCGTTGAAGGTGGACCGGCCGAGCACGAAGCCACCGGTGGACAGGATGTCGACGATCAGCGCGTTGCGCACCGCGCCGGTCACCGACTCCAGCAGGCCCATCGCCATGACGATCGCCAGGATCGCCCAACTCGGCAGCACGCCGACCGCGAACGTGATGGCGGCCAGGGCGCGTACGCCGTCCCAGGCGGCGAGGAAGGCCCGGGGTCGGACCCGGTCGGCGAGCGAGAGCAGGGTCAGCGCGCCGATCGCCAGCGGCAGGTAACCGCCGAGGTAGGCCAGCGCTGCCAGCAGCGGCGATCCGGTGCTGGCGTAGACCAGCGCGGACAAGGCCAGCATCTGCATGGTCATACCGGCGACGACCGCGGCGTTGGCGGCGAACAGTGCGCGGAACTCGCCGTCAGCGAAGACTTCCCGGTAGGTGGTCACCGGTCGATCCTCGGGCGGCGTACCTTGGCAGGCTATTGTTTCGCGCACGGACGAAGGGACGGTGATGGCGGCACTCACCGTGGGTCCCGCGGACCTGGCCCTGGTCCGGTTCGGGCTCTCGCCGCTGGCCGAGACGGTCGCCGCGCTGGCCAGTCTCATGTCTCCCGGCCGCGCGGCCCCCGGCCTGGCCGGTGGGGCGGACCGCCACCGCGACGCCTTCGCCGACCTGACCACCGATCCGGCCGTGAGCGCGCTGTGCGAGGTGCTGCGCCGCACGGTGCACGTGACCCGCTGGATGCCCGACTTCATCACGGTGCCGCCGCCGGGCATGGAGACCACCATCGAGCAGGAGCTGGCCGTCGTCCGGGCGACACCGGCCGATCGGGTGCACGCCGACCTGGCCCGCAGCGCGGGCGGCCCGATGCCGCCCGTCCTCACCGGGCCTGATGCGGCGGACCAGGTCGCCGCCGCGCTGGCGGCCGCATGGTCCACGTTGCTCGCCGCGGACTGGCCCCGGCGGCGGGCACAGCTGCAACGCGACGTCGTGCAGCGGGCCGGTCAGCTTGCCGCGTACGGCTGGGCCCGGGCACTGGACGGCCTCGGCCCCAACGTCCGCTGGCTGCCCGACGCCGGCCAGATCCAGGTCAACACCTGGGACACTCCACCGTACGAAGTGTCCGGCGCCCGGCTCGTGCTCGTGCCGAGCAGTTTCGGCGCGGCCTGGCTGGCGCTGGATCCGCCGCGGGCCTACGCCGTGATCTACCCGGCCCGCGGTGTCGGCCTGAACCCCGACGACCGTACGCCCGACAGCCTGGACCGGCTGCTCGGACGCTCCCGGGCGTCGGTGCTGCGTGCCCTGGCGGAACCGGCCAGCACCAGTCAGCTCGTCGGTCTGCTCGGCATGGCCCTGGGGGCGGTCGGTGACCACCTCGCGGTGCTGCGCGGCGCGGGCCTGGTGAGCCGGGCCCGCGCCGGACGCCTCGTCCTCTACCGGCGCACGGCGCTCGGCGACGACCTGCTGGCGGGAAGCACCCCCGATCATCAGTCCCGGTAGCCAAGGACCGCTCTTCGCACACGGTGTTGCCCACATTGATCGGCTGATCGGCCGCCATCAAACCGAAGTGAATTCATGTTATTTGTTCAAAATATCCGATCATCCGTCGTGATGGGACGGACCGTGCCGCCGCGACCAGCCAATGTTCCGGCGCATCAGCTGCGAACGGGCGTTCCCTCGCAGGTCCGATCGGGGGCAGGCTCGGTGGGTCCCCGTCTTCGGCAGTGAGGATCCACCATGCGTAACGTCGTTCGCTGGTTCTCGGCGGCAGCGGCGCTGCTCGTCGCCGTGCTGGCAGCGCCCGCGCCTGCGGCGGATGCGGCGGCTCCGACTCAGGTGCTGGCGCTTGAGGAGCAGTACCTGCAGAAGAAGCTGACCGGGCAACCCCCAGCGCTGCGCAACTGCGAGGCGGTCCCGCAAGGCGCATCCGCCGGCACGGACGGCTGGGTCTTCGAGCAGCCGGCCGCCGGCAACACCGCGGCGGCGTACGTCATCGGCTTCATCGCCGGCACCCGCGAAAACCCGACGCCGCACATCCTCGGCATCACCGCCGACGGTGTCGTCGAGGTCCCGCTCAGCGACCCGACCAGCCCCGGACCGGCCCCCGCGGGCGTGAGCGGCGGCCTGCTCGGCAACGGCGGCACCGGAGCCTGGTTGAAGACCCCGGCGGGCTGGGAGCTCATCAGCGGACAGCTACAGGTCGCGGAACCGACCGAACAGGCCGCGTTCGGCCTGGCAGCGGTGTGCGCACCCCCGGTGGCGTCGGCCTCGCCGCGCCCGAGCGCGTCGGCGGTCCCCAGCCGGTCGTCGGCCGCCTCCGCGTCGCCTCGGGCCACTGCCGCGATCACCGCGTCGGCTTCCGCCGGCGGGCTGCCGGTGACCGGCTCGAAGCTGAGCAGTGTCGTGCTGGCGGGCCTCGGGTTGCTGCTGGTGGGCGCTCTGCTGCTCGTGCTGTCGCGGCGGGCGCGGCGGGCGTGACCATGGCGACCTCGCTGATCAGGGCCGGTGTCGCGGCGGTCGTGGCCGCCGGGGTGATGGTGACGGGCAGCGCCTGCGTCAGCGACAAGCCCTTCGACGGGCCGAGTCCGGCTCCGTCGCTGTCGGCCGAGCCGATCGCGTCGCCGACCGGCACCGAGACGCCGTCGCCGAGCCCCTCGTCCGCAAGCCCGTCATCACCGAGCCCCTCGGCGTCGCGTCAGACGCCCACCCGCCCGCCCGCCACCCACTCCCCTCCCCCTGCGAAAGTGACGCAGGCCGAACTGCGCGCCGCGCTGCTCACCGGGTCCGACCTGTCCGGGTTCCACGCAGGCGGCGACCCCGGCGGCTCCGGCGGGGACTCCGGCTGTTCCGCGCTCGACGCCGACTACATGTCCGGTGCGCAGCCGAAGGCCGAGGCACTGCTGACCCGGGGAAGCGCGGGTCCGTTCGTCAGGGAGCGGATCGGGGTGATGTCGGCGTCCACCGCCGCCGGCCGCGTGTCCCGCCTGCGCCGGGCTCTGTCGGAGTGCGCCCACTTCAAAGGCGACGATGCCTCGCTGGGCGGTCCGGTCGACTACACGGTCACGTCGCTCGACGTGCCGTCGTACGGCGACGGCACCGCGTCGTTGCGGCTGACCATCAAGCCGCAGAACATAGCGGTCACGCTGTACCAGGACATCGTGGTGATGCGTCGCGCCGGCATCCTCATCGTGATCAGCCACACCGCGGCCGGTTCCATCGACGGCGGCATCACCCGGTCGGCCGCCAAGCGCGCCTTCGCGAAGCTGCCCCGCCCGTGAACACCGACATCCAGAACCCGGACACCGCAGCGGTCCGGCTGCCCTCGGACCTGACGGTCCGGTTCTTCGTCCTGCTGCTGCTCATCCTCGGCAGCACGGCGTCGATCTACGGGCACATGTGGCTCGTCCTGGCCGGCGGCGAGAACGAGCAGTGCCCGTCCGTCGACGACATCGCACGGGTGACCGGCATCAACGCGATCACCGCCGAGCAGTTGCGGGGCTCCACCCTCATGCTGCTGGCCTGCGGCCGCCCCTTCACCCAAGGCCTGCTGCAGGCGGCGCTCGCCGGGACCGCACTGGTGCTGGTGACCGCCTGGGTCGCCTACCGGCTGCTGCCGTACTGGAAGATGCGCTACGACAGCCGGTTGCGCGACCTCGTCCGGCAGCGGCTGACCCTGAGGAGACCGCGACGCAGCGGCCTGGTGCCGGTCGAGCAGAGCCGCCATGCGGAGGCCATCACCCGCCTGCAGGCGCTGGCCGGCCAGCTGGGGCTGGATCCCCCGCCACAGTTCCTGGTCTCGCGGTACGCGTCCGGCGAGCTGGTGTTCGGCACCCGGAACACCGCATATGTCAAGCTGAGCGACCGTCTGCTGGACAAGCGGTCGACGCTCGCACCGGCGTTCGACGCGGTCGTGCTGCACGAGCTGGCCCATGTCCGCAACCGCGACAACCGGGCCACTTACCTGACCGTCACGCTGTTCCGCAGCTTCGTCGGACTGGCACTGCTGCCGTACGTGCTCGTGGTGCTGCTGCCTCGAGCCCAGGCCGGCGCGGCGGGGGTGCGCATCGGCGGCCTGCGGTCGGCGTCGACCGATCTGCACGTGGTGCTGGCCGTGGCGATCCTCACCGGCCTGGTGGTCCTCACCCGTGCGGCGCTGCTGCGGGCACGTGAGATCAACGCGGACCTGACGGCAGCGCGGCACGACCCCCATGGCTGTCTGCGGACCGTTTTCGATCCAGCTGCCGCGGCGGGAGGCAGGAACGCATCCGAGCCGGTGCGGGCAGGACGACGCTGGCGACGGCCTGGCTGGTTGAGCAACCATCCGACGCCGCGACAGCGGCTGCGGGCACTGGACGATCCCGGGACGGTCGGGGCCGTCGACGCGGTTCAGCTGTTCGTCGCGGGGGTGGCGGTGTCGGCCCTGACCGCCAACGTCACGCTGCTGGCCTGGCACGCGATGGTGGCGTCGCCGCTCGGGCGCGGGCTGCCGTCCGTGTTCCTGGTGATCCTGCTGGTGGCCGTGGTGAACGCGTTCTCCGCGGGCGTGATCGCCTGGTTCGCGACCACCGCGATGTGGCGACAGCAGCTCTCCTCCGACCACGCCCGGACTTCCCGAGCGCTGGGCTACAGCGTGGTGATGGCCGCGGGCCTGCTCGTCGGCGAGCCGCTGTCGATGACGTACGCGAATGCCGGCGTCTGGGCGGTCTTCGGTGGCGTGGGCAACCGTCCGCTGGTCGGCAGCGCCATGGCCGCGCTCACCCTCGTGGCTGTCATGGCGATGGTCTTCGTCTGGTCCGGGGAGAACGCCGCCGTGCTGCTGGCCCGGGTCCGTCACTCGCACCGTTCGGCCAGCGTCGCGTCCACCGTGGTCGCGGCACTCGGTGTGCTGCCGGTCCTCACGCTCTGGTGGCTCATGCACCTGCAGGACATGATCGCCACCGTGCATCTGGGGAGCCGGGAGCTGGCCGAGCAGATGGGGGCGGCGTACTGGGACGGGCCGGCGGGTCCCTGGCTGCAGGCCGTCTACCTCCCGGTGCAGTTGCTGGCGGCGGTGCCCGGGGCCGGCGCCGTCATCGTCGCCTGCTGCCTGTTCACCACCGTCGCCTCGCTGTGGCGCCGGCTGCCGGGCCGCCTCGACCGGCAGGCGGACGCACCGGCTCGGGTCGGCGCCGTCGCCGGCTGGGGCCTGGGGTGGGCCGCTGTCGTCATCGGCGGCGCGCTGCTGTTCACGGTCTGGTTGCAGGCACGATTCGACGACTTGAACGCCGTGCCGCGAGCCGACCTGATCAGCTACCTGTGCGACGCGCTGGTGGCCCTGGCGGCCGTCGGCGGCGCCGCGGCGGCGTTGTGCGTCCGCGACCGCCGCGCCACGGTGAAGCTGGTGGCCAGCACGGTCACGGCAGGAGTCGTGTCACTTTTCGCGCCGGTGTTCGTCCTGGCGGGTGCGTGCGGCATCAGCGGGGTGGCAGCGTGTGCCGGCCGGGTCCCCGCGGATTACGCCGGGGTCATCTACGGCTACGCGGCACCCCGTCTGCTGGTCAAGACGCTCCTGCTGGCGATGTTCGCCATCGCGGTGTCCGCGGGCGCCGCCAGGCTCCGACGTCACTTCGCCGGCGCGCAGCATCCGGTGCCGCCCGCGGTGGCCGCGCCGCCCGGTGTGGCGTCGCGGGTCACCGCGGCCACGGCGCTGCTGTTCCTCGGCGCCACGCTGGCGATGTGGACGTACTACGGTGCCGTCTTCCTTGCCGGATGACCGCGCGCACGCGGTCGAGGACGGCCGTGACAGCAGATCGACCCCAGATGAGAGGTGCAGGCTTGAGCGTCGAACCGACAACGAGCAACGAGCTGGTCAAGAGCGTGGCGGGAGTGGTCGTCGCCGAGATGTCGCCGGAGGACGTGGCGCATTTCGAAGCTTCGGCAGAGGACTACTTCGGTGACCGCCTCGGCGCGCTGCGCAGTATCAAGGCAGCCGACGAACCACTGGGATTCGGCATCGAGGTCGTGGGCGTCGCGCTGGTGCAGGTGGTGCTCTACCTCGCGGACAAGGCGGTGGATGCGGCCTTTCCGCACCTGACCGAGACCTTGTGGCGCCGCCTGTTCCGCAGCAAGCAGGCCGGTGTCGAGCCACTGACCGCGGGCCAGATCGACGCCACGGAGGCCGCCGCCCGCTCGGCTGCCAAGCAGATCGAGCTGTCGCCCGACCTCACCGACAGGATCATCCCGCTCATCGTGGCGAGGCTCGCCGCCATCGGCCGCCCCTGACACTCCGGATCGTCCTCCCCGCTCGCATACCGGAAAGCGCCCCTTCCTCCACATGCCGAAGAGGAAGGGGCGCTTCCTTCACTTGCGGCGGCGCCAGGTGAAGGAGAATCCGACGACACCGGCGACAGCGGCCAGCACACCGCCGACCGTGGTCCAGATCCAGCGGGCGGACAGGTCGGGCAACCAGTCCGACGCCTCGGTCGCCGCATCGGGCGTCGGGCTGGGGCTGGCCGAAGCGGGGACCGATCCGGCTTCGGCCATGACCGCACCGGGCTTGACCTGCGGGACGAGGGGCGCCTTGAGCTCGCCGTCATCGGCGCTGGAGTCGCCGTCGGCACCGAGCACCAGGTCGACCTGAATGGGCAGGCCGAGATCCGGCTCCGGCAGGTCGGTGACCGACAGGCGGAGGTAGTACGTACCGGGCAGCGGATCGCCCGACCACGGCTCGGCCCACGAGCGCACCCTGCGCAGCGTGCAGCCGAGACTGACGGAGGTGTCGGTGGCGGCGGCGATCGGCGTCTGCACGCCGGCCGTGCACGCCTGGCGGCGGCGGAGCCCGTCGAAGACATCCACGGTCCACGTGGACGCGCCGGTCCGCTTCCCGGCGGGCGGAAGTGACACGGTCAGCGCGATCTCGGTGACCTGCCCGGCAGTGGCGCTGAACGACCAGTAGAGGTAGTCGCCGGTGGAGGCGGCGACCTGAACCGGCTGGCCGACGCCGACCGTGGTGGCGGTGAGGAACGAGGTTCCCGCCCGGTTGACGGTGGCCGATCCGGGAGACGGGCTCGGAGCCGCCACAGCCGCGGCGGGCAGCAGCGCGGCGCAGGCGACGGCGAACGCGGCGGCCGCAAGGCGGGTATGCAGACGGACGTGTCCCTGCTGGTGATGGATGAGCATTAGTTGGTCCTCCAGGTAGCGACCCACCAGCGGGTCAACCAGCCGGCGAGCGCGCCGGTGAGCAGGCCGGCGACGGTCAGCACCAGCAGCAGGAGCCAGCCGCTTCCCAGCCCTGGCGCGTCCGGTGCGGGCGAGGTGGCGACGACGTCGATGGTCAGTTCGAAGGGCAAGCCCGGCGCGTCGTTCGCCGTCGAGCTGGCGAAGGAATTGCTGATCACCAGGCAGACGTGCGTCGGGGCGGTGGGGCCGTCTGTCGAGGTGTCCGGCTCCGCGTCAGGCTCCAGGGCCGACCAGCGCAGGCCGGTGGACAGCACGTCGGTGCGCCCGCTGCCCGCGTCCGTGCCGCGGACGAGCTCCCGGCCGTCGGCGGCGGTGGCCCGCAGCAGCACGCCGTAGTCCGGGTTGACCTGGCGGTCCAGGGCGATGCTCACGGAGGCGCGCAGTTCCTGGTCTTCGCGGACCGGCACCCGGTACCAGCGGTGCTCGGAGATCTTCTCGCGATCGGTGTAGACGCCGGGTGACAGCAGCGGCGCTCCGGCGCACTCCTTGCCGCCCGCCACGAGCGCGGGCGTCTTGACGGTGGTGTCCTTGGCCCGGTCGACGAGCTGCTGGATCCGGTGGGTGAGCTCGACCGGCGTCTGCGCGGAGGCGTACGTCCCACCGGTGGCCGCGGCGATGCAGAGCAGCTGTCGGCGTACCTTGTCGTCCGGCGCCAGGCCGAGCGTGTCCACCACCAGGTGGGTGCCCTTGGCGGCCAGCTCGCGAGCGACGTCGCAGGGGTCTGGCGGGGCGCAGGTGTCCTCACCGTCGGTGATCAAGATGATCCGGCGGGTGGTCTCGCCGGTGCCCAGGTCCTCGGCCGCACCGCGCAATGCCAGCCCGACCGGGGTGAACCCGGTCGGCCGCAGGGCGGCGATGGCGGCCTTGGCAGCTGACCGGTCCACCGGGGCCACCGGCACGATCTGCTGAGTGTCCAGGCAGCCCTTGGCCTTGTCCTTGCCCTGGTACGTCGCGCCGAGCACGCGGATGCCGAGCTCTGTTCCGTCCGGGAGGGCGTCCACCACCTCGTTGAACGCCTGCTGTGCGACGGAGATCCGGGTGCGACCATCGATGTCGGCGGCGCGCATCGATCCACTGACGTCGAGGACCAGCTCCACCCTGGGGGGCGCGGCAGTCTCGACGGGTTCGTTCTCGTCGGCGTGGGCCGCCGTCGGGAGGATGGTCGACAGCGCGACCAACGGTCCTATGAGGATGGTTCGTAACCATCTGCTGGTGATCACCGCGATGATCATACTGACCGCGACAGGCGCCCTGACAGCGCCGCACCGCATTAACGATCATCCCTATACGACAGTCCTTTTTAGACACCATGGCTCTGGCACCGGACACCCGTTGTTCGCCAATCGTGACTGCTGCCGTATGAGCTCAACGAGCGCTAAACGCCAAGGAACTGGTTCACGGCCTCGGCCGTGTCGACGGACCGCTCGGAGAACAGGTTGTGGCCTCCGCCTTCGATCCACGCAAGTCTGGCACCGTGCACGCGCTCCGCTGCGATGGCGGCGTTGACCGGTGGCACGACGCGGTCCTCGGTGCCGTGGACGAACAGGGTCTCATGGGTCAGCTCCGGCAGTCGCTGCCACGTGCCACGAAACGCCACAGCCGCGGTGAGCTGTGCCTGGTAGACGCCCGGGGGGACGGGCTGCCGAGCCCGGCAGGCGACATCCTCCTCGATCAAGGCGCGCGGTGTGGAGGGCGCGTAGACGAAGGGCACGGACGCCACGAGGGACTCCTCAGGACTGAGCTGCGAGCGTCGCGCGAACATGGCGAGGACCTCGTCGTCGGCGGGTACGGCGTGCTCGTCTGCCGTGTGCGTGGAGGCCAGGACCAGCCGTCGCACCCTCGCGGGGTGGGCGAGAGCGAGCTCCTGGGCGACGATCCCGCCCAGGCTCACGCCCAGGACGTCGGCCGAGGAGATCTCACAGGCGTCGAGCACCAGGGCGGCGTCGGCGGCCATCTGCTCGATGGTCAGTCCGGTCGTGTCGGCTGCCGCGCTCCCGCCGACGCCCCGGTTGTCGAAGGTGATCACTCGTCGCCGTGGGGTCAGCAACGGCAGCAGCCGGAACCACATCGCCGCCGGGTAACCGAGGCCCTGGATCAGCAACAGCGGGTCGCCTGCTCCCGCGGCAGCCCAGCTGATCCCGGAGATCATGCCCGAGGTCGCCGGGGGCCGGGTCATCCGTTCCATTCGCCGGCCTGCCTGTCCTCGGGCGCCGGGGGTGCGGGGCGGTCGAACAACTCGGGGTGCAGGGCCAGCTGGTGGCGGGTCCGGCGGATGTGGCCGCTGAGGATCTGCTCCGCATCGGTCGGGTCGCGTCGTTTGATCGCCTCGATGAGCAGGCGGTGCTCGGCGTTGACGATCCACTGCTGCCCGGGTCCGTTGAGTCGGACGAAGGCACGCCGGTAGTGCTGGGTGGTGTTCCAGAACCGGTGGACCATGTTGGCCAGCTGGCGGATCCGGCAGCCGCTGTAGGTGAGCAGGTGCAGTTCACGGTCGAGGACCAGGAACCTTTCGACGTCCCATCCGGACTCGATCTCGGACTGGATGCGTTCGAGTTCGGCGAGGTCGGTGTCGGTGAGGTTGTTCATGCTCTCGATGAGGGCAAGGGGTTCGACACGCTCACGGATCTTGTAGATGGCCTGGCATTCGACGAGGTCCATGCGCGCCACCCAGGCGCCGCTGTTCGCTTTCAGGGTCGCCAGGCCCTCGGACTCGAGGATGCGCAGGGCCTCGCGCACCGGCAGCCGGCTGGCGCCGAACTGCTCGGCGACCGCCTCCTGACGGATGCGCTCACCGGGCAGGAGGCGGTCGTCCAGGATCATCTGCCGCAGGTGCTCGGCGATCCGCCTGCTCGCAACCGTCGGGGAGCCGGCCTGGGCTTCGGCCGGCTCGGCGGTGTCCTCGGCACGGGTCTCGCGCGTCATGCAACGGCTCGGATGTCGTCGCCGACCATGGGGCGGTCAGTCATGGGGTATGCCTCCGGCTCCGGACGTGAGTTCGTGGATCTTGTCACTGATGGATCCAATCTTTCATGCCGCGTCGCGTGCGCCTAGGAGGGCGGCGTCTCGCAGGCGGCGCGTGTAGGGATGCGTGGGGTCGTCGAGCACCTGCGACGTAGCGCCGCTCTCGACGATCCGCCCCTCGAAGCAGACCAGGACCCGTGAGGTCATCTGCCGGACGACGGCCAGGTCGTGGGTGATGAACAGGGTGCTCATCCCGGTGGCGGACTGCACCGAGCGGAGCAGCTCCAGGATCTGTGCCTGGACCGAGACGTCCAGGGCGGCCACGGGCTCGTCACAGATCAGCAGCCGGGGACGCAGGGCCAGGGCGCGGGCGATGGCCACGCGCTGGCGCTCGCCGCCGGACAGCGCCCGCGGCCACCGTTGCGCGTAGTCACCGGGCAGCCCCACCTGCTCGAGCAGGCCGGGCACCTCGGTGCGGTGCCCGCCGCGGACGCGGACGGCCTCTTCGAGGGCGGCGCCGATGGTCAGTTTCGGGTTGAGGGAGGAGTAGGGGTCCTGGAAGACGATCTGGACGGTTCGGTAGGCGTCGCGGCGCTGCTGGAGGGAAAGCTTCGAGAAGTCGGTCGCGTCGAGGCCGCCGAGCCCGATCCGGCCTGTATCGGGTGTGGTCAGGCCCATGAGGCACCGGGCGAGGGTCGACTTGCCCGAGCCGGACTCGCCGACCAGGCCGACGGCTTCCGCCTCGCCGATCTCGAAGGAGGCGTCGTGCAGAGCGTGGAAGACACGGTGGCGTCCGGTGATCGCGGTCGACCGGTAGGCCTTCGACAGGTTCTCGACCTTCACGAGCGGCACCGTGGCGGGTCGGGGCTGCGCGATGACGGCGTCGCCGCCGCGCGGCTCGCGGGGGGTGGTCGTGTCCAGCTGGTCGGTGCGCAGGCAGGCCGAGGTGTGTCCGTCGTCGAGCCGGCGCAGCGGGGGGCGTTGCGTCCGGCAGGCGTCGACGACCAGGTCGCATCGGCTCGCGAAGGCGCACTGGCCGAGGACCTCGTGCGCCGCGGGAACGGTGCCGGGGATCGCGTCGAGCCGGTCGACGACGTGCGTCAGCGGCGGTGCCGCGTTCAGCAGCCCGCGGGTGTAGGGGTGCCTCGGGGCGTGCTTCAGGGCCTCGGACGGGCCGGACTCCAGCATGGTTCCGGCGTACATCACCATGATGCGGTCGCAGGCGGCGAACGCGACGTTGAGGTCGTGGGTGATGAGGATCAGGCTCATCCCGCGCGAGCGCTGCAGCCTGCCGAGCAGTGCCAGCACCTCTTTCTGGGTGCCGGCGTCGAGTGCCGTCGTCGGCTCGTCGGCGATGAGCAGCTGCGGGTCGCGCGCGAGTGCCGCGGCGATGCCGACGCGCTGGCGCATGCCGCCGGACAGCTCGAAGGTGCGCTTGTCGGCGATGGCTGGCTGGATGCCGACCTCGTCCAGGCGGCGTTCGATCTCCTGGTCGCGCCGTGCCCGGTCGCGCCGTGTCCGCGGGTCGAGCGACTCGGCGAGCGTGGCGCGCACCGTCTGCAGCGGGTGCAGCATCGTGAAGGGGTCCTGCATGACGAGCGAGATCGACGTGCCACGCAGGGCGCGCAGGTCACGCTCCGGGGCGCCGACGAGTTCCCGCTGTCCGAGCCGGATGCTGCCCGATGCGACAAGACCCTTCGGGAGCAGGCCGATGATGGACTTCGCGGTCAGGGACTTGCCGCTGCCGGACTCCCCCACGATCCCGAGGGTGGTCCCGGCCGCCAGGTCGAAGCCCACGTTCTGGACCAGCGTCCGCGGCCCCCGCCGGCTGTCGAGCAGGCGGACGTCCAGGCAGTCCACGATCAGGCCACCGGTCGGGGCGACCGCGTCGGCGCACCCCGGACGGTGCAGCGTCGTGTTCGTCATTGCTGGTCCTTAGTCAGGGTGTCATGGGCCCAGTCGCCGAGGATGGTCACGCCGGCGGCGAACAGCACGATCGCCGCAGCGGGCGCCGCCATCTGCAACGGGTTGACGGCGATCAGGGACTGGCCGTCCGCCAGCATCGATCCCCAGCTCGGGGCCCCCGGCTCGACGCCGATCCGCAGGAACGCGAGCGCGGCGAAGATCAGGATCGCGGTGACGAAGTCGAGCAGGAACGTCGTCAGCACGGTCGCCCTGATGTTGGGCAGGATGTGCCGCACGACGACCCTGCTCCGGGCGAGGCCCAGCGTCCGGGCGGCGGCGACGTAGGGCAGCCGTACCTGGCCCAGGGTGGCGCTGCGGGTCTGCCGCGTCGCGTGCGGGATGGACAGGAACGCGATGACGGCCACGCTCAGCCAGGTGCCGCCCTGGAGCACGCCGATGACCACGATCGCCACCAGCAGGCCCGGCAGCGACCAGACCAGGTCGGCGAACCGCGAGATGATCGTGTCGACGAGTCCGCCGCGGTAGCCGGCGGTCAGCCCGAGCGCCGTGCCCACGATCATCGCGGCCAGCGCGACGACGAAGGGTCCGGCCAGCGCAGATCCGGTTGCCGCCATCAGCCTGGACAGGATGTCGCGGCCCAGTTCGTCGGTGCCGAGCCAGTGGCCGTGGACCGGTGCCGAGGCGCCGAGCAGCAGGTCCTGCGTGTCGGGGTCGCGGGGCGAGAGCTGACGCCCGAACACGGCCAGGGTCAGGAACGACAGCGTGATGAGCGCTGCGGCCCAGACGAGTGCCGGCACGTCCAGCCGGGCCCTCATCGGGCGGCCCCGTCGCGCAGGCGGGGGTCGATCAGCAGCGAGCACAGGTCCACGCCGGTGTTGACGACGACGACGTACAACGCGGAGAAGATCGCGAGGGCCTGCACGACCGGTATGTCCTTGGCGCCGACGGACTCGACCATCAGCGAGCCGACTCCGGGCAGGGAGAACACGACCTCGACGAGGATCGCGCCGGGGAGGGCGACGATGAGGACCAGGCCCAGCGAGGAGACGATGGGCAGCGCCACGTTGCGCAGCGCGTACGTCGTCTGGATCCGGGCCCGCGACAGGCCGCGGGCCCGGGCGAAGGTCAGGTAGTCCTGGTCGAGGACGCCGAGGGCGGCCGCCCGGGTCTGCCGGACCACGAGCGCGGCCAGTCCGATGCCCAGCGCCGTCGCCGGCAGTATCAGGTGCAGGAGCCGGTCGCCTGGGCCGTCGCCCGCGCCGTACACGGGCAGGACGGGGAAGCGGACGCCGAACAGGTATATGAGCAGGGTGCCCACCGCGAACGGGGGTGCGCTCATGCCGAGGATCGCCGACAGGGTGATGAGGCGGTCGGCGGCGCGTCCCGCCCATGCGGCCGCGGCCAGCCCGGCCGGGACGCCGAGGGTCGCCGCGACACCGAACGCCAGCACCGCCAGTTCGGCTGAGACGACGGCACGGGCCGACACGGCGTCGGACACCGACTCGCTCGTGACGATCGAGCGGCCGAAGTCCAGGTGTGCGGCGTCGGCGAGCCAGCGCAGGTAGCGGAGCAGGAACGGGTCGTCCAGGTGGTACTGGACGCGGATGTTCTGGATCAGCTCCGGCGATGCCGGCCGGGCTCCCAGCAGCGTGGTCTCCAGCGAGCCGGGTGCCATCGACACGAGGCTGAAGACCAGGAAGCTGACCAGCAGGAGCAGGAGCCCGGCGGCACCGAGCCGCCCGAGGAGGCGTCGGAGCATCACTTCTCCGCGGTCGCGTGATGCAGGAGGGAAGGTGTCACGAGGTCCAGGGCGGCGGGGTCGAACTGGTGTCCGAGCCCTTCGATCACGACGAGTTGTGCGCCGGGGATGAGTTCGGCGGTGGCGTGACCGTGCTGGACCGGGATGACGTGGTCCTCGGTGCCGTGGATGACCAGGGTCGGGGTGCGTACCCCGGGCAGCCGGTCGGTGCGGTCCGGGGTCGCGGCGGTGGCCTGCAGGTGGTTCCAGACCGCTGCCGGCTGTGTCGCGCGCCGGTAGCTGTCGCTGTGCATGCCTCTGACGTACTGCTCGTCGAACGGTGTGGCGCTGCCGGCCACGCCGCAGGAGAAGTCCGTCCATCCGTCGACGTACTCGTCGTGGGTGGGGTTCTTGCCGGGTCCGGGCACCGTCTCGAAGGCCTTCCAGGCCGTCTGGTCGGGACCGGGCAGGTTCTCGCCAGAGGTGCCCGACGCGTAGGAGTGCGACAGGGGCGTCGACATCATCGAGGTCGCCGCGGAGATCCGGTCGGGGTGGGCCAGCAGGCACTCCTGCACGATCATGCCGCCCATCGACGCGCCGACGAGGTGGGCTCGGGCGATGCCGTACGCGTCGAGCACGCCGATGGCGTCGTCGGCCATGTCGGCGAGGGTGTAGGGGTGCTGCTCGTAGTCGACGACCGAGGAGAGGCCGGTGTCGCGGTGGTCGTAGCGGATGACGAAGAACCCGTTGTCGGCCAGCCGCTCGCAGAACTGCTCCGGCCAGGCGATCGCCTGCCAGTACGCGGCCATCACGAGCAGGATGGCCGGGTCGCCCGGGTCACCGAAACTGTCGGTCCACAGGCTCAGGCCATTGGCCTCCACCTGCCGGGCGCTCATGCCGCGTTCCCGGTGAGCGTGTCGAGCCAGGCGCCGGTGATGAAGGCCATGAAGTCCGGCGGGGTGCTGGAGGAGTAGCCCTTGCCGTAGACCAGGACCGTGTTCGGTGCGAACAGCGGCACGTAGGGCAGCTGCTCGGCCGCTGCGGTCAGGATCGACGAGGCCGCCGCCCAGCGCGCGGCGCGGTCCCCGGACTGGGTCATGGTCAGGGCCAGTGGCTCGATCTCCTGCGGGGTCCAGGACGCCATGTTGAATTTGGTGGGTGCTGCGTTGGCCTTGGTGACCATCAGGGCCATGCCTCCGTTCGGGTCCGGTTGCAGGTCGCCGATCTGGAACACGCCGAGCGGTGCCGGCTTGAACATGTAGATGTCGGTCGCCCACGCGATGAAGGTCTGCGGTTTCAGGTTCACCGTGATACCCAACGGCTTGGCGGCCTGTTGGAGGCTCAGCAGGACCGGCTCGGCGAAGGGCTCGCTGGACGGGTACGGGACGTCGATGCTGAATCCGGTCGGTGTGGCCGACAGGGCCAGCTCCTTGGCGGCCGCCGCCGGGTCGTAGGCGACCTGGGGCAGCCCGGACATGAACGCGGTGACCGCGGCGGCTGATCCGGCCAGCGGCACGAACTCGGCGTCCGGTGCCATGCCGCGCATGACCTGGGCTTCGTCGCCGTAGGCGACGCGGGCCAGGGAAGTGCGGTCGATCAGGTGGGCGACGGCGCGCCGGGCGTGCACGTCGTTGAAGGGCGCCTTGCTGGTGTCGAAGGTCAGGTACGTCGAGAGCAGGGACGGGGTGCTGTACACCGTCGCGCCGGCGATGGACTTCCACTGCGGCGTGGTCTTCGGTGCGTTGACGTAGTTGGCCTGCACCGCTCCCGAGCGCAGGGCCAGCTGGGCGGTGGTGTCGGCGGTGAACCCGGCGAAGGTGAGCTTCTTGATGCGGGGCGCGGTCCCCTGGTAGGCCGGGTTCGACGTGAGTTCGACCTTGTCGGCCTTGAACGAGGAGTACACGTAGGGTCCGGTGCCGACGGGCAGCCCGGCGGCCGTGCCGTAGTCGGCGCCGGCGCGCTTCATCGCGTCGGCCTCGGACACCAGGACACCGAACGCGATCGACCCGCGGATCGCCGGGTCGGGGTGCGCGAGGGTGACGGTGACCTGCGCGTCGCCGGTGGCCTTGACGTCCTTGATGCTGGTGAGGATCGACGCGGTCTGCGCGCCGGCGGCCCCGTCGGTCGCATGCTGGACCGCGGCGACCACGTCGGCCGCGGTCAGCGGTTTGCCGTCGGAAAACTTCACGTCGGCGCGCAGGTCGTAGACGACCGACGTGTCGGTGGGTGTGGTGACCTTGCTGGCCAGTACCGGCGTGGCCTGGCCCGCGCTGTCGAAGCGCTCCAGCGGCTGGGTCACCATGACCGCGACGGCGGACGTCCAGCCGTTCATGTTCTTGGTCAGGTCGAGCGAGCTCGGCGGCGTCGGGATGCCGTAGGTGAAGCTGTCGATCGGCTTCGGCGCCTGCTGGCCGGCTGCGGGCTCACCGGTGGTGCCGGAGCAGGCCGTCAGGGCCAGCAGGCACGCGGCGGCGGCCGCGAGGGGCCCGTGGACGCGAAGGTGGGGTGACCTGAGGGTCGCACGAAGCGATGTCATCGTGTCTCTCTATTCGTGGTCGAACTGTGCGGAGAAGTGCCTGGACTCAGGCGAGCCAGGACTTGATCTGGTTGACGGCGTTGATCTCCCAGCCGAGCATCACGTGGTTGTCGAACCACAGCGTCCTGCTGTCGGCGACCGTGGTCAGCCCACCCGTGTCGGTGCAGGAGGCGACGAACACGACGCCGTCGGACGGGCCGGTGTTCTCCGTCGAGGTGGGCAGGGTCGGGTAGCCGCCGCAGAGCAGGTAGACCCCGACCGAGGCGGGGGTGGGCGCGGCACGCATGGTGGTGATGAGCGAGCCCTGGTTGATGGCCGTGTCGATGCCCGGTGAGAAGGAGTAGGCGCCCCAACCGCCGTAGTAGACGGTGTACCAGTCGGCCCACGTGGTATCGAGTGCGTAGACGTGGTCCCACCGGTAGAGCGCCTGCCTGGCTCCGGGATAGGTGTCGTTGACGCCGGTGCCGGAATAGGTGAGTTCCGGGTGGGTGTAGTAGGCCCCGAAGCAGAACAGCGTGCTGGCCGCGATCGGGAAGTTGAGGCTGCCGCCGCACTCGGACCAGACGGTGCCCATGTTCTGGATGCCGTGCCGGTAGGGCGTGTCCATGCCCTTGTTGGGTCCGCCGAGCAGGACGAGCTTGCGGACGTCGTTCTGGTACGCGCGGCCCCACGGGGGTTTCACGCCCGACACGTACATCCGTGCGGCCAGCACGCCCTTGGACCAGGCGAGCAGGTCGACCTTGCCGACGCCGAGCTCGCCCCGGATCACCTCGGTCGCGTCGGCGATGACCTGGGCCTGCTGGTAGTTGTCGCCGAAGCTGTGCGCGAAGTTGACCGCGAAGACCTTGTAGCCGGCGCCGGCCAGGGCCTGCATGAGTCCGGTGGTGGGGCAGGGCGCGTTGCCGCAGCCGCCCGGGCCGTTGAGGTTCGGGTTGGCCCACGCCTGGTCGGCGTTCTGGGTGGCGCCGAGTACCAGCAGCACCGGGACGGCTTTCGGGTTGGTGTTCCAGCCCGGTGCCGAGTAGAGCAGGAACTGGCCGCTGCTGGGGCGGGCGGTCCCGCCGAAGTAGGTCAGCCGGTCGCCGCTCTGGTCGCCACGGCCGTCGGGCGGGAACTGTTCGGTGGTGAAGTTGGGGTCGGGGTCGTTCCACCGCTGGACGCGGGCCCAGCCGTTGTTCACTGCGGTGAACGTCGCTTGCAGGACGGGTCCCCCGGCTGCCTGCGCGGCTTGCGGGATGGCGAGGGTGTGGCCGGTGACCAGGACGAGCAGGGCGAGGATCAAGCGGTGTCGGCGCATCGGGGTGACTGCCTCTCCGAGTGACTGGAGTCGAACGGTGGCGTGACTCTGGCACGCATTGGATCCATTGAGAAGACGCCGTTACCAATTCGTAACAGACGTGGTGCCGATAAGCACCTAAAGGCGACCACATTTCATCAGCTATGGATCCGATCGAACGCCTTGCCCGAGGGGTAGGACACGAGCTCGAACTGCATCCCCCAGGGCGCGAGGAAGTACACCCAGCGCTGGCCCAGGCTCGGGCCCGAGCTGCTCGTCGGCTCGCCCAGCACGGTGACGCCGTGGCGGCGCAGGTGCTCGACCGCCGCATCGAGGTCCTCGACGTACAGCGCGACGTGGTGCCCCCCGACGTCGCTGTTGGCGGGAGGCGCGGTCCGCTGCGCGGCGGCCTCGTACTCGAAGACCTCGAAGACCGGCGCAGCCCCGAGCCGGAAGAAGCGCAGCCGCCGCATCACCGTGTCGTCGGCGACGTTGAGGTGCCGGCTCATCCAGGAACCCCGGTCGGCGAAGGGGCCCAGGTCGTACATCGGCGTGCAGCCGAGCACGTCCACCAGGAAGGCGTGCGCCTGGTCGAGATCGGGGACGGTGAAGCCGATGTGGTCGAGCCCGGTGACACCGGGCAGCGGGCCGAGGTCGTTGCGCACGCGCTTGCTCCTTCGAATGGATCCAGAACGAGGGCCTATCCCGCGAGATCGCGGGTAATCATGGCACACGAGACGAGGAAATGGATCCAATCGTCTTCACAAAGTCGGCACCGTATGGCAAGGTCGGGCATCGCCGAATCGTCAACGGAGGAGACAACCCCATGCCCGCAACCCATCCCTTGGCAGCACAGTCCCCCTGGGTGGAGCTCGTGGCGGGTCGCCAGGACTGGGACGACGCCGACCCCGACCTGCTGCTGGCGATGCTGAGCCAGACCCAGTGGATCCGATCCTTCGAAGAGCACGTGCTGGAACTGGCGGCCGAGGGCCTCGTGCACGGCCCCGCGCACTCCAGCATCGGCCAGGAGGGCGGCGCCGCCGGATCCGTCCTCGCCCTGCGCAGCGACGACTTCATCAACGGCTCCCACCGCGGCCACCACCAGTTCCTGGCCAAGGCATTCGGCCACGTCACCGCCGCCACCCCCGGCTCGCTGCCCGAACTCACCGACGAGGTGCGCACGGTGCTGGCCCGGACCCTGGCCGAGATCTGTGGCCTCGCCGACGGCTACTGCGCCGGCCGAGGCGGCTCGATGCACCTGCAGTGGTTCGAAGCCGGGGCCATGGGCACCAACGCGATCGTCGGCGGCGGCGTCCCGCAGGCCGCGGGCTTCGCCTGGTCGGCGAAGTCAGCCGGGACCGACGCGGTGTCGGTCACCTACTTCGGCGACGGCGCGGTCAACATCGGGTCGGTGCTGGAGACCATGAACCTCGCCGCGGCCTGGCGGCTACCGGTGTGCTTCTTCATCGAGAACAACCAGTACGCCGTCGCGACACCGGTCAGCGCGGCCACCGCGGAGACCCGGCTGTCCGCCCGCGGGCTCGCCTTCAACATCGCGAGTTGGCGGGTCGACGGGATGGATCCGCTCGCGGTGCACCTGGCCATGGAGCAGGCCGTCGCCCACATGCGCGCGGGCCGCGGCCCGACGATCGTGGAGGCCGACGTCTACCGGTTCTTCCACCAGAACGGGCCCTTCCCCGGCAGCGCCTTCGGCTACCGCGACAAGGACGAGGAGCGGCGGTGGCGTGAACGCGACCCGCTGGCACTGCTCACCCGCGAGGTGCTCCGGCGCGGCCTGGCCGCAGAAGACGCCATCGACCAGGCCCGACGTGAGGTCGAACAGGCGCTGCGCGAGATCAGCGACGGGTTCCTGGAACCGGACCCCGGGCAGCCCGGCAAGCGGCGGATCAGAGCCGACCGCTGGCCGGACCCCGGTTTCGTCGACGTCGGCGTCCGCGGCGATCTCACCGAACTCACCGGAAGCCGCTACGTCGAACCGGACGAGCACCCCGGGACCCAGGCCGACGTCCGCTTCATCGACGCGGTCAGCGCCGTCATGGCCCGCCGGATGGAACTCGACCCCAGGATCGTCGTCATGGGCGAGGACGTCGACAGGCTCAAGGGCGGCACCAACGGGGCCACCAAACGCCCCCTCGAACTCTTCCCCGACCGGGTCCTCGGCACCCCGATCAGCGAGAACGCCTTCGCCGGCCTGGCCGGCGGCGTCGCGATCGACGGACGGTACCGGCCGGTGGTCGAGTTCATGTACGCCGACTTCATGTGGGTCGCCGCCGACCAGCTGTTCAACCAGGTCGCCAAGGCCCGCCACATGTTCGGCGGCCGGCGCGCCGTCCCGTTCGTGCTCCGCAGCAAGCTCGCCGCAGGCACCGGGTACGGATCGCAGCACTCCATGGATCCGGCCGGCATCCTGACGACCGCTCCCGGGCTCAGGGTCGTCGCCCCGTCGACGCCCTACGACTACGTCGGGCTGATGAACACCGCCCTTGCCTGCGACGACCCGGTCGTCGTGCTGGAGCACGTCGACCTCTACCCGAGCAAGGGCACCGCCCCCGTCGACGACCTCGACTACCTGCTGCCCGTCGGCCGGGCCGCCCTGCGCCGGACGGGAACGGACCTCACCGTCATCAGCTACCTGTCGATGGTGCAGCGGTGCCTGGACGCCCTCGACGCCGTACCCGACCTGAGCGCCGACGTCATCGACCTGCGGTGGCTGGACCGGGCCAGCCTGGACTGGCCGACCATCGAAGCCAGCATCCAGAAGACCAACAACGTGCTGATCGTGGAGCAGGGCGCCGCCGGCACCTCGTACGGCGGATGGCTGTCGGACGAGATCCAGCGCCGGCTCTTCGACCACCTCGACTCGCCGGTGCTGCGGGTGACCGGCGGCGAAACCTCACCGAGCATCAGCAAGGTCCTCGAGCGGGCGGCCATCGCCACGACCGAAGACGTCATCACCGCGCTCCGCGACATCGCGGCCCGCTGAGACAGGAGACCGACAGCCATGGCAAGCCTGCTCCTGATGCCCAAGATCGCAGCCGAGGCCGCCGAGGTGGTCCTCTGCGAGTGGCTGGCCGCGGAGAACGCCGACCTCGCGGCCGGGGACCCGGTCGCGCTGGTGGAGACCGACAAAGCGGTCCTCGAGGTGGTGGTGGACGACGACACCGTGCTGCTCAAGGTCCTGGTGGCACCCGGTGAGAGCATCGACGTCGGCGCTCCGATCGCGCTGCTCGGCAGCCGGGACGAGTCGGGACTCGACCACCACCGGATGCTCCAGGCGCTCGGGGTTGCCGCAGCTGCGCCGGAGCCGGACCCCGCCCCGAGCGAGCCGGGCGCGTCATCGCCCGCGAGCTCGCCTGTTCACGAGCGCACTCTGGTCAGTCCACTGTCTCGGGCGCTGCTGTCCCGTGCCGGCCTGACCTCCGACGGCATCGTCGGCACCGGCCCCGGTGGCCGCATAGTCCGACGCGACGTCGAGACCCACATCGCGGCCCGGCGCAAGTCGGCGGCGCAGCCGACGACAGCGGGCCCGACACCTCAGCGCACCACGGGCCCGGCACCTCAGAGCGAGGTCGACCGGCCGCACCCGGTCGCAGCGTTCGAGGCCGTCGCGCACACGCGCATCCGCCGCGCGGTGGCGGCACGGCTGACCGGCAGCAAGCAGTCGACGCCGCACTTCTACCTGCGGGGCACCTGCTCCATCGACCGGCTCCTCGCTGTACGCGCAGAGATCAACTCAGCCCTGCCGCGCAAGGTGTCGGTGAACGACCTCGTCATCAAGGCCGCCGCCCGGGCACACACACTTGTGCCCGACATGAACGTCATCTGGACCGAGGACGCGCTGCACCGCTACTCCACCGTCGACATCGCCGTGGCCGTCGCCTCGACCAGGGGCCTGGTCACGCCGGTGCTGCGCAACGTCGACGCCATGACGGTGAGCCAGGTCGCCCAGACCGTCACGGAGCACGTCGACGCGGCGAACCGAGGCCGGCTGCGCCAGGACGACGTCGAAGGCGGCACCTTCAGCGTCACGAACCTCGGCATGCACGGCGTCGAGGAGTTCGCGGCCATCATCAACCCGCCGCAGTCGGCGATCCTCGCCGTCGGCATGGGACGGCCCGAACCGCACGTGCATGAAGGCACCCTGACGGTGGCGACCCGGATGCGGGTCGTCCTGTCGGCGGATCACCGCGCGATCGACGGGGTCGTCGCCGCGCACTGGATGCGCGAGTTCATCAAGCACGTGGAAGCGCCCGCGCTGCTGCTCCTGAACAACACTTCCGAACAGTAGGGGTGCTCGTATGACCGATCAGACCGCATTCTGGATCGCCGGTTCTCCGGAGACCAGTGATGATCTCGTTGTCGTTCGCAATCCCTACGACGGGCGCGTGGTCGGTCAGACCGCCAACGCTACGCCTGAGCAGGTCGAAATCGCGGTAGCGGCCGCCGCGGAGGTGGCCGGTGAAGCCGCCCGGCTGCCCGCCGCCGCCCGCGCCGCGGCCCTCGACCACGTCAGCAGGCGGCTGGCCGAGCGGGGCGCGGAGGTCGCGGCGCTGATCAGCGCCGAGAACGGCAAGCCCCTCATGTGGGCCAGGGCCGAGCTGGGCCGTGCCGTGTCGACGTTCCGCTGGGCCGCCGAGGAGGCGCGCCGCTTCTCCGGCGAGTTGATGCGGCTGG